>NZ_JAXHPY010000001.1:0-767500 GCF_042466375.1 Allobosea sp. R86505 | reverse complement strand
GCCGGCGGAGCCGTCGCGCAACTGCGCTGAACGCATGACGGGCGGCGTCGCCGCGACTCGATCTGCCTGCAGCGCTTGACTTGCGACGGCTGAGCAGACACGCGCTGAGGCGGTCCTCCTCCTGCGCCGGTGCCGCACCATGCTCGCCGCCCTGCTCGTCGTCCTGCCCGTCTTCGGCCTGATCGCGCTCGGCTATCTGGCGCGCTGGACAAAGCTCCTGCGCGAGACGACGGGCGAGGGCCTCTCCGACTTCGTCTTCGTGCTGGCCGTGCCCTGCCTGCTCTTCCGCACCCTGGCCACCGCCGACGTGCCGCAGACCCAGCCCTGGGGCTACTGGATCGCCTATTTCACCGGCCTCGCCATCGTCTGGGCGCTGGCCATGCTGATCGCGAGCCGCCTCTTCGCCCGCAAAGGGCCGGAACTCGTCGTCTCCGGCTTCGCAGCCGCCCAGTCCAACACGGTCTTCGTCGGCGTCCCGATGATCCTGAAGGCCTATGGCGAGGCCGGCGCCGTGCCGCTCGGCCTGCTGCTGGCGATCCACCTGCCCGTCACGATGACGGTCGCGACGCTGCTGGCGGAAGGTCGCGCGGCCTCTCCCGCGATGATGATCCGGCGACTCTTCACCCACCCCATCATCATCGGCATCATCCTGGGCATGCTGGCGCGTCCGGTCGTCGGGCAATTGCCCGCTCCGTTCTGGACGCTGATCGACCTGATTGCCGGCGCCGCGGTGCCCTGCGCGCTGATCAGCCTCGGCATCAGCATGCGCCGTTACGGGCTGGAGTCCGGGCTCGGGCTGCCGGTGGCGCTGAGCGCGCTCAAGCTCGGCCTGCATCCGCTGATCGTCTATCTTCTGGCGACGAAGGTCTTCGACATGCCGCCGCACTGGTCGGGCGTCGCGGTGCTGTTTGCGGCCTGCCCCTGCGGCATCAATGCCTATCTCTTCGCGGAGCGCTATCGCCAGGGCGTCGCCGACGCCTCCAGCGCGATCACGCTCTCGACGCTGATCTCGCTGTTCACCACGGCCGCCTGGCTGACCTGGCTGGGCGTCGGTTGACGCCGCTCAGCCGAAGCCGAGGTCGTGCCGGATCTGCGCCGCGGTGGCGCCCTCAGCCCTGAGTTCGGCCAGGCTGCGGGAGCCTCGGCTCTTGGCGAGCTTGCGTCCCTCCGCATCCGCCAGCAGGTCGTGGAAATGATAGAGCGGTGTCGGCAGGCCGAGCAGAAGCTGCAGCAGGACATGAATGTCTGTGGCGGCCTCGAGATCGCGCCCGCGCACTACATGCGTCACGCCCTGCAGCGCATCGTCGACGACGACGGAAAGGTGATAGCTCGTTGGGACGTCCTTGCGCGCCAGCACGACATCGCCCCAGCGCCGTGGCTGCGCGACGACATGCGTGACGCCGCCCAAGGCGTCGAAGATGCGATAGGCCAAATCCTCCCCCACCGCCGCCAGCGCGCGCTCCATGTCGAGCCGCAGCAGATGCGGCGCGCCCGAAGCGATCCTGCCCTCCGCCAGCCCCGCATCGAGGCCGCGGCAGCATCCCGGATAGAGCGGCGCACCATCCGGATCGACCGGCCAGGCTTCGCCCGTCTCCTGGGCCCGGGCGGATGCGGCGGCGCGCACCTCCTGCCGCGAGCAGAAACAGGGATAGACCAGGCGACGCCGGCGCAGCTCCTCGAGCGCGACGCGATAATCGCCGAAATGCTCGGACTGCCGCCGGACTTCGCCTGCGAAGGGGACACCCAGCCAATCCAGATCGTCACGCACCCCCTGTTCGAAAATGGGCGTGCAGCGCGCGCGGTCGATATCCTCGATGCGCAGCAGCAGGCGCCCGCCCATCAAGTGGGCGAGGCGCTCATTCGTCAGGGCCGACAGCGCATGCCCGAGATGCAGCCGCCCGTTCGGGCTCGGCGCGAAGCGCAGGACCGGCATTTTGGAGGCAGGAGGCGACGGCGGCATCTGTTCTGTCTAGAAGCACCGGGCGGGGCCGCCAAGCTCGATGGCCGAGCGGCAGGGGTCAGACCATCCTGCTGACAGCCCCGGTCGGCGGTTGCGGGCATCGGGGCAGAATGACGATCATCACCACGACGGCCGATCTCGAAGAGGGCATGGCGGCGCTCTGCGCGCGCGACCCCCGCTGGCTGCCCGTCATCGCGCGCACCGGCATCCCGCCGCTGCGGCGCCGGGAAGGCGGCTTTCCCGGACTGGCCGCCATCATCGTCTCGCAGCAGCTCTCGGTGGCCAGCGCGCGGGCCGTCTGGGCGCGCGTCGAGACGGTGCTGTCGCCACTGACCCCTGAACGCATCCTCGCGGCCGATGACGAGGCGATGCGGCTGTCAGGCCTGTCGCGCCCGAAGCAGAAGGCGATGCGTGCGGTGGCCGCGGCCGTCGTCGAGGGCCGGCTGCGTTTCGACCGGCTGGAGGCCGCGACGGCCGAGGAGGTCCACCGTCATCTCACGGCGGTCCCGGGCATCGGCCCCTGGACGGCCGACATCTATCTGCTGTTCTGCCTCGGCCGTCGCGACGGCTTCGCGCCGGGTGATCTGGCGATCCAGGAAGCCGCCCGGGTCGCCTTCGGCCTGCCGGCGCGGCCGGTTGCCGCCGCGCTCGAGGCGCTGGCCGAGCCGTGGCGGCCGTGGCGCGGCGTCGCCGCGCGGCTGCTCTGGGCCTATTACGCCGTGCTGAAGGCTCGCGAGGGAGTCAACGCCTGAACCCGGGTCAGCGCCCGAGCACCGTGAGCGCGCTCTGCGCCGCGCCGCGCAGGAAGGCCGTATCGCTCATCACCGTGACCAGCCGGGCCCCCATCTCGAGGAACCCCTTGGCGCGCTCGGCCGACTGGGCATAGATCGCGACCGGCTTCCCGACCGACGACGCCCGCGCCACGATATGGCGGATCGCCTCGTCGACCTCGGCCGAGAGCGGATTGACCTCCTTGCCGCCCGAAAGCGCGATCGAGAGGTCGGAGGGACCGACGAAGACGGCATCGATCCCCTCCAGTGCCAGGATGTCGTCGAGGATCGCCATGGCCTCGCGCGTCTCGATCATCGCGAAGGTGAGCGAGAAGCGGTTGGCCTCGCGCAGATAGCCGTTCTGGTCCAGCCCCGAGGCGCCGAGCCCGCCATAGCTGCCCCAGCTCCTCTCGCCCATCGGCGGGTATTTGGCATAGGCGGCGAAGGCGCGGGCATCCGCCATGGTGTTGATCATCGGCGCGATGACGCCCGACACGCCGGCATCGAACAGCCGCGACACGTTCTGGAACTCGCCGACGGGAATGCGCGCCAGGGCCGGCTTGCCGGCGGCGTTGATCAGCGGCACGGCCCGGATGACCTCGCCCAGCGTGATCGGCCCGTGCTGCATGTCGAGGGTGACGGCGTCGAAGCCCTCCTTGGCCAGCACGCCCGCGATCGCGGGGTCCTGAAGCCCGCACCAGGCGGAAACGAGGCTGTCTCCCCGGGCGAGGCGATCGGCGAGGGAGGACAGGACGGTGGGTGTGGCCATGGCGCGTTTCATCCGTTGCGGGCCCCGCTCTTGGCTCGGCCGGCGGGTGCGCCACGTTGGACCGGCCCGGGCCCCAAATGCAAACGGGCGCCCATGCGCCCGCTTCAATCACGCCCTGCGTTTGCGCGGGCTCGGGGGCTCGGGCGCCTCGGGCCCGCGGACCGTTCAGCGACCGGCCTGGATCTCCTCGGCCGCCCGGATCAGCAGTTCGCCCATCACCCGGCGGATCTCGTCGTCGCCGACCGAGACGCCGCCCGCCGCGAAGTCGCCGCTGACCTTGCGCAGCACGTCGTCGTCACCGGCTTCCTCGAAATCGGCCACGACCACCGCCTTCGCATAGGCGTCGGCGTCGGCGCCGTCCTTGCCGAGCTTCTCGGCCGCCCACAGCCCGAGCAGCTTGTTGCGCCGAGCGGTGGCCTTGAAGCGCAGCTCCTCGTCATGGGCGAACTTGTTCTCGAAGGCATCCTTGCGCTGATCGAAGGTCGTCATGCGGTAAAGTCCTTTGCGGGCAGGGCTGGAACGGCTCTGGGAGACACGCCGCCGCCATATAGGATGTCGCGCGGGAACAGACCAGTCCGAATGCGGATGCGGCGTGGCGAGCGCCAGCGGGCGGCGCGAAAAAGCGGCGGCGCGGAGCGGTTTGTTGCGTTTGCGGTGCAGAAGCGCCATATAGCGGGCGCACGGGCGGCCCTGCTGGGCGGCCCGCACATTGAGCCGGCCGGCAGCGCGGTCTACGCTGATTCCAACCTGGTCGGAATCAGCCCGGATTCGAGCTGGACCGGCTGACCAGGGGCCCAGATCCCGCCGCGGGGCGACCCGCGTCCAGAGAAAGGCCGACCTTTGGATTTCCTCAAGCCACGGTATATCCCAATGAATCGCCGCCGTCGCATCTACGAAGGCAAGGCGAAGGTCCTCTATGAGGGACCCGAGCCCGGAACGCTGATCCAGCACTTCAAGGATGACGCCACCGCCTTCAACGCCAAGAAGCATGAAGTCATCGACGGCAAGGGCGTGCTCAACAACCGGATCTGCGAGCACATCTTCTCCCACCTGAACGACATCGGCGTTCCCACGCATTTCATCCGCCGGCTGAACATGCGCGAGCAGCTCATCCGCGAGGTGGAAATCATTCCGCTCGAGGTCGTCGTGCGCAATGTTGCCGCGGGATCGCTCGCGACCCGGCTGGGGCTCGAGGAGGGCACGCAGCTGCCGCGCTCGATCATCGAGTTCTATTACAAGAACGATGCGCTGGGCGACCCGATGGTCTCCGAAGAGCACATCACCGCCTTCGGCTGGGCGACGCCCCAGGAAATCGACGACATCATGGCGCTGGCGATCCGCGTCAACGACTTCCTCTCCGGCCTCTTCCTCGGCGCCGGCATCCGCCTCGTCGACTTCAAGATCGAATGCGGCCGGCTCTGGGAGGGCGAGATGATGCGCATCGTCGTCGCCGACGAGATCAGCCCCGATTCCTGCCGGCTCTGGGACATCAAGTCCAAGGACAAGCTCGACAAGGATCGCTTCCGGCGCGACATGGGCGGCCTCATCGAGGCCTACACCGAAGTCGCCCGCCGCCTCGGCATCCTCGGCGAGAACGAGAAGCCCGGTCCGGCCGGCCCCCGGCTCGTCCAGTAAGCCCGTCGACGGCTGCCATGGATGACGGCTCGCAGCCGCGCCAGATCATCCGACGGGAGCGCCTGCGCTCCCGTTTTCGCATCATGGGCCCGCTCACGGCTGCGCTGATGCTATCCGGCTGCGCAGGCGATTTCGGCACAGGCGTCGCCGAGCTGCCCGCCGCGCAGGGCTGGCAGCCGCTCCCGATCGGCGGCTGGGTGCTGAACGACGGCATCGAGGCGCGCACCATGGTGGTCTGCCCGCGCGAGGCTTGCGCGCAGCAGGGCTTCGCCTCCGTCCTCGCCTTCTCTGGTCGCGAGGCGGACAAGATGGAGCAGGCCCTGCAGGCCGATCCGGAGCGCCTCGCCCGCCTGTTCGCAAAGCCGCCGGCCGATCCCGCGCGAAAGCCGGCCAGGCCGAAGTCCGCCACCGGCAAGGCGGATGCGCGGCCCAAGAGCACGACGCGCGTCAGCCGCTTCGAGGCCGAGGGCGCGAGCGGCCTCCTCGTCGAGATCCGCGCGAGGAAGGCGGGGACCACCGACACCGGCACCAAGAGCGCCGCGACCGCGATCCTGCATGGACGCGAGGGCGACCGGCTCGTGCTCGCCATCGCCGTCTCCGCAGAGGCCGAGAGCGCCCGCCGCGATGCGGTGGCCGCATGGCGCAGCCGCTGATTCACGTGAAACCGGCCATTCCGGTTGAGCCCGGTTCGATTCGCCGTTAAGGCAGCCGCAGAACGCCCTCTGGAGATCGCCATGAAAGCCCGCGTCACCGTCACCCTCAAGACCGGCGTGCTCGATCCGCAGGGCAAGGCGATCGAGGGTGCGCTGAAGTCCCTCGGCATCGACGGCGTCGGCTCGGTCCGCCAGGGCAAGGTCTTCGACATCGAGCTGGCGGGCTCCGACAAGGCCGCCGCCGAAGCGGCACTGAAGACGGCCTGCGAGAAGCTGCTCGCCAACACCGTGATCGAGAATTACCGCGTCGAGATCGGGGCGTGATCCGATGAAAGCCGCCGTCATCACCTTTCCCGGCTCCAACCGCGACGGCGACGTCGCCAAGGCGCTGAAGCAGGCCGGGGCCGAGGTGGTCCATGTCTGGCACGCCGACACCGACCTCCCGGCCGGCACCGATATCGTCGTCCTGCCCGGCGGCTTCTCCTATGGCGACTATCTGCGCACCGGCGCCATCGCCGGCCGTGCCAACATCATGGACGCGACCCGGGCGCACGCCGCCCGCGGCGGCTATGTGCTGGGCATCTGCAACGGCTTCCAGATCGCCTGCGAGGCGGGGCTCCTGCCGGGCATCCTGATGCGCAACGCCGATCTCAAATTCGTGTGCAGGCGCCAGCACCTCAAGGTCGAACGGGCGGACACCGCCTATACCAGCGCCTACGAGCAGGGCCAGGTCATCGACGTCTGCGTCGCCCATGGCGAGGGCAATTATGTCGCCGATCCGGAGACCCTCGCCCGGCTGGAAGGCGAGGGCCTCGTCGCCTTCCGCTATGCCGACGGGGAGGGCAAGGTCACGGCGCAGGCCAATCCCAATGGCTCGCTCAACAACATCGCCGGCATTTATTCGCCCGGCTTCAACGTGCTCGGCCTGATGCCGCACCCCGAGAACCTGATCGATTCGCTGACCGGCGGCACCGATGGGCGCGGCCTGTTCGAAAGCCTGATGGGCGGCAGAAAGGCGGCCTGACCGCGTCATTCCCGGGCGAAGCGGAGCGCAGACCCGGGAATCTCAGGCCGGAAGGCAGAACCGGAGACTTCGCGTCACGTCATGCTCGGGCCAAGCCCGAGCATGACGTCCCTGCTTCACTTGCCCGCCACCGCCCGCGCCAGCAACCGGCCGGCGCTCGCGGCGTCGAGCGGGCCGACATGCTTTTCGAGGATCCGTCCGTCGGCACCGATCACGAAGGTTTCCGGCACGCCATAGACGCCCCATTCGATCGCGGCGCGGCCTGACCGATCGACCCCGACGGCGGAATAGGGATTGCCGAGCGCGCCCAGGAACCGGCGAGCGTTCTCCGCCTCGTCCTTGTAGTTGATGCCGACCACGGCGACGCGCCCCGCCTTGACCTGCGGCGAATCGGCGAGCGCCACCAGGAAGGGATGCTCGACCCGGCAGGGCGCGCACCAGCTCGCGAAGACGTTGACGATGGTCGCGCGGCCGGCCGCGAGCTCGGCCATGCCGAAGGCGGGGACCGGGCGCCCGTCACGCTGCAGCCCCTCCAGCGCGGTGAGCGTCACGGCCGGCGCCGGCTTCCCGATCAGCGCGGAGGGCACCTTGCTGGCGTCGCCGGCGAAGAGTCCGACGAGGAAGACGACCGCCAGCGCGCCGAACAGGACCAGCGGCAGCAGGAACAGCAGCGGCGAGCGGCGGCGCGTCCCCTCCGCCTGGCCCTCGACCTTGTCCTCGGGTCGGCTCCCGGCTTGGCTCTCGAGCTGGCTCATGGCGATTCCCGTTCCGCGCGACGGCCGGCGCCACGTTGCTCGAGCTCGGCCAGCGCCCGCTTCTGGGCCCTGTGATCGAGCAGGACGGACGTCACGAGCCCGCCCAGCACGACTGCGACGGCGGCGTAGGACGCCAGGATGAAGCCGGCATGCGGCCCGAGCCCGCTCATGACCGATCGACCCTCATGCCGGCGCGCTCCCCGCCGCCAGACGGTCGAGCCGCTCGGCCTCCAGGATCGCCAGCGTCCGCACCCGCCGCCGCATGATCTCGGCGCGCATCGCCACCAGATGCAGCGTCAGCGCCATCAGGGTGAAGCCGACCGCCAGGATCAGCAGCGGCCAGAGCATGGAGGCGTGGATCGTCGGCCCGTCCAGGCGCAGCACCGAGGCCGGCTGGTGCAGCGTGTTCCACCAGTCGACCGAGAACTTGATGATCGGCACGTTGACGAAGCCCACCAGCGTCAGGATCGCCACCGCCCGCCCCGCCTGGGACGGTTCGTCCAGCGTCCGCCACAGCGCCATGATGCCGAGATAGATCAGGAGCAGCACCAGCATCGAGGTCAGCCGGGCGTCCCAGACCCAGTAGGTCCCCCACATCGGCTTGCCCCAGAAGGCGCCGGTGAGCAGGCAGATCAGGGCGAAGGCCGCACCGATCGGCGCCGCGGCCTTCTGCGCGACATCCGCCAGCGGATGCCGCCAGACCAGCGTCCCCAGCGCCGAGAGCGTCATCATCGTGTAGAGCATCATGGCGAGCCAGGCGGCCGGCACATGCACGAACATGATGCGGATGGTCTCGCCCTGCTGATAGTCGGCGGGCGCCACGAACCAGGCGAGATAGAAGCCCACCGCCAGCAGCGCCCCCGCCACGCCCGTCGACCAGGGCAGCAGCACGGCGGAGAGGCGCATGAAGCGCGTCGGATTTGCGAGATCGATCAGGCCTGCCATGTCATCGCATCATGCTCGGAGCCTGCCCCCAAAGCGGCCGACGCAGCCTTATCAAGGCGCGCCAGCCGCAGCAATCCGCTTGCCGGCCATGCGACATCGGGACGTCCGGCTCTTCCGACATCCGGCCGTCGGCGCCTGTCGGACGGGCTCGCCCTGTCCCGATGACGCCCCCCGGCGTCCAACCCGGGATCGGCTCAAAAAACCGGCGGCCGTGCCGATCACTCTTCATGCGACGGCTAAGGGACTGAGGCAATTGATATATCGTCGACGCACGGTTGTCCGGTTCTGATCCGGTTGTTAGGCTCGGCCAACGTCGGAAAGGACTGGTCATGACGCGGCACCTGCCGGAGGACATCCTGCGCGAGGTCGAGACGGCGGTTCGTGCCAAGGCAGGCCAGTCGCGCGTGCTCGATGTCGATGCGACGGCGAAAGAGATTATGGGCCGCCATGGCTGGCCGGATCTCGAGATCGGCACCCTCGCCGCCAGTGTCGCGCGCCTCGCCAGCCGGTATGGCTGCGCCGTCCAGCTCGGTGGCCAGCGCGCCGACAGCGGTCGCAACACGGCTTGCTGACGGGCTACTGCGACTGCCGCAGCGCTGCCGCTGCAGCCAGCGTCCCGACCACGATCGCCGCCAGCGACAGCGCGCACAGGATCAGGAACGGCGTCGCGAACGGAATCGTCCCACCCAGCGCCGCGTTCGACGCCGAGACCCCGAAGATCAGCACCGGCACCGTCAGGGGCGCCACCAGCACGGGCAGGATCAGCCCGCCGCGCCGCAGGCTCGCCGTCAGCGCCGCCGCGCCCGCCCCGATGAAGCTGAGCGCCGGCGTGCCGACGAGCAGCGTCGCCGCGACCGGCAGCATCGCCCCGCCCGGCAGCGCCACCAGCAGGCCCAGCAGCGGCGCGGCCAGCGCCAGCGGCAGTCCCGTCGTCAGCCAATGCGCCAGCCCCTTGGCCAGCACGGCGAGTTCCAGCGGCAGCACGGACGCCCGGATCAGGTCGAGCGAGCCATCCTCTTCGTCGCCCTGGAACAGCCGATCGAGCCCGATCAGCATCGACAAGAGCGCACCCAGCCACAGGATGGCGGGGCCGATCCGCGAAAGCAGGTTGAGATCCGGCCCGAGCGCGAAGGGCACGAGCACGACGATCGTCAGGAAGAAGACCAGCGCGAGCTCGCCGCCGCCGCCGGCCCGGGAGGCCAGGGCCAGGTCACGCTTCAGGATGGCGAGGAAGGCGGACGTCATGGCCTCCCTCCCGTCATTGCGAGGAGCGACAGCGACGAAGCAATCCAGGAGCCATGGAGCGCGGCGTCTTCCCGGATTGCTTCGCTACGCTCGCAATGACGGGTGGAGGTAGTCATGGCCCGATCCTCACATCGCGCACACCGTCGAGCCCGAGCGGACCATGCGTCGCGGCCAGGATCGCCCCGCCCTGCGCCAGATGGTCCCGCATCAGGCCGCTCAGCATGGCCTGAGCCGCGGCATCGAGCGCCGACATCGGCTCGTCCAGAAGCCAGATCGGCCGCCTCGCGACGAGGAGCCGGGCGAGCGCGACGCGGCGGCGCTGGCCGGCCGAGAGATAGCCGACCGGCAGCGCCGCGACATGGGGCAGGCCGACCGCGGCCAGCGCCTCCACCGGCGAGAGAGACGCCTCCCCCAGCAGCGCCTGCGCGAAGACCAGGTTCTCCTGCGCCGTCAGCGCCGTCTTGAGCCCGTCGCGATGACCGACGACATGGCTGACCTCGACCGGCGCGACCTCCTCGAATCCCTCGATCTTGATCGTGCCCGCATCCGGCCGCAGCCGCCCGCACAGCATGGCGAGCAGGCTCGACTTGCCGGCCCCGTTGCGCCCCGTCAGCGCGATCGCCTCGCCATTGCCGAGCCGGAAGCCGAGATCGGAAAAGATCAGGCGGCCGCCGCGGCGGCAGGCCAGCCGGTCGACGTCGAGGACGAGGGTGGGATAGGGCGGGCGCGTCAAGACAGGAGCATCTTCCGGAGCGTCAGGATTGCGCAAGAACGCGCTTCGTTCATGTAGCGGGCTTCTTGGAATTGCTCTATAGAGCCCGTGGCTACGCCGCACGCCGATCCGGCGCGGGGCTCGGGCACTCCCGGGGCGGCGCGCGCGACCTGCGCAATAGGCCTTCGATCTGGCGATCCCGCAAGGGTGTCCGCCGGTTCGCGACCGCAACCCCTTGATCAGGATCAGCCCGCATGGCTTCGCTCAACTCCTTCAAATGCCGCCAGACGCTCACCGTCGGCGACAAGACCTATGTCTACTACTCCCTGCCGCTGGCCGAACAGAACGGCCTGCCGGGGATCTCGAAGCTGCCCTTCTCGATGAAGGTGCTGCTGGAGAACCTGCTGCGCTTCGAGGATGGCCGCTCGGTCTTCAAGGCCGACATCGAGGGCTTCGTCGCCTGGCTGTCCGACAGGGGCACCGCCGGCAAGGAGATCGGCTTCCGTCCCGCCCGCGTGCTGATGCAGGACTTCACCGGCGTCCCCGCCGTGGTCGACCTCGCCGCCATGCGTGACGGCGTCGTGGCGCTCGGCGGCGACCCGGCCAAGATCAACCCGCTCGTGCCGGTTGATCTGGTCATCGACCATTCGGTGATCGTCGACGAGTTCGGCACGCCCAAGGCGCTGTCCCAGAACGTCGAGCTCGAATACGAGCGCAACGGCGAGCGCTACCGCTTCCTGAAATGGGGCCAGGGGGCCTTCGACAATTTCCGCGTCGTTCCGCCCGGCACCGGCATCTGCCACCAGGTCAATCTCGAATACCTCGCCCAGACGGTCTGGACCCGCAAGGAGACGATCGACGGCGCCGAGGTCGAGGTCGCCTATCCCGACACCGTCGTCGGCACTGATTCGCACACCACCATGGTCAATGGCCTGGCCGTGCTGGGCTGGGGCGTCGGCGGCATCGAGGCCGAGGCCGCGATGCTCGGCCAGCCGCAGTCGATGCTGCTGCCCGAGGTGATCGGCTTCAAGCTGACCGGCTCGCTCAAGGAAGGCATCACCGCCACCGACCTCGTGCTGACCGTCACGCAGATGCTGCGCAAGAAGGGCGTCGTCGGCAAGTTCGTCGAGTTCTTCGGCCCCGGCCTCTACAACCTGACGCTCGCCGACCGCGCCACCATCGCCAATATGGGCCCGGAATACGGCGCCACCTGCGGCTTCTTCCCGGTCGATGCCGAGACGCTGGAATACCTCACCACGACCGGCCGCAAGACCGACCGGATCGCGCTGGTCGAGGCCTACAGCAAGGCTCAAGGCCTGTTCGCGACGATCGAGACGGCCGATCCGGTCTTCACCGACACGCTGGAGCTCGATCTCTCAACCGTCCAGCCCTCGATGGCGGGCCCCAAGCGCCCCGAAGGCCGCATCGATCTGAACGGCGTCGCCAAGGGCTTCAAGGCGGCGATGGACACCGAATACAAGAAGGGCGGCGAGATTGCCCGCCGCGTCCCGGTCGAGGGCAAGGACTTCGATCTCGGCCATGGCGACGTCGTCATCGCCGCCATCACCTCCTGCACCAACACCTCGAACCCCTCCGTGCTGATGGCGGCGGGCCTGCTCGCCCGCAATGCCGTCGCCAAGGGCCTCACCGTCAAGCCCTGGGTCAAGACCTCGCTGGCGCCTGGCTCGCAGGTCGTCGCCGAATACCTCGCCAAGGCCGGCCTGCAGGCCGATCTCGACAAGCTCGGCTTCAACCTGGTCGGCTTCGGCTGCACCACCTGCATCGGCAATTCCGGCCCGCTGCCGGCGCCGATCTCGAAGGCGATCAACGAACAGGGCCTGATCGCGGGCGCCGTGATCTCCGGTAACCGCAACTTCGAGGGCCGCGTTTCGCCCGACGTGCAGGCGAACTACCTCGCCTCGCCGCCGCTGGTCGTCGCCTATGCGCTGGCGGGTTCCGTCCAGATGGACCTGACGACCGAGCCGCTCGGCACCGGCTCCGACGGCAAGCCGGTCTTCCTGAAGGACATCTGGCCCTCCAACAAGGAGATCCAGGACTTCATCGCCAAGAACGTCACGCGCGCCATCTTCGAGGCGAAATATGCCGACGTCTTCAAGGGCGACGCGCATTGGCAGGCGGTGAAGACCCCGGAAAGCCAGACCTATGCCTGGGAGGACGCCTCGACCTACGTCCAGAACCCGCCCTACTTCCAGGGGATCAGCAAGACGCCGACGCCGGTCACCGATATCAAGGGCGCTCGCATCCTCGGCCTCTTCGGCGACAAGATCACCACCGACCACATTTCACCGGCCGGCTCGATCAAGGCCGCCTCGCCCGCCGGCGCCTATCTCACCGAGCATGGCGTCGCGGTGGCCGACTTCAACCAGTACGGCACGCGCCGCGGCAATCACGAGGTGATGATGCGCGGCACCTTCGCCAATATCCGCATCCGCAACCACATGATGGGCCCCAACGGGCGCGAGGGTGGCTACACCATCCACTATCCGAGCAAGGAAGAGCTGCCGATCTACGACGCGGCGATGCGCTATCAGCAGGAGAAGGTGCCGCTGGTCGTCTTCGCCGGCGTCGAATACGGCAACGGCTCCTCGCGCGACTGGGCGGCCAAGGGCACCAACCTGCTCGGCGTCAAGGCCGTGATCGCGCAGAGCTTCGAGCGCATCCACCGCTCGAACCTCGTCGGCATGGGCGTCGTCCCCTTCACCCTGCAGGAGGGCACGAGCTGGGCCTCGCTCAACCTGAAGGGCGACGAAATCGTCTCGATCAAGGGTCTGGCCACGGTCAAGCCGCGCCAGATGCTCGAGGCCGAGATCACCTATGCCGACGGCTCGGTCAAGAAGGTGCCGATCCTCTGCCGCATCGATACGCTGGACGAGATCGACTACTTCAAGAACGCCGGCATCCTGCACTACGTGCTGCGCGGCCTCGCCGCCTGACGAAAGGCATCGGGTTCCCACTCGGGAGCCCGAACCCTTGGCGAAACTGGATTTTTGTTTCCAGAGATGGCCGGGCTCGCCCGGCCATCGATGCTTGGCGGCCGGCAAGGTTGTCCTCTCCCGTCCCCCGGTGTAAGGGGGCGTCACAGTCATCCTTTGGCGGGGGGCTTGGGGCAGGCGCAGGACGATCGTCCGCGCCCGGATGTCGTCCGCCTCCATCATCACGACGGGAGCACCCGCATGTCCGCCACATTCGAGACGGTCGCCGGAATCATTTCGGAGACCTGCGACATTCCGCGCGAGAAGATCACGCCGGAAAGCCATGCCATCGACGATCTCGGTATCGACTCGCTGGCCTTCCTCGACATCGCCTTCGCGATCGACAAGGCCTTCGGCATCAAGTTGCCGCTCGAGCAGTGGACGCAGGAAGTCAACGAGGGCAAGGCGCCCGCCGAGCAGTATTTCGTGCTCGAGAACCTCTGCAAGCGCATCGACGACCTCGTCGCCGCCAAGGCGGCCTGAGGTCCGTCATCATCATGATCACGGCCCTCATCCCGGGGCGCGGACGCGATGTCCGCGGCGCCTCGGAATGGGGGCCGTCCTGCTTTGTCGAGGGGGCGGCTTGAGCCCTGCCGGCTCAGCGTCTAGAGCAGAGCCGCGTCGAGGCCGGCTTCGACGCCCCGAGACCGACGATCGGAAGCGCATGCGCCTCGAATACTTCGACATGATCGACCGGGTCGTTACCTTCGAGCCCGGCGAGAAGCGGATCGCAACCCGCTCCACCGTGCCCGCAGCCGATGCCAGCCCGGTCTTCGAGGGCCATTTCCCCGGCCACCCGCTGGTGCCCGGCGTGCTCCTGACCGAGACGATGGCACAGGCATCGGGCTATCTGCTGCTCGCCCTCAACGGGCTGACGCAGATGCCCTTCCTGATGACGGTCGACAAGGCCCGCTTCCGCACCTTCGTCGAGCCGGATGCCGTGCTCGACATCGCCGCAGAACTCGTCATCGAGGGCTCGGGCTATGCCGCGACAAAGGCGCGCATCGTCATCGAAGGCAAGCCGATCTGCGATGCCGAACTGCGCTTCCGCCTGATGCCCTTCCCCGCCGACATGCGCAGCCTGATGGAGGCGCGCCTGGCCGCCATCGGCCTCGTTCCGGAACAGGCCCGATCATGAAGCACGACGTCGTCATCACCGGCATCGGCCTCGCCTCCAGCCTGGGCGAGGGCATCGAAGCCCATGCCGACGCACTGGCGACGACGCGGGCTCCCGTCGTCGACGCGACGAGCTTCGCGCCCTATCCGGTCCATCCGCTGAAGGCCCTCGAACTCAACCGGCAGATCCCGAAGAAGTCCGACCAGCGCCAGATGGAGCCCTGGCAGCGGCTCGGCGTCTATGCCGCCGGGCTCGCGCTCGACGGGGCCGGGCTGAAGGACGACGCCGAGGCCAAGGCTGCGCTTCAGGTCATCGTCGCCGCCGGCGGCGGCGAGCGCGACCATGCTGTCGATGGCGCCATCCTCACCGGCCTGCGCGGCGCCAACGCGCCCGGCGCCTTCCTCAACGAGCGGCTGATGGGCGATCTCCGCCCGACCCTGTTCCTCGCGCAGCTCTCGAACCTGCTCGCCGGCAATATCGGCATCGTCCACGGCATCACCGGCGCCTCGCGCACCTTCATGGGCGAGGAGCAGGCCGGGGTCGACGCGGTCCGCACCGCCCATGCCCGCATCGCCGCGGGGCAGGCTGAGGTCATGCTCGTCGGCGGCTCCTACAATGCCGAGCGGCAGGACATGCTGCTGCTGTTCGAGCTCGGCGGCTATCTGCGCCAGGGCGATTTCGCTCCCGTCTTCGAGCGCGAGTCTGCGCCGGGCCTGATCACGGGCAGCGCCTCGGCCTTCCTCGTGCTGGAATCGGCGGAACGCGCCGCCGCCCGCAGCGCCACCGTCCTCGCCCGGCTCGACGCCGTCGTCGCGACCCGTTCGAAGCGCCAGCCCGGCGCGGTCGAGGCGGCGCTGCGCGGCCTGCTCGCCGATCTCGGCCCGGTCGCCCCCGGTGCCCTCGCCGTCTCGGCCGCCACCGGCGTCGCTGGCGTCACCGCCGAGGAGGCGGCCGCGCTGGCGACCCTGCCGCAGGTGCGCCGCGTCGCGGCCGGCGATCTGCTCGGCCACGCGGTCGAGGCCGCATTCCCGGTTTCGGTCGCGCTCGCCGCCGCCGCCCTCTCGAAGGGCCAGGCGCGCGAGGCCATCGTCACCGGCGCCGGCCACTGGCGCGGTGAGGGCGCCGCCCGTCTGGTGGCCCCGTGAGGAACGTGCGATGAGCGAGACGACCCCCTCCAACCCGACTCCCGCCGCCGGCCACCGCGATTCCAGAGGCAGGCCCGTCGTCGCCGTCACCGGCCTCGGCATCGTCACCTCGCTCGGCCAAGGCAAGGACGCGAACTGGGAGGCACTCACCGCCGGCCGCTCGGGCATCCATGCCATCGAGCGCTTCCCGACGCAGGGGCTGCGCACAACGATCGGCGGAACCGTCGATTTCCTCTTCGACGGCCCATTCTCCGCCCCGCAGCTCTCCGAAAGGCTCGCCATGCTGGCCGCCGAGGAGGCTGTCGGCCAGAGCGGCATCGGCCGGGCGGGCGACTTCCCCGGCGAGCTCTTCATGGCGGTCCCCCCCGTCGAGATGGAGTGGCCGCAGAAGCAGGAACTCGCCGCGACGCTGGAGGGCGAGGTCGACTATCGCGGCCTGCTCAGCGCCGCCGCCTCGCAACGCTTCAAGGCGATGCACGAGATGTTCCTGTTCGGCACCGTCGCCGACCATGTCGCCGACGCCTTCGGCACCAAGGGCTCGCCGATCTCGCTCTCGACCGCCTGCTCGTCTGGCGCCACCGCGATCCAGATGGGCGTCGAGGCGATCCGGCGTGGCGATACGCCGGCTGCGCTCTGCATCGGCACCGACGGCTCGATCCATGCCGAAGCGCTGATCCGCTTCTCGCTGCTCTCGGCGCTCTCGACCCAGAACGACCCGCCGGAAGCCGCCGCCAAGCCCTTCTCCAAGAACCGCGACGGCTTCGTCATGGGCGAGGGCGCGGGCGCGCTGGTGCTGGAGGATTACGACCACGCTTTGGCACGCGGGGCGACCATCCTCGGCATCGTCGCCGGCTGCGGCGAGCGCGGCGACGGCTTCCACCGCACCCGCTCCAGCCCGGACGGCAAGCCCGCCATCCTCGCCATGCAGGATGCGCTGGCCGATGCCGGCCTGAGCCCCGACGATGTCGACTACATCAACGCCCACGGCACCTCGACGCCGGAGAACGACAAGATGGAGGCGATGAGCTGCGCCGCCGTCTTCGGCGAGCGCATGGCGCGCCTGCCGATGTCCTCCAACAAGTCGATGATCGGCCACACGCTGACGGCAGCCGGCGCGGTCGAGGCGGTGATCTCCTTCCTCACCATCGCGCATGGTCGCATCCCGCCGACGATCAACTACGTCACGCCCGATCCCGCGATCGCGCTCGATGTGGTGCCCAACGTCGCCCGCGACGCGCGCGTGCGGACGGTGCTGTCGAACTCCTTTGGCTTCGGCGGGCAGAACACCAGCCTCGTCCTGACCGCGGAGCCCAGCCGCTCATGACAAGAGTTCTCGTCACCGGCGGCGCCAAGGGCGTCGGCGCGGCCATCGTCCGGGCGCTCGCCGCGGCCGGCCACGATGTCGACTTCACCTATCGCGCCTCGGCCGAGCAGGCGCAGGCGCTCGCCGCCGAGATCACTGCCGCGCATCCCGGCCGCGCCGTCCAGGCCTTGTCGCTCGATCTCTCCGACAAGGCGGCGCTCGACGCCTTCTGCGAGGAGCGCGAGGGCGAGAGCTATTTCGGCCTCGTCCACAATGCCGGCCAGCCCTATGACTCGCTGGCCGCGATGATGGCGCAGGACAAGGCGGAAGCGGCCATGCAGGTCAATTTCTGGGCCTTCACCCGCCTCGCCAAGAGCCTGATGCGCGCCATGATCCGCGCCCGCGCGGGGCGGATCGTCGCCATCGGCTCGGTCGCGGCTTTGCGCGGCAATCCCGGCAACGCAGCCTACGCCGCCTCCAAGGGCGCGCTGATCTCCTATGCGAAGACGCTCGCGGTCGAGACCGGCAAGCGCGGCGTCACCGTCAACGTCATCGCGCCCGGCTTCGTCGACACCGACATGATGGCGCCCTATGCCGCCTATCGCGACAAGATGCAGGCGCAGATTCCGGCCGGCCGCTTCGCCAGGCCCGACGAGGTCGGCGGCCTCGCCGCCTTCCTGATGAGCGAACCCGCCGCCTACGTCACCGGCACCGTCATCCCGATCGACGGCGGCGTGACCGCGCAGCTCGGCGTCCACCGCTGAGAATCGACTTTCTCCGCCAAGCGACCTATTTTGGTTCGATCCGAACCGGAGTGAACCGCCATGACGGCTGCTTTCACGATTCGCCTCGACGACCAGATGATGGCGAAGCTAGACGCACTTGCCGCCGACACCGACCGTTCGCGCAGCTGGCTCGCTGCCAAAGCGATCGAGAATTACGTCGAACTCAACGCCTGGCAGATCGCCAGGATCAAGGACGGCATCGCCGAGGCCGACCGCGGCGAGTTTGCCAGTGACGAAGAGGTGGAGGCTGTCTTTGCGAAATACCGGGCTCAGCCGGCGTGAAGATCGTCTGGACCCGCCGCTCCTTACGTGAAATCGACGAGGCTTTCGCGTTCGTCGCTCGAGACAGTCCCGCCGCAGCGTCCGCAATGGTCGCCGCAATGGAAGCCGGGGCAGCGGTCTTGGCCGAGCATCCGGAGATCGGGCGTCCGGGGCGAGTGGACGGGACGCGCGAACTCGTCCTGTCGGGCTCTCCCTATATCCTTCCCTATCGCGTCCGCGACGGCTGCATCGAAATCCTGGCCGTGTTCCACACATCGCGAGCCTGGCCCGACCATCTTTGAAAGATTGACCTCACCATGCGTTCACTGCAACTTCACGGCGATCGGGACCTCCGTCTCGAGGAGATCGACCCGCCGCCGCCGCCCGCCGCCGGCGAGGTCCAGATCCGCATCCGCGCCGTCGCGCTGAACTATCTCGACGTCTGGGGCTTCCGCGGCATGGCCTTCGCCAAGCGCAAGATGCCGCAGGCGGCCGGCGTCGAGGCCTCGGGCGAGATCGTCTGCGTCGGCGAGGGTGTCACCGGGCTCGCCGTCGGCGACACCGTCACCGCCTATGGCGCCGAGACCTGCGGCCACTGCAAGGCCTGCCGCGAGGGCCGTGACAATCTCTGCGAGAACGTCGCCGGCATCATGGGCTTCCATATCGACGGCTTCGCCCGCGAATTCCTGAACAAGGCCGCCCGCCTCGTCGTCAAGGCGCCCTCCGGCGTCTCCTTCGAGGACGCGGCCTGCGCGCCGATCGGCTTCGGCACGGTCCAGCACATGCTGTTCGACAACGCCAAGCTCGAACCCGGTGAATCGGTCCTGGTGCATGCCGGCGGCTCCGGCATCGGCACGGCCGCGATCCTGATGGCCAAAGCGATCGGCTGCACGGTCTACACCACCGTCGGTGACGACGAGAAGGGCCGCAAGGCCAAGGAGCTCGGCGCCGATTTCGTCGTCAACTACAAGACCGAGCGCTTCGAGGGCGAGGTCCGCCAACTCACCAAACGCAAGGGCGTCGACGTCGTCTTCGAGCATGTTGGCGCCGACACCTGGAACGGCTCGCTCCTTTGCCTCAAGCGCGGCGGCCGGCTCGTCACCTGCGGCGCGACCTCGGGCGCGTCGGCGACGATCAACCTGATGCAGCTCTTCCAGCAGCAATACCGCATCACCGGCTCCTTCGGCTGCCGCATCGAGAACATCCGACAGTCGCTCGACAAGATGGCCGCCGGCATGAAGCCGGTGATCGATTCGGTGTTTCCGCTCGAGGATTTCGAAAAGGGGCTGGCGCGGCTGGAAGGCCGGCAGGTCTTCGGCAAGGTCGTCGTGACCTTCTGAAAATGCGACCGGTCGGCGCCGGCAAACCGGCGGCTTCGGCTGAAAACTTGACGAAACCGCCGTCCTGCCGCAAGTCGCGGCTCCAGCCCGGCCGTGCAGCCGGAGGGGTGCGAGGGGACCGGGCCGATCTTGAGACGCTTGAAAGCAATCGCCGCACGCGCCGGCGCGGCGGTGATGATCGGCCTGATCAGGGCTCTGTTCGGAGCACTTCGCCTGCTCGGCCCTGAACGCTCGAGCGACCTCGGCGGCTGGCTGCTGCGCACGGCGAGCCCGCTGATCCCGGTCAACCGCGTCGCGCTGGCCAATATCCGCGCGGCCTTTCCCGAGATGGCCGAGCCCGAGGTGCGCCGCATCGCGCGCGGCGCCTGGGAGAATCTCGGCCGCACCGCCGCCGAATACGCCCATCTGAAGACGCTCTTCGACTACGACTACCTCAACCCCGACGCGCCCTCGCGCGTCGAGGTCGAGGGCATCGAGCATTTCATCGCGCTGAAGGACGATGCGAAGCCCGGCCTGATCTTCTCGGCGCATCTCGCCAATTGGGAACTGCCGGCGATCTGCGCCCAGGCCTATGATCTCGACACCACCGCCGTCTTCCGCGCCCCCAACGACCCCGCCATCGCGGCCGTCGTCCACGAGATCCGGTCCGGTGCCATGGGCGGGCTGGCCGCCGCCAAGCAGGGCGCCGCCTTCGCCATGCAGGGCGTGCTCGAGCGCGACGGCCATCTCGGCATGCTCATCGACCAGCACTTCTCCCGGGGCGCCATTGTGCCCTTCATGGGCCGTCCGGCCCTGACCAACCCGATTCTCGGCAAGTTCGCGCGCCGCTTCGAATGCCCGGTGCATGGCGTGCGGGTCATCCGCCTGCCGAACCAGCGCTTCCGGCTGCAGCTGACGCCCCCGCTCAACCTGCCCCGCGATGCGCAGGGTGAGATCGACGTGCAGGGCGCGATGGCGATGATGACGGCCGTGGTCGAGGGCTGGGTCCGCGAACATCCCGAGCAGTGGCTCTGGATGCACCGCCGCTGGCGGCCGAACATGATCTCGGCCGCCGCCGTCGCGGAGGCGCCGGCCGTTGCACCATCGCCTGCTTTCAAGGCAACGTGATTTTGAAGTGAGACGAATGGGGCGCTTTGGTAACGCCTGAGATGTAAGGTCTCGCCGAGTTCAAGCCATGAAACGTTCCGCGCCCCTCCTGTCCGCCGCCGCCGCCCTGCTCGTGCTGGGCGCAGCCCCCGCGCGCGCGCAGGCGCCTGACCTTCAGCCCCGGGCCGTGGTCGAACTCTTCACCAGCCAGGGCTGCTCCTCCTGCCCGCCTGCGGACGCCCTTTTCGTCGAACTCGCGAAGCAGCCGGACGTCATCACCCTGACCCTGCCAGTGACCTACTGGGACTATCTCGGCTGGAAGGATACGCTCGGCAAGGACAGCTTCGCCAAGCGCCAGAAATACTATGCCAAGGCCCGCGGGGACGGACAGGTCTACACTCCCCAGGCCGTGATCAACGGCGCGGTGCATGTGGTTGGGTCCGACCGCGCCGAGATCGAGCGCGCCTCGAAGCATCCTCCCGGCGGCGGCTTCGTCGCGAAGCTCGGCGTCAAGGAAGAGGGCGGGCAGATCGTGATGACGCTCTCGCCCATCGGCGACGCGCAGGAGCGCACGGCCGGCGTCTGGATCGCGACCACGACGAAGATGGTCACGGTGCCGATCGGCCGCGGCGAGAACCAGGGCAAAACGGTTGCCTATGCCAATGTCGTGCGGGGCATGACGCGCATCGGCGACTGGGACGGCCGGCAGGCGACCCTTACTGCGCCGATCGCCGTCACCCAGGGGCCCGAGGTCGACAGCTACGTCGTGCTCGTTCAGGCCGAGCGGCAGGGCAAGTACGGAGCCATGCCGGCTGCGGTGCTCGCGGCGGCGCGCAGTCCGCGCTGAGCGGCGCTCACAGGATCACCACGTTGTTCGGCAGTT
This sequence comes from Allobosea sp. R86505, assembly GCF_042466375.1. NCBI lineage: Bacteria > Pseudomonadati > Pseudomonadota > Alphaproteobacteria > Hyphomicrobiales > Alloboseaceae > Allobosea > Allobosea sp. R86505. The sequence goes on along the minus strand of NZ_JAXHPY010000001.1, from coordinate 746,119 downwards.
CGTCGATGTCGTCGGGCGAGCGCGGGGCATGGTTCGCCAGGACGGCGCCGATCGCGCGCACCGCGGTGACGATCCCCTCGCGCAGCCGGTCTTCGCGGCCCGCGAGCACGACCGCCTCGACGATGCCGTCCCACACTGCCTGCTCAACCCGGCCGTCGATGCCGCTGTCGGCGATGATCTCGGCATAGCGCTCCTGGATCGCGACGTAGAGCAGCACCCCCGTACGCTGCCGCGTGCGGCTCAGGCCCCGCGCCGTGAACTCGCGCAGCGCGACGTCATGGGCGCGTCTGCGCTTGACGAAGCCGGGCACGAAACGCCCGCCGCGGCCATACCAGAGCAGGCTCGCGAGCAGCAGCACGGCGCAGACGAGCTGGATCAGGAAGATCCGCGGCGCACTCGTCTCCGTCATCGCGAGCAGCGGCCAGGGCACCAGCAGCGAAAGCGTCAGCGCCATCGCCACCGGCACCATTCGGTAGCTCGCCGCCGCCCGGTCGATCATGACGACGATCTCTCCCGCCGTCTGGCCCTCGGCCTCGCGCACGGCCTCGGCAATGGCCTCCCGGTCCCGCTCGTCCATCACCAGTCTCCCGAAGCCCCGCCGCCGCCCGATGATCCGCCGCCCCCGGAGAAGCCGCCGCTCGAACCCGAGCCCCCACCGGATCCCGAGCTCCAGCTCCCGCCCGAACTGGTGCTCCAGCCGGAGCTTTGCGGCAGCGTCACCCAGCGCCCATTGCGCAGGCGGTGTCGGCGCGACGCGTCGGTGCCGCCGAACTCCCGGATGAAAGCCGCGACGATGATCAGGACCAGCGCCATCATGACCAGCATCGCGATGATGTCGACCGGCGATGTTTCGTCGCTGCGCACGCTCGCGCGGCGCTGCCACTCCTCGGCATCGCCGGCGAGGATGGTCACGATGGCGTCGACGCCGCCCTCGATGCCGCCGGCGAAGTCGCCCGCCTTGAACTTCGGCGCCACCGCCGTGGTGATGATGACCTTGGACAGCGCGTCGGTCAGCGCTCCTTCCAGCCCATAGCCCACCTCGATGCGGACCTTGCGCTCGCTCGGCGCGACCAGCAGCAGGACGCCGTTATTGGTCTTGGCCTGGCCGAGCTTCCAGAACCGGAACAGGCCGTTGGCATAGTCCTCGACGCTCAGCCCCTGCAGCGATGGCACCGTCGCGACGACGATCTGGTCCGAGGTCTTGTCCTCATGCGCCTTGAGCTTGGTCTCGATCCGCTGGCGCGCCTCGGCCGCGATCAGGTTCGAGCCGTCGACGATGCGGCCGGAGAGCGCGGGGTAGCTCGGGTCGGCGGCCAGCGCGAGCGAACCGAACAAGGCCGTCAGCAGAGCAAGGCACACAGCCGTCATTCTCGGGCGCAGCGAAGCGAAGACCCGAGAATCTCTCCCAAGAGATGCTCGGGTCGAGCCCGAGCATGACGGAGAGGTCAGCAGCATGGCCCGGACCCGTCGAACACCCTCAGAACTTCACAGCCGGCGGCCGCTCCGCTCCCGCCGTCGCGGCAAAGGTCTCCATCGCCTTGGCGCCCCAGAACAGCCGCGCCCAGATCACGCCGGGAAAGGTGCGGATTTCGGTGTTGAAGGCCTGGACCGCCTGGATGTAGTCGCGCCGCGCCACCGTGACCCGGTTCTCGGTGCCTTCGAGTTGGGATTGCAGCGCCAGGAAGTTCTGGTTCGATTTCAGGTCGGGATAGCGCTCGAACCGTGACCAAGAGCCGCCCCAGCGCGCCGCTGAGCTGGTTCTGCGCCTCCTGGTATTCCTTGAACTTGGCGGGATCGGTGATCGTCGAGGCGTCGACCTTGACCTGGCTCGCCTTGGCGCGGGCCTCGACCACGGCGGTCAGCACCTCGCGTTCCTGCGCCGCATAGCCCTTCACTGTCTCGACGAGGTTGGGAATCAGGTCGGCCCGGCGCTGATACTGGTTCTGCACCTCGCTCCAGCTCGCCTTGGCCTTTTCCTCCAGCGTCGGCACATTGTTGACGCCGCAGCCGGCCAGGACCAGCCCGAGCAAGGCCATGGCGACGACGGCCAAAGGCCGGCGGAGATTCGAGACGGACGAAAGCGACATGCCGGGCCCCCTTGGCACGATCGGGAAACAAAGACGTGCGGCGACCTTAACCGCGGCAGGGCAGCACTCCAAGCGACGCGAGGAGATGGCGCGGTCCCGCCGTTGCGCTAGGCTGGCGGCAGCACCCGTCATCGGATGATCGCCCCATGCCCCAGCTTCCCGGCCACCACCCCCGCATTCTGGCCTGCGCCCTGCTCCTGATGATGGCTGCACCGGCCACGGCTCAGCCGCTCGCCCCGGCGCCCGAGGCCGCGACGGGCAAGATCGCGAAAGCCACCGCCACCGCCCAGCGCTTCATGGTGGCCGCCGCCAATCCGCTCGCTGCCGCCGCGGGGCGCGACATCCTGCGCGCCGGCGGCAGCGCGGTCGACGCCGCCATCGCCGTCCAGCTCGTGCTGAACCTGGTCGAGCCGCAGAGTTCCGGCCTCGGCGGCGGCGCCTTCCTCGTTCACTGGGACGAGGCGGCCCGGCGCGTCATCACGCTCGACGGGCGCGAGACGGCGCCCGCCGCAGCGAAACCCGACCGCTTCATCGGGAAAGACGGCAAGCCGATGCGCTTCGTCGAGGCGGTCGTCGGCGGGCGTTCGGTCGGAGTTCCCGGCACGCCGAAGCTGCTGGAGGAGGCGCATCGCCGCTGGGGGAAACTGCCCTGGGCGCAGGTGCTCGCCCCGGCGATCAGGCTGGCGGAAGACGGCTTTGCGATCTCGCCGCGCCTGAACGGGCTTCTGTCCGGCGAAAAGAACCTGGCGAAGGACGCCCGCGCCGCCGCCTATTTCTACGAGGCTGACGGCCAGGCGAAGGCGGTCGGCACGATCCTTCGCAACCCGGCCTTCGCCGCAACGCTGCGCGCGCTGGCCGAACGCGGCGCGGGCGCCTTCTACGAGGGCGAGATCGCGCGCGACATCGTCGCGACCGTGACCGGCCACGCGACCAATCCCGGCGACATGACGGCAGCCGATCTCGCCGCCTACCGGGTCGAGGAGCGCGAGCCCGTCTGCGGCGCCTACCGCGTCTGGCGGATCTGCGGCATGGGCCCGCCGAGTTCGGGCGCGGTCGCCGTGCAGCAGATGCTCGGCATTCTCGAAACCCGCGAGCTCGGGCGGATGGGTCCCGGCGCGGAGGCCGCGCACTGGTTTTCGGAGGCCGGCCGCCTCGCCTTCGCCGACCGCAACCTCTATCTCGCCGATCCCGCCTTCGTCGGCGTCCCGCTGCCCGGGCTGATCGACCGCGATTACATCCGCTCGCGCGCCGGGCTGATCAGCCCCGAACGCTCGATGGGCCGCGCCAAGGCCGGCGAGCCGCCCAACAAGCGGGCGCAGCTGCTGGCCCCCTCGGAGGGCATCGAGAACGGCACCAGCCACATCTCGGTCATCGACGGCGATGGCAACGCCGTTTCGATGACCACCACCATTGAAGACGGTTTCGGCGCGCGGCTGATGACGGCGGGCGGCTTCCTGCTCAACAACGAGCTGACGGATTTCTCGTTCGTGCCGGAGGAGGATGGCAAGCCGGTCGCCAACCGCGTCGAGCCGGGCAAGCGTCCGCGCTCCTCGATGGCGCCGACGCTGGTCTTCGACGCCTTCGGCCGGCTCTATGCCGTCGTCGGCTCGCCCGGCGGCAGCCAGATCATCGGCTATGTCGCCAGGACGCTGGTCGCCCTGCTCGACTGGAGGATGGACCCGCAGGCCGCCGTCGACCTCGGCAATTTTGGCAGCCGCAACGGCCCCACCGAACTGGAAAAGGGCACCGAAGCGGAAGCCTGGAAGGCGGCGCTCGAGGCGAAGGGCCATGAGGTCCGCCTGCTGGCGATGACCTCGGGCATCCAGGCGATCGTCAAGACGCCGGAAGGCTTCGTCGGCGGAGCGGATGGGCGCCGGGAGGGTGTGGCGATCGGGGATTAGCGAGGGGCTGTGTTGCCTGAAACGCGCATCATGCTGGACGCAGCTAAGCCGAGATTCGGCACGACCGGGCGATCTCGCTGGAAAAACAGCATGCTAGCGAAGCGGTAGCGCCTGGTCATGCCCGGTCTGACCGGGTCAGACCCTGCCGGTCAGACCGGCACGCGCCGCTCGCCGCCCGCGCTGCGCCCCGCGATCAGCCAGTAGACGAAGCCCGTCGCGGCGCCGACCAGCACGAGCCCGCCGAGCACCTGCACCTCGGCCCCGGTCGGTGCACGCGCCAGCCCGAGCATGCCGAGCGGCAGCAGCGCCGCGAGCAGGCCGGTCAGCCCGCTCTGGATCAGGCCGCTGCGCAGCGAGAACAGCTCGCAGGCGACGGCGACCAGGACGACCGGCGCGACGATGATCGCGAAGCCCAGCCGGCCGAGCAGCACGAAGGCGGCCTCGGCGGTCGGTCCCGGATCGATCCCCATGTCAGCCAGCCCGAACAGCGCGTCGAGCAGGCGCTCGAATCCGCCGCCGATCAGCAGCGCGAGGCCCGGCGAAACGACGCTCGCCATCATCATCGCCAGGAGGCCGGCGACCATCGCCATCACCAGCGCGAACGGAATCAGCAGGAGCCAGCGCAGCATCGGATCAACCGGCGCTCGCCGCGGCCGCCTCGTCCTGGTCCAGCATCAGCCGGGCCCGGGCGGAGAGCTTCTCGGTCTCGCTCTTGAGCTGGCCGCAGGCGGCGAGGATGTCGCGCCCGCGCGGCGTGCGCACCGGCGAGGCATAGCCGGCGCGGAACACGATCTCGGAAAAGCGCTCGATCCGGTCCCAGTCCGAGCATTCGTATTTGGTGCCGGGCCAGGGATTGAACGGGATCAGATTGATCTTGGCGGGGATGCCCTTGAGCAGCCGCACCAGCTCACGCGCCTCGGCGTCAGAATCGTTGACGCCCTTGAGCATGACGTATTCGAAGGTGATGCGCTTCGCGTTCGACACGCCCGGATAGGTCCGGCAGGCCTCGAGCAGATCGGCGATCGGGTATTTTTTGTTCAGCGGCACGAGCTCGTTACGCAGATCGTCGCGCACCGCATGCAGCGAGATCGCCAGCATCGTGCCCATCTCATGGCCGAGCGGGCCGATCTGGGGCACGACGCCCGAGGTCGAGACGGTGATGCGCCGGCGCCCGAGCGAGAGCCCCTCATTGTCGGAGATGACGTCGATCGCGTCGCGGACCCCGTCGAAATTGTAGAGCGGCTCGCCCATGCCCATGAAGACGATGTTGGAGACGAAGCGCCCGCCATCCTTGGGCACGAAGGCGCCGCCCGGCGCACTCCGATTCGGGAAATCGCCGAGCCGATCGCGCGCCACCATCAGCTGCGCCACGATCTCCTCGGTGGTGAGGTTGCGCACCAGGCGCTGCGTGCCGGTGTGGCAGAAGGTGCAGGTCAGCGTGCAGCCGACCTGGCTGGAGACGCAGAGCGTGCCGCGGTCGACCTCGGGGATGTAGACGCATTCGATCTCGGCGCCGCGGTCGCGCGGGCCGGTCGGCGCCATCCGGATCAGCCATTTGCGGGTGCCGTCCGTCGAGATCTGCTCGGCGGTCACCTCGGGCAAGTCGAGCGTGAAGCGCTCGGCCAGGGCGCCGCGAAGCCCCTTGCCGATCGTCGTCATCTCCGCGAAATCGCGCACGCCGTAGTGATAGATCCAGTTCCAGAGCTGGCCGACGCGCATGCGCCGTTCCTTCTCGGGGATTCCGATCTCGGCCAGCGCCGCGGCCAGCCCGGCGCGCGTGCGCCCGACCAGCGAGGGCCGCTGCAAAACGGGTTCGGCCGCTGGCGCGGCGGGCTCTAGAACGGAAACGGTCATCGGAACTCTGGCTCGGGGCAGGCGGTCGCGGCCCGCATTGGGCCGGGCTCATAGCACGAGAACGCGCGCCAGAGAAATCGCCGGCCTATTTGCAGGCGTCTTCGGCGCGCTTCACCGTCTGGCTCATGCCGGCGAGCGAATACTTGTCGGAGGTCGGATTGCCGCGCTTCGACGTGCCCTTCACCTCGAGCCCGGCACCCTTGCGCAGCGAATCGAGCATGCGCGGCTCCTCGGCTGGATTCTTCAGCCACATGTTCTTGCCCTTGGCGACCAGCGCGAAACGCTCGGAACCGATGATCGCCTGGTGTTCGACATCTTCCTTGAGATCGAAATTCATCACGAAGCTGATCTCGTTGCGCACGCCCTCGGCCGGGCGCGTGGCGACGAAGAGCAGGCCATCGACATCCTTGAGGTTGGCCGGCATGCGGCTTTCGGCCTTCGACAGGGCGTAGCAGACCTTGGAACGGCCCTGCTGCGACGAGAAGGCCTGCCACTTGCCGGCCGTCTCCAGCAGCATCGCCTGGCCCTGGCCGGCGGCGGCGGGCGCAGCCGCGGCGGCCGCGGGGCGGCCGCGCTGCTGCTGGGCCTGGGCGGCCGGGGCGAGGAGTGCGGCACCGAGGCAGCCCGCGAGCAGCGTCGGCAGGAGGAGGACACGGCGCGAGGCGGGAACGCCGGAACGGAAAAACGAACTGATCATGGCCGCCATCAATCATTAAAAATCTTAACACTGCCTTTACCACCCGTTGACGGGCGCGATGGCTGGGGCAGGCGGATAGAGTGCCACGATCCTGGCGAAAATGCGAATGGCGACGCCGGCCGCATCCGCATTTCGAACACTCCTGTCCCATGGCACAATCCTGCGAGAGGGCCGCGAGCCCCACCCGAGGTGGAGAACGATGAAGGCATTGCTCTGCGAGACGCACGGCCCGGCCGAGACGCTGGTCATCCGCGACATCCCCGAGCCTCAACCGGGCCCGGGCGAGATCGCGATCGCGGTCAGGGCGGCCGCGCTCAACTTCTTCGACACGCTGATCATCGAGAATCGCTACCAGACCAAGCCCGCGCTGCCGTTCTCGCCGAGCGCGGAATGCGCCGGCACGGTCGTCGCGCTGGGCGAGGGCGTCGCCGGCTGGCAGGTTGGCGACCGGGTCGCCGCCTGGCTCGGCTATGGGGCAGCCCGCGAGCGTGTCGTCGTCCCGGCCGAAAACGTCATTCCCATTCCCGACGGCCTCTCTGATGCACAGGCGGCGGGCCTCTTCGTCACCTATGGCACGGCCCTGCACGGGCTGATCCAGCGTGCGGGGCTGAAGCCTGGGGAGACGCTGGCGGTGCTCGGCGCAGCCGGCGGGGCGGGGCTCGCCGCCGTCGAAATCGGCGCTCTGCTCGGGGCCCGCGTGATCGGCTGCGCCTCCTCACAGGATAAGCTCGCCCTGGCGCGACGGCACGGTGCCGCCGAGGGCATCGACTATGGCCGCGAGGATATCCGCGCCGCGCTGCGCCGCCTGACTGAGGGCCGCGGCGTCGACGTGCTCTACGACACGGTCGGAGGCGATCTCGCCGAGCTGGCGCTGCGCTCGATGGGCTGGGAGGGGCGCTATCTCGTCGTCGGCTTCGCCGGCGGCGGCATTCCGAAAATCCCCCTCAACCTGCTGCTGCTGAAGGGCTGCGACCTGCGCGGTGTCTTCTGGGGCGATTTCGTGCGGCGTCAACCGGACGCCCAGCGCGCCAATATGGAGCGGCTGCTGGGCTGGGTCGCGGAGGGTCGGATCCGCGCCCATGTCCATGCCGAGATTCCGCTCGAACGCTGGACGGAGGCCTATGCGCTGATCGGCGACCGCAGAGCCCAGGGCAAGATCGTCCTGACGCTGTGACGCAGCCTCAAAGCTCCGCCATCGCCTGCTTCGCCTTATCGCGATGCGCGGGCGTGATCGAACTCGCGACCGCCGCCAGCGCCGCCGCGATCACCGCCGCATCGTCGGTGAAGCCGAGCAGCGGCATGATGTCGGGCAAAGCATCGAGCGGCAGCACGAAATAGCCGAGCGCCGCGAGCAGCGTCATCCGCACGCGCCGCGGCGTCGCCGGGTCGCGGGCGCAGATCCAAGCCGCCAGCAGATCCTCCGCGAAGGGGATGCGCCGGGCGACGCGCTTCAGCCGGCCGAAGAACTCCGCGCCGAAGCGGGCCTCGTCACGCAGGCTCTTGCGGATCTCCGCCATTTCCTCAGGGGAGAAGCGGGAGGTGAAACCGTCGGTCATCGGGCCCCTCCTCAGGGCGCTTGCAGAACCCCACCATGCCGCTACGCGGCGGGTCCTGCCATGTCGAAAGATGTGGCCCCATCGCAGCCGGCTGCAAGAGGTCTGCCCAGCGGGCGGTGCAAAGAAACAGCCTTGGAGGATGTCTCCTCGGCCATTAACGCTGGAACCGTCGCATCAGATCCGGGAATACGCCATGCAGATCGATCCCTCCGTCGCCGCGATCGTCACCGGCGGGGCCTCGGGCCTCGGCGAGGCCACGGCCCGCATGCTCGCCGCGCAGGGCGCCCGCGTCGCGCTGTTCGACCTCAACGCCGAGCGGGGAAAAAAGATCGCCACCGAGATCGGCGGCCTCTTCGTCCCCTGCGACGTCACCAGCGAAGTCTCGGTCGACGAGGCGCTGGCCACGGCGCGAGCGGCCCAGGGCGTGGCCCGCATCCTGGTCAACTGTGCCGGCATCGCGCCCGGGCGCCGGATCGTCTCGAAGAAGCGCGAGACCGGCGAACTCGTCGCCCATGACACGGCCCTGTTCGAGAAGGCGCTCGCCATCAACCTGACCGGTACCTTCCGGATGCTCGCAAAATCGGCGGCGGCCCTCGCCGGGCTCGACCCGGTTACGGCCGATGGTGGCCGCGGCGTCTTCATCTGCACCGCCTCCATCGCCGCCGAGGACGGCCAGATCGGCCAGGCCGCCTATGCTGCCTCGAAAGCCGGTGTCGCCGGCATGACGCTGCCGATCGCGCGCGAACTCGCCGCCTCCGGCATCCGCATCATGACGATCATGCCCGGCCTGTTCGAGACACCGATGTTCGACGGTCTGCCCGAGGAAGCCCGCGCCTCGCTCGCGATCTCCGTCCCGCACCCCTCGCGGCTTGGCAAGCCGGCGGAATATGCGGCCTTAGTGAAGAGCATCATCGAGAACGACATGCTCAACGGCAGCGCGATCAGGCTGGACGGAGCGCTCAGGCTGGCTCCGCGATGAAGCAATCCTGGAGAAATGTGGGGCCGGGCAAATCCGCGCCTGCTGGGGCTTCACCGAGGCCGTAAAGGCTTTCAAAGGCGGCCGCATCGAACAAGGCCGCGGGTGCGTCGAGCGCCAGCTTGCCGTCGCGGAGCGCAACGACACGATCCGCGAAACGGCGAGCATATTCGACCTGATGGAGAGCGCACAGCACGGCGATCCCATGCTCCGCTGCGATGTCGCGCAAAGAGCCCAGCACACTTTCGGCCGAGCGGGGATCGAGGCTGGAGACGGGCTCATCGGCAAGCAGGATGGTCGATTCCTGAGCCAGGACACGTGCGATCGCGACGCGTTGCTGCTGGCCGCCGGACAATGAGTCCGCGCGCTGGTAAGCCTGTGCGAGCATTCCGACACGGTTGAGGCACGACAAGGCGCGCTGTCTTTCAGACGCGGGAAAACGACGCGCCACGACACGCCAGGTCGCGACGTGGCCGAGGCGTCCCGCCAGCACGTTGTCGATGGCCGACATCCGGCCGATCAGATTGAATTGCTGAAAGATCAACCCGATATTGCGGCGCAGCCTGCGCAATTCACGGCCTCGCAGGTCGGCAAGATCACGACCGGCAACCATCACGGAACCGGATTCGGGCGATACCAGCTTCGAGAGACAGCGAAAGACCGTCGATTTGCCGGCACCCGACGGCCCCAGCAGCGCGACGAATTCGCCGGGCTGAAGCGAGAACGAGACAGCATCGAGCGCCAGCATGCTGCCATAGCGCTTGGTGACGGAATCAAGCGCCAGAGCAGGCGTCGAACCGGTCATACAAGCCTCCGGCGCGCAATGGTGGAAATCTGGTCGATGACCGTGACCATGACGAGCACGATGACCGACAGCGTCAGCAGCTTCTGAAAATCGAGCAGGTCGATCGCAGCCTTGATCTCGATTCCAATGCCGCCGGCGCCGACGATTCCGAGGATGGTCGAGGTCCGGACATTGGCTTCCCAGACATAAAGCGCGACCGAGGCAAGGTTGGGTAGCACCGACGGCAAGACCGCATAGCTCACGACCTTGACCTGATTGGCTCCCGAAAGCGCGGCCGCTTCCAACGGAGCGCGCGGTAAAGTCTCGATGGCCTCGGCATTGAGCTTGGCGATGACGCCGATCGAATGGACGATCATCCCGAGAACGCCGGCAAACGGCCCCAAACCCACGGCGGCGACGAACAGGATCGCAAAAACGACCGTGTCGATACCGCGGCAGGCATTGATCAGCCAACGGATCGGCATTGCCAATCTCGGAAAGGGTGTGACGTTCGACGCGATGAAAATCGAAAGCGGGAAAGCCAACGCGGTCGCGACCACCGTACCGACGGTGGCGATCGCCACCGTCTCGAAAGCCCGCATCAGGAAGGCGTCCCAGTCGGTCAGATAGGGCGGCCAGGCTGTCGCAGCCCAGGCCCAAAGCCGCGGCAGGCCGCGCGCCAGTGCGACGGGATCGATCTCGGCGACCCGCACGCATAATGCGAAGAAGCCGAGCAGGCCGAGCCCGAGCGCGGTCCGGCCGATCATCGGCCATGTCCACAGCACCAACGGCGGCTCGCCGTAAGTGCCGTCGCTCAAGCGGACGGGTTGGGCTACCTGCGCCATGGCCAAATCCGCACGCGATGCCGCTCAGGACGCCCGGATCGCGCCGAGTTCGCGACCCATCGTTTCGAGACCCTGATAGGCAGCGTGGGTTGCGGAGACGAAGCCGTTATAGGGCCAGGGCAGCAAGGCTTTTTCTGCCTCCGTCAACCCACTCAGAGCAGCCTGAAACTGCTTGGCCCGTTCTTCCGCAAAGCCGCGCGAGACCACGACGCATTCATTGGGCAGTGGCTCGGATTCCCAGACGACCGTGTTCGACGTGTCCTTGATCGTGCCGTTGCGGATCATGGTGTTGCGATGCGTGTCCCACCCGGTAGCGAGATCGACCTGGCCGTTGATCGTCGCCATTTGCGCGGCGGCTGCGGAGGCGCCTTCGGCGTAGCGGCCAAAAAAGCTGCGCGGATCGATACCGCGTCCCTTCAGAAAATGGGTTGGCACCAGCCAGCCGGAGGTCGATCCGACATCCAGCATCTGCATCGACAGGCCCTTGGCATCATCCGGGAATTTGCTGAGGGCCAGCCCGGGGCGCGCCACGATGATGGCCTTATAGGTCGGCAGACCATTGACCAGCATCGTATTGATGATGCGCGCCTCGCCGCGAACCTTCGCGATGACATACCCCCAGGGTCCCATCTGGGCGATGTCGATCTGCTCATTGGCCAGGGCGGTTGCAATGCCGGCCCAGTCATTGGCGACCGTCAGTTGCAGATCGGCCCCGATCTTGTCGGCGACCAGCTTGTAGATGGGCTCCCAGACCCGCCGGGTATCCGACTGCGTGGGCTGCTGCGGACCGAGACCCACCTTCAGCACAGGGCGTGACTGGCTGACGGCACGAGATGCGAGCGCCGGAACGGCCATCAGGGAAGCGGCGGCGAGCAGGGCATGACGACGGGAGATGTTTGGCATGGGACGACCTCGATCGACGGGTGAGCACGCGCAAGATTATGCTCGGCTCAATGTCAAATGAATGACAATTGAGTTTAGCTCAAAAATTTGCTAAAGCTCGGCTGTGGCGCGACAGGTTGGCGCCACAGCAAAGGAGCAAAGGTGGATTCACCACTCGCCCGTTTGAACGCGTCGCTCCAGCACTTGCCGCGCACGGCCCGGCGCATCGCGAGCGTAATTATCAGCGATCCCGACAGGGTCATCACCATGACCGTCAGCGAACTTGCCGAGGCGGCGGAAGCCAGCGAAGGCAGCGTGATCGGCCTGTGCCAGCAGATCGGTGCTGGAGGGTTTCAGGATCTCAAGATTGCGCTGGCCAAGGACATCGCCGCAGGCCGCTCGCTACTCCACGAGGATATCAGCCCGGGGGAGAGCAGCGATGATGTTCTGCGCAAGATCGCAGCCAGCCACATCATGGCGATCCAGGACAGCATCGCGGTATTGGATACGGCCGCGATCGACTGCGCAGTCGATCTGCTGGCCGGTGCGGAGCGTATCGAATTCTATGGCATCGGCACAGCCGCCCCGATTGCTGACGATGCGGCCGGCCGCTTCCTGCATCTTGGACTCCCAGCCAAGAGCGTGACCGATTCACATATGCAGGCGGTCAGCGCCGGCTTTGCCGGTCCGAAGGTGACGACCGTCACGATCTCTCATTCCGGGCGCACGCGCGACACGCTGGATGCAACGCGGATTGCGCGAACAGCCGGGGCGCGCACCATCGGCATCACGAATTATGGCCGCTCTCCGCTCCAAGCCTGGTGCGAAGTTTGCCTTTTCACGGCCTCCAAGGAAACACACTACCGGATGGAGGCGCGATCAAGCCGCATCGCGCAGATGCTGGTGATCGATGTGCTGTATGCGCGCCTCGCACTGCGGAACTGGGACCATTCGCTGAAAGCGATTGCGCGCTCCTACGATACGCTGGCGACGAAGCGTCTGCCGCCGGGTTAGACTGATCCGGAGCGGCTTTTATTCGCCCGCCTTCGCCGCCTTGATCTCGTGCTTCAGGATCAGTGGCGTCTGGGCGAGCGCAAAGACCATGGTCAGCGGCATCACGCCCCAGACCTTGAAGGCGACCCAGAAATCCTGCGTCTGCGTGCGCCAGACGATCTCGTTCAACGCCGCCAGAACGAAGAAGAACAGGCCCCAGCGCAGCGTCAGCTTGCGCCAGCCCTCCTCATCGAGCTGCATCACCGATTCGAGCACCAGCGCCAGCAGCGAGCGGCCGAAATACAGGCCCCCCAGCAGCACGCAGCCGAACAGCGCGTTCACGATGGTCGGCTTGACCTTGATGAAGAAGGCGTCGTCCAGCGCGATGGTGAGCCCGCCGAAGACGGTGACCACAACCGCGTTCACGATCGCCATGCGCGGCAGATAGCCCATCAGGATGCGCGACACCGCCAGCGCCACCAGCGAGGCGACGATGAAGATGCCGGTCGCGACGAAGATGCGCCGGTCAGAGGCCACGCCGAAGAGCCGGTCGCCATAGGAATTGGCGAAGAAGAAGATCGCGAGCGGCCCGAATTCCAGCGCCAGCTTGAGCAGAGGATTGATCGGCCTGCCCTTCGCCGCGGGGGGCTGCGCCATGCTGTCGCTCATCTCGTCCTGCCTGTCTGCACCGGCGGCGTCATGCCGCGAGCTGTCACGCCGCTTCGTCCAGTCCCGACACCGCGCGGGCGAAATCGCGCGCCGAGAACGGCTCCAGATCCTCGACGCCCTCGCCGACGCCGATGAAATGCACCGGCAGGCCGAATTTCGCCGCCAGCGCCACCAGGATGCCGCCGCGCGCCGTGCCGTCGAGCTTGGTCATCACCAGCCCGGTCACCCCGGCCGTATCGCCGAAGGCCTCGACCTGGCTGAGCGCGTTCTGGCCGACGGTGGCGTCGAGCACGAGCAGCGCTGCATGGGGAGCCTCCGGATCGAGCTTGCGGATGACGCGGACCACCTTGGCGAGTTCGTCCATCAGCCCCGTCTTGTTCTGCAGCCGTCCGGCCGTGTCGACCAGCAGCACGTCGGTGCCGGTGGCCTTCGCCTTCTGCAGCGCCTCGAAAGCGAGCCCCGAGGCGTCCGCCCCCTGGTTGCCGGAGACGACCTCCGCCCCCGTGCGCTCACCCCAGACCTTGAGCTGCTCAATCGCCGCCGCGCGGAAGGTGTCCCCCGCCGCCAGCATGACCGACCGGCCCTCCGCCCGGAATTTGGCCGCCAGCTTGCCGATCGTCGTCGTCTTGCCGGAGCCGTTGACGCCGACCATCAGGATCACGAACGGCTTTTTCGTGGCGTCGATCACCAGCGGCTGGGCCACCGGCGACAGGATCGCCTCGACCTCGCGCGCCAGGATCGCCTTCACTTCGGAGGGCTCGATCTGCCGGTCGTAGCGTCCATCGCCGACGGCCTTGGCGACACGGGCGGCGGTGGCCAGCCCGAGATCGGCCTGGATCAGGATGTCCTCGAGGTCTTCCAGCGTGCCCGCATCGAGCCTGCGCTTGGTGAAGAGGTCGGTGATGCCGGTGGTCAGCGCCGAGGAGGTCCGCGACAGACCCTCGGTCAGGCGCCGCCACCAGCTCCGCTTGGGCTCGGGTGCAACCATTGGCGCAGGGACCGGCGCGCTCAGGACGGGCGCAGCCTGGACGGGAGCCGGCTCCGGCATTGCGAGCGGCAGCGGCGCGGCCTCGCCGGTCAGCAGTTCGGGCGCGATCGCCGCCTCCGCGAGCGGAGCCTCCGGCGGCGCCGCATCCGGCGTCGGGGGGGACGCGGCCGGCTCCGGCTCGCTGCCGAACAGCCTGGAAAAGAAGCCACGCTTCTTCGGTTCGTTCTCGCTCATCATTCTTCCCGTGGCCTTGTCGCGCAGCGGCTCGTGCTTGCGCGACAGGATGGCCTTCGCTAGCGCAATGCCATGACCACGCCCGACCGACCAGAAATTTCGCAAGCGAGCCCGGGCGCGCACCATCCCGAATCGCCGCGTGACGAGCCGCCGCTGCCCTTTCCGCTGCTCTACCGCGACGCGATGATGCTGGTCATCGACAAGCCGGCTGGCCTGCCCTCGCATCGCGGCCCCCAGGCCAAACGCCGTGTGATCCCCGTCCTGACCGACCATCTCGACGCGCTGCGCTTCGGCCTGCCGCGCCGGCCCGAAGCCGCGCACCGGCTCGACAAGGACACCTCGGGCTGCCTGATCCTCGGCCGCCATCCCCGCGCCATGGCCGAGCTCAACCAGATGTTCCGCGACGGCGGGATCGCCAAGAGCTACTGGGCGATCGTTCAGGGCGGTCCGGCCGCCGAGTCCGGGCTGATCGACCTCGCGCTCGCCAAGCGGGCACCGGATCGTGGCTGGTGGATGAAGGTCGATCCCGACGGCCTGCCCTCGCAGACGCGCTACCGGGTGATGGGGCGCGGACTGGGCGAAGCCGGCCCGCTCGCCTGGCTCGAGCTGGAGCCGCTGACCGGCCGCACCCATCAGTTGCGGGTCCATTGTGCGGAATCGGGCTGGCCGATGCTGGGCGACGAGATCTATGGCGAGGCCCCGCGCGAAGGCGGGCCGGGCCTGCAGCTTCACGCCCGCTCCGTCACCGTGCCGCTCTATCGCAAGAAGCCGCCGATCCGGGTCGAGGCGCCGCCGCCCCCGCACATGCTGGCCGCGCTGCGGGCCTGCGGCTGGAGCGGATAGCGCCTGAAGCTACTGCCGCAGCGCATCCATCGCATGGGCGAGGCGGACGTCGAGTTCCGTCAACCCGCCCGCATCATGCGTCGCCAGCGTCACCTCCACGGTGCGGTAGACGTTGAACCATTCGGGATGGTGACCCATCGCCTCGGCCAGCAGCGCGACCCGCGTCATCCAGCCGAAGGCTTCGCTGAAATCGCGGAAGACATAGCGCTTGGTCATGGCTTCCCGCCCTTCGACGAGTTTCCACCCGGTCAGCGTCGTCAGCGCCTCCTGCAGGGCATCGGGACCAAGGCGCTTGGGCATGGTCATCTCCGCTGATGGTCTGCCCGCATCGGCCGGTTCGGATAGGACGGGCCGAGCGGATAGGCCGCCTCCAGCACATAGGGCCCGCCGCCGACCGAATCGCGCGACGACATCAGGGCGAGACGCCGCGCCGTGAAGCTGATCGGCCGCACGATCGGGTGCAGGCTGAGGAAATGCGCGACGTCGAGCGGGGAGGTGTCGCGCAGCCGCGCCAGCGTGACATGCGGCACGAATTTGCGGGCCTCCGCCGGCAGGCCGAGACGGCGCATCAGCCGCTCGAGATCGGCCTGGAGCTCGGTCAGCCGCGGCGTCGGCTGGACCCGCGCATAGACCGCGCGCGGCTTGTCGCCGCCGAAGGTGCCCAGCGCGTCCAGCGTGACCTCGAAGGGATAGGACTGGATGTCGCCGAGGAAGGCGTCGACATCATTGGCGGTGCGCCGGTCGACATCGCCCAGGAAGCGCAACGTGATGTGGTAATCGGCCGGATCGATCCAGCGCGCCCCGGACAGCCCGCCCCGATGCGGCGTCAGCGCCGAAGCGACCTCGGCGGGAATCTCAAGCGCTGTGAACAGCCTCGGCATGCCGAATCAGTGCCAGTTTTTTGTGACTCTGGCGAGACGAAATGCCGGGCAGGCGCTACCCGACAGGGCAGCGCCTATGAAACCGCTCAGGGGCAGGGATTGCCGACGAGCTGGTGGATCGCGTCGATCCCGGCCTCGACCTCCGGCGACAGCCTGACCGCGATCGAGGCGATGTCGGTCTTGAGCTGCTCCATCGAGGTCGCGCCGATGATGTTTGCGGCGACGAAGCTGCGCGAATTGACGAAAGCCAGCGCCATCTGCGCCGGGTCGAGCCCGTGCTCCCGCGCCAGCGCCATGTAGCGCTTGATCGCCTCCTCCGCGCCCGCAGTCTGGTAGCGCTGGCCGCGATCGAACAGCGTCGTGCGCGCACCGGCCGGCCGGGCTCCGTCGAGATATTTGCCGGTCAGGAAGCCCTGGCCGAGCGGCGAATAGGCGAGCAGCCCGACATCCTCCCGGATCGCGATCTCGGCCAGTGCCGTCTCGAAGGTGCGGTTGAGCAGGTTGTAGGCATTCTGGATCGACTGCACGCGCGGCCCGCCGCGCGTTTCGGCGTCGCGCACGAAACTCATCGTGCCCCAGGCGCTCTCGTTGGAGAGGCCGAGATGCCGGATCTTGCCCTCCTTCACGATCTCCGCGAAGGCGTCGAGCTGCTCGGCGATCGGCGTCTCGTCCGCCGGACGCTCGAAGGCGGCCTTCGAGAACCGCGTCGGGTTCGAGCCCCAGGGCATCGGCCGCTCGGGGAAATGGATCTGGTAGAGGTCGATATAGTCGGTCTGCAGCCGCTTCAGGCTCTTCTCGACCGCCTCGCGGATCTGCTTGCGCGTGACACGCGTCGGGCTCTTGTCGTCGCGGAACCAGGTGTTGGCGCCGCGCCCGCAGATTTTAGAGGCGAGGATGACCTTGTCGCGGTTGCCGCGTGCCTTGAACCAACTGCCGAGGATACGCTCCGTCGAGCCTTGGGTCTCCGCCTTGGGCGGAATCGAATAGAGCTCGGCCGTGTCGAAGAAGTTCACGCCCTGGTCGAGCGCGTAATCCATCTGCGCATGGCCCTCGGCCTCGGTGTTCTGTTCGCCATAGGTCATGGTTCCCAGGCAGATCACCGAGACCTCGAGATCGGTGCGGCCGAGACGGCGATATTCCATGGCGAAGCAACTCCGGAAGCGGCGGGCGAAGGACGCGCGTCGAGCAGATGGGGAAGGCGGTCGGACGGGCGAACGGCCCGCGGGAGGTCAGGACTTGGCCGGCAGCGTCGCGAGGAAGCGCTCGACCGTCGGCAGGATGTTGCGGACGATGACGCGGACGCCCTCGGCCGTGGGGTGGAGCAGATCGGGCTGGTTGAGCACACGGTCGCCCGCGATGCCCTCCAGGAAGAAGGGGTAGAGCACCAGCCCGTGGGCCTTCGCAAGCTCGGGATAGATGCTGTCGAAGCGCGCTGCATACTCCGTGCCGAGATTGCGCGGGGCATACATGCCGGCGAGCAGCACCGGGATGCCGCGCGCCTTCAGCCGGGTGATGATCGCCTCCAGGCCCTTGCGCGTCGTCGCCGGATCGAGCCCGCGCAGGGCGTCGTTGGCGCCGAGTTCGAGGATGACGCCGTCAGTGCCATCCGGCACCGACCAGTCGACCCGATCGAGCCCGCCCTGGACGGTGTCGCCGGAGACGCCGGCGTTCACGATCTCGACAGCGTGCCCCTTCGCCCGCAGCGCCTGCTCCAGCACGGGCGGGAAGGCGGCACTGGCCGGCAGATTGTAGCCGGCGGTCAGACTGTCGCCGAGAGCGACCAGTTTGAGCGTGCGCGCCGCGGCGGAACCGGGGCTCGGGGGCGGAGTCTGGGCCATGGTCGCGACCGGCAGCAGGGAGAGACAGAGCAGAAAAGCGGCGCAGAGAGATTGGATAAGCGCGAGACGGCGCCCATATCGCGGCTCTGGGGCACGACATGACGGCTTGCCCGGCTCGGGCCGTGTTTGGCTGCGAGCAGGGTCGCTGATGGATATCGAAGTCAGGATCATTGGATGATGAGCGATACGCGCGTCCCGCCGACGGATCAGCCGGCGATCGAATTGCGGGATGTCGAGCTTAGTTTGGGGCGTGCGGCCGCCCGCGTCCATATCCTCAAGGGTGTTTCTTTGTCGCTGGCCTCCGGCCAGGCGACCGGGCTCGTCGGCCCCTCCGGCTCCGGCAAGTCGACCCTGCTGATGACGATGGCGGGTCTGGAGCGTCCCGACAGCGGCATGGTCAAGGTCGCCGGCCAGGATCTCGGCGCCCTCGACGAGGACGGGCTCGCCGTCTTCCGCGGCCGCCATATCGGCATCGTCTTCCAGTCCTTCCACCTCGTCCCGACCATGACGGCGCGCGAGAACGTCGCTTTGCCGCTGGAACTCGCCGGCGTCGGCGACGCCTTCGCCCGGGCCGAGGCCGAGCTGCGCAATGTCGGCCTCGGCGACCGCATGCACCACTACCCGGCCCAGCTGTCGGGCGGCGAGCAGCAGCGCGTCGCCATCGCGCGGGCCGTCGCGCCGGACCCCGCCATTCTCGTCGCCGACGAGCCGACCGGCAATCTCGACGAGAGCACCGGCCGTTCGATCGTCGATCTGATCTTCGCCCTGCGGCGCGAGCGCGGCGCGACGCTGGTGCTCGTCACGCACGACCTCTCCCTGGCCGCACTCTGCGACCGCACGGTGCGGCTGCGTGCCGGCCGGATCGAATCGACCGGCCCCGCCCCGGCCGCTGCGGATGTGGCGGCGCTCTGAGATGCACGGCACCGTCAAGCCTCTCCCGGCGTCCCCGTCCGGCGCCCCGCTGATCGCACTCGCGCTGCGCCTCGCCTGGCGCGATCTGCGTGGGGGCTTTCGCGGCTTCGGCGTCTTCATCGCCTGCCTCGCGCTGGGCGTGATGACGATCGCCGCCGTCGCCTCGGCCTCGCGCGGCCTGACCGAGGGCCTCTCCCGCGAGGGCCGACGCATCCTCGGCGGCGACGCCGCCTTCGGGCTGATCCACCGCGAGGCGACGCCGCAGGAACTGGCTTTCCTCACCGGTCGCGGCACGGTCTCGACCATCGCCACCATGCGCGGCATGGCCAATGCCGGCGACAAGGGGGCGGCGCTCGTCGAGATCAAGGCCGTGGATGCAGGCTATCCCGGCATCGGCGAGTTGGTCACCGAGCCGAAAGCACCCGTCGCCGATCTGCTCGCGGCGCGCGACGGCGTCTACGGCGCCGTCGCCGATCCCGTCCTGTTCGGCCGTCTTGATCTGAAGCCGGGCGACACCGTCCTGGTCGGCTCGGCGCGCGTGCAGCTTCGCGCCAATCTCGTCTCGGAGCCCGACAAGATCGCCGCCGGCGTCGGCTTCGGCCCGCGGTTGCTGATCTCGCAGGAGGCGCTGCGCGCCACCGGCCTGCTCCAGCCCGGCAGCCTCGTGCGCTGGACCTACCGCGTCGCCCTGCCGCCACAGGCCTCGGGCGATGCCGATCTCGCGGCCCTGATGGCCGATGCCGGCACGCGACAGCGCGACGCCGGCTGGGAGATCCGCTCCCGCGCCAATGCCAATCCCGGCTTCCAGCGCAATCTCGAACGCTTCACCCAGTTCCTGACGCTCGTCGGCCTGACCGCCCTGCTGGTCGGCGGGGTCGGCGTCGCCAATGCGGTGCGCCGCTTCGTCGAGGCCAAGAAGCTCGATTTCGCCACCATGAAGGCGGTCGGCGCCACCGGCGGCCGCGTCGTGGCGATCCACCTGACCGAGGTGATGCTGGTCGCGGCGCTCGGCACCGCCATCGGCCTGGCTCTGGGCGCCGCCGCCCCGTTCGCGCTCGGCGCCGCACTGACCTCCGTCCTGCCGGTTCCCTTCGAACCGACACTGGCGCCCGGCGAACTCGGCGTCGCCGCGTTGTACGGGCTGCTCACGGCGCTGGTCTTCGCCATCCTGCCGCTCGGGCGCGCCCATGACGTCCCGGTCTCGGCGCTGTTTCGCGACCAGATCGCGCCCGATGCCCGCCGCCCGCGCGCGATCTATCTCGCCATCTGCCTGCTCGCGGTCGCCGGGCTCGTCGGCGTCGCGCTGCTCTTCGCCTATGACCGGCGCGTCGCGCTGATCTACATCGCCGTGATGACGGGCATCTTCCTGCTGCTGCGCGGCGTCTCCTGGGGGCTGATGGCGCTGGCGCGCAGGCTGCCGCGGCCGAAGAACCCCTCGCTGCGCATGGCGCTGGCCAACAGCCACCGCCCCGGCGCGCTCACCCCGTCGCTCGTGCTCTCGCTCGGACTGGGCGTCGCCCTGCTCTCGGCGCTCGCCTTCATCGACAACAGCCTGACCCGGCAGCTGACACAAGCGCTGCCGGAGAAGGCGCCAAGCTTCTTCTTCCTCGATATCCCGAACGCCGAGTCCAGTCGATTTGACGCGCTGCTGCATCAGGAGCGGCCGGGCGCCACGCTGACCCGCGTGCCGATGATGCGCGGCCGCATCGTCTCGATCAACGGCGTCCGCGCCGAGGACATCAAGGCGAGCGAACAGGCCGCCTGGATCCTCGATGGCGACCGCGGCATCACCTATGCGCAGGCGATCCCCGAGGGTTCCCGGGTCGCGCAGGGAGAGTGGTGGCCGGCCGATTATCGCGGCGAGCCGCTCGTGTCCTTCGACGCTCAGATCGCCGCCGGCATCGGCCTGAAGATCGGCGACAGCCTCACCGTCAATGTGCTCGGCCGCAACATCACGGCCCGCGTCGCCAATCTGCGCACCGTCGAATGGCGCTCGCTCGGTATCAATTTCGTGATGCTGTTCTCGCCCAACACCTTCGCCGGGGCACCGCATACCAACCTCGCCACGATCACGCCCGCGGCCGACAGCGCCGCCTCGTCCGCCGGAACCGACGCCACGCTCCTGCGCCGGCTGGCCGTGGAATTCCCCACCGTGACCGCCGTGCGGGTGAAGGACGCGCTGGAGGCGGTCAACACCATCGTCGCCCAGCTCGCCACCGCGATTCGCGGCGCATCCGGGCTCGCCATCGCTGCCAGCCTGCTGGTCCTGGGCGGCGCGCTCGCGGCCGGCCAGAGGGCGCGACTTTACGACGCCATGATCCTGAAGACGCTGGGCGCCACGCGGCGCTTCATACTTTCGTCGTACGCCCTTGAATACGCGGCCATCGGCCTCGTCTCGGCGCTGTTCGGCGTTGTCGCAGGCGCTCTCGCCGGCTGGGGCGTCGTGACGCAAGTGATGAAGATCGAATTCGTCAGTGACCCGACCGGCGCGTTACTGGCCGCGACTGCCGCGGTCGGCGTCACCGTCCTGTTCGGGCTCACAGGCACGCTGAAAATACTGTCCAAAGCGCCGGCTTCTCACCTGCGCAATTTGTGATGACTAGCTGAGAAAGACTCACGATAAACATTACGGGCCTGTCAATTTGCATGAAGGGTGCGGCGCGTTTCTATGGAGGCCGCCGTTTAACCATGGTGCCCCCTTGTAAGAACAGGCGAAGCCCCTCATATTCCCGGCATCGCCACCGTTGTGCGCGACGACCGGCTTCCGCCCAGGCGGCGCCGGTCCGGAATCAACGTCAGGGGAAACTCGCTCCATGAGCAACTTCGACCGCAATGCTCCAGTCTGGGGTGCCGGCCGCGCACAGCAGACCAGCGCCGTCGAGATGGATCAGGGCCTGCGCTCGTTCATGCTCGGCGTCTACAACAACATGTCGATCGGTCTGGCCATCACCGGCCTCGCCGCGATCGGCATCTCCATGCTGGCGATCGCCGGCGTCTCGCCGACCGGCAAGGTCACGGCGCTGACTCCGCTCGGCCAGGCGCTCTATCTCAGCCCGCTGAAGTGGGTCGTGATGCTCGCCCCGCTCGCCTTCATCCTGTTCTTCTCGTTCAAGGCGGAGAGCATGAGCTCCTCGTCCGCGCGTGCCATGTTCTTCGCCTTCGCGGCGGTGATGGGCGTGTCGCTGTCGTCGATCTTCGTGGTCTACACGGGTGAATCGATCACCAAGGTATTCTTCATCACCGCCGCGACCTTCGGTGCGCTGAGCCTCTACGGCTACACCACCAAGAAGTCGCTCTCGGCGATGGGTTCGTTCCTGATCATGGGCCTGATCGGCTTGGTGATCGCCTCGGTGGTCAACATCTTCCTGCAGTCCAGCGCCCTGTCCTTCGCCGTCTCGGCGATCGGCGTGCTGGTCTTCGCCGGCCTGACCGCCTGGGATACCCAGCGTCTGAAGGACATGTACCTCTACTCCGACATGAACCCGGAGGAGGCTGCGAAGCTCTCGGTGAACGGCGCGCTGTCGCTCTACCTGAACTTCATCAACATGTTCCAGATGCTGCTCTCGCTGTTCGGCAACAAGCAGGAGTGACCCGCCGTCCTGCCCTCACCGGGCAGGCATGCGAAAACATCGAGCCCCGGCCTCTCGGCCGGGGCTTTTCTTTTGGGCTCGCGCAGGGACAATCGCGGCATGACAGCGCCCGAGATCCGCCCCGCCACAGCGGCCGACATCCCAGCCATCGCCGCGATCTACGGGCACGCCGTCCGTCACGGCACGGCCTCCTGGGAGCTGGAAGCCCCCGACGAGGCCGAAATGCTGAAACGATTCGAGGCGATCGGCGCCGGCGGCTACCCCTATCTCGTGGCCGAGCGCGACGGACGGGTGCTGGGCTATGCCTATGCCAGCGCCTACCGGCCCCGCCCCGCCTACCGCGCCACCGTCGAGAACTCGATCTACATCGCGCCCGACGCCCAGGGCGAGGGTGCCGGCGGCGCGCTTCTCGACGCACTGATGGAGGCCTGCGCGAGCCGCGGCTTCCGCCAGATGATCGCCGTCATCGGCGACGGCACGGGCGCGTCGATAGGCTCGCGGCGCCTGCACGAGCGCGCCGGCTTTCGCCTGATCGGCGTGGCCGAGAAGGTCGGCTTCAAGCATGGCCGCTGGCTCGACCAGATGCTGATGCAGAAGGAACTCGGCGAGGGCGACCGCACGCCGCCCCCGGCCTGACCGTCCGGCCCCGAATCAGCCGACGACGCTGAGCTTCTTGTCGAGAACCCGCAGCACGCGCGACAGCTCCGCGCCGCGCTTCAGCACCAGCCCCGTCGCCGCGACGACCGAATAGGCACCCTGCCGCTTCGCCAGAGCGGGATCCTTGACGATGCGGTAGAGCGGCACCTCCGAGGAGCGCCGATAGACCGAGAACTGCGCCTGATCCTTGAGGAAATCGATCGCGTAGTCGCGCCATTCGCCGGCCGCGACCATGCGGCCGTAGAGATTGAGCAGTTCGGACAGCTCCTTGCGGTCGAACGTCACCGTCGCCGGCTTCGCTGCGACGGGGAAGGGGATCACCCCGCTGGCCGCCTGCGATTGCGGCGTCTCGCTTTCGCTCATTGCGCCTCCCGATGGCCGCACCATAGCGGCCTCGATGCCCAGCATTCGATGATGCCCGCCCGATGCTGCGCTGGCAAGCAATCGGCGGCGCGTGGCCTGCAGCGCGGGATCGGACCGGCGCGGCGCTCTCCGCCATCACGGCTTCGTCAGCGTCGCCGTATTTTCGCCGCGTTCGGGCCAAGCCCGCGCCCTGTTGCTTGGTTGGTATGTCGGTGTTGCCTCGACGGCCCGGCTTCGCCGATCTTCGGTTTGTCAGCCCCCCAGCCCCCCGCGGATCGTGCGGGGCCGGGCCAGTTCAATCGGGGCCAACTCAGCGGCTGGCGTTTTGCGCCGGCCGTTTTTCTTTGTCGCGACCGCCCTTTTACCGGGCCTGCCGGTGATATTCGGCGTTGGGGCGCATGTCGACGGCCGAGGCCATACGGTTCGACATGTTGTAGAAGGCGGCCACCGCCGAGACGTCCCAGATGTCCCGCTCGCCGAACCCGACCGCCCGCAGGCCTTCCCGATCGCTCTCGCCGACGAGATGGGGAGTCTCCGTCAGCTTGACCGCGAAGTCGAGCATGGCGCGGTGACGCGCCGACAGATCGGCGGCGCGGTAATTCATCGCCATCAACTCGCCCAGCACCGGGTCCTGCGACAGCTGCCGCACCGCGGCCCCATGGGCCGTGAGGCAATAGTAGCAGCGGTTCACGCTCGACACGGCGACCGCGATCATCTCGCGTTCGAGCTTAGACAGCCCGGACGGGGCCAGCATCAGGTCGTTGTAGAAGGCGGCGAACGCCGAAAGCTTGGCGTCGTCATGGGCATAGGCCACGAGCACGTTCGGCACGAAGCCGAGCTTGTCCAGGCATTTGTCGAAATAGGCCTGATTCTCCGCGCAGAGCGCCCCCGGCGGCAGATCGAGCGCCATCGCCGGAGGGGCGACATCCTGTGGCACTGGCCTCTCCCCGGGCTTCGGTTTGTCATGATTGGCCGCCATGGTTACGTCCTGTCGTGTCGCACCGGTCGTCGCCCGGCGCTGCGCTGCAATTGAAAGGCGCCCCAGCCTATGTCATCGCTGGGACAAAATAACAGGGGTGGACCATGGGCAAGCGCGTGACCAATGCGACGGCTGCCGCCGTTTCCGCAATCGAGAGCGCAGCAGCCGACCACCCCGGAGCGATGCCGCCCGAATTTCCGCGCCTGCTCTATGGCCGCGCCGTCGTGGAGGATCTCGAGTCCCTTCCGGCCGACCTGCTGGCCCGGGCCGCGGCCGCGGCCCATGCGCATCTGCTGGCGCCCCGCGCATCCCAGGCGATCAATCTGCGCTTGCGGGACGAAGTCTTCGACAGCGATGGCCGGCAGCGACAGGTCACGATTCTCGAGGTGGTCAACGAGAACAAGCCGTTCCTGCTCGATTCGACGCTGTCCGAGCTCGCCGAGCAGGGCTATGAGCCCCGACTCGTCTCGCACCCGATCCTGGCGGTCGCCCGCACCGCCGACGGCGCCTTCCTCTCGCTGGCCGGCGAGGCGGCGGGCCGCGCTCCCGAAGGCACGCGCCGCGAAAGCCTGATCCAGATCGTCCTCGAGCGGATCGATTCGCCCGAGGCACGCGACCGGCTCTGCGCAGGGCTGGAGCGCGTCTACGCCGATGTCGGACTGGCGGTCGAAGACTGGGCGGCGATGCGCGGTCGAATCACCGAGGTGATCCAGGCCTATCGCGGTAACCCGCCGCCGCTGCCGGAGGATGAGGTCGGCGAGGCGCTGCAATTCCTCGAATGGATCGCCGGCGACAACTTCACCCTGCTCGGCATCCGCGCCTATCGCTTCCCCAACGGCGATGCGGCCGCCGATCCGATCGAGGGCTCCGGCCTCGGCATCCTGCGCGATCCCGCGGTCAAGGTGCTCCGCAAGAATCGCGAGATGGTCACCGTCACGCCGGAGATCCGCGCCTTCCTGGCCAAGCCCCAGGCGCTGATCATCACCAAGGCCAACGTCAAGAGCCGTGTCCACCGCCGTGTCCATCTCGACTATGTCGGCGTCAAGCTGTTCACGCCGGACGGGCGGCTCGACGGCGAACTGCGCATCGTCGGCCTGCTGACCTCGAACGCCTATACCGGCAGCGCGCTCGCCATCCCCTATCTGCGCCTCAAGGTCGCGCGCGTCGCCCGCAATATCGGCTTCGACCCGGCGAGCTACTCCGGCCGTGCCCTCTACAACGTGCTCGACGCCTATCCACGTGACGAACTCTTCCAGATCGACGCCGCGACGTTGGAGAGCTTCGCGCTGTCGATCCTCCAGCTCACCGAACGCCCGCGCATCCGCGCGCTCGCCCGCGTCGACGAATTCGACCGCTTCGTCTCGATCCTCGTCTTCATTCCCAAGGACCGCTACGATACCCGGGTGCGCCGCCGCGTCGGCGAGTTCCTGGCGCGCGTCTATCAGGGCCGCATCTCGGCCGCCTATCCGGCCTATCCGGAGGGGCCGCTCGCCCGCACCCACTACATCATCGGTCGTGACGAGGGGAAAACCCCGAAGATCGACCGGCCCACGCTGGAAGCCGGCATCACCGCGATCGTCCGGACCTGGAGCGACGGGCTGAAGGACGTGCTCGATACGCAGCGCTCCGGCCCCGCCGCCCGCGCACTCGCCGAGCGCTATGCCGAGGCCTTCGGCGCCGCCTATCGCGACCGCTTCTCGCCCACCGAGACGCTGGCCGATATCGACCTGTTGCAGAAGCTCTCGGCCGATCGCGCGCGGGCCGTCGATCTCTACCGCCGCGAGGGCGATGGGCCGACGCGGGCCAACCTCAAGGTCTTTTCCCGGGGCGCGGCGATCTCTCTCTCGGCACGCGTGCCCGTGCTGGAAAACATGGGCTTCCGCGTCGTCAACGAGCGGACCTACAACATCACGCCGCAGCCGGCCGCCGGCGAAGCCGCCGACTCCACCCGCGTCTGGCTCCACGACATGACGCTGGAGCGCTCCGACGACGGTGAGATCGATGTGGCCCGCCTCGGGCCCGCGCTCGAAGCGGCGATGATGGCGCAGTTCCGCGGCCTGGCCGAGTCGGACCGCTTCGACCAGCTCGTCCTGGCGGCGGGCCTCGCCTGGCGCGAGGCCTCGCTGCTGCGGGCGCTCGGCCGATATCTGCGCCAGGTCGGGGCCCCCTATGCGCAGGGCTACGTCGCCGACGCGCTGGCCCGTCATCCGGCCATCGCAGCGGGCTTGGTCGCGCTGTTTTCGACCAAGTTCGACCCCCGGCTCGCCGACAACGATCGCCAGGCGCAGATGCTGAGCGGCCGTCAGTCGATCGAGACCGCGCTCGACGCCGTCAGCAGCCTCGATGAGGACCGCATCCTGCGCCGCCTCGTCAATCTGATCGACGCCGCCCTGCGGACCAATTTCTTCCAGATCGGCGCGGACGGGCAGCCGCGCGGCACGATCTCGATCAAATACGACTGCGCCAGGGTCGATTCGCTGCCGCTGCCGCGCCCGCTCTACGAAATCTTCGTCTACTCCCCGCGCGTCGAGGGCATCCATCTGCGCTTTGGCAAGGTCGCCCGCGGCGGCCTGCGCTGGTCCGACCGGCCACAGGATTTCCGCACCGAGGTGCTGGGCCTCGTCAAGGCGCAGCAGGTCAAGAATGCGGTGATCGTGCCCGTCGGCGCCAAGGGCGGCTTCGTGCCCAAGCATCTGCCGCCGGCTTCCGACCGGGCCGCCTGGTTCGCCGAGGGCACCGAGAGCTACCGCATCTTCGTGCGCACCCTGCTCGAACTGACCGACAATCTCGATGGCGAGACGGTGATTCCGCCGGCCGACACCGTGCGCCATGACGGCGACGATCCCTATCTCGTCGTCGCCGCCGACAAGGGCACCGCGACCTTCTCCGACACCGCCAACGCGCTCTCGCTGGAGAAGCACCACTGGCTCGGCGATGCCTTCGCCTCGGGCGGCTCGCAGGGCTACGACCACAAGAAGATGGGCATCACCGCCCGCGGCGCCTGGGAGGCGGTGAAGCGCCATTTCCGCGAGGTCGACATCGACATCCAGACGACGCCCTTCACCGTAGCGGGCGTCGGCGACATGTCGGGCGACGTCTTCGGCAACGGGATGCTGCTCTCACCAGCGATCAAGCTGGTCGCCGCCTTCGACCACCGCGACATCTTCCTCGACCCCGATCCTGACCCGGCGAGGTCGCTGGCCGAGCGCCAGCGCCTGTTCGACCTGCCGCGTTCCTCCTGGCAGGACTACGACAAGAGCCTGATCTCGGCCGGCGGCGGCGTGTTCTCCCGCCAGGCCAAGAACATCCCGCTCTCACCGGCCGTGCAGGCCCTGCTGGGGCTGTCGAAGGCCGAGGTCTCGCCGCCGGAGCTGATGACTGCGATCCTGAAGGCGCGCGTCGACCTGCTCTGGTTCGGCGGCATCGGCACCTATATCCGCGCCTCTGACGAGAGCGACGCGCAGGTCGGCGACCGCGCCAATGACGCGATCCGCATCACCGGCGGCGAGGTTGGTGCCCGCGTCATCGGTGAGGGCGCCAATCTCGGCGTCACCCAGCGTGGCCGCATCGAGGCCGCCCGCGCCGGCATCCGCCTCAATACCGACGCGATCGACAACTCCGCCGGCGTCAACACCTCCGACGTCGAGGTCAACATCAAGATCGCGCTCGCCGGCCCGGTGCAGGACGGCCGGCTGCCGGAAGAGGCCCGCAACACGCTGCTGGCGCAGATGACCGACGAGGTCGGCCAGCTGGTCCTGCGCAACAACTATCTGCAGACACTGGCGCTCTCCCTGACGGAAGCCCGCGGCACAGGCGCGACGCCGGGGCTGCGCTATCTGATGCAGACGCTGGAAGCGCAGGGCCGGCTCGACCGCACCGTCGAGTACCTGCCGAGCGACGCCGCGCTGGCCGAGCGCGAAAAGCGTGGCGAGGCGCTGACGCGGCCCGAACTCGCCGTGCTGCTGGCCTATGCCAAGCTCGCCCTGCACGACGCGCTGCTGGAGTCCGACGTTCCCGACGACCTCTATCTCAACAGCGAGCTGGTCCGCTATTTCCCGCAGGCCCTGCGCGAGCGCTATGCCGGCGACATCGCCGGCCACAAGCTGCGCCGCGAGATCGTCGCGACGCAGCTCGCCAATGCCATCGTCAACCGCGGCGGGCCGACGCTGGTGCCGGTCCTGTCGGCGCTCACCCATGCCGAGATCCCTGCGATCGCCGCCGCCTATGCCGTGGCGCGCGACGCCTTCGACCTGATCTCGCTCAACGGCGCGATCGACGCACTCGACGCGAAGCTCTCCGGCAAGGTCCAGCTCGCGCTCTACGGCGCCGTTCAGGACCTGCTGCGCGACCGCATGGGCTGGTTCCTGCGTCGCGGCGCCGCCAAGCCCGGCACCATCGAGGCGACGGTCTCGCATTACCGCGCCGGCGTCACGGCCCTGGCCGAGACCCTCGAGACGCTGCTGCCGGAGGTCCAGGCCCAGGCCCGCCAGGCCCGCATCGCCGTGCTGACGGCGGAAGGCGTGCCCGCGGCCCTCGCTGCGCGCATCGCCAGCCTGCCGACGCTCGCCCAGGCGACGGAGATCGTCGACATCGCCGGGCAGACCGGCGGCGACATCGCCTCCGTCGCCGCGATTCATTTCGGCGTCGATTCGATCTTCGGCCTGTCGGCCCTCGCGGCGGCCGCTGCCGCGGTACCGGCCACCGATGACTACGAGCGGCTCGCCCGCGAGCGGGCGATCGAGACGCTGTTCGATGCCCAGGCCGGCCTGACCCGCGAGATCGCCGCCGGTGGCACGGGTCTCGACGCCTGGCAGGAGGCGCGCCGGGCCGACGTCGACCGCACCCGCACCACCGTTCAGGCCATCGCCGCCTCCGGCCTCTCCCTGCCGAAACTCATGGTCGCCGCCGGCATGCTGGCCGATCTGCCCCGCAAGAGCGCCTGAGCGCACGCCTAACCGAAAGCCCAGCGATGACAGAGTCCTTCACCGAAACCGCCACCCGCATCGACCCGAAGCTGCTGGAAATCCTCGTCTGCCCGCTGACCAAGGCGACGCTGGAGTATAATGCGGCGACGCAGGAACTGATCAGCCGCGCGGCGAAGCTCGCCTACCCGATCCGCGACGGCATCCCGATCATGCTGCCCGAGGAGGCCCGCCCGCTGGACGAGTGACAGGCGTCACGCCGGTGATCCTGTTTCACGGGAAACATCCTGTGCAGATCTGTCCCCGAATGGTCAGAGCGCCTCGCCGCGGAGCAGGCGCGGCGGCGCGCCGGCGACACCCGCCGCCTCGCGGATGAAGAAGCGCTTCAGCCCCGGCAGGCGGTCGACCAGCCCCAGGCCCAGATCGCGCGCCAGCCGCAGCGGCGTCGCGTCATTGGAGAACAGCCGGTTGAGCCCGTCCGTGACCGCACCCATCGCCACCGTGTCGAAGCGGCGCGCCCGCTCATAGCCTTCCAGCACGTCGGCCGCGCCCGGATCGAGCCCGAGACGGGCGGCATCGACGATCACCTCCGCCAGAGCTGCGACGTCCTTGAGGCCGAGATTGAGGCCCTGGCCTGCGATGGGGTGGATCAGATGGGCGGCGTCCCCGAGCAGGGCCAGGCGCTCGCCGACGAAGCGGCGCGCCACGCCGAAGCCGAGCGGATGCGCGCTCACCGGGCTCTCCAGCGCGATTTCGCCGAGTTCGAGCCCGAAGCGCCGCTCGATTTCCGCCAGAATGCCCTCCTCGTCGAGCGAGAGCAGCGCCGGCACGTTCTCGTTGCGCTCGGTCCAGACCATCGACGAGCGGTGGCCGAGCCGCCCGCCATCGCTGAGCGGCAGGATGGCGAAGGGGCCCGACGGCAGGAAATGCTCAACCGCCCGCCCGCCATGCGGCCGCTCATGGCCGATCGTCGCCACCAGCCCCGACTGGCCATAATCCCAGCCGACCCAGCCGATGCCGGCCTGCTCGCGCAGTCTGGAGCGGGCGCCGTCGGCGGCGACGAGGAGCCGCGCCCGCAGCGCTTCTCCTCCCGCGAGCACGACGCTGACACCCGCATCGTCGCGGTCGAAGCGCGTGACGCCCTCGCCCCGAAGCACGACGCCCGCCTCGCGGCAGGCTGCGGTCAGCGCCTCGATCAGCGCCCCGCTGCCGACCATATGGGCGAAGGGCTGACCCGGCTCGACCTCTCCGTCGAAGGTCAGGAAGACCGGGCGCACGACGTCGCCGCTGCGGCTGTCTGACACGACCATCTCCGTCATGGCCTGGGCGCCGTCCGCGATCTTGTCCCAGATGCCGAGCGCCTGGAGCATCGCCTGCGCCGCGGCGGCGACCGCATAGGCGCGCGTATCGGGGCGTGCCGGGCGTGCGAAGGCCGGATCGGCGACGATCACGGCGAAGCTGCCGCCGAGCGCCTGCTTCAGCGCGAGCGCGAGCGAAAGCCCGGCAATGCCGCCGCCGGCGATGACGATCGCCTCGCCCGGCCCTGTCTGCTCGCTCATGCGCCATCCTCCTCATCGCCACGGGAGCGCGCGACCCTGCCGCCTTGACGATCCGGGACGGGCCGGTGCTGATGCGGCGGAACCGGTGGCTGCTGTGCGCGCAAGCCGGCCGCACCGTCAACCCGCCCGCCGCCAGAGCCTGTCGACCATGTCCCAGATCAGCGACTCCCTGATGTCGATCCTCGACCTCGAGCCGCTCGAGCGCAATCTGTTCCGGGGTCGCAGCCCCCGCGTCGGCTGGCCGCGCGTGTTCGGCGGGCAGGTCATCGCGCAATCCCTCTACGCCGCCTGCAAGACGGTCGAGGGCCGCCAGCCGCATTCGCTGCACGCCTATTTCCTGCTCGGCGGCGATCCCGAAATCCCGATCATCTACGAGGTCGACCGGCTGCGCGACGGCCGCTCCTTCACGACGCGGCGCGTCCTGGCGATCCAGAAGGGCGAGGCGATCTTCGCCATGTCCGCCTCCTTCCAGGTCGAGGAGCCCGGCTTCGAGCACCAGATGCCGATGCCCGATGTTCCCCCGCCGGAAGATCTGCCCGACCGCGACGCGATGAGCCGCGACATCCTGCCCAACATGCCCAAGGCCGTGCGGGCCTATTACCAGCGCGAGCGGCCGATCGAGATCCGCCCCGTCGAACTGCGCCGCTATGCCGGGACCGGCGAGGCGATGGAGCCACGCTTCCATGTCTGGATTCGGGCGATGCAGCCTCTGCCGGACGATCCGGCGATCCACCAGTCCGTCCTCGCCTATGCCTCGGACCTGATGCTGCTGGATTCGAGCCTGATCGCCCATGGCACGACCGTGTTCGACCCGCAGGTCCAGGCCGCCAGCCTCGACCATGCGCTCTGGTTCCATCGTCCCTTCCGCGCCGATGACTGGCTGCTCTATGCGCAGGACAGCCCCTCTGCCTCGGGCGCGCGCGGGTTCTCGCGAGGATTGGTCTTCGACCGGCAGGGCCGGCTCGTCGCCTCGGTCGCGCAGGAGGGCCTGGTCCGGCCGCGCCCCGACCGCGCCTGACACCATTTTAGGCAAACGCCAACAAATTCATCATCCGCTCGATTTCTGAGCAGGTTGCCCGCGCTGGAATCACTCCCGCGCGGCGATTCCTGATGCGTGCCGCCTCTCCCCCACCCCAACCCGCCAGTTGGCACGGGCCTTGAATTGCGTCCGACGACGCGCCGCGATGACAGGCGCGCGAGGCGCAACAGGATCGCCGGGGCTGACTTCCAGGCGGCGGAACGGGGAAACCCAACAATGAAGATCGTGATGGCTATCATCAAGCCGTTCAAGCTGGAGGAGGTGCGCGACGGGCTCACCGCCATCGGCGTGCACGGCCTGACCGTGACCGAGGTGAAGGGCTATGGCCGCCAGAAGGGCCATACCGAGATCTACCGTGGCGCCGAATACGCCGTGAGCTTCCTGCCCAAGATCAAGATCGAGGTCGCCGTATCCGACGAGTTGGTCGGCAAGGTGATCGAGGCGATCACGGCAGCCGCCCGCACCGGCCAGATCGGTGACGGCAAGATCTTCGTATCGTCGATCGAGAAGGCCGTGCGCATCCGCACCGGCGAGACCGACGGCGACGCACTCTGATCACACGCGATCCTTCAAGGAGTTCCCCGATGACGTTGAAGACCTCTCTCCGATCCGGGCTGGCTGGATTGGCGTTCGCCGCAACCAGCGCCGGATTTGCTTTCGCGCAGGCGACGGCCGAAGCGCCCGCAGCCGCGGTGCCCAACAAGGGCGACACGACATGGATGCTGCTGTCGACGATTCTGGTCCTGCTGATGGTCATGCCCGGCCTGGCCTTGTTCTATGGCGGCCTGACGCGCAGCAAGAACATGCTCTCCGTCCTGAGCCAGGTGACGGCCACCGCGGCCCTGATGTGCATCGTCTGGGTCGTCTACGGCTACAGCCTCGCCTTCACGAGCGGCGGTTCGATGACGAGCTTCATCGGCGGCTTCTCGAAGAGCTTCCTGGCGGGAGTGGCCCCTGACTCCACCTCGGACACCTTCACCAAGGGCGTCGTTATTCCGGAATACGTCTTCATCTGCTTCCAGATGACCTTCGCGATGATCACTCCGGCGCTGATCATCGGTGGCTTCGTCGAGCGCATGAAGTTTTCCGCAATTCTGCTGTTCGTCCTCCTCTGGAGCACCTTCGTCTATTTCCCGATCGCGCATATGGTCTGGCACAGCGAGGGCTATCTCTTCACTCTCGGTGCACTCGACTTCGCCGGTGGCACGGTCGTTCATATCAATGCCGGCATCGCGGCGCTGGTCGGCTGCCTCCTGATCGGCAAGCGCATCGGCTACGGCAAGGAACTGATGTCGCCGCACTCGCTGACGATGACCTATATCGGGACCGCTCTGCTCTGGGTCGGCTGGTTCGGCTTCAACGCCGGCTCCAACCTGGAAGCGACCGGCACGGCCGCGCTGGCCATGATCAACACCTTCACCGCAACCGCCGGCGCGGCACTCGGCTGGCTCTTCATCGAGTGGATGGTCAAGGGCAAGCCTTCGCTGCTGGGCATGCTGTCGGGCATCATCGCCGGCCTCGTCGCCGTCACGCCGGCCGCCGGCCTCATCGGTCCGATGGGTGCGATCGTGCTGGGCGCCATCTCCGGCGTGGTCTGCTTCTTCTTCTGCACCTCGATCAAGAACGCTCTGGGCTATGACGACTCGCTCGACGTCTTCGGCATCCATGGCGTCGGCGGCATCATCGGCTCGATCGGCACCGGCATCTTCGTCGCTCCGGCGCTCGGCGGCGTCGGCGTCGCCGACTACGCCATGGGCGCGCAGGTCTGGAAGCAGTTCGTCGCCGTCGTCATCGCCATCGTCTGGTGCGGCGTCGGCTCGCTGATCCTGTTCAAGATCGTCGACGTGGTCGTCGGCCTGCGCGTCGCTCCCGACGCGGAGCGCGAGGGCCTCGACATCGCCGAGCACGGCGAGCGCGCCTACCACGCCTGAGAACAGGCGCCTGGTCGGGCGAACCGGCCTTCTCGACACCATCCCCGGCGGGCGACCGCCGGGGATTTTTCATGGGCGGCGATTGTCCAGGGGCCGGGGCCGGCGACCACACCGCCGGCGCCAAGGTTAAGCGTGTCTTAACCTCGGCTTCCTAACGTGGTCGCAACGGCCGATGCGACGCGGCCCGCAGTCCTGGATGACGGCCCAACCCCGCATGCGCACGATCCGACGCTCCTCCTCGCTGATGGACCGCCTGCCCGATCCGGTGCGGGAGTTCCTGTCGCGCCGCGCCAGCGAGATGGTCGGCCTCGCGCTGCTGGCGTTGATGGCGGCGGTTGCCCTGTCGCTGGCGACCTGGTCGGTCGACGATCCCAGCCTCAACAACGCCACCAGCGGCGCCGTCGCCAACTGGCTCGGCCGGCCCGGCGCCATGGTCGCCGATCTGCTGATGCAGCTCATCGGGCTCGGCGTCATCGCGCTGCTGTTTCCGCCCCTGATCTGGGCGCTGCGACTGGTCCGCTTTCACATCTTCGACCGCGGCGCCCTCAAGCTCGGCCTCTGGATCGTCGCCGTCGCCGCCACCGCTGCGGTCGGCAGCGCCCTTCCGGCGACACCGCGCTGGCCCCTGCCCACCGGCATGGGCGGCGTCATCGGCGACGGTCTTCTGTTCGGGACGCGCAATCTCGCCGGCATCGCCGGCAATGCGGTCGGCGGGCTCGTCGGCTTCCTCTATGCCGGCATTGCCATTCTCGCCGTCACCGCGGCCGCCGGCTTCGGCTTCGTCGGCGACGAGGACCCGGTCCTCGACGAGGACGAGGCCGACGAATCCTGGTCGGAAAGCGAGGACCGCCGCGACGACGAGCCCGGCATCGCCGTGATCCTCGTCGGCTGGCTCGCCCATGGCGCCATGGCCCTGCGCGGCATGATCCTGCGCCGCCTGCCGCAGCCGCCCAGGACCGCGACCGAGGGCGCCGGCTCACCCGCAGCCGCACGCTCCAGCGTAGAGCACATGGCCGCCGGCCGCGTCCGGCGCGAGCCCCAGTTCGGCGAGGGGGCAAGCCCGGCTTCGGCGGCGCGTCCCGGCGCTCCGCCCTTCTCCCCGGCCCCGCTACCGCCGCTGCGCGGGCCACGGGCGGCACCCGTCGACGACGTTCCCTTCGACCTCGACGACGACGAGCCGCTCGACCTGCGCGACCTCAACGCGCCGCGCGTCACCGCGCCGGCGCCGGGGCCCAAGCCCGGCAAGCGCATCCAGCGCGAGGCCCAGCCCTCGCTGCTCGACCGCGACGAGTTCGAGCTGCCGCCCCTGACCTATCTCTCCGAGCCCCGCAAGCTGCCGGCGAACGCCATTTCGACCGACGCGCTCGAGCAGAACGCCACGCTGCTCGAAGGCGTGCTCGAGGATTTCGGCGTGCGTGGCGAGATCACGCAGGTGCGCCCCGGCCCTGTGGTCACGCTCTATGAACTGGAGCCGGCTCCCGGCACGAAATCCTCCCGGGTGATTTCGCTGGCCGACGACATCGCCCGCTCGATGAGCGCGATCTCGGCGCGCGTGGCGGTGATTCCCGGCAAGAACGCGATCGGCATCGAACTGCCCAACGCCAAGCGCGAGACGGTCTTCCTGCGCGAGCTTCTGGCGAGCCAGGATTTCGAGAGCTCCAAGCACAAGCTCGCTCTGGGGCTCGGCAAGACCATCGGCGGCGAGCCGGTGATCGTCGATCTCGCCAAGATGCCCCATCTCCTGGTCGCCGGCACGACCGGCTCGGGCAAGTCGGTGGCGATCAACACGATGATCCTGTCGCTGCTCTACCGGCTCAAGCCCGAGCAGTGCCGGCTGATCATGGTCGATCCCAAGATGCTGGAATTGTCGGTCTATGACGGCATCCCGCATCTGCTGACCCCCGTCGTCACCGACCCCAAGAAGGCGGTCGTCGCCCTGAAATGGGCGGTGCGCGAGATGGAGGAGCGCTACAAGAAGATGTCGAAGCTCTCGGTGCGCAACATCGACGGCTTCAACGCCCGCGTGGTCGAGGCGAAGGCCGCCGGCGAGGTCATCACCCGCACGGTCCAGACCGGCTTCGACCGCCATTCCGGCGAGGCTGTTTACGAGGACGAGGTCATGGACCTCGAGCCCTTGCCCTATATCGTCGTGATCGTCGACGAGATGGCCGACCTGATGATGGTCGCCGGCAAGGAGATCGAGGGCACGATCCAGCGGCTCGCCCAGATGGCGCGCGCGGCCGGCATCCATGTCGTGCTGGCGACGCAGCGGCCCTCCGTCGACGTCATCACCGGCACGATCAAGGCGAACTTCCCGACGCGCATCTCCTTCCAGGTGACGAGCAAGATCGATAGCCGCACCATCCTGGGCGAGATGGGCGCCGAGCAGCTGCTGGGCCAGGGCGACATGCTCTACATGGCCGGCGGCGGTCGCATCACCCGCGTCCACGGCCCCTTCGTCTCGGATGCCGAGGTCGAGAAGGTCGTCGCCCATCTCAAGACGCAAGGCCGGCCGCAATATCTCGACGCCGTCACCTCCGAGGAGGAAGAGGCTGCGCCCGAGGGCGAGGACGGCGCGGTCTTCGACAAGACCGGCATGGGCCAGTCCGAGAGCGAGGACCCTTACGACCAGGCGGTGGCGGTGGTCCTGCGCGACAAGAAGGCCTCGACCTCCTACATCCAGCGCCGTCTCCAGATCGGCTACAACCGCGCCGCCTCGATCATGGAGCGGATGGAGAACGAGGGCATCGTCGGCCCCGCCAACCACGCCGGCAAACGCGAAATCCTCGTCGAAACCGGCAGAGCCAGGGAAGACGAGGATTGAAAGCAGGACTGAGGGCAGCGCCAGCCCTTGTCGTTGCACGTTCCCGTCCTCAAATTGCCATCAGGCCGCTGCAACCTGCGGCATGACTTTGCGTTATCTGTCCGGGCGCGGGGTCGAAACGCGACCGGCCAGCGAGGCGCCACCGCCACGATGGTCGACAGGTCCGACACGGGCCGGCGCGACAGAATGGAGCAAGGCCTGCCGATGACGCTGATCCCGACCCCCAGGGCCAAGGCTGCGATGCTGATATGGCTCGGCTGCGTCGCGCTTCCGTCTTCGCTGCTGGCGCAGCCGCTCCAGATCCTGCCGCCGAAGCCTGCGGTTTCCCGGCCCGCCGCCAGCCGTCCCCTGCCGCTGCCACCCGTCCGGCCTCCCGGCCTTGGGCTGCCGCGCGTCGCGGAGGCGACGACCGCGCCGCCGGTCAGCGCAGCCATCGTTCCCGCAACGGAGACGACGAGAGCCCCGGCGCCGGCTCGCGCGAGGGCGGCAGCGCCCGCGACCCGCGAGGAGGCGATCGAGCGGCTGAACGCCTATCTCAACAGCTTCACCACCCTGCAGGGCAACTTCATCCAGCATGCCGCCGACGGCCGACGGCTGGAGGGGCGCATCTATATCCAGCGACCGGGCAAGATGCGCTTCGAATACGAGCCGCCCGCCACGATCGAGGTGATCTCGGATGGCACCTCCGTGGCCGTGCGCGACAAGCGCCTCGCGACACAGGACATCTACTCCCTCGGCCAGACCCCGCTGAAGTTCCTGGTGCGCGAGCGCATGGATCTGGCCCGCGAGGGCACGATCACCGGCGCCGCGATCGATGGCGACGTGCTGACGCTGCGGCTGGAGGATCGCTCGACGCTGGGCGGAACCTCGAAGATCGCGCTGAAATTCGATCTGACGGCGAATGTGCTGCGGCAATGGGTCGTCATCGATCCGCAGGGCTACGAGACCACCGTGTCGCTCTACAATCTCGACACGCAGCGCCGGCCCGACGCCAAGAATTTCGTGATCGACTACCAGCGCAAGCTCTGACGCGGGACGGGAGCCCGATCGGGCGTCTTGCCTTTTGCGCGCCAGCGGATGAGTTTCCGGCACCCTTCTCGCCGGACGACCTCAGTGCAACTCACCGTCACAAGCTGGAACATCAACTCGGTCAGGCTGCGCATCGGCATGGTCACCGATTTTCTCGGCCGCCATGCGCCCGATATCCTCTGCCTGCAGGAGACCAAGACGCCGGACGAGCAGTTCCCGGCCAAGGCCTTCGAGAAGGCGGGCTATGTCCACCAGGCCTTCATCGGGCAGAAGGGCTATAACGGCGTCGCCATCGTCTCGAAGCTGCCCTTCAGCGAGCGCGACGCGATGGCGATGTGCGGTCGCAACGACGCCCGGCACATGACCGTGGTGCTCGATGCCGCCGCTGGTGCCGCCGCGGGCATCGCGATCCACAATTTCTACATCCCCGCCGGCGGCGACATCCCCGACCCCGCGAAGAACGAGAAATTCGCCCACAAGCTCGCCTTCCTCGACGAGATCGGCGCCTGGAACGTGGCGAAACGCCCGACCGACCGTCCGGCAATCCTCGTCGGTGACCTCAACATCGCGCCCTATGAGCACGATGTCTGGAGCCACAAGCAGCTCCTCGACGTGGTCAGCCACACCCCGATCGAAACCACGACGCTGGAGCGGCTTCGCTCCGAAGGCGGCTGGACCGACGCGGCGCGCCTGCTGCGGCCGGAACCGGAGAAGCTCTACAGCTGGTGGAGCTACCGCGCCGCCGACTGGGAGGCGTCGGATCGCGG
This sequence comes from Allobosea sp. R86505, assembly GCF_042466375.1. Lineage (NCBI taxonomy): Bacteria > Pseudomonadati > Pseudomonadota > Alphaproteobacteria > Hyphomicrobiales > Alloboseaceae > Allobosea > Allobosea sp. R86505. The sequence goes on along the minus strand of NZ_JAXHPY010000001.1, from coordinate 707,519 downwards.
CCGCCGGCTCGACCATATCTGGCTGTCGGACGCGCTGAAGCCGACGCTGCGCGACGTGACCTTCCTGCGCGAAGCCCGCGGCTGGGAACGGCCCTCCGACCATGTCCCGGTCACGGCGACGCTGCAGCTCTGAGGGAGCTCAGCCCCGGTCGATCGCGACCAGGGCCTCCCGGACCGCCGAGAGCTGGTCGACGAAGCCGCGCAGCCTGTCGCTGATCGCCGCTGCCACGGCCTCCGCCGAGGCAGGCGATTCGGCCAGGACGCGGCGCATCACGCTGCGCGACAGGCGCATCACCTGCGTCGGCTCGCGCGCGATCGCCGTGACCGGACGCGCGACCGCCGTGAACAGGGCCATCTCGCCGATCAGGGCGCCGGGCCCGACGATCTCCTGCGCCGGCTGCCCGTCCTCGCGGCTGTCGAGCGCGACCGCCCCCGAAATCACCAGCACGGCGCCATCCGAAGGCTCGCCGACGCGAAACAGCACGTCGCCCGCCCTCAGGATGCGACTCTCCGCCGCAAAGGCGACCAGCCTCAGCGCATCGCGCTCCATCAGGCCCAGCAGCGGCTGCCGGGCCAGCAGGGCGATGTCGTCGTCGAGGGCCATGTCCTAGGGGTTGAGCCGGTAGCCGCCGGCATCCGTCACCAGCAGGCGGGCATTGCCCGGGTCGGGCTCGATCTTCTGGCGCAGCCGGTAGATATGCGTCTCGAGCGTGTGGGTGGTGACCTGGCTGTTGTAGCCCCAGACCTCCTGCAGCAGCACCTCGCGCGCGATCGGCTTGCGGCCGGCCCGGTAGAGGAAGCGCAGGATCGCGGTTTCCTTCTCGGTCAGCTTGGTCTTCGAACCCTTCTCGCTGACCAGCAGCTTGGAGCCGGGGTGGAAGGTGTAGGGACCGACCTGGAAGACCGCGTCCTCGCTGGCCTCATATTGCCGCAGATGCGCGCGGATCCGCGCCAGCAGCACGGCGAATTTGAACGGCTTGACGACATAGTCGTTGGCGCCGGCTTCCAGCCCCAGCACCGTGTCGGCGTCCGAGCCTTGGCCGGTGAGCATGATCACCGGGCTCTTGAAACCGTTCTTGCGCATCAGTTTCACCGCCTCGCGCCCATCCATGTCGGGCAGGCCGACATCCATGATGGCGAGGTCGATGCGTTCCGCCTGCACCGCCTTGACGGCGCCGGTGGCCGTACCGGCGGTCGAGAGCTTGAACTCGTCATAGAGCGCGAGCTGCTCGGCGAGCGCGTCTCGCAGGGTCTGGTCGTCGTCGACCAGAAGGATATGATGCACGGCGGGCATGGGGGATCGTTCGCACGAGAAATGACGTGTTACCATGAGCCCGCTGAATCGCGACCGCAAGTCACGCGCAATGGAATTCCCGTGAGAAACCGTGATCGGACAGGCTTCCGCCTGCCTCCAGGACGCCCCCGCCTGCTCTCGAGCCTGCGTGTCTTCGCCTCGGTCCGCGACCGCAGGAAGGGCTTTCTGGTCGCCGGTGGCGCGGTCTTTCCCTGCGCGCTGGGCCGTTCCGGCATCGGCACGCTCAAGCGCGAGGGCGACGGCCGGACGCCACGCGCCGATCTGCCGCTGCGCCGGGTGCTCTACCGCGGCGACCGGATCGGCCGCCCGCTCAGCCTGCTGCCGCTGCGCAGGATCGCCCCGCGCGACGCCTGGTGCGACGATAGGGCCGACCGCCGCTACAACCGCCTGATCGACCGCCCGCCCCGCGAAGCCGAGGAACGCCTGACCCGCGAGGACCATCTCTACGACGTCATCGTCGAACTCGGCTGGAACGACGCCCCGGTCGTCCGCGGGCGCGGCAGCGCGATCTTCTGGCACCTCGCCCGGCCCGGCTTCACCCCGACGGCGGGCTGCGTCGCGGTCGAACGTCATGTTTTTGCGAAGGTCCTGCCCCGGCTGGCACGACGCTGCGTGATGCTGGTCATATAGATCGCGCCGGATTATGGAGGCTGCGAGCACCGTCTCGGCCCTCTCCAGGCACCGTCCGACGGCCATGCGGGCACCGTCCCGCACCCGTCACGGTTTCCAAGCTCGAGACTGTCATGACCGACACCCCCCTCCGACACCCTCCGTTTCGGCCGGATCGCCGCCACCATTGCCGTCGGCGACGTGGCGCGCGCCTGCGATTTCTATGTCGGCGCGATCGGCTTCAGCAAAGCCTTCGAGAATGGAGAACCCGTCGGTTTCGTCATCCTGAAGCGCGATGCGGCTGAACTGCATCTGACGCTGCAGCGCAACCACAGGCCGGCACCGTTCACTGTAGCCCATATGCTGGTCGAGGACATCGACGCCCTCCATGCCATCATCCGGGCCCGCGGCCTGCGCATCGTCAAGGGCCTGCGCGACAAGGACTATGGCCTGCGCGCCTTCGTCTTCGAGGATCCCGACGGCAACCGCATCGACGTCGGCGAGCGGATCTGACGCAAGCTCTCCTGCCCGGGCCTGCAGCCGGGCAGGAGGGCGCAGGCCCTATCCACGCGCGCCGAAGATCGCGCTACCGACGCGGACATGCGTCGCCCCGAGCTGGATCGCCGCCTCGTAATCGGCGCTCATGCCCATCGACAGGCCGCGCAGGCCGTGGCGCGCCGCGATCTTCGCCAGCAGCGCGAAATGCGGCGAGGGTGGATCCTCGGCGGGAGGGATGCACATCAGTCCCTCGATCACCAGACCGTGATGGACGCGGCAGCTCTCGAGGAAGGCATCGATCGCAGCCGGGCTGACGCCGCCCTTCTGTGGCTCGTCACCGGTGTTGACCTGCACATAGAGGATCGGCGCCCGGCCACTGCGCGCGATCTCGCGCGTCAGCTCCTTGGCGAGGCTCTCGCGGTCGAGCGAATGGATCGCGTCGAAGAGCTCGACCGCCTCCCTCGCCTTGTTCGACTGCAGCGGCCCGATCATATGCACCTGCGCATCAGGGAAGCGCTCTTTCAGCGCCGGCCACTTCGCCTTCGCCTCCTGGACATAGTTCTCACCGAAGACGCGCTGGCCGGCTTCGAGCACCGGCAGGATCGCCTCGGCCGGCATCGTCTTGGACACCGCGATCAGCGCCACCGAATCGGGATCGCGCTCGACATCGCGCGCGGCCCGCGCGATCGCCGCCCGGGTTTCCCTCCATCGCTTCACCGTATCGCTCATCGCATGCCCTCGTATGCCCGGCGCGGCGTTGACCGCGCCGCCTCAATGGTGTCCTAGTCCCGGCACCTCCGATGATGCAAGAATAGCCCGCTGCCATGGCCGTCGAACGCTACAATCCCAAGGAATCCGAGCCGAAATGGCGCGCCGTCTGGCAGGAGCGCAAGCTCTTCGAGACGCGCAACGTCGACCCGCGGCCGAGCTACTACGTGCTCGAGATGTTTCCCTACCCGTCGGGCCGCATCCATATGGGCCATGTCCGCAACTATGCGATGGGCGACGTGGTCGCGCGCTACAAGCGCGCCAAGGGCTTCGCCGTGTTGCACCCGATGGGCTGGGACGCCTTCGGCCTGCCGGCGGAGAACGCCGCCAAGCAGAAGAACGTCCATCCGCGCGAATGGACCTACGCCAACATCGCCGCCATGCGCACGCAGCTCCAGTCCATGGGCCTCTCGCTCGACTGGAGCCGCGAGCTCGCCACTTGCGACCCGTCCTATTACCGCCACCAGCAGAAGATGTTCCTGGACTTCCTCAAGGCCGGGCTCGTCGACCGCAAGACCGCGAAGGTCAACTGGGACCCGGTCGACGAGACCGTGCTCGCCAATGAGCAGGTCATCGACGGCAAGGGCTGGCGCTCGGGCGCGCCGGTCGAGATCCGCGAGCTGACGCAGTGGTTCTTCAAGATCACCACCTTCGGCCAGGAGCTGCACGACGCGCTGGAGGGCCTGACCCGCTGGCCCGACAAGGTGCGGCTGATGCAGAAGAACTGGATCGGCCGTTCGGAAGGGCTGCTGGTTCGTTTCGCGCTCGAGTCGAAGGCCGTCGAGGCCGATGAGATCGAGGTTTACACGACCCGGCCGGACACGCTGTTCGGCGCGAAGTTTCTCGGAATCGCGCCCGATCATCCCGTCGCCAGGATGGTCGCCGCGAAGAGCCCTGCCCTGCAGGCCTTCATCGAGGAGTGCAAGCGCACCGGCACGGCCCAGGAGAACATCGACAAGGCCGAGAAGCTCGGCTTCGATACGGGCCTGCGCGTCGCGCATCCCTTCGATCCGTCCTGGACGCTGCCGGTCTATGTCGCGAACTTCATCCTGATGGAATACGGCACCGGCGCCATCTTTGGCTGCCCGGCGCATGACCAGCGCGACCTCGACTTCGTCAACAAATACGGCCTCGGCAACACGCCGGTCGTGGCGCCGGAAGGCGTCGACCCGGCGGGCTTCGTCATCACCGACACGGCTTATGTCGACGACGGCCGGATGATCAATTCGCGTTTCCTCGATGGCCTGACCATCGCGCAGGCCGAGGAGGAAGTCGCACGGCGCCTTGAGAACGAGAGCCGCGGCAATCGCCCGGTCGCGGCCCGCAAGGTCAATTTCCGCCTGCGCGACTGGGGCGTTTCACGCCAGCGCTATTGGGGCTGCCCGATCCCCGTCATTCATTGTTCCGCCTGCGGAACGGTGCCGGTCCCCGATGCCGACCTGCCGGTGAAGCTGCCCGACGATGTCTCTTTCGACCGGCCGGGCAACCCGCTCGACCATCACCCGAGCTGGAAGCACGTCGCCTGCCCGCAATGCGGCGCAGCCGCCCGGCGCGAAACCGACACGATGGACACCTTCGTCGACTCGTCCTGGTATTTCGCCCGCTTCACCGATCCCTGGCGGACCGAGAGCCCGACCGACCGCGCCGTCGTCGATCGCTTCCTGCCCGTCGACCAGTATATCGGCGGCGTCGAGCACGCGATCCTGCATCTGCTCTATTCGCGCTTCTTCACCCGCGCGATGAAGGCGACCGGCCATGCCGGGCTCGACGAGCCCTTCGATGGCATGTTCACGCAGGGCATGGTCGTCCACGAGACCTATCGCGACGCGGACGGCAACTGGGTCGAGCCCGGCGATGTCCGCATCGAGACCGAGGGCAGCGAGCGCCGCGGCTTCCACGTTGAATCCGGCGCGCCGATCGAGATCGGCGCGATCGAGAAGATGTCGAAGTCGAAGAAGAATGTCGTCGATCCCGACGACATCATCGCCTCCTACGGGGCCGACACCGCGCGCTGGTTCATGCTGTCGGATTCGCCGCCGGACCGGGACGTGATCTGGACCGACGAGGGCGTGCAGGGTGCTGCGCGCTTCGTGCAGCGCCTCTGGCGGCTCCTGAACGAGATCGCCGAGCGGACCGGAAACGCCGCCGCCGCGCCCGAGGCGATCGGGGAAGCCGCGCAGACGCTGCGCAAGGCCACCCACAGAGCGCTGGATGCCGTCGGCAACGACATCGAGCGGCTCGCCTTCAACCGCTGCATCGCCCATGTCTACACGCTGACCAATGCGATCGGGAAGGCGCTTGACGCAGCTGCAGAAGCTGCAGCCCTTCCGGCCGACATGGCCTTCGCCCTGCATGAGGCCGGCGTCGTGGTGACCCAACTCGTCGCGCCGATGATGCCGCATCTCGCCGAGGAATGCTGGCGGGTGCTGGGCCAGCCCGGCCTCGTCGGCGAGGCGCCCTGGCCCGTCGCTGACGCCTCGCTGCTCAAGGACGACAGCATCGTCCTGCCGGTTCAGGTCAATGGCAAGAAGCGCGCCGAGGTGACCGTGCCGGCCGATGCGGATATCATCGCCGTCGAGGCGCTGGTGCGCGCATCCGATGTCGTGACGAAGGCGCTTGACGGCCGCGCGATCCGCAAGATCATCGTGGTGCCCGGGAGAATCGTGAATGTCGTCCTCTGAAACCGGCCAGCGCCACACCCTGCTCGGACGCCGGCTCATGCTCGCGATCGCCCTCTCGGCCGCCGCCGCCGCCGGAGGCTGCTTCCAGCCGCTCTACGCCGAAAACACCCGCTCCATCACCGGCGGCAGCGTCAAGGACACCTTCAAGGAGATCGAGGTCCCCGAGATCAAGGGGCTGATCGGTCATTATCTCCGCAACGAACTCGTCTTCGAGCTCGATGGCGGCAACGAGCCGGACCGCGCCAAGCGGCTGACATTCCAGACGCAGATTTCCGAGGCGATCGAGGTCGTGACCGTCGACTACGCCAATGGCCGGGCCGATTCCGCCATCCTCGTCGCGACCGCGAACTGGACCCTGACCGACACGGTCTCCGGGCAAGTCGTCTCGAAGGGCAGCAACGTCGTCCGTGCACCCTATGAACGCTCCTCGCAGCGCTTCGCCACAGTCCGCGCAGCGCGCGACGCCCAGATCCGCGCGGCGAAGAACCTCGCCACGCTGATTCGCGGGCAGATCGCCGCCGACCTCGTCGCCGGCTGAGCGGATCAGGACGCCGCATGGCCTCGATCAAGGCGCATGAGGCGGATCGCGCGCTCGCCCGGCTCGACCCAGCCTATCGTCTCGTGCTGATCTACGGCCCCGATGCAGGCCTCGTCTCGGAGCGCGCGAAGGCTCTCGCCCGGGCCCATGTCGACGATCCCGATGACGCCTTCCAGCTCATCCGGATGAGCGGCGACGAGATCGCCGGTGACCCGCTGAAGCTCGTCGACGAAGCCAACACCATCGGGATGTTCGGCGGCCGGCGGGCGATCCGCGTCTCGCCCACCACCAAGATGCTCCTGGGTGCCGTCGAGCCGCTGCTGGCCACCCCCTCGCAGGATGCCATCGTCATCATCGAGGCCGGCGATCTCCAGCGCACCAATCCGCTGCGGACCGCCTGCGAACGCGCACGGACCGCGCTGGCCGTGCCCTGCTATGGCGACGCCGCGCGCGATCTCGGCACCATCATTGACGAGATGGTCCGGGCCGCGGGCAAGAGCATCGACCGCACCAGCCGTGACCTGCTCGCCGGCCTGCTCGGTGGCGATCGTCAGACCTCGCGCCGGGAAATCGAGAAGCTGCTATTGTATGTCGGCGACGATCCCGCGATCGGCCCGACTCATATCGAAGCCATCGTCGGCGACACCGCCCAGCGCGAGCAGGCGATGCTGGTCGACGCGGTCTTCGCCGGGAAACTGCCCGTCCTCGACCTCGCACAGGCCAAGCTCGCCAGCGAAGGGCTGGATGCCGGCGTCATGCTCGGCGCAGTGCTGAGGCACGCTCTCGCCCTGCTGAAGGCCCGGCAGGGGGTCGATGCCGGCCGCAGCGCCCGCGACATGGTCGCGGCGATGCGCCTGCCCTATCCGCGCATCGCCACGACGGAGGCGGCGCTGTCGGCCTGGACCACGCAGAAACTGATGGAGGCGGTGACCCTGCTCGGCAATGCCACGCTCGCGGCCCGCCGCGACGGCGATCTCGGCCGGGCCGGCGCGACGCGGGCGCTGTGGACGCTGGCGCGCCACGGCCGCGTGGCCGGGCGCGGGGAATAGCCGCTCAGTCCTTCAGGCGGCGGCAGAGCGCGTCTAGCTGCTCGAGCGTCTTGTAGCTGATCTTGACCTCGCCGCTGCCATTGGCGCGGTGGCTGATCGAGACAGACAGACCGAGCGCCTCTTCCAGCGCCTTTTCGACCGCCCGCGTATCGGGGTCCTTCTCGACCCGCGGCTTCGTCGCGATGCTCTTGGTCTCGCCGCGCGACTCCTCCTGGACGATGCGCTCGATGTCACGCACGCTCAGACCCTCGTCGACGATCTTGCGCGCCATCAGTTCCGGGTCCGAAACAGACAGCAGCGCGCGGGCATGGCCGGCCGACACGGCGCCGTCACTGACCATCTGGCGCACGGAGGGCGGCAGCTTCGACAGACGCAGCGTGTTGGCGACATGGCTGCGACTCTTGCCGATCACGCGCGCCAGATCGTTCTGCGTGTAGTTGAATTCGGCGATCAGCTGCTCATAGCCCGCCGCTTCCTCGATCGCGTTGAGATCGGTGCGCTGTACGTTCTCGACGATGGCGATTTCGAGCGCCTCGCGATCATTGGCCTCGACCAGGATGACCGGGACGTCGTGCAGACCGGCCCGCTGGGCCGCCCTCCAGCGGCGCTCACCGGCGATGATCTCATAGGCATCGAGCATGCCGACGATCGCCCGCACGATGATCGGCTGCAGGATGCCGCGCTCACGCACGGACGCCGTCAACTCCTCGAGATCCTCCTCGGCGAAGCTGCGGCGCGGATTGCGCGCGCTCGGCCGCAGGAACTCGACCGGGACGCGGCGCTGGCCGCGGGCCCGCTCCAGCGCACCGATCTCCTCGCCGACATCGCCGATCAGCGCTGCCAGACCCCGGCCCAGGCGCGAACGCCCCTGTTCTTCGGCCATCGCCATCATTCAACCTCTGGTCAATGCTTCAGGCCGCCGCGCGCAGCGCACGCTCGCGGCGGATCACTTCGGACGCCAGCTTCAGATAGGCCTGCGAGCCCGAGCAGCGCAGATCATAGAGCAGCGCCGGCTTTCCATAGGACGGCGCCTCCGACACCCGCACATTGCGCGGAATCACCGTCTCATAGACCTTGTCGCCGAGGAATTCGCGCACATCGGCCATGACCTGTCCGGACAGGTTGTTGCGCGGATCGTACATCGTCAGCACGACGCCCTGGATGATTAGGCGCGGGTTGAGCCCGGCTCGAACCTGCTCGACGGTCTTCAGCAGCTGGCTCAGGCCCTCGAGCGCGAAGAACTCGCATTGCAGCGGCACCAGCACGGCATCAGACGCCGTCATCGCGTTGATGGTGATGAGGCTCAGCGAAGGCGGGCAGTCGATCAGGACATAGGTCAGATCGGAGCAGCGCTGGTCATAGACCAGTTCGTCGATCGCGTTCTTCAGCCGATGCGCCCGGTCCTTGGAAGAGGCGATCTCGAGCTCGACTCCGAGCAGATCCAGCGTCGAGGGCGCCAGGAACAATCCGGGAACGGCGGTTTCCTGCATGGCCTGGCCGAGCCCGACATCGCCGCAGAGCACGTCATAGGTGGAGGATTTGCGGCTGCGCCGGTCCACGCCCAGCCCGGTCGAGGCGTTGCCCTGCGGGTCGAGATCGACGATCAGGACCTTTTCGCCGATCGCAGCCAGGGCCGTGCCGAGATTGATCGCCGTCGTGGTCTTGCCGACGCCGCCCTTCTGATTCGCGAGCGCCAGCACGCGCGGGCGGCGCGGCATCGGGATAGGCGTAAGATCGGTCATGGATCGGCCCGTTTCTCGGCTGCGCGGACCATCAGGATCCGGGCGGCCCCATCCGTCACGGAGGAAACCGTTGAGGCCTGAATCTTCCAATATCTGGACGACTCCGTCAATTCCGCATCTAGATGTTGTCCCTTCGGAAAGAGTCCGAGGGTGCCTGTTCTCAACAGCTCTTTGCACCAGTCGAGCAGTTGCGGCAGTGGCGCCAGCGCCCGCGCCGTCACCACATCGACGCGCCCGGTGAAACCGCCGATCACATCCTCGATCCGGGCCGGATGCACCGTCACCGGCGCCCCGGTCAGCCGCGCGGCATGGCGCAGAAAGGCGCATTTGCGGCTGTTGCTCTCGACCAGATGGATGCGTCCGCCCTCGACCTCGGCGAGGCAGATGCCGATGACCAGGCCGGGGAAACCCCCGCCGGAGCCGAGATCAAGCCAGGTTCGGGCGTCGGGCGCGAGCCTGAACAGCTGGAGGGAGTCGGCGATATGCCGCATCCAGACATCGGCGAGCGTTGTGCCGGACACGAGATTTTTGGCCGCTTGCCAGCGCGCGAGCTCCGCCACCAGCAGCGAGAGCCGCTCCTCTGTTTCACGTGAAACAGGCGTCAAGCGCAAAGCGCGGGCGCGGTCCGAATTATCAACAGACATGGCGTGGTTATCAACAGTTCCGTCAGGAGACCGCGAGGGGAGTGGCCCGTTTCCGGCGGGCATGCGCCGCCAGCAGCGTCAAAGCGGCCGGAGTCATCCCCTCGATGCGGCCGGCCTGGGCGATATCCGCCGGCCGCTCGGCCGTCAGCTTGGCCTTCAGTTCGTTCGACAGGCCGGAGATCTTATCGAGATCGAGATCATCCGGCACCTTCAGCGACTGGTCGCGCTGATAGGCCGCGATCTCGCCGGCCTGGCGGTCGAGATAGACCGAATAGACCGCATCCGCCGTGACCCGCGCCACCACGCCGGGCGCGAACTCGCCAAGCTCCGGCCATATCGCGGCCAGATGCTCGAAGCCGATATCGGGATAGGAAAGAATTTGATAGGCGCTGCGGCGGATGCCGTCGCGATTGATCGCGACCCCCGCGGCCTCAGCCTGTTGCGGCGTGAACGTCAGCGCCTGCAGCCGCGACCTCAGCGCCTCAATGGCTTGGCTCCGCTCGGTGAAGGCGCCAAGGCGCTCCGACCCAACCACGCCCAGTTCGGCCCCCAAGGCCGTCAGCCGCTCATCGGCATTGTCGACGCGCAGCGAAAGCCGGAACTCCGCCCGCGAGGTGAACATTCGATACGGTTCCGTAACGCCGCGCGAGACGAGGTCGTCGACCATGACACCGAGATAGGAACTGGTGCGCGGCAGCACCATCGGCTCGGCACCGCCCGCCATCCGCGCAGCGTTCAGCCCGGCCAGCAGCCCCTGCGCTCCGGCTTCCTCATAGCCGGTGGTGCCATTGATCTGGCCGGCGAGGAACAGCCCACCGATGGCGCGCGTCTCCAGCGTGTTCCGGAGCGCGCGCGGATCGACGAAATCATACTCGATCGCGTAACCGGGGCGCAGCATCGCCGCCCGCTCCAACCCCGGGATCGTCGCCAGCAAGCCACGCTGGACGTCCTCGGGCAGCGAGGTCGAAATCCCGTTGGGATAGACGGTATCGTCGTCCAGTCCCTCCGGTTCGAGGAAGATCTGGTGCCCGTCCCGGTCGCCGAAGCGGCCGACCTTGTCCTCGATCGACGGGCAATAGCGCGGCCCCCGCCCCTCGATCTGCCCGGAGAACATCGGCGCGCGGTGCAAATTGGCCCGGATCATCTCATGCGTCGCCAGCGTCGTCCGCGTGATCCCGCAGGCGATTTGCGGATTGGTGATCGCCGTCGTCAGCGCCGAGAACGTCTCCGGCGGGTCGTCGCCGGCCTGCATCTCCAGGGCCGCCCAGTCGATGGTGCGCCCATCGAGCCGCGGCGGTGTGCCGGTCTTCAGCCGCCCGAGCGGGAAGTCATGGCGGGCGAGGGTGGCCGACAGCCCAACCGACGCCGCCTCGTCGACCCGCCCGGCCGGAATCCGCGTTTCGCCGATATGGATCAGGCCCCGTAGGAAGGTGCCGGTCGTCAGCACGACCGTTCCGCAACCGAATCGAAGACCATCCGCGAGGATGACGCCGGCGACGCGCCCCTGCTCGATGTCGAGGTCGAACACGTCTCCGGCAACGATAGAGAGGTTGGCCTGGGCGGAAAGGAGGTCCTGCACGGCCGCGCGATAGAGCTTGCGATCGGCCTGGGCGCGCGGTCCGCGGACGGCGGGGCCCTTGCGGCGGTTCAGCATACGAAACTGGATGCCCCCCCGGTCGGCTGCCCTGGCCATGATGCCGTCCAGCGCGTCGATCTCGCGCACGAGATGGCCCTTGCCGAGACCACCGATCGCGGGGTTGCAGGACATCACGCCGATCGTGTCGAGGCGATGCGTGATCAAGGCCGTGCGCGCGCCATAGCGGGCCGCTGCCGCAGCCGCCTCGACGCCGGCATGGCCGCCGCCCACGACGATGACGTCGTATCGGTTTTCGATGGGGTTCTGCGACATGACATGTCGCTATCGAAGCCCCGGCGGGGGGTCAATCTCTATCGGAGATCGGCGCTGCTGGCCTACTTGCCAATGCAGAAGCCCGCGAAGAGCTGATCCAGCACATCCTCGATGTCGACGCGCCCCAGCAGGCGCTCCAGCGCACGCACGGCCAGGCGCAGATCCTCGGCGAGCAGCTCCGCCTGGTCATGGCGCCCTCCGATGGCACGCTGCAGCGCGCCGATCGCCTGGTCCACCGCGACGCGATGCCGCTCGCGCGTCAGCAGGGCCGGCTCGACCGCGCCTTGCCCGGCGAGGCGCTCGCCGATCAGGGTCAGGAGATCCGCGATCCCCTCGCCCGTCTGCGCCGACACCGGCACTTCGCCAGGCCGCACCGCGCCGGCGAGATCCACCTTGGTCGCCAGCGCGATGACACCCTCGCCGCCGTGAAGCCGATCCGGATCCGAATCGGTTGCTCGCAGGCTCAGAACCAAATCCGCCTTCTCGGCCAGCGCGCGCGCCCGGCGGACGCCCTCCGCCTCGATCGGATCGGTGCTGTCGCGCAACCCCGCTGTATCGATCAGCGTGACCGGCAACCCGGCCAGGTTGAGGCGGACCTCGATCGCATCCCGCGTCGTTCCCGCGATCGGGGAGACGATGGCAACGTCGCGACGGGCCAGAGCGTTGAGCAGGCTCGACTTGCCGGCATTGGGTGGTCCCGCCAACACGACGACGAAGCCCTCGCGAATGCGCTCGCCGCGCGCGAACCCGCCGAGAGCCTCGCGAAGCTGGGCCAGAACGTCGTTGACCGTCGCGAGCGCCCGCTCGGTCAGAGGGCCCGTGACATCGGCCTCGTCGGAAAAGTCGATCTCCGCCTCGAGCAGCGCCATCGCCTCGATCAGCGACCGCCGCCAGGTCGCGGCGGCGACGCCCAGCACGCCGTCCATCTGCCGCAGCGCTTGCCGCCGCTGCCATTCCGTTTCCGAATCGATCAGATCGATCAGCCCCTCGACCTCACTGAGGTTGAGCTTCCCGGCCTCGAAGGCGCGGCGGGTGAATTCCCCCGGCTCCGCCAGACGGATTCCGGGGAGGTCGCACAGCACCTGCAGCAGCCGCGCCAGCACGGCCGGGGCGCCGTGGATGTGCAGTTCGGCGACATCTTCGCCGGTGAAACTAGCCGGGGCGGGGAAGTACAGGACGAGCGCCTGGTCGATCGCCTCGCCGGCGGCGTCTCGCAGCGTGCGCAACGATGCCCGGCGAGGCGCGGGAAGGGGCCCGGCGATTGTTTCGATTGCGAATCGGACGCGCGATCCCGACAGCCGGACCACGGCAACGCCGGCGCGGCCGGCCGCCGACGACAGCGCTGCGATCGTCGGCAGATCATCGGGAGCGCTCATGCCGGACCCGTCGTCAAACCGGTACGGACGCGAATCGATCGGCGCCGGTGGATCAGGTGTTCATCGAGTCGAAGAAGTCGGCGTTCTGTTTGGTCTGGCGCAGCTTGTCCATCAGGAACTCGATCGCATCCTGCGGGCCCATCGGGTTGAGGATGCGGCGTAGGACGTAGGTCTTGGCCAGGACATCCTTCGGCGTGATGAGCTCTTCCTTGCGGGTGCCCGATTTGAGGATGTCGATCGCCGGGAAGATGCGCTTGTCGGAAACCTTGCGGTCGAGCACGATTTCCGAGTTACCAGTGCCCTTGAACTCCTCGAAGATGACCTCGTCCATGCGGCTGCCGGTGTCGATCAGCGCGGTGGCGACGATGGTCAGCGAGCCGCCTTCCTCGATGTTGCGGGCCGCGCCGAAGAAGCGCTTGGGCCGCTGCAGCGCGTTGGCGTCGACACCGCCGGTCAGCACCTTGCCGGAGGAGGGGACGACCGTGTTGTAGGCGCGGCCGAGGCGGGTGATCGAGTCCAGCAGGATCACGACGTCGCGGCCATGTTCGACCAGGCGCTTGGCCTTCTCGATGACCATCTCGGCGACCTGGACGTGGCGCGTCGCCGGCTCGTCGAAGGTCGAGGACACGACCTCGCCCTTCACCGAGCGCTGCATGTCCGTGACCTCTTCCGGCCGCTCGTCGATCAGCAGGACGATCAGGTAGCATTCCGGGTGGTTGGTCGTGATCGACTGCGCGATGTTCTGCAGCAGGACGGTCTTGCCGGTACGCGGCGGCGCGACGATCAGGGCGCGCTGGCCCTTGCCGATCGGGGCGACGATGTCGATGACGCGGGCCGAGAAATCCTTCTTGGCGGGCTCCGCGACCTCCAGCTTCAGTCGCTCGTCGGGATAGAGCGGCGTCAGATTGTCGAAATTGATCTTGTGCTTGATCCGCTCGGGATCCTCGAAATTGATCGTGTTGACCTTGAGCAGGGCGAAGTAGCGCTCGCCGTCCTTCGGGCTGCGGATGGGACCTTCGACGGTGTCACCGGTGCGCAGGCCGAATTTCCGGATCTGCGTCGGCGAGACATAGATGTCGTCGGGACCCGGCAGGTAGTTCGAGTCGGGCGACCGCAGGAAGCCGAAACCGTCAGGCAGGACCTCGACCACACCCTCGCCGAGGATCTCGGTTTCCCGGGCGGCGAGTTGCTTCAGGATCGCGAACATCAGTTCCTGCTTGCGCATGGTGCTGGCGTTCTCGACCTCGAGCCCCTCCGAGAAGGCGAGGAGTTCGGTCGGAGACTTGACCTTGAGGTCTTGGAGTTTGATTTCCCGCATGGGGCACCCGGATCGAAAATGTCTCGGCTCAGGCGGCCGGGACCAGGACGGTAAGGAAATGAACGACAGGCCCGGACGGACGGCGCTGGGGTTGAGCGCCACGAGCGGCTGCCAGGGCAGTCGGCTCACGAACCATCGACAACAGGGAGAACGCTGGAGAAGCGTACCGTCTGATAGCCGGAAACGCCGTCCGGCTCAAGCGGCAAACCGCATCGGCCTCAGAACGGCTTGACGATGACGAGAATGACGATGCCAACCATCAGCACCGCCGGCACCTCGTTGATGATCCGGTAGAAGCGGCCCGACTTGGTGTTGCGATCATTGGCGAAGTCGCGGACCCGCCCGACGAGATAGCCATGGACGCCCGAGAGCAGCACGACCAGCAGGATCTTGCCGTGCAGCCAGCCGCCTTTGAAGGCGAACGCATCCCAGGCGAGGTAGAGCCCCAGCACCCAGGTCACGATCATCGCGGGGTTCATGATCCCCTTGAGCAGCCGCCGTTCCATGACCTTGAAAGTCTCGGACTGGGCCGAACCCGGCTCGGCATCGACATGGTAGACCATTAGCCGCGGGAGATAGAGCATCCCGGCCATCCAGGAGATCACCGCCAGGACATGGACCGCCTTCAGCCACTCATACATCGCGAACGCGCTCCGTCATGCCCGCTGCGGTCAGCCACGCACCGCGGCCAGCAGCCGCTCGACATGCGCGATCGGGGTGTCCGGCAGAATGCCGTGCCCGAGATTGAAGACGAAGGGCCCCTTGCCGAAGGCTTCCAGCACGGCCGCGATCTCGCGATCCAACTCCGGACCACCGGCACGCAGCACCAGCGGATCGAGATTGCCCTGGACGGGCACGAGCGACTGGATCTCGTCGCGGGCGAACCCACGATCGATCTCCGATTCCAGGCCGACGGCATCGACGCCCGTCCCGTGCACATAGGCCGGGATCAACCGCCCCGCCCCTCGCGGGAAGCCGATGATCCTCGCCTTCGGGTGCCGCGCCCGCACACCGTCGACGATGCGCCGCGTCGGCGCGATGCACCAGCGCTCGAAATCCGCCCCGCCCAGCGAACCCGCCCAGCTGTCGAAGATCTGCACGGCATCGACCCCGGCCTCGATCTGGGCACAGAGATAATCGATCGAGGTCGCGACGATCCGGTCGATCATCAGCCGGAACAGCGCTTCATCGCGGGTGAAGAGCTCCTTCGCAGGCCCCTGGTCGGGCGTGCCGCGGCCCGCGACCATATAGGTCGCCACCGTCCAGGGCGCACCACAGAACCCGATGAAGGCCGTCTCCTTCGGCAGCGAAGCGCGGACACGACGCACCGTCTCGATGACGGGGTCGAGCACGGAAAGCCCCGCCTGCCTGTCGATCTCGGCAAGCCTGTCTCGGTCGGCGACGGGCTCGAGCCGGGGACCTTCACCCTCGACGAACCAGAGCTTCTGTCCCAGCGCCTGCGGCACCACGAGAATGTCGGAGAACAGGATCGCGGCATCGAAGCCGAAGCGCCGGATCGGCTGAAGCGTGACCTCGGCGGCCCATTCGGGATTGTAGCAGAGGCCGAGGAAACTCCCGGCCTTGGCCCGGAGTGCGCGGTACTCGGGCAGATAGCGCCCGGCCTGGCGCATCATCCAGATCGGAGGCGTCGCCAGGGTCTGTCCGGAAAGGGCCCGCAGGAAGGCAGGCTCGGCATGCGTCGTGAGGCTCATCGGCGATCCATCCCCCATCTCTCTTAAATAGATTTCTAGAGAGAGAATCTTCTTTTTTGACTCTTGGATGGGGGCAGATAGCCCGACGCAATCCGATCCACAACCTGTCCACAGGTGTCCAGCCTGAGGCAGGCGAGGCGCGCTGTCCACCCGGCTAGCGTTAACGGTTTGTTAACCCGTGCGAATCGCGACCGCCCATCGGCGCGCCAAAATGATTCACGTGAAACACTGCCACCACGCCCCACAGCCCCTGGCCTGTTAACGAATCATTAGGGTTATACAGACCTTAACGCCGCCGCTCTCCGGGCGCCGATTTGTCCACATTGCTCCCCAGGTAACCCGCGACCACGAGCGCGCTGTCCCTGTCGCTGGCCGGACCGCCGGAAGGTCCTGCGGATTTGCTTTGGCGGCCCGCCGGGCTAGAGGTGGCTGACCGCGTCATGGCCCCGGGGAGCCCCGTGCACCGCAATTACTTTCATCTCCACCTGGTGTCGGACGCGACCGGCGAAACCCTCATCGCCGTCAGCCGCGCCGCCGCGGCCCAGTACGAATCGGTGTCCGCGATCGAGCACGTCTATCCGCTGGTCCGCTCGGAAGCGCAGCTCGCCCGCGTCCTGGCGGAGATCGAGGCCTCGCCGGGCGTCGTGCTCTACACCCTGGTCGAGCCGGAATGGTCGCAGCGGCTGGAGAATTTCTGCCGCGAGCTGGGCTGCCCTTGCCTGTCGGTGCTCAACCCGGTGCTGGCGCTCTTCCAGTCCTATCTCGGCCAGGCCTCGGCCCCGAAGCCGGGCGCACAGCACGTTCTCAATGCCGAGTATTTCCGCCGCATCGACGCGATGAACTACACGCTGCTGCATGATGACGGCCAGCTCGGCGGCGATCTCGAGAGTGCCGACATCATCCTGGTCGGCATCAGCCGGACCTCGAAGACGCCGACCTCGATCTACCTCGCCAATCGCGGCATAAAGACCGCCAACATCCCGCTGGTGCCGAACGTGGCACTGCCCGCCGAGCTCGAGCATGTCCGCAAGCCGCTCATCGTCGGCCTCGTCGCCAGCCCCGATCGCATCGTCCAGATCCGCCAGAACCGGCTTCTGTCGCTCCGGGCCGACGACGAGACGCCCTATGTCGATCCCGCCTCGGTGGCCGACGAGGTCGCCCAGTCGCGCCGGCTCTGTGCCCGCAAGGGTTGGCCGGTGATCGACGTGACCCGTCGCTCGATCGAGGAGACGGCAGCCTCGATCCTCGATCTGCTGCGCGACCACCGCATGAAGTTCATCGCGACATGATCGCGGCCTCGGGCCTCTGGCTCTCACCGCAACCGTTGGTGCTGGCCTCGGGCAGCCTCACCCGGCGCGACATGCTGAGGGCCGCTGGCATCCCCGTGGAGACAGCGAAGCCGTCGGTCGACGAGCGGGCGGTCGAAACGCCCTTGCGCGCCGCCGGGGAATCCCCGGCGCGGATCGCTCGGGCCCTCGCCGTCGCCAAGGCCTCGGCTGTCTCGGCGCTGCAGCCGGACAGGCTGGTGCTGGGAGCCGACCAGACGCTGGCCTGCGCGGGCGAGGCCTTTCACAAGCCGGCGGACCGTGCTGCGGCGGCGCGGCAGATCGCCGCTCTGGCCGGCCGCGATCATGAGCTGCACAGCGCCTTCGCGCTGGTGCGGGGTGGCAAGGTGCTGGCCGAAGGTCACCAGGCCGCCAGGCTCACCATGCGCCCGCTGACGCAGGGCTTCATCGAATCCTATCTCGACACGGTTGGCGATGCGGCTTTCTCCAGCGTCGGCGGCTACCAGATCGAGGGCCTGGGCGCGCAGCTCTTCGAGCGCATCGAGGGCGACCATTTCACCATTCTCGGCCTGCCGCTGCTGCCCGTCCTGGCGGCGCTGCGCGATCTCTCCGTCCTTGCCCGCTGAGTCCCAATATCCATGACACCGCGCTGCTTTGTCCTCGGCCATCCCGTCGCCCATTCGCGCTCGCCGCTCATCCATGGCAGCTGGCTCGCCGAGCATGGCCTTGCTGGCAGCTATGAGCGCGTCGATGTGGCGCCTGCCGATCTGTCGGCCTTCGTCGGGAGGCTGCGTGCCGGCGAGTTCACCGGCGGCAATGTCACCGTCCCCCACAAGGAGGCGATGCTGGGGCTGGTGGACCACGCCACGGACGCGGCCCGCGCCATCGGCGCGGTCAACACGCTATGGCGCGAGGGCGAGCGGATCTGCGGCGACAACACCGACGTCTCGGGATTCCTCGCCCATCTCGATGCCACGGCGCCGGCCTGGGACGGGCGCGTCGGGACGGCGCTGGTGCTGGGCGCCGGCGGCGCCGCCCGCGGCATCGCCTTCGGGCTCAAGGGTCGCGGCATCGGCCAGATCATCCTCGTCAACCGCAGCCGTGCGCGGGCCGACGAGCTGGCGGCTGCGCTCGGCAAAGGTGTCGAAGCGGCCGACTGGACACGGCGGGACGCGCTCGTGGGTGAGGCCGATCTGGTGATCAACACGACGGCGCTCGGCATGCACGGCCAGCCGCCGCTGGAGATCGACCTCGCGCGCCTGCGCCCGGGCACGATCGTCGACGATATCGTCTATGTTCCGCTGAAGACGCCGCTGCTGATCGAGGCGCAGCGCCGCGGCGGCATCCCCGTCGACGGGCTCGGCATGCTCCTGCACCAGGCGGTACCGGGCTTCTCGCGCTGGTTCGGCGTGACGCCGACCGTGACGCCGGCGCTGCGGGAGCGGCTGGAAGCCGATATCCTCGGCCACTGATTCGCAGGGCGAGCCCGCCTCGGGCTCCGGGACGCGGCACGCCATGACCTTCATTCTCGGCCTCACCGGCTCGATCGGCATGGGCAAGTCGACCACCGCCGGGCTGTTCCAGGCGCGCGGCATTCCGGTCCACGATGCCGATGCGACGGTCCATGCGCTCTATCGCGGCCGGGCCGCGCCCCTGATCGCGGCGGCTTTCCCCGACGCCGTCCCCGACGGCGCGGTGGACCGGCCGCGCCTCTCGGCCGCCGTGCTGGGCAAGCCGGAGGCGATGGCGCGGCTGGAGGCGATCATCCACCCGCTCGTGCGCGAGGAGGAGGAGGCCTTCCTGCGCCGCTGCCGGGAGAGAGGGCAAGGCCTCGCCGTCCTCGACGTGCCACTCCTTCTGGAGACGGGCGGCGAGGGGCGATGCGACGCGGTGCTCGTGGTGAGCGCGCCGGCCGAGGTGCAGCGCGCCCGGGTTCTGGCCCGCGCCGGAATGACCCCCGAGCGGCTCGACGCCATCCTGGCCCGTCAGATGCCGGATGCGCGGAAGCGTGCACGGGCCCATTTCATTGTGGACACGTCGCGCGGCGTTGTGGCGGCAGGCCGGCAGGTCGGGTCTATCCTGGCTGCGCTTGCCGGGCGTCCGGGCCGGGGCGGGCGAGGGTGGACCGACGACCATGCGTGAGATCGTTCTCGATACCGAGACCACCGGCGTCGAGGCACTGGGCGGTGACCGCGTCGTCGAGATCGGCTGCGTCGAGCTCGTCAACCACTGCCCGACCGGGCGCAGCTTCCACAAATACATCAATCCCGAACGGCCGATGTCGGAGGGCGCCTTCAAGGTCCACGGCCTGTCGGACGCCTTCCTCGCACCGCAGCCCGTCTTCGCTGCCATCGCCGACGAGTTCGCCGGATTCATCGACGGCGCGCGTCTGGTGATCCACAACGCCGCCTTCGATGTCGGCTTCCTGAACATGGAGTTCCAGCGCATCGGCCGTCCGCCGATCGAGTCCTCGCTGGTCGTCGACACGCTCTCCATGGCCCGCCGCAAGCATCCGGGCGCCTCCAACAGCCTCGATGCGCTGTGCACGCGCTACGGTATCGACAACAGCCGCCGGACCCGCCACGGCGCGCTGCTCGACGCCGAGATCCTGGCGGAGGTCTATATCGAGCTGATCGGCGGCAAGCAGGCGTCGCTGGGGCTGGGCGCGGGGGAGGCCGGCGGCAACGGTCTGGCGCCGATCCGGATCGAGCGGCCGCAGCGGCAGCGCCCGCTGAAGCCGCGGCTGGACGAGGCCGCCATCGCCGCTCACGAGGCCTTCATCCGCTCGCTCGGCAAGAACCAGCTCTGGCGCGGCTATCTCGGCATCGCCGAGGAGGCCTGACGCCTCCTCAGTCGCCCTTGCGACGCAGCGCCCGGCGCGACGCCATGTTGAGCGCCTCCACCGTCGCCGAGAACGCCATCGCCGCATAGATGTAGCCCTTGGGCACATGGGCGCCGAAGCCCTCCGCGATCAGCATGCCGCCGATCATCAGCAGGAAGCCCAGGGCCAGCATCACGATGGTCGGGTTCCGCTCGATGAACAGCGCCAGCGGGTCGGCCGCCAGCAGCATGACCAGCACGGCGACGATGACCGCGATGACCATGACCGGGATGTGGTCGGTCATGCCCACGGCAGTGATGATCGAATCGATCGAGAAGACCAGGTCGAGCAGCAGGATCTGGAAGATCACGCCGCCGAAGGTGACCGCTGCGGCGCGGCCGCCGTCGAACACGTCCGGCCCGTGATTGGGATCGACCTTGTGGTGGATTTCGACGGTCGCCTTCCAGACCAGGAACAGCCCGCCGCCGATCAGGATCAGGTCGCGCCAGGAGAAGGCCTTGCCGAAGACCGAGAAGATCGGAGCGGTCAGCTGCACGATGATCGCGACCGTGCCGAGCAAAGCGAGTCGCAGGAACAGCGCCAGACCGATGCCGATCTTGCGCCCGCGCGAGCGCTGTTCCTCCGGCAGCTTGTTGGTCAGGATCGAGATGAAGATCAGGTTGTCGATGCCGAGGACGACCTCCATGGCGATCAGGGCGCCGAGCGCAGCCCAGACGGCGGGATCGACGGCGAGCGTCATCAGATAGTCCATCTGTCCTCCGGCCACGGCTCGATGGGACGGGCTGCGGTCAGCCATCCGTCGGGATTCAGGGGGCGGCGGCGAGCGCTGGGCACCCTGGCAGGGCAAACCTGTCGGGAATACCCGGAGGGCGCAAACGAAAAAGGGCCCCGCAGGGCCCTTGGTCGTCACGGCATGGGTCGCGGCTCAGGCGAGCGGCTCGCCCTGCTGCGTCTGGAACTCCTGCATGCGCTGCTGATACAGCGCCGCGAAGTCGATCGACGGCACATAGAAGGGCGGGAAGCCGCCGCCCTGCACCGCTTCCGCGATGATCTGGCGGGCGAAGGGGAAGAGCAGGCGGGCGCAGTCGATCACGAGCACGGGATGGATATGCTCCTGCGGAATGTTCAGGAGCCGGAACACGCCGCCATAGCTGAGATCGAAGGCGAACAGCATCTCGCCGTTGAGCTCGGCCTTGCCCTCGAGCTGAAGCACGGTCTCGTAGTCGTTTTCGCCCAGCGCGCTGCTGGAGACGTTGACCTGCAGCGACATCTGCGGGCCTTCCTGGGCCTGCTGCTGGCCGAGCGCACGCGGCGCCTTCGGGTTCTCGAAGGAGAAATCCTTGGTGTACTGGATCAGGGCGCTCATGCTCGGCGCTGCGTCTGCGGCACCGTTGCCGTTGCCGTTGGGAAATTCGTTGGCCATCGGTCCCATCGCTTTTGGCTGGCTGTCTCGGGAAGTCCGCACCCGTCCGAGGCCTTGGACTGCGCTCTGCACTCACGCAACGGCGCGGGCGTCGGCTATCATGGTCCAAAGCGCCGCACAAGAACTCGCCTTCACAAGCAGGGGGGTGGATGTTACGAGCCTAGGTCACCATATGACGCGTGACGGCGCTCCCACGCGGAGATGCTGGTCCTGCAATACGACTGGAGCCTCAGGTCAGCTTTCGATGCAAAATTCCTTCGACATGACGACTCTGGTCTTCCTGGCTCTGGCCGTTTTCGTCGCCTGGAAGTTGCGCTCCGTGCTCGGCCAGAAGACCGGCAGCGAGCAGCCGCCGACCGATCCGTTTTCCCGCCGCGAGACGCCGCCGGTTCGGCCCGACCAGGCCGCGCCCGCCGATGCGCGTCGCGACAACGTCATCCGTCTGCCCGGCGCCGCCAATGATCCGGCCGCGGCCGCACCCGTGGCCGACCGCTTCAAGGACATCGCGCCGGAAGGCTCGCCCATCCTCGCCGGCATCGAGGGCATCATCAAGCTGGAGCCGGGCTTCGATCCGCGCGAGTTCCTCGGCGGCGCCAAGGCCGCCTACGAGACGATCGTCACCGCATTCGCCCGCGGCGACCGCAAGATGCTGAAAGGGCTGCTCGCCAAGGAGGTCTATGAGGGCTTCGAGCAGGCGATCACCGATCGCGAGAAGCGCGGCGAAAAGGCCGAGTCCAGCTTCGTCTCGATCGACAAGGCCGACATCACCGCGGTCGACGTCAAGGGCAAGACCGCCCAGGTCACCATCGCCTTCGTCTCGCAGCTGATCAGCGTGACGCGCGACGCCCAGGGCACGGTCGTCGACGGCAGCGCCGAGGCGGTCTCCGAGGTCAACGACATCTGGACCTTCTCGCGCCAACTCGGAAGCCGCGACCCCAACTGGCTCCTGGTCGCGACCGAATCCGCGGCGTGATCCGTGGCGCCGGTCTCGCACTGGCGCTCCTCGCGGCCTGCGCGACACCCCTGACCGCGATGGCCACAACGGCTCCACCTCTCCCGCAAGGCTCCCTGGCCGAGGCTCTGACGCCTGCTCAAGTGCCGGGCTGGGCCGGAGACGATCACCGCATCGTCCTCTCGCTCTTCGCTGCAGGCTGCCAGGCTGAGCCGCCTCTGCGCGCGGCCGTTCCCGTTCCTGCTGCCCTCCTTTCCGCTTGCGCCCAGGCCCGGCGTCTCCAGGCCGCCGGTCCGGTCAGTGCCGCGGCGGCCAGGCAGTTCTTCGAGACGCAGTTCGGCTTCTGGCGGATCCGCTCCGCACCGGGAGCGACCGGCTTCATGACTGGCTATTTCGAGCCGGAATTCGAGGGCTCGCTGACCCGCTCGGCGGCGTTCCCGACGCCGCTCTATGGCCGCCCGCCGGAGCTGGTCACCCGCATGCCCGGAGACGACTGGCCCGGCCTCGATGCCGGATTGTCGGCTGCCCGCCGAACGGACAAAGGGTTCGAGCCTTTTCCGGATCGCACGGCGATCGAGACCGGCGCGCTGGATGGGCGTGGCCTTGAAATCCTTTGGATGCGCGATCCCGTCGATCGCTTCGTGCTGCAGGTCCAGGGCTCGGGCCGTATCCGCCTGCCCGACGGAAGCGTGACGCGGCTGGTCTATGCCGGCCGCAACGGCCATGCCTATACCTCGCTCGGCCGCGTCCTGAAGCAGCGCGAGGCCATCCCGCCCGCGCAGATGACGATGGACCGGCTGATCGCGCGGCTGAAGGCCGATGCCGATTTCGCCCGCGACCTGATCCGGCTGAACCGCTCCTTCGTCTTCTTCGCCCGCCGTGACGACCTGCCGCCCGAAAGCGGGCCGATCGGGGGAGCGGGCCTGCCGCTGACGCCGCTGCGCAGCATCGCCATCGACCGCGGCATCTGGCCCTATGGCCTGCCGGTGTGGATCGACGCGACGGTGCCGGGTGAAGCCGGTGGCGAGGAGCGGCTGGCGCGCCTGATGCTGGCGCAGGACACCGGATCGGCCATTCTGGGCCCGGCGCGGCTCGATCTTTTCGTCGGCTCCGGGGCTGCGGCCGGCCACCGCGCCGGGCTGATCCGCCACCCCGTCGACTTCATCATCCTCTGGCCGCGCGATCCCGGGCCTTAAGCATGCGGTCGCGGCGGGGGCGGACATTGTCGGAGGCCGATCTCGCGCTCTGGCGCCAGGTCGCGCGCTCCGTGACGCCGCTGCCGGGCCGGGCGCCGGTCGAACCGGAACCGCTGCCGGCGGTGCCGCAGATCGTCGCCGAAGAACCGCAGCCCGCAGCGGGTGTCGTCCCGGGGCGTCCATCCGCCGCCAAGCCCGCCCCGCCGCCGCCGCTGGCTCCGCTCGAAAACCGCCTGCGGACGCAGCTCCGGCGCGGCCAGCAGGGTGTCGAGGCCGTCATCGATCTTCACGGCATGCGGCAGGACGAGGCGCACATGGCTCTGCGCGCCTTCCTGCGCCGCGAGCAGGGACGCGGCACCCGTCTGGCGCTGGTCGTCACGGGCAAGGGCGCGGCCGGCACGTCGCTGTTCGGTGACGAGCGCGGCGTGCTGCGCCGGGTCGTGCCGCACTGGCTGCGATTGCCGGACTTGCGCCCGCTCGTCGTCGGCTTCGAGGAAGCGCAGCAGCGCCATGGCGGCTCCGGCGCTCTTTATGTGCGGCTGCGTCGCGCCCGCGAGGCCGGGCCGTGACCCCGTTCGGACAGCGTGTGCGCGCGCTGCGGGAGCAACGTGGGATGACCCTGGCCGAGATGGCGAGCGTGCTCGGCGTCACCCCGGCCTATCTCTCGGCCCTCGAGCACGGCAAGCGTGGCCGCCCGACCTTCACCCTGATCCAGGGCGTCATCCATGTGCTCGGTGTGATCTGGGACGAGGCGGACGAACTGGTTCGGCTCGCTGATCTCTCCCATCCGCGCGTCGTGATCGACACCGCCGGCCTCGAGCCCGAGGCGACCCTGGTGGCGAACCGGCTCGCCCGCGACATCGGCGAGCTCGACGCCGACGACCTCGCTCGCCTCTCGACGGTTCTGGACGAAGCCCTCGCAAGGCGCGGCCGCCCCCGGGGCGCGGCTTGACCCGCATCGCCATGGATGCGACAGGCCCCGCCACACACCCGATTTCCCTTCCGAAATTCCCCATTTTACGAACAACAACGGGCTTCTCATGACCAGCACGCGCACCGACGTTCTCGCTCTCGGCAACGCCATCGTCGACGTCATCGCGGCGGCGGAAGAGGATTTCCTGGCGAAACACGGCCTCACCAAGGGCGCGATGGCCCTGATCGACGAGGCCCGCGCTGAATCGCTTTATGCCGCCATGGGGCCCGGCAAGGTCATCTCGGGGGGCTCGGCCGCCAACACCATCGCCGGCCTCGCCTCCTTCGGCGGCAAGGGCGCCTTCATCGGCAAGGTCAAGGCCGACGAACTCGGCAAGCTCTACCGCCACGACCTGACCTCGCTCGGCGTCGCCTTCGATACCCCGGCGGCGACCGAAGGCCCCGCCACCGCGCGTTCCTTCATCATCGTCACGCCCGACGGCGAGCGCACGATGAACACTTATCTCGGCGCCTGCCAGGGGCTCGGCGTCGCTGATGTCGATGCCAAGGCGATCGAGAATGCCGACATCATCTATCTCGAGGGCTATCTCTGGGATCCGCCGGCCGCCAAGGACGCCTTCCGCAAGGCCTCCGAGATCGCCCACAAGGCCGGTGGCAAGGTCGCGATCACCCTGTCGGACTCCTTCTGCGTCGACCGCTACCGCGACGAATTCGTCGGGCTCATCCGCAACCGCATGGTCGATATCGTCTTCGCCAACGAGCACGAGCTGAAGAGCCTCTACCAGGCCTCCGCCTTCGAGGACGCGCTGGCGGCGCTGCGGCAGGAGAACATCCTCGCCGTCGTCACCCGCTCGGAGAAGGGCGCGCTGGCGGTCACGCCCGAGGGCGTCATCGAGGAGCCGGTCTTCCCGATCGAGCGCCTCGTCGATGCCACCGGCGCGGGCGATCTCTTCGCCGCCGGCTTCCTCTTCGGCCTGACCTCGGGTCGTGAGGTCCGCGATTCGCTGCGGCTCGGTGCCCTCGCCGCGGCCGAGATCATCAGCCATGTCGGCGCCCGGCCGGACGTGAACCTGAAGGTGCTCGCGGGGAACGAAGGGCTTTTGTGAAAGCTCGGCCGCGCTGCGAGTCCAGCGCGGGGAACCCTCTCCCGTAGGGAGAGGGTAGGGTGAGGGGTCGGCCGTTTGACGCCTTGGCGCCACCTCACAGCCGTTTCTCTGACGCATGCCGCGTAAACGGGTCCAAGGGTCGACACCTCACCCCTACCCCTCTCCTTACAGGAGAGGGGATCCCGCGCCCCTCAATACAGCGTCGCCCGGACCCGCTCGGGCAGCGCCTTGTCGTAAGCCTCGCCATCGAACGTTTCGACCGCGGCATTCCGCGCCGTGATGTCGCGCAGGATGGTGCCCGCGCTCGGCACGCTGCTGCGGTCGACATGCCGCTCGGCGTTCCACAACTCCGCCCGGACGACCGCGCGCGAGCACTGGAAGTAGACGCTCTCCACCGTGACCACGATGACGCAGGCCGGGAGCTTTCCGGCCATCTCGAAGCGCTCGCACAACTCTGGGTCGCCGGAGAGGGCCGCGACTCCGTTGACGCGCAGGGTCTCGCCGTAACCGGGGATCAGGAAGAGCATTCCGATTCGCGGATCGAACAGGATATTCTTCAACGAATCCAGACGGTTATTGCCTCTTCGGTCGGGAATCAGCAGCGTTTTCGCGTCCCGGACCGTGACGAAGCCCGGCTGATCCCCGCGCGGTGAACAATCCAGCCCGTCCGGACCGTTGGTCGCGAGCACGAAAAACGGAGAGGCCGCGATCAGCGCGGCATAGTTCGCATCGACATGGTCGATCTCCTTGGCGATCGAGGCCGGCGCGACCGGGTTGAGATACAGCGCCAGCAACTGCTCGGCAGAGGTGATCGCGTGGGTGTTCATGTCTGGCTCCGGATCGGGTGCGATGCGAAAGTCTGACCGAATGGCTGATCGCGCGGTGGCTGGTCGAGCCCCCTCATGCCAACCGATCAGGAATCGGCTTGAGATCGTAGACGGACCAGAAGAAGAGGTCTGCATGATGCTGATCTGCACAGAAGTTCGTCACCTCCTGGATCAGACCGTCGGAAAACCTGAACACGAGGCACCAGGTCATATCGATACCCTCACCGGCATCGCTCCACCCACGATGATGATCGACCACGAAATCACCCTGCTCGGCGACCATCACAGGCTCTGCTTTAAAGTTCGCCCGCGCGAGCTGATCGAAGAACGCGAGCACCTCGTCGATTCCGCGCTTTTCGCCCGAAAGAGGATGGTGTCCGGGAATGCGCCAGATGATGTCGGGGGCCATCACTTCGGCGACCGCTGCGACATCCTTTGCTGCATAGGCGGCGAAGAACGCTTGGATTTTTCCGAGATTCGTCATGTCTGACCGCTCCTGTGTCCTGATTGTGGAACCACTGGCGAATGACAGCGCCTCATGAAGCCGGCCGCTGTCGAGCAAGGCCCAACTAAATCGCCTCACCGGGGCTGGCGGCGATAATAGGCCATACAAAAACGCCCCGCATCGTCTGATGCGGGGCGTCTGTTGTTTCACGTGAAGCTCATCGCCTCACAGGCGGCAGATCACTCGGCCGACTGCTTCTCGCGGCTCTTCTCGGCGTCGCGCTGCGCCTTGAGCTTCTCGGTGAGGTCCTCGCCGGTCTCCTGGTCGACGACCTTCATCGAGAGGCGGATCTTGCCGCGCTCGTCCTGGCCGAGGAACTTGACCTTGACCTTGTCGCCTTCCTTGACGACGTCCGAGACTTTCTGGACGCGGGCCGCGGCCAGCTCCGAGATATGGACCAGGCCGTCCTTGGCGCCGAAGAAGTTCACGAAGGCGCCGAACTCCATGATCTTCACGACCGTGCCGTCATAGATCATGCCCGGCTCGGCCTCGGAGACGATCGACTTGATCCACTTGATCGCGGCTTCGATCGACTTGCCGTCGGCCGAGGCGATCTTGATGGTGCCGTCGTCCTCGATGTTGACCTTCGCGCCGGTCTTCTCGACGATCTCGCGGATGACCTTGCCGCCGGAGCCGATGACTTCGCGGATCTTGTCGACCGGGATCTTCATCGTCTCGATGCGCGGGGCATACTCGCCGAGCTGGCCGCGCGCGGTCGACAACGCCTTGTTCATCTCGTCGAGGATGTGGTCGCGACCGCCCTTGGCCTGGTCGAGGGCGACCTTCATGATCTCCTCGGTGATGCCGGCGATCTTGATGTCCATCTGCAGCGAGGTGATGCCCTCGGCGGTGCCGGCGACCTTGAAGTCCATGTCGCCGAGATGGTCCTCGTCACCCAGGATGTCGGAGAGCACCGCAAAGCGCTCGCCTTCCAGGATCAGGCCCATGGCGATGCCCGCGACGGGAGCCTTCAGCGGCACGCCGGCATCCATCAGCGCCAGCGAGGTGCCGCAGACGGTGGCCATCGAGGAGGAGCCGTTCGACTCGGTGATCTCCGAGACGACGCGGATCGTGTAGGGGAACTCCGACTTCGCCGGCAGCATCGGCCGGATGGCGCGCCAGGCGAGCTTGCCATGGCCGATTTCGCGGCGGCCGGGCGAGCCCATGCGGCCGGCTTCACCCACCGAATAGGGGGGGAAGTTGTAGTGCAGCAGGAAGGTCTCCTTGTAGGTGCCTTCCAGCGAGTCGATGAACTGCTCGTCGTCGCCGGTGCCCAGCGTGGTCACGACCAGCGCCTGCGTCTCGCCGCGGGTGAACAGGGCCGAGCCGTGGGTGCGCGGCAGGATGCCGGCCTCGGCGACGATCTTGCGGACCGTCTTGAGGTCGCGGCCGTCGATGCGGACGCTGTCGTCCAGGATCATCCAGCGCACGACCTTGGCCTGCGCCTCCTTGAACTGGCTGCCGACCTGCTCCTTGGTGAAGGTCGTGACGCCGTCCGGGGTCTCCGAGATCAGCGAGGCGACCTTGGCCTTGGCGGCATCGAGAGCCTTGTAGCGCTCGGCCTTGGTGCGGATCTGGTAGGCGGCGCGGATGTCGGCGTCGACCAGCTTGAGCACGGCGTCGAGCACGACGGAGTTGTCGGCCGGCGTGTAGTCGCGCGGCTCCTTGGCGGCCTTCTCGGCCAGGCGGATGATCGCGTCGATCACCGGCTGGAAATGCTTGTGGCCGAACATCACGGCGCCGAGCATGATCTCCTCGGAGAGCTGCTTGGCCTCCGACTCGACCATCAGGACGGCGTCGGGCGTGCCGGCGACGACGAGGTCGAGCTGCAATTCCTTGATCTCGTCGACCAGCGGGTTGAGCTTGTAGGCGCCGTCGAAATAGCCGACGCGGGCGGCACCGACCGGGCCGGTGAAGGGCACGCCCGAGAGGGTCAGGGCGGCGGAGGCGGCGACCATCGCGACGATGTCGGGGTCGTTTTCGAGATCATGCTGCAGCACGGTGCAGACGACCTGCGTCTCGTTGCGGTAGCCCTCGACGAAGAGCGGGCGGATCGGCCGGTCGATCAGGCGCGAGACCAGCGTCTCCTTCTCGGTCGGGCGGCCTTCGCGCTTGAAATAGCCACCCGGAATGCGGCCGGCGGCGAAGGTCTTTTCCTGGTAGTTCACGGTCAGCGGGAAGAAATCGATCCCCGGCTTCGGCGATTTGGCGGAGACGACGGTCGCGAGCACGACGGTCTCGCCATAGGTGGCGAGCACGGCGGCGTCGGCCTGGCGGGCGATCTTGCCGGTCTCGAGCACGAGCTTGCGCCCGCCCCACATCAGTTCTTCGGTCTGGACATCGAACATGGATTTTCTTTCGGATCGGATGCGACCCGCCTTCGCGTCCCAAGCCCATGGGCAAGACGGCGAAGCGCTCGGTTCCGGACGGTCACGATCCGCGCCCGAGCGCTCGGCGATCCTGCCATGGGCGAGAGGCGCCCGGCGGGTCATGCGGCAGGCCGCCCCATGCGGCTGCCGCGTTGGAGAGGGGCTTGTGCCGCACCATTGCGGCGAGCCCCTTTAACGAAAGCGCCCGGAGCGGAACCGCACCGGGCGTTGGCGTCAGCGGTCGATCAGCGGCGGATGCCGAGCTTTTCGATCAGCGAGCGGTAGCGCGGCTCGCTCTTGCTCTTGAGGTAGTCGAGCAGCGAACGACGCTGCGAGACCATCTTGAGCAGGCCACGACGGGAGTGGTTGTCCTTGGTGTGCGACTTGAAGTGGCCGGTCAGGTTGTTGATGCGCTCGGTGAGGATCGCGACCTGGACTTCCGGCGAGCCGGTGTCGTTCGGCTTGGTGGCATGCTCTTTCATGAGCGCGGTCTTGCGCTCGGCAGTGATCGACATCGTGTGATCCTTCGGTTGGGTGTTGATCTGGCGGGCGCCAGCCGGGATGTCGTCCAGCAGGGTCCGAAGCCCGCGATCCGCCTCATCGCGGAGGGGTCGCGCAGCCGGCCGAGAAGGCCGGTTGGCGGCGGTATACACGAAATGGCGGCAAATGCCAGCGTTCCGGCCGGAACCTGTGATGCGGCCGGCCGTTGCAGGAGTCGGGTCCAACAGCAGGTGTTGCGTCATGCGGAATTCGGACAAGGATCGCCTCATCACCGCGCTGGCCGCGCAGCTGCGGGCGGAACGCCAAACGCGCGAGGCGCTCGCCGCCGTCGTCGCCAGCGGCCAGATCGACCGCGAGGTGCTGCTTGCCATCCTCGAGGATCCCGTTCCGGCCCCCTCGCGCGAGGATCTCGTCCGCGCGGATGCGCTCTCCCGCCGGCCGCATCTCGCGGCGAGGGCCGCCTGATGGCGCCGCGGCCCGCCTGGAAAGGCTATCTCAAGCTCTCGCTCGTCTCCTGCGCCGTCGAGTTGACCGGCACAACCGACCACAGCGAGAAGGTCTCGTTCCGCATCATCAACCGCAAGACCGGCAACACCGTGAAACGTCATTATGTCGACGGGGTCACCGGCAAGCCGGTCGAGGATGATGACGAGGTCAAAGGCTACGAGATCGGCGATGACGAGTATCTGCTGATCGAGGAGGAGGAGATCGACGCCGTCCAGATCGAATCCTCGCACACCCTCTCGATCGAGCATTTCGTCGACCGCGCCGACATCCTGCAGATCTATTTCGACACGCCCTATTACGTCACGCCCTCCGACGAGGTCTCGGAGGAGGCCTTCGCCGTGATCCGCGAGGCGATGGCGCGGCAGAAGAAGGCCGGTATCGCCCGCATCGTGCTCTATCGGCGCGAGCGGCCCGTGATGATCGAGCCCTTTGACAAGGGGCTGCTGCTGACGACGCTGCGCTACGACAAGACCGTGCGGAAGCCCGACGAGATCTTCGGCGATCTGGGCAAGCCGAAGATCGATTCCGAGCTGATCGACCTCGCCACCCACATCATCGATAAGAAGCAGGCCGCCTTCGACCCCTCGGGCTTCGAGGACCGCTATGAGAGTGCCCTGCTGGAGCTGATCCAGGCCAAGCAGAAGGGCAAGAAGCCGCCCGTGGTGCAGGCGGCCGAGCGGCCCGCCAATGTCGTCAACCTGTTCGACGCGCTGAAGAAGAGTCTGGCCGGGGACGACGAGGCCGGTGGAGACGAGCCCGCGGCTTCCAGGGGCAAGAAGGCCACGGCCTCCGGCTCGTCGACACCGAAATCCGCGGCGCGCGCCAAATCTCCTGCCAAGCCCGCCAAGGCCAAGAAGAGCGCCTGAGGTCCTGGGAGGGGTGAATGGGCGGCCTCGACGTCTATCGCGCAAAACGGGACTTCACCCGCACCAGCGAGCCGCAAGGGACGGCCGGGCCCAGTCGGGCGGCCAAGGCTCAGGCCCGCAAGGCCGATGGCGGCGCCTTCGTGATTCACAAGCACGCCGCCCGGCGCCTGCATTACGATCTCCGGCTCGAGCATGACGGCGTGCTCTGGTCCTGGGCGGTGACGCGCGGGCCGAGCCTCGACCCCGACGAAAAGCGGCTCGCGGTCCATGTCGAGGATCACCCGCTCGACTATGGCAGCTTCGAAGGCACGATCCCCGAGGGGCAGTACGGTGCCGGCTCCGTGATCGTCTGGGACGAGGGCCGCTGGGTCCCGGAGGGCGATCCCGCCTTCGGCCTTCACAAGGGCCATCTCTCCTTCATGCTGGAGGGCCACAAGCTCGCCGGGCAATGGCATCTCGTGCGCCTGAAGCCGCGCCGCGGCGAGAAGCGCGACAACTGGCTGCTGATCAAGGTCGACGATGCCGCCGCGAGGCATAACGAGGATATTCTCGAAACCGCACCGAACTCCGTCGCCTCGGGCCTGAGCATCGAGGACATCGCCGCCGACCAGGCGTCAGAGCCGAAGGTCTGGGGCAAGACGAAGCGGCCGGGCACGAACGACGTCAGCGAAGCCGGCCGGCAGCTCCAGACCGGGCCGAGCCCGAAGGCCTCACGGGCCGCGAAGTCCAACACAGCTCCGAAAACAGGTCGCAAGACCGCTCCCAAGGCGCCGCAGCGCGATGCCCTGCCGGATTTCGTACCGCCCTGCCTGGCGACGCTGCAGGAGAAGCCTCCGGCCGGCGAGCGTTGGCTTCACGAGGTCAAGTTCGACGGCTACCGCCTGCAGGCCCGGGTCGAGAACGGCACGGTGCGTCTCCTGACCCGCTCGGGGCTGGACTGGACCGACCGCTTCGGCGCGACGCTGTCCGAGGCGCTCGCCAGGCTGCCCTGCGAGGCGGCGCTGATCGACGGCGAGGTGGTCGCCCTCGGCGAGAGCGGCGTCTCCTCCTTCGGCGCCCTGCAGCAGGCGCTGTCGGAGGGGCGCCCCGGGGCGCTGGTCTTCTACGCCTTCGACTTGCTGCATCTCGACGGGCAGGATCTGCGCACCGATCCGCTGCTCGCCCGCAAGGAGCGGCTCGTGGATCTGCTGCGCGGGGCCGAGGAGTCCGGCTCCCTGCGCTACAGCGAGCATTTCATCGAGCCGGGCCAGACCATGCTGCGCCACGCCTGCCGGATGGGGCTCGAAGGGGTTATCTCCAAGCGCGCCGACGCGCCCTATCGCAGCGGCCGCGGCCGCGACTGGGTGAAGTCGAAATGCACGCTGCGGCAGGAATTCGTCATCGCCGGCTATGTGCCCTCCAGGGGCTCGGGCCGCGAACTGGGCTCGATCCTCGCGGCCTATCATGAGGACGGGGTGCTGAAGCCTGCGGGACGCGTCGGGACCGGCTTCACCCGCGCTTCCGCGGCCGCGCTGAAGCAGCGCCTCGACGCGCTCCGGAGCGAGATATCGTCCTTTGAAGGCCCGCCCGGCCGCGAAAAGGGCATCGTCTGGGTGAAGCCCGAACTCGTCGCCGAAGTCGAGTTCGGCGCCTGGACGGGCTCGAAGACGCTGCGCCATGCCAGTTTCCTCGGCTTGCGCGAGGACAAGCCGGCCCAGGATGTGGTGGCGGAACAGCCGGCGGAGGTGCTGGAGAGCGAAGCGCCGGCCCCGAAGTCGAAGGCCCGCTCGGGGGGCGGGCCGGCGAAAGCGAAGCGTAAGCCGGCGAAAGCCGCTGGCTCAGCAGCTGTCGCGAAGGCGACGACCTCGATCAAGCTCAGCAGCCCCGACAAACCGCTCTGGCCCGATATCGGCTTCACCAAACAGGATTTGCTCGACTACTACGCGACGATCTGGCCGGTGATGGCGCCGCATGTGATCGAGCGGCCGCTCAGCCTCGTCCGCGCGCCCAACGGCATCGAGGGGCATTCCTTCTTCCAGAAGCACGCCATGCCGGGCATGCCCGAGGCGGTCCACCGCATGAAGGACAAGGACGGCGAGGAGCTGCTCTTCATTCGCGATTTCGACGGGCTGGCGGCGCTGGTCCAGCTTGGCACGGTCGAGATCCATCTCTGGGGCGTGACGGTCGAGGCCGTCGAAACACCGGACCAGATCATCTTCGATCTCGATCCCGATCCCGGCGTGCCGCTGGAGGCCGTCCGCGAGGCGGCGTTGACCGTGCGCGACCGCCTGCGCGAGATCGGGTTCGAGAGCCTGCTCAAGACGTCCGGAGGCAAGGGCTATCACGTCGTGATGCCGCTGCGGCCGCGGGATGGCTGGGACCGGGTCAAAGGCTTCGCGCGGGATTTCGCACAGGCCCTGGCCGGCAGCGAGCCGACGCGCTTCACCGCGACGCTGTCGAAGAAGGCCCGCAAGGGCAAGATCTTCGTCGATTATCTGCGCAACGGTCGCGGCGCGACGGCGATCGCGCCTTATTCGACGCGGGCCCGTCCCGGCGCGCCGGTGGCTGTGCCCATCGACTGGACCGATCTGGCGACCACCGCTCCCGATGCCTTCGATGCCGCGACCCTGCTCAGGGAGGGGCCGCCGGCCGATCTCTGGGCCGGCTTCTTCGACGCAGCCCGTCCCCTCACGGGGAAGGGCTGACCGCTTCGTTCAGAACTCTTCCCAGCCGGAGTCGCCGGCGCGGCTGTTGGCGACCTTTTTGGCCGGGGCTGGAACGGGTGCCGCTGCCGAAGCCTGAGGTTTGGGTGCAGCGGGTCGGGGTGCGGGGCGCGGCGGCTGCGCCTTGGGCTGTGAGAACGCGGCTTCGGCGAGATGGCGCAGGCGCGCAGGCTCGGTCGAGGCCAACACCGCGCCAGAGCCGGAGAGACCCTCCGGCCCGGTCCTGAACGCTGCGACGAGGTCGTTGAGCTGTCCGATGCGGTTGGCGAGCGAACCGGCGGAGGCTGCGCTCTGTTCGGCGAGCGCGGCGTTCTGCTGGGTCATCTCGTCGAGATGGGCCACCGCCTGGCTCATCTCGTCGATGCCGTTGGCCTGCTCGCCCGAGGCGGCGGAGATGTCGGCGATGGTGGCGGCGACCTTGCGCGAGGCGCTGAGGATCTGCTCCAGCGCCTCTCCGGCCTGGCGCACGAGCTTCACGCCCTCGCCGACCTCGCTGTTGGAGGAGGAGATCAGGGCCGAGATGTCCTTGGCCGCCTCGCCGGAGCGCTGGGCGAGCGTACGGACCTCGGAGGCGACGACCGCGAAGCCCTTGCCGGCATCGCCGGCCCGGGCCGCTTCCACCGCCGCGTTCAGCGCGAGCAGATTGGTCTGGAAGGCGATGTCGTCGATGACGCGGATGATGTCGGAGATCTTGGTCGAGGCGTCCTCGATACGGGCCATGGCGTCGACGGCCTGGCCAGCGATGGCGCCGCCGGTCTGCGCCGCCCTCATCGCCTCGTCGGCGATCGCGGCGGCGTCGCGCGAGGCCTGGGCCGAGGCCTTGACCGAGGCCGCGAGCTCTTCGGTAGTGGCCGCGGTCTCTTCCAGCGAGGAGGCCTGCTCCTCGGTGCGCTTGGAGAGGTCGTCGGCCCCCGTGTTGATCTCGCGGGCGGCCAGCCCGACATCCGCCGAGGTGACCTGGATCGTCTTCACCGTCGAGGAGAGCCGCTCGACGGTGTCGTTGATCGCGCCCTTGAGCTCGGCGAACTTGCCACGATAGGCGGCATCGACCCGTACCGTCAGGTCGCCGCCGGCGACCGCCGACAGCGCGCGGGCGAACTCGCTGGTGGCGGAATCGACCACGGCATTGATCTCGTTGATGCCGGCGACGAGCTTCTGCATCTGCTCGTCGGCCTGGTCGATCTGCAGGCGCGCCGAGAAATCGCCCGCGGCGGCCGCCGCCACGACCTCCCCGACATCCGAGACGACCGCTTCCATCGACTGGGCCCGGGCGAGGCGAGCCGCCGCAGCGGCCTGCTCCTGTTGTTCGAGCGCCCGGATGCGCTGGATATTCGCCTGGAAATCGCCGAGCGCATGGCTGATGGCATCGATCTCGACCATGCCGACCTTCGCCGGAATCCGCGCATCGTCGGCGCCCGACAGCATGAGGCCGACGGAGTCGGCGAGCTTTCCGAGCGGCTGGACCACGCCACGGTTGAACAGGAACACCACGGCGACGACGATGCCTGTGACGGCGAGGATCGCGAGGAGCGAGAGGGCGAGCTGCCAGCGGGCCATCGCCACCACGCCGTCGATCTCGACCGTGGCCTGCTGATAGGCCGCGTCGCGCATCTTCAGGATCGTGGCCAGCGACGCCTGCGTCCAGGCCCGCCAGTCGGCCAGGCTCATGCCGGCGGGGGTGCCGTCACGGGCGGCCTCGTACAGGGCGCGATAGGTCTTGGCTTCCTCGACGCGGAAGCCGGTTTGGACGGTCGCCAGCGCCGCCTTGAGCTGCGGCGTCACCTCCATCCGGGCGACGGCCTGATCGATCAGCACCCAGAGCTGGTCGATGCGACCGCTGAGCCGGTCGACCAACGACACCGCCGTCGGCGTCATCTTCACGCCGCTGCCGACATATTGCGTGAAATGGACCGAGCGGCTGCCTGCCGCCTCGCGCATCGTCGTGGCGAATTCGCCGAGCGAGACGGTGTTGCTGACCTCGGGGTTGAGATCGCCGATGCGCGCGCCGATCTGGCGCTGCAGGGCCGTCTGCTGGTTCAGGAGATCAAGGACGGTGGCGCTGAAGGCCGGGGCGGCCTTGGGATCGCGCTGCTGCAGGGCCTTGGCGGCTTCCGCTGCCGCGAGTCGGCGCGCCTCGACGAGACGCGGGCCGATCTGCGAGACGGGGCCGGCGAGCTCCTGGCGTTGCGCGAAGCCGGTCTCGGCGAAGCTGGCCTGCATCTGGGTGACGCGCGCATCGGTCTCGCGCGCGGCCTGGGCGGCCGCGGCGGCAATCTTGCCGTCCGGATCGGCGGCCAGGATCACCTGCGTGATGGCGCCGCGCTCGATCGCGGCCCGCTCGATCACGCGGCTGACCGCCTCGGAGGCCGCGACGAGGCTGCGCGTCTCCTGCGCCGTCGAGAGCGAGCGCATCTGTTGATAGGCGACGAAGCCGCTCGCCAGGATGGCGGCGCCACCGGCCGCGATGGTGCAGATCAGAAAATGTGTCACGCGCATGGCGCTGAGGTCCCCACGGCCGCCGCCTCGGATCCGGCTGTGGCCATACCGTTCTTGCGCGGCTGGGGCCGGGACATGCCGGAGCGTTGTCTCCGACACATACCGTTTCGGCTGTTAACGCGACGTTTCGAAACGCCGGTCGCGAGGGAAATTCAGAGGTTGAAGACGCGGTGCGGAACCAGCTCGCCCTGCTCGACGGTGCCGATGGCGATCAGGACGCCGCCCGACGTCGCATAGATCGCCGGGCTCTCGATCGGGACCTCACGGCCGCGCAGCAGCACGCTCTGGCCCCGCTTCAGCCGCATGGCCGCGTCCTTGTGGACCACGACCTCCGGGATCAGCGACAGCGCCGTCTTGACCGGCAGCAGGGTCGCCGCCGCGCTCTCGGGGCTTTCCCGCAGCGTCTCGACGGAGACGGCGTCGGCGATGGCGAAGGGCCCGACCCGGGTCCGCCGCAGATGCACGACATGGCCGAGGCAGCCCAGCGCGACGCCGAGATCGCGGGCGATCGCACGCACATAGGTTCCCTTGCCGCACTCAGCCTCGAAGGTCGTCGTCTCCGGCGAGTGCGAGACGATGCGCAGCGCGTCGATCTCGACGGGCCTTGCCTCCAGCACCACGTCTTCGCCGTCGCGGGCGAGGTCGTAGGCGCGCTCGCCGGCGATCTTGATGGCGGAGAATTTCGGCGGAACCTGGCTGATCGTGCCCGTGAACTGCGGCAGCAGGGCCGTGATGGCCTGCTCGTCCGGCCGGGTTTCCGCCGTCGCGATGACGCGGCCTTCCGCGTCGTCGGTATCGGTCTGCGTGCCCCAGGCGACGGTGAACTGGTAGGCCTTGCGCCCGTCCATGACGAAGGGAACGGTCTTGGTCGCCTCGCCGAGCGCGATCGGCAGCAGGCCCGAGGCGAGCGGATCGAGCGTGCCGGCATGGCCGGCCTTCTTGGCCGAGAAGGCGCGCTTGACGACCGCGACCGCATGGGTCGAGGTCATGCCGACGGGCTTGTCGAGCACGACCCAACCATGCACGTCGCGCTTCTTCGGCCGCGGCGCGAAGCTCTGGCCCTGGGGCTCGAGGAGATCGGGAGAGGCCGGTTCAGTCATCGTCCTGCTCGTCCGTCTGGATGCGCAGCGGCTGCTTCAGGATGTCCTGGCGCACCTTGTCGGAATAGAGGATCGCATCGACGCGCTCCGCCTCGGCGAAGCTCTCATCCGCCAGGAAGCGGATATCGGGCGCGAATTTCAGGTTCACGCGGTGGGCGATCTCGCCGCGGATATAGCGCTTGTGGTCGTTCAGAGCCTTCAGCACCGGCTTCACGTCGCCGCCGCCGAGCGGCATGATGTAGCAGGTCGCGAGCTTGAGATCCGAGGACAGGCGCACTTCGGGCACCGTGACGACGTGCTTGGCCAGCACCTCGTCGTGGATATCGCCGCGTGAGAGCAGTTCCGCCAGCGCATGACGGATCACTTCGCCGATGCGCAGCTGGCGCTGGTTGGGACCGGAGGGTTTTGCGGGTTTTGCCATGGTTCTCGTTCTCCGGGATCGGACCGGATGGACGGTCGATAAAAGCATCATGGCCGGGCAAGCCCGGCCATGATCAGCCTGGGTCGAAGCGGCCGCCTTACAGCGTGCGCTTGATCTCCTCGACGCGGTAGCACTCGATCACGTCGCCAGCGCGCATGTCCTGGTAGTTCTCGAAGGACATGCCGCACTCCTGGCCCGCCACGACCTCCTTGGCGTCGTCCTTGAAGCGCTTGAGCTGGGCGAGCTTGCCCTCGTGGACGACGACGTTGTCGCGGATCAGGCGGACATTGGCGCCACGCTCGATCGTGCCGTCGGTGACGCGGCAGCCGGCGATCTTGCCGACCTTCGAGACCGCGAAGATCTCGAGGATCTGCGCGTTGCCGAGCATGGTTTCGCGCAGGGTCGGCGCCAGCAGGCCCGACATCGCCGCTTTCACATCGTCCACGAGGTTGTAGATGATGTTGTAGTAGCGGATTTCGACGCCGGCCCGTTCGGCCGCCTCGCGCGCTTCCTTGTGGGCACGCACGTTGAAGCCGATCACGGCCGCGCCCGAAGCCTGGGCCAGCGTGATGTCGGATTCGGTGATGCCGCCGACGCCCGACTGCAGCACGCGGGCGCGCACCTCGTCATTGCCGACCTTCTCGAGCGTGCCGACGATGGCCTCGACCGAGCCCTGCACGTCGCCCTTGACGACCAGCGGGAACTCCTTGCGGCCGGCGCCTTCCTTGAGATCGCGCATCATGTCGGCGAGCGAACGGCCAGCGGCCGATCCGCCGCCGCGCGCGGCGATCCGGTCGCGCTTCTGGCGCTCGCGGTAATCGGTGATCTCGCGGGCGCGGGCCTCCGACTCGACGACCGCGACGCGGTCACCGGCCTCGGGCGTGCCGTTGAAGCCGAGGACCTCGACCGGCAGCGAGGGCGGAGCCTCCTTGATGTGGGCGCCGGTGTCGCCGATCAGCGCGCGCACGCGGCCCCATTCGGAACCCGCCACGATGATGTCGCCGGTGCGCAGCGTGCCGCGCTGGACGAGCACGGTCGCGACCGGGCCGCGGCCGCGATCGAGCTTGGCCTCGATCACCGTGCCCTCGGCCGGACGATCCGGATTGGCCTTGAGGTCGAGCAGTTCGGCCTGCAGCGCGATCGCCTCGAGCAGCTTGTCGAGATTCTTGCCGGTCTTGGCCGAAACCTCGATTTCGAGCGTCTCGCCGCCGAGCGTCTCGACCTGGATCTCGTATTGCAGCAGCTCGGCGCGCACCCGCTCGGGGCTGGCGTCGGTCTTGTCGATCTTGTTGATCGCCACGATCAGCGGAACGCCCGCGGCCTTGGCGTGATTGATCGCCTCGACCGTCTGCGGCATGACGCCGTCATCGGCCGCCACGACCAGCACGACGACGTCGGTGACCTTGGCGCCGCGGGCACGCATCGCCGTGAAGGCGGCGTGGCCGGGCGTGTCGATGAAGGTCACCTTGGCGCCGGACGGCGTGACCACCTGATAGGCGCCGATATGCTGGGTGATGCCGCCGGCTTCGCCGGTGACGACATGTGTCTGGCGGATCGCGTCGAGCAACGAGGTCTTGCCGTGGTCGACATGGCCCATGATCGTGACGACGGCCGGGCGCGAGCTCAGCGTGTCGTCGGTATCGGGCGTGTCGAACAGGCCTTCCTCGACGTCGGATTCAGCCACGCGCTTGACGGTGTGGCCCATTTCCTCGGCGACGAGCTGGGCGGTGTCGGCGTCGATCACGTCCGTGATCTTGTGC
The DNA here is from genome assembly GCF_042466375.1 of Allobosea sp. R86505. NCBI lineage: Bacteria > Pseudomonadati > Pseudomonadota > Alphaproteobacteria > Hyphomicrobiales > Alloboseaceae > Allobosea > Allobosea sp. R86505. Next base: position 667,568 of record NZ_JAXHPY010000001.1, on the reverse strand, counting down.
ATCGCGCCCTGCTTCATCAGCAGGCGGATGACGTCGACGCCGCGCTCGGTCATGCGGTTGGCGAGTTCCTGGATGGTGATCGTCTCGGGGATGATCACCTCGCGCATCACGCGCTCTTTCGCCACGTCGGAGGCGCGGTGCCCCGTCATGCGCTGGACGCGCCGGCGGAAGGCGGCGACCGAGCGCGTGCGCTCGTCGTCACCGCCCGTTGCGGTCGAAAGCGTCAGGCGGCCACGCGGCTTCTCGCCGACCTTGGGCGTCTTGGGCGCGGGCACGGGCGCGCCGCGCGGCGGGCCGCCGGCAAAGCCGCCGGGACGGCGGAAGGCAGGCCTCGCCTCGCCATCGTCGGGTCGGCTGCGCGGGGTGGCCGTCGAGGGCGCCTGGCGCGTCGGACGGGTGATGGCGGGCTCGGCGGGAGCCGTCGCATCGACGGGGCGCGGCGGCCGCGGAGTGTCGAGGCGCGGCGGGCGCGAGTCGAGACGCGGCGGACGGGCGCCGACGTCGCGCATCGGGGTGCGCGGCGCAAAATCGGGACGCGGTCCGGACGGTGCCGGGCGCGGCGACGGGGCATAGCCAGCCGTCGGTGCGGCGCCGGCCTCGGGCTGCGCCGGGGCGGCGGGGGTGAACTCGCGCGGAGGCTGCGGCGGGCGCGGGGCCTGCGGCTCGTCCATGCGCTGGCGGGCCGCGCTTTCGGCGCGGCGCTTGCGGTCGTCTTCCTGACGACGGCGCTCTTCTTCCTCGCGCTGGCGGGCAGCCGCGGCTTCGCGCTCCTGGCGCTCGCGCTCGGCGGCCAGTGCACGGGCACGGGCTTCGTCCTCGGCGATGCGGCGGGCTTCCGCCTCGCGGCCACGCGAGTCGGAGAGCGCGCGCTGGCGCGCCTCCTTCTCGTCCTCGGACAGGGTGCGCAGCAGCATGCCGGAAGCGGGCCGAGGCGGCGGGGTCGGCGCCGCGGGTGCCGGACGCGGCGCGGCCTGCTGGACCTGCGGCGCAGGCGCGCGCGGAGCCACCGGCTCCTTGACTTCGGGCCCGGCGACGCGCCGCTTGACCTCGACGACGACCTGCTTGGAGCGCCCATGCGAGAAGCTCTGCCGGACAGTGCTCTGCTCGACAGGACGCTTCAGGGTCAGGGTCTTCGGAGGGCTGACGGTCAAGGTCTTGTCGCCCGGGGTCTTGGTATCGCTCATTCTGTGCTCGGTCCTGCCGCGTTCGGTCCAGCCGGTTCGGTCGTTCGATGGTCTACGGAATCGTCACCTGCGGGGTCGGAGCCGTTCGGCTCCTCCGGGGCGGTTGCACCGGCGTCGTTCGTCCGATAGCGAACGAGCCGACGCCAGCGGGAGAGGAAACCCTCGGCCGCTGGTCCCGGAGCAAGCGCCGCATGTATCACATGTGCGCGCCCCAACGCCAATTCCAAATCCGCTGCCGCGAAAATTGCCACGACGGGCACCTTCCGTGGCTTCAGGCGGGCCTCTTCTCGTGCGATTTCGGCCCGCCGCATCGCCTGCGCGATCTTGCGGCGGCCATCCTCGGCGCCGTCGCTGGCCTCGATCACGGCGGCACAGCGGCCGGAACCGATCACCGCCTCGACCTTGGCGAAGCCGGCCTGCACCAGCCCCGCCTTGTTCGCCATCGCCAGCGCCTGCTGCGCATCCTTCAACATCAAGGCGTCGATCATCTCACCCAAATCGGGCGGGACGACGACCTTCGTCTTCAAAGAGCGCTCGAAGGCCCGCCGCTTCACGGCCTCGGCCACGGTCGCGACGCTGAGGCTGGCCCAGACGCCGCGGCCGGGCAGCTTGCGCCGCAGATCCGGCACCAGCATGCCGTCCGGCCCGACGACGAAGCGGATCAGGTCGTCGGGGGACTTGACCGTCCGCGTGACGACACAGCTCCGCTCAGGCCCGTCCCTGCGGGCCTGAGACGTCTCGCGCGCGCCGCGCGCCGCGGCCGGTTTCATCGCGGGCTCCGGGCTCAGGCCTCGGCCGTCTCCTCGGCGGCCGGTTCTGCGTCGTCAGCGGGCGCCTCGACCCAGCCTGCCTGGACGCGGGCGGCCATGACGATCGCCTCGGCGTCCTGCCGCGACAGGTCGAAACCGTCGAGATAGCCGGAATGACGCGTCGTCTCGCCATCCTTGCGCTCGGTCCAGCCGACGAGATCGTCGGTGGCGCAGCCGGCGAGGTCCTCGACGTTCTTCACGTCGTTCTCGCCCAGCGCCACCATCATCGCGGTGGTGATGCCGGGAACCTCGCGCAGCGCGTCCTCGACGCCCAGCGCACGGCGCTTCTCGTCGAACTCGGCCTCGACCGCGGCGAGATAATCCTGCGCGCGGGACTGGATCTCCGCACCCGTCTCCTCGTCGAAGCCCTCGATCGAGGCCAGTTCGGCGAGGTCGACATAGGCGACCTCCTCGACGCTGCGGAAGCCTTCCGAGGCGAGGAGCTGGCCGACCGTCTCGTCGACGTTCAGCGCGTTCATGAAGATGTCGGTACGGCTGACGAATTCCTTCTGGCGCCGCTCGGACTCCTCGGCCTCGGTCAGGATGTCGATGTCCCAGCCGGTGAGCTGCGAGGCCAGGCGTACGTTCTGGCCGCGGCGGCCGATCGCGAGCGAGAGCTGCTCGTCGGGGACCACCACTTCGATCTTGTCGGCCTCCTCGTCGAGCACGACCTTGGCGACTTCCGCCGGCTGCAGCGCGTTGACGACGAAGGTCGCGATATCGGGCGACCACGGAATGATGTCGATCTTCTCGCCCTGCAGCTCGCCGACCACGGCCTGGACACGCGAGCCGCGCATGCCGACGCAGGCGCCGACGGGGTCGATCGAGGAATCGCGGCTGATCACCGCGATCTTGGCGCGCGAACCCGGATCGCGGGCGACCGCCTTCACCTCGACGATCCCGTCATAGATCTCCGGGACTTCCTGGCCGAAGAGCTTGGCCATGAACTGCGGATGGGTGCGCGAGAGGAAGATCTGCGGGCCGCGCGGCTCGCGGCGCACGTCGTAGACATAGGCGCGGGCGCGGTCGCCGACCTTGAAGGTCTCGCGCGGGATCATCTCGTCGCGGCGGATGATCGCCTCGCCACGGCCGAGATCGACGAAGACGTTGCCGTATTCGACGCGCTTGACGGCGCCGTTGACGATCTCGCCGATGCGATCCTTGTACTCGTCATACTGCCGGTCGCGCTCGGCCTCGCGCACCTTCTGCACGATGACCTGCTTGGCGGCCTGTGCGGCGATGCGGCCGAAATCGAAGGGTGGCAGCGGATCGGCGATCACGTCGCCGACCTGGGCGGCCGGGTTGTGGCGCTTGGCCTCGTCGACCGTGATCTCGACGGCGGGGTTCTCGACGCTGTCGACGACCTGGAGATGGCGCGCCAGACGCAGTTCGCCGGTCTTGGTGCTGATCTCGGCATGCACGTCGGTCTCGGCGCCGTAGCGCGAGCGGGCGGCACGGGCGATGGCGTCCTCCATCGCATCCAGCACGATCTGCCGGTCGATGGATTTCTCGCGGGCGACGGCGTCCGCGATCTGAAGCCATTCGAGTCTGTTGGCTGCGACCACCATGGCGCTCACTCCTCTTCGGTTGTGTCTGGCGGAGTCTGTCCGCGTGTCTTGTCGGGGCGCGGCCCCAGCGATTTCTTCCGGCCCTTGGGCGGTGCGGCGATCTCGTCGGCGGTCGGCATCTCGGGCGGCAGCCCGGCCTTGCCGCGGCGCAGCGATTCCGTGACCAGCGCATCGGTCAGCACCAGGCGGGCATCGCTGACCAGCGTCATCGGGATCGCGACGTCGCGCTCTTCCTCGGATTTGGCGTCGTCACGCGCGAGCAGGGCGTTCTCGCCCTCGACGCCGCGCAGGATGCCGCGGAAGCGCTTGCGGCCATGGACGGGCGTCTCGGTCTCGATCTTGGCGAGATGCCCGGCCCAGCGCGCGAAATCGCCCGCCCGGACCAGCGGCCGATCGATTCCCGGCGAGGACACCTCGAGATGATAGGGCACCTGGATCGGGTCGTCGACGTCGAGCGCCGGCGACACCGCCTGGCTGACCTCCTCGCACCCTTCCACATTCATCGTGCCATCGGGCCGCTCGGCCATGATCTGCACGGTGCAGCCGTTCTGGCCGGTGACGCGCACGCGCACCAGCCGGTAGCCGAGATCGACGATCGCGGGCTCGATGATCGCGGCGACGCGCGCCGCGACGCCGCTTTCGACGACGAGGCGGCGGTCGCTGTCCTGTTGCGTGGCTGTCGGCTCGTTCATGCCCTGGCTGCCTTGCCTTCGGCCGGTGAAGCCGGCCGCGATCGAAGGATGGTGCATGATCGCGTGGTGCCGGATCGGCCCGCTCGGCCCGCGCTGTCATGCTCCGGCCCCGGCAGGGCTGCGGCCAACAAAAAAGAGCGGGCCTTCCGGCCCGCTCTTGATCATCGGCTTACACCGGAACCAGAGCTGTTGCGCGTTATTTAGTCCGCATCGGCCCGGCTGGCAAGGGTTCTTCCCGCGAGCCTTCCCGAGGTCCGCCGGACTGTCGCGGATCGCGCTAACCGGCTGGTCATCCTTCTGCGCCATGGTGACCCGCGACGCTTTGTGCGGGGATCGGGTATGAGTTCTGTCAGTTCGCTGTTGCGCGATCTCGAGACGACGATGGTGCGCGGCTCCGCCGACGAGCGCACGCAGATTCTGTCGCGCCTGACCGATCTTTTCCTGAGCACCGCCGCGGTGATGGACGACGACCAGGTCGGCATCTTCGATGTCGTGATCGGCCGGCTCTCGCGGGCGATCGAGCTCAGGGCGCGGATCGAGCTTTCGGAGCGACTGGCTCCGGTGCCCAACGCGCCGGCCGGTGTGGTCCGCCAGCTCGCGCTGGACGAGATCGCCGTCGCTCGAACCCGTCCTGGTGTCATCCAAGCGCCTGACGGATCAGGATCTTGTCGCGATCTCCGCGGCGAAGGGGCGCGATCACATGCTCGCCATCACCGAGCGCGAGGATCTCGGCGAGCCGGTGACCGATTTCCTGATCCTGCGCGGCGGGCGGCTGGTGACCCATGCGATCGCGGCCAACCACGGCGCGCGCTTCTCGCATCATGGGATGGGCGTGCTGGTCATGCGCGCGAACCAGGACGATGCGCTCCATGAGGCGCTCGGCGAGCGGCGCGACCTCCCGGCCGAACTGGCGGCGCAGCTCATGGCGGCTGCAAAGAGCTCGGCCCGGCGCCGCCTCGGCATCGGTCTCGATCCGGAACTGGCGGATGTCGTGGACGGAGCGGTCGAGCGCGGTGCCCGGGCCGTGGCGGCCGAGGTTCAGATCGACGGCAATCTGGAGGCGATCAACGAGGCCCTGGCCGAGATCAACCGGCTGAAGGAGGCCGGCGAACTGGACGAGCAGACCGTGGTCCGCTTCGCCCGGTCGGGCGCGGGCGAGCATGCCGTCTGCGCGGTGGCGGTACTGGCCGAACTCGGCCTGCCCGCGGCCGAACAGGCTGTCCTTGGGGCAGATCGCGACGCCGTCCTGCTCCTGGCCCGGGGCCTCGGCTGGTCCTGGGAGACGGTTGCGGCCCTCATCGGGCTGCGCAAGGATTTCGGCAAATCAGACGCCGCGGTGGAGCGGGCCCGGCAACATTTCCGTACCATCCCCAAGGAGACCGCGCAGCGCGTGCTCGGCTTCCTCAGGATGCGCGACGCACAGCCGTGAGATAGCTCGGCACCCGGCCCGCCGCCACGGCCTTGGCCTCGTAGCGGGTCCGGATCCAGCCCGGATAGGGCTGGCGCCAGTCGTCGGCCCTGGCATCGGTCCAGTCGAAATCCGGCGAGCGCGCCAGCCGCGCCAGCGTCCAGCCGACATAGTCGTCGATGTCGCTGGCGAAGCGGAAGCGCCCGCCCGGACGCAGCGTCCGCGCGAACAGCCCCAGCGTGCGGTCGGAGACGAAGCGGCGCTTGCGCTGGCGGCGTTTCGGCCAGGGATCGGGATAGAGCAGGTCGATCGCGTCGAGAGAGCCGGCTGGAAGGCGCGGCAGCATCAGCGCTGCGTCGCCGTCCCAGATCCGGATATTGGTCAGGCCCTCGCGTTCGATCACGGCAAGGAACTTCGCCATGCCGTTGATGAAGGGCTCGACGCCGATGAAGCCGATCTGCGGGCTCTCTCGCATGCGGTGGAGCAGGTGCTCGCCGCCGCCGAAGCCGATCTCCAGCCGAACCGCCTCGACGGGCTGGGGGAACAGCGCATGCAGATCGACGATCTCGCTCTCGGGTAGGCGCAGCCGCGGCAGCACCGTCTCCATCAGGCTGTTCTGGCCCTCGCGCAGCGCCTTGCCCTTGCGCCGCCCGAAGAAGGAGCGGTCGGGATCGTGGTCATGTGTCATCGGGCGGTCTTTGAAAATGTCTCAGGGAAACGCGCGTCATCCCGGACAAGCGGCGAAGCCGCACAGATCCGCGATCCATCAAAGGGCGCCCATGCTGCCCTATGATGGATCCCGGCGCTCCGCTTCGTTACGGCCAGGATGACGGCGCGTTTCTAGCGCAATCCACCAAAAGAAAAAGGCCGGGACTGAGCCCGGCCTTCATCGATGTCAGTCTGAAGCCTGCGCTCAGGCCACGGCCTTCTTCAGCGCGTCGACCAGATCGGTCTTCTCCCAGGAGAAGCTGCCGTCGCGGCCGGCCTTGCGGCCGAAATGGCCATAAGCCGCCGATTTGGCGTAGATCGGCTTGTTGAGCTGGAGATGGGTGCGGATGCCACGCGGGGTCAGGTCCATCACCTCGCCGAGGACCTTCTCCAGCTTGGCCTCGTCGACCTTGCCGGTGCCGTGCAGGTCGACATAGATCGACAGCGGCTTGGCGACGCCGATGGCGTAGGAGAGCTGGATCGTGCAGCGCTCGGCGAGCTTGGCCGCGACCACGTTCTTGGCGAGGTAGCGCGCCGCATAGGCGGCCGAGCGGTCCACCTTGGTCGGGTCCTTGCCGGAGAAGGCGCCGCCGCCATGGGGCGCAGCACCACCATAGGTGTCGACGATGATCTTGCGGCCGGTCAGGCCGGCGTCGCCGTCGGGCCCGCCGATCACGAACTTGCCGGTCGGGTTGACGTGCCAGACCGTCTCCTTGGTGATCCAGCCCTCGGGCAGGGTCGCGCGGATATAGGGCTCGACGATCTTGCGGACGTCGGCCGAGGACAGGCTCTCGTCGGTGTGCTGGGTCGAGAGCACGATCTGGGTCACGCCGACCGGCTTGCCGTTCTCGTACTTGACCGTGACCTGGCTCTTGGCGTCGGGGCCGAGTTTGGCGGCGCCGCCTTCCTTGGCGTGCCGGGCCTTGGCCAGCACCTCGAGGATCTTGTGCGAATAGTAGATCGGCGCCGGCATCAGCTCGGGCGTCTCGCGGCAGGCATAGCCGAACATGATGCCCTGGTCGCCCGCGCCCTCGTCCTTGTTGCCCGACGCGTCGACGCCCTGGGCGATGTCGGCGGACTGGGCGTGCAGCAGCACGTCGATCTTGCACTTCTTCCAGTGGAAGCCGTCCTGCTCGTAGCCGATCGCCTTGATCGCACGGCGGGCGGCCGACTTGACCTTGCTCTTCATCGCCTTCTCGTCGAGCGAGGTGCGGACCTCGCCGGCGATGACGACGCGATTGGTCGTGGCCAGCGTCTCGCAGGCGACGCGCACCTGGGCGGCATCCATCCCGGCCTTGGCGGCTTCCTTGAAGAACAGGTCCACGACCTCGTCGGAGATGCGGTCGCAGATCTTGTCGGGATGGCCTTCGCCGACGGATTCGCTGGTGAACAGGTAATTCTGGCGTGACACGGTCGGACAGCCCTTGGTCAGCGGTGGACGGAGACCGGCACGCAGACGGGGCCGATCGACGAAAAAGCGGCATCCTCTTTGCAGTGGACGCGTTCGCCGTCAAGCACGGCAATCCGTTTATCGGGAGTCTCGTTCGGCAAGCAGAACGCGCGGGGCGCGAAATCAGCCGTTTGCGCCGTCTTCGTCCGCCAGTGTTTCGACGAGGTCGATGATCCGGCGCCGAACCTTGGCGTTCTTGATGCGGACGAAGGCCTTGGTCAGCTGCACGCCTTCGCTGCTGGACATGAAATCCGAGACATAGGCATTGGCGGCGGAGTCGGAAAAGCCACCGGTCGGCATGTCGCCCGTGGGTGCGCCTTCGAAGAAGAAGGAGACCGGCACGTCGAGCATCTTGGCGATCTGCTGCAGCCGGCTCGCGCTGATCCGGTTCGAGCCCTTCTCGTATTTCTGGACCTGCTGGAACGTCAGCCCCAAGGCGTCGCCGAGCTTTTCCTGGCTCACGCCGGCCAGCATCCGCTGCATGCGGACGCGACTGCCGACGTGACGGTCGATCGGGTTGGGGACTTTCTTCAACATGGTCTTGGCCTTGGCTAGGGGCGCCGGCTGCGATGCATGATCGGGTGAGCCGGCACAGTCAATTGGTTGGAGGCGGCGAAGGCAGGGACCTTACCCGGTCGGTTTACAAGTTCCAAATGGGATTAGTGACGGCGCCGTCCGCGGGACAGAAGCAAGAATCCTGCGAGCATTGCGGCATAGATGAGGTCGCCGAACCGGCTGTAGGGCGTGGCGGGACCGGCCCGCGGCAGGCCCGTGTCCAGGACGCCTTCGCTACCGAGAGGCAGGCTGCCGAGAACCCGGCCATAGCCGTCCGTCACGGCGGAAATGCCGGTATTGGCGACCCGCACCAGGGGCAGCCCCTCCTCGATCGCGCGCAGTCTCGCCTGGGCGAAATGCTGGTAGGGGCCGCTCGTCCGGCCGAACCAGCCGTCATTGGTCAGGTTGAGCATGAAGCCGGCCCGGGGACCCTGCGGCGCGACCTCGGCCGGGAACACGACCTCGTAGCAGATCAGCGGTGCGGCCGGAGGCAGCCCGCGGATCGCCAGCGGCAGCCGCCGCGTGCCCGCGGCGAAGCCACCGGGCACGGAGACGAATTCCGACAGCCCGACGCCCCGGATCAGCCGTTCCAGCACCGCCGGCAGATACTCCCCGAAGGGCACGAGATGCACCTTGTCATAGCTCGAGACGATCGCGCCCTCGTCGTCGACGACCTGGATCGCGTTGAAGATCGGCGGGCGGCTCTCGCCGGGCAGCACCTCGCCGGCGCGGGCCGCGCCGGTGATCAGCGTCGTGCCGGGCGGCAGCAGCGTCGCGATGCGCGACAGCGCCTGGGGCGTGCGCCCGAGCAGGAAGGGAAAGGCCGATTCCGGCCAGATCAGATGCGTCACCGCCTGGACGCCGGGCGTCGCCGGGCTGGTCGCCCGGTCGCTCAGCGCGAGGTAATGGTTGAGGATGGCCTCGCCGTTTCGGGCGTTGAACTTGGCGTCCTGGGGCAGGTTCGGCTGCATCAGGCGCAGCTTGACGCCGGCGACGAGCGGTGCGGGCCCGGCCGGCACGCGCCACAGGCCGAAGCCGACCAGCCCGGCGAGAGCGACGACCGCCATGACGGGCGCCTGCCAGCGTGCCCATGGGCGCTCGGCGGTGCCCAGCGTTGCGGGCGCAGCCCCGATCGCGACGGCCAGCAGCGTCAATCCGTAGAGGCCGACCACCGAGGCGATCTGGGCGACCTGTGGCTGCCCGGCCAGCATCATGCCGTAGACGTTCCAGGGGAAGCCGGTCAGAACATGGCCACGCAGCCATTCGCTGAGCGACAGCATGATGGCGAGCATCAGGATCCGGCCGGTGCCGCCGGGCCAGAGCAGGCGCGCGCAGCCGAAGGCCAGCGCCGGGAAGACGGCGAGCAGCGCCGGCAGTGCCACCACGCCGAGCGGCATCGCCCAGGCGAATTTGTCGGCTTCGACGAGAAAGGCGGCACCCAGCCACCACAGCCCGGCCAGGAAGAAGCCGAAGCCCCACCACCACCCGGCCGCAGCGGCCGCGCGGAACCGGGAGGCCGCGCCGGGGCCCACGGCGCCGTCGATCAGCCAGACCGCGACCGTCATCGGCACGACGATCAGGGGCCAGAGGTCGAGCGGAGGCAGCGCGAGCGCGCCGCTCGCCCCGGCTGCGAGCGCGATCACGCGCCGGCGCCATCCCCAGGCGAGAATGGCGCCGTCGGCCAGGCTGGCCAAGCCCATCAACCCGTTTCCGCCGCTCTGTCGCCGTCTTCGCCAGAGCTTCGCTGGACGATGCTCAGCCGCTTGACCCGGCGCTGATCGGCCTCGAGAATTTCGAAGCTGAGCCCGCCCGGACCCTCGACGATCTCGCCTTGGGCGGGAACATGACCGGCCAGCGTGACGATCAGTCCGCCCAGCGTGTCGACGTCTTCCGCCACCGGATCATCCGACAGATCGATCCCGGTCGCGTCCCGCAGCTCGTCGAGGGTGGCGCGCGCATCGGCGGTGAAGCGGCCTTCGCCGTCGGGCGCAATCGTCGGCGCCTCCTCGAGGTCATGCTCGTCCTCGATGTCGCCGACGACGATCTCGATCAGGTCCTCGATGGTGACGAGCCCGTCCGTGCCGCCATATTCGTCGATCACCAGCGCGATATGGGTCCGCGTCGCCTGCATGCGGACCAGGAGATCCACCGCCGGCATGGAGGGCGGCACATAGAGCACGGGCCGCATGATCTTCGTATCGGCCAGCGTCCGCGTCAGATCGACCGCCGCGAGATCGTGGAATGCGGGCTCCGACAGGCCCGCAGTCGGCTCCGCCTTGGCCTGGCCGGCGATGAATTCGAGGAAGTCGCGGATATGGACCATGCCGCGGGGGTCGTCGAGGGAATCGTCGAAGACCGGCAGGCGCGAATGGCCCGCCGTGCGGAACCGGGCCAGGACCTCGTCCAGCGTGGCGTCCGCCGGCACGGCGATGATGTCGGCGCGGGGGATCATCACGTCGCCCACGCGCCGCTCCCGCAGGCTCAGCACGTTCGAGAGCATGGCGCGCTCCTGCGCGCTGAGATCGGCGAGCTGGCCGCTGCCCTGGGCCAGGGCGTCGGTGATCTCCTCGCGGATCGTCCCGCCGCCACGCAGGCCGAGCCTGTCCAGGAAATGGCTGAGCCAATGGGAGAGGCCGCGTCCGGCGGCTTCGGGATGGGTCTGTCGACTGTCGTCGCTCATGATCGGTGGGGTCGGTCCGGGGTTGAAACGGGCGCGGGCGAGGCTGTGGCCTCGGGGGCGCCGATGAGGTCGCCGTCGGCATAGGGGTCGGCGATGCCGAGCCGCGCCAGGGCCGCCACTTCGAGCGCCTCCATGCGCTGCGCCTCGGCGTCGGTCTCGTGATCCTCGCCGAGCAGATGCAGCAGGCCGTGGATCACCAGATGGCTGAAATGGTCGGCGAGGGCCTTGCCCTCGGCCTCGGCTTCGGAGGCGACGGTCTCGAAGGCGATGACGATGTCGCCCAGGACGGGGCTGGCCGCGATCTTGTCCGCCGACGCGGCCGGGAAGGAGAGCACGTTCGTCGCCTTGTCGAAGCCGCGCCAGTCGCGGTTGACGATGCGGATGCGGCGGTCATCGGTGAGCAGCAGGCTGAGGTCGGCGCCCGCCATCGGCTGGACCGGCGCGACCGCCAGCGCAGCCTCGATCGCTTGCGCGACGCGGGCCTTCAGGGCCGGCAGATCGCCGAGCGCGCGCCATTGCCGTGATTGCGCCCTCAGGGCGATCACCGGGCTGGCGGGCGATGTCGCGGGTCGCGGCGCCGAACGCCGCCCGCGAGGTCGGTCGTTCATCGCGGGCGCTCCCGCGAGAGCGTGCGCTTCAGGCCTTCGGTCTCGCTCTCGATCGGCGCCTCGGGCAGGGGCGCGCGCATCCGCTCCTCGCGTTCCTCGCGCTCGCGCCGGGCCGCGCTCTCATAGGCCATGACGATGCGGCGCACGAGATCGTGGCGGACGACGTCGCCTTCCTCGAACTTCGCATAGCCGACGCCCTCGACACCCGAGAGCAGCTTCACCGCCTCGATCAGCCCCGAGCGCTGTCCCGGAGGCAGGTCGATCTGCGAGGGGTCGCCGGTGATGATCATCCGCGAGCCCTCGCCGAGGCGGGTCAGGAACATCTTCATCTGCACCGAAGTCGCGTTCTGCGCCTCGTCGAGCAGCACGACCGCATTGGTCAGCGTGCGTCCGCGCATGAAGGCGAGCGGCGCGATCTCGATCATGCCGGTCTGCAGGGCCCGCTCGACATGGCGCGCCTCCATGAAGTCGTTCAGCGCGTCGTAGATCGGCCGCAGATAGGGGTCGACCTTCTCGCGCATGTCGCCGGGCAGGAAGCCGAGCCGCTCGCCGGCTTCCACCGCCGGCCGCGACAGCACCATCCGCTCGACCACGCCCTGCTCGATCAGCGAGACCGCGTGCCCGACGGCGAGCCAGGTCTTGCCGGTGCCGGCCGGGCCTTCTGCAAGCACGAGTTCGTTGCGCTTGAGCTGCCGCAGATAGGCGTCCTGCGCCGCGTTGCGCGCCCGGACGGGGCCGCGCTTGCGCGTGACGATGGCGTCGAACGACGCCTTGCCGGTGTCGGCCGCCGGAAACAGCGAGCGCTGGATGTTGCTTTCCTCGATGGCGCCGTCGACCTCGCCCAGCGTCACCGAGGCTCCCGCTTTCGCCCGCGTGTAGAGCGTCTTCAGCACGCGCCCGGCCTGTTCGGCCGTCTCGCGCGGGCCCTTGATCGTCGCATGGTTGCCATTGGGGCTGATGACGACGCCCAGCCGGCGCTCGAGATGCGCCAGGTTCTGGTCGTAATGTCCGAAGACGAGGCTCGCCAGCCGGTTGTCGTCGAAGGACAGCAGCACCTCGGTCGTCGGCAGACCGTCCCGCGTCAGACTGTCCATGCGCGTCGGCGCCAGCTCGCGCCGCGGGCTCCGTTCCGGTCTCGTCGAGTCAGCCTGTGCCAAAAGCGTCGTCTCCCTGGCGCCTGTTCCGGCCGGACAGGAGCGTGAGGCCGGGTCGTTGAGCGGATGAATCGTCCCTATCAGCCGACGCGACGTTGGCAGTCTGATGACAGGGGATCGCCGTGACGGCCGGCGCTGCGGGACAGGGGTGCTGATGGGCCGTCACGCGGCCATGTCCTTCGACGGGCGCGGCAGCCCAGGCGACGCCGGCTCCCCGGCCTTGCGGCCGAAGAGCGAGTTGGAGCCCGCCCGCTCGATCACCACCTGCACCCGGTCGCCGATCTGATTCGTCTCCGTCTCGATCTGGACAGCCTGAAGGTAGGGCGACTTTCCCGCAAGCTGGCCGGGGTGACGTCCCGCCCGCTCCAGCAGGATTTCGACCGTGCGGCCCACCATCGCGTGGTTGAAGGCCTGGCGGTGATGTTCGATCCGTGCCTGCAGCCGGTACAGCCGCTCGTCCATCAGCGCGGCCGGCACCTGCTCGCCGAGATCGGCGGCCGGCGTGCCCGGACGGGGCGAATATTTGAAGGAGTAGCTCGACGCGAAGCCGATCTCGTCGACGAGCGCGATCGTCGCCTCGAAATCGGTGTCCGTTTCCCCCGGGAAGCCGACGATGAAGTCGGAGGAGAGGGCGATGTCGGGCCGCGCCTCGCGGATCCGGGCGACCAGCCGTCGGTAGTCATCGGCCGTATGCCTGCGGTTCATCGCCGCCAGGATGCGGTCGGAGCCGGCCTGCACCGGCAGATGCAGGAACGGCATCACCTGCGGCAGGTCCCGGTGCGCAGCGATGAGGTCGTCGTCCATGTCGCGGGGATGGCTCGTCGTGTAGCGGATCCGGGCGATTCCCGGCACCTCCGCGACGCGATGCATCAGTCGCGCCAGCCCCCAGACACGCCCGTCGGGACCCTCGCCGTGATAGGCGTTGACGTTCTGGCCGATCAGCGTGACGTCCTGCACGCCCGAGGCCGCCAGCCGCTCGATCTCGGCCATGACCTGCGCGACCGGCCGCGAGAATTCCGCGCCGCGGGTATAGGGCACGACGCAGAAGGCGCAGAACTTGTCGCAGCCTTCCTGCACCGTGACGAAGGCCGAGATGCCGCGACGGCGGATCGCCTGGGGCCGCGGGGCCGGCAGATGGCCGAACTTGTCGTCGATCGGCAGGTCGGTGTCGACGACGCGCTTCGCGCGCGCCTGCTCGAGCAGGTCGGGCAGGCGGTGATAGGCCTGCGGCCCGACGACGAGATCGACCGCCGGCTGGCGCCGCTGGATCTCGGCCCCCTCGGCCTGGGCGACGCAGCCGGCCACGACGATGCGCGTGTCCTGGCCCTGCGCGGTCTGCGCATTCTTGAGGTCGCGCAGCTTGCCGAGCTCGGTATAGACCTTCTGCACCGCCCGGTCGCGGATATGGCAGGTGTTCAGCAGGATCAGGTCCGCGCCTTCCGGCGTCGCCGTTTCCTCGAAGCCCTGTTCGCCCAGGATGTCGGCCATGCGCTGGCCGTCATAGACGTTCATCTGGCAGCCGAAGGACTTGATATGGACTTTCTTCATCGCGCCGGGTCTGGTCTCCAAACCGTTTCCTTACTCCGGATCGGGCCGCGAGGAAACGGGCTCCCGCCCGATCCTTGCCATCGCGTGAGGACCCGGCCCGGCAAGGGGCCGCTCACGGCACGGAGCGGCCGCTGACGGTCTCCTGTCGCGCCTTGCGGATCGCGGCCTCCGCGCGCCGCGTCGCCTCCTTGCGGGAGGTCTCGCGGCCCATGGCGATCGGCGCGCCCCAGACCAGCTCGACATCGATCGCACCGGCGCGCAGCACCGTCTTCAGATGCGGCGCGAGTTCGGTGTCGCCGTACCAGGCGAGCGTCGCACGCTCGGCCCGCCCGCCCGCCATGCCATGGAAACCCGTATAGCTGATCGTCAGCGGGTAGACGGCGATGTCCGCCGCAGCTTCGGTCTCGCTTTTGCCGAGCGCCTCATGCGCCGCCCCCAGCAAGGAGGAGCGCATCGGCAGGATGCGCGTTCCGTCGCCCGTCGTCCCTTCCGCGAACAGCACCACGGCCTCCCCGGCCGAGAGCCGTTCGCCCATTTGCGCCGCGACATCGGCCGTGGCCGCCCGGCGCGAGCGGTCGATGAAGACGGTGCGCTGCAGCTTCGCCAGGAAACCGATCACCGGCCAGGCCGCGACTTCGCTCTTGGCCACGAAGCAGACCGGCCGCTCGGCTCCGAGCACGGCGATGTCGAGCCAGGAGACGTGGTTGGCGACGATCAGCCCGCTGCTGCCGGCCGGTGGCGGCGTGCCCCGCACGCGCCGCCTCACTCCGAGGCAGCGGCAGGTGAGACGGTGGAACAGCCGCGGGATCGCGGCCCCGCGCGACGGCGCGACGCGCATCACCAGCATCTGCACCGGCATCAGGGCGACCATGCCCATGGCCAGCGCCGAGAGACGCAGGACCGCGCCGGGAGCGAACCCTCTCATGCGAGCACCGTTACGCTCACGCCAGGTCGAGCCGCATGGCGATCGCGGCCGCGCGGCTGCCGTCGGATTTCGGATAGTAACCCTTGCGGCGCCCGACCTCGCGGAAGCCGAGATGGCGATAGAGCCGCTCGGCGGCGACATTGCCCTCCTCGACCTCGAGGAAGACCTGGATCACGCCGCGGCCCGCGAGCCGAGACAGATGCGCGCCGAGGAGACTGGCGCCGAGCCGGTGGCCGCGCTGGGCCGGCGCCACCACGATCGAGAGGATCTCGGCCTCGTCGGCGGCCTGGCGCGACATCACGAAACCGGCCGGCCGCGCCGCCGCGCCCGTGAACACGCCATCCGCAACGACATTTCCGTCGGCCATCAGCGCTGCGCATTCCCCGGGTTCCCAGCCGCGCGCGAAGCCGCCCTGACCGTGCAGGGCGGCAACATCCCGGGCGTGGCGCGCATCGAGGCGCTCCGTCCGTACCGGGCATGCCTGAGGGTGGAGAAGTCGCCGCAGCCAGTCCATGCCGCTTGATGGCACAGTCAGGGCGTGTGGCAAGCCCTGTCGGGCAAGCATGGCCGTTGCGCCACGCCTTCGGTGGCGGCCCTCAGCGTCGCGGCAGGCGGGCGCGGTCCTGCGGCGTCGTCTCGGGGGCTTTGAGATAGAGCGGCCGCGGCGGCGCCGTCTCGGGGTCGGCGATCAGTCCAAGGCGCGCGACCCAGGTCACGTCGGGAGCGCGGGCATCGTCGAGCACCAGCGCGTCGAGCCCGATCGCCCAGGCCTCGTTGGCGACGGCCAGTGCGGCTGACCCGACGAGGCTGACCGGCCCGGCGCCGATGGCGCGGGCGGCGTCGCGATAGCTGACCTGGCGCAGCGCGACGATGGGCCGGCCCTCCGAGCTCAGCGCCTGGAACCAGACCTGCCCATGCTTGGCGTCGAGCGCCGCGGCGATCACGCGGCCGGTCTCGCGGCCGACCAGCGGCGCGGCGCAGGCGGCCAGCGTGGTCACGCCGACGGCGGGGATCTTTGCCGCGAGCGCGATGGCCCGTGCCGCGCTGACGCCGACCCGCAAGCCGGTATAGCTGCCGGGTCCCACCGTCACGGCGACGCGGTCGAGCGAGGAAAAGCCGCCCTCAACCGCGTCCATCACGCGCTCGATCAGCGGCATCAGAGCCTCGGCATGGCCGCGCTCCATCGCGACCTGCTCGATCGCGAGCGGCTGGGCCGAGCCAGCCTCCAGAACGCAGGCCGAACAGGCGCCGAGCGCGGTGTCGATCGCGAGAATGCGCATCAGCTTTGGCTTCGCCTGTCCGGTGTTTTCGAAGAAGGGACCGTCATCCTGGACAAGCGGCGAAGCCGCGTAGTCCGGGATCCATCATCGGGCGAGCGGGTGCCCTATGGTGGATCCTGGGACTTCGCATCGCGAAGCCCAGGATGACGGGCAGGGTCTAACAGATGTTCAAATCGCCTCGACCTCGCGCACATCCGGCAGGAAGTGGCGCAGCAGGTTCTGGATGCCGTGCTTCAGCGTCGCGGTCGAGGAGGGGCAGCCCGAGCAGGAGCCCTTCATCGCGAGATAGACCGTGCCGTCCTTGAAGCCGCGGAAGGTGATGTCGCCGCCGTCGCCCGCGACCGCCGGCCGGATGCGCGTCTCCAGCAGATCCTTGATCGTCTCGACCGTCTGAGCGTCCTCGGGCGCGAAGAACTCGCCCTCCTCGATCACGTCCGCCTGGGAGCCGCTCGCCAGCACCGGGGCGCCCGACATGAAATGCTCCATGATCGCGCCGAGGATCGCAGGCTTCAGATGCGGCCACTCGCCGCCGGCCTTGGTCACGGTGATGAAATCGGCGCCGAGGAAGACGCCGGACACGCCGGACACGCCGAAAAGACGCTGCGCCAGGGGCGAGCGCTCGGCCTGTTCCGCATCGCGCAGCTCGAGCGTGCCGTCTGGCATGACGGTGCGGCCGGGAAGGAATTTCAGGGTCGCCGGGTTCGGCGTGGCTTCGGTCTGGATGAACATGCTGGAGTCTCCGGTCCCGGACGGGTCAAGGCCGCCGTTCCATGGGGCAGATATAGGCGCCCGACGCGAATCATTCCAGCGTGATCCGACGCGGTGGCGCCGGGCGCCGTCACGCCAGGGCGTCGATTTCCTCGTCTTCAAGGTGGCCGGGCACGATCGCGACGGGGATCGGGAAGCTCGCGGCCGACTTGCCCGCCAGCGCGCTGACCAGTGGCCCCGGCCCGTCGCGCCCCGCGCCCGCGGCCAGCACGAGCAGCGAGATGTCCTCGTCCGCCTCGATCAGCTTGACGACCTCGTCCGCCTTGTCGCCTGTGCGCACGACGCGCTCGGGCTCGAGCCCGGCGAAGGTGCGCACCGCCTCGACCGCACCATCGATCAGCTTCTCCGCCTCGGCCTCGGCCTCCGCCTGCATCACGGCCCCGACGCCGAGCCAGGTTTCATGCTCGGGCGGTTTGACGACGCCCAGAAGCACCATGGCGGCGCCGGTTCGGGCGCAGCGCCGCGCCGCGAAGCGGATCGCCTTGGCGCATTCGGCGCTGTCGTCGACCACCGCGAGGAATTTCGGCCGATGGCCCGTCTCGTAGGACCGCCGTCGCTTCACCATTGAATGTGCCCTGCCGCCGCTCCGGGAGCGGCCATGGTGGCCTGCGCCGCAACGTCAGCGCAAGCCCGTGCCGTTGTCTCCTTCGCGGGGCTCAGCCGTGCCGCACGAAGCCGACGATGTCCTTGACATCGCGCATGATCGGCGCGGCGATCGCCTCGGCCCGCTGCGCCCCCTCGCCGAGGATGCCGTCGATATGGCTGACATCGGCGAGCAGGCGCCGCATCTCGCCGGCGATCGGCGAGAGCTTTGCCACGGCGAGGTCGACCAGCGCGGACTTGAAGCCGGAGAACTGCCCGCCGCCGAACTGGGCGAGGACCTGCGCCTTGGTCTCGCCGTTCAGCCCGGCATAGATGCCGACGAGATTCTCGGCCTCGGGGCGTCCCTCCAGACCCTTCTCCTCAGACGGCAACGCGTCGGGGTCGGTCTTGGCCTTGCGGATCTTCTGGGCGATCGTCTCGGCATCATCCGTCAGATTGATCCGTGAATTGTCCGAGGCGTCGGATTTCGACATCTTCTTGGTGCCGTCGCGCAGGCTCATCACGCGGGGCGCCGGGCCCTGGATCATCGGCTCGGGCTGCGGGAAGAAGCCGAGATCGCCGGTACCGAGCCCGCGTACCGCGATCTGGGCGCCGAAATCGTTGTTGAACTTCTGCGCGATGTCCCGGGCGAGCTCGAGATGCTGCTTCTGGTCCTCGCCGACCGGCACATGCGTCGCCTTGTAGAGCAGGATATCGGCGGCCATGAGCACGGGGTAATCATAAAGGCCGACCGAGGCGTTCTCGCGATCCTTGCCGGCCTTTTCCTTGAACTGCGTCATCCGGTTCAGCCAGCCGAGCCGGGCGACCGTGTTGAAGATCCAGGCCAGTTCCGCATGCTGCGGCACCTGGCTCTGATTGAAGATGATGCTGCGCTGAGGGTCCACGCCGGCCGCGACATAGGCCGCCGTGACCTCGCGGGTGGCGCGCGTCAGTTCGGCCGGACCGCCCCAGACGTCGAGGCCCTGCGTGATCGCGTGCATGTCGACGACGCAGTAGATGCACTCATGCGTCTCCTGCATCGCGACCCAGTTGGTCAGCGCGCCCAGATAATTGCCGAGATGCAAAGTCGCGGTCGGCTGCATGCCGGAAAAGACGCGCTGGTGAAAGGTCGCCATCGGGGCGCTCCCGCAAATAGGGGTCGTCTGGAGTGCCGCGTTCTGGCCGAAGCCTGCGCGGGGCGCAAGGGCAAGCCTGGCCGCAGGCGTCAGAGCGGCTTGCCGAGGCGGCCGAGTTCGCGCAGCCGGAAGGCTCCGAGAGCCCGTCCCGCCGCGGCATAGACGAGGCCGCCACCGCAGCACAGGGCGCCCAGCGCGGCCGCGCGCCGCAGCAGCGTCGACTGGGTCGACAGGCTTTCGGTCAGCCAGGGCGTCAGCGCGGCGAGCGCCGCCGCCATGGCGAGGCTCGCCGCGACCACGGCGAGGATCGGCCAGAGCAACGGGAGGCGCGGCCGCCACAGCTGGTCGCGCGCGAGAAAACCCCCGAGCACGCAGGCCTGCGTGACGAAGGCGAGGCTCGCCGCCGCCGCGGCATTGGTCGCGGGGCTGGGCAGGGCGCCGACCTGGCCAGCCAGGATCGCGACGCCGAGCGCCGCCAGCCCGGCATAGAGCGGCAGCCGCGGCGTCTGGCGGGCGAAATAAACCTGGGCGAAGACCTTGGCGATGACGGCGAAGGGCAGACCGGCTGCGAAAGCCTGCATCGCATCGGCCGTCCGGATTCGGTCGATCTCGGTGAAGCGACCGCGCTCGAACAGGACGGAAATGATCGGGTCGGCGAGCCAGGCGAGCGCGATCGCAGCCGGAATGGCGAGGGCCAGGCCCAGAACCAGTGCTCGGTCGATCATGTCGCGGCGCCCGGCCTCGTCGCCGCTGGTCTCGCGGACCGCGATGGCGGGCAGCAGCACCACGCCCATCGCCACCGCGACGAAACCGAGCGGCAGCTGGAAGACCCGATCAGCATAGTAAAGCCAGGACACCGCGCCGGGCTGCACCGAGGCGATCTGCGTAGAGACCAGCAGCACGAGCTGGGAGGTCGAGGCCGCCAGCAGCGCCGGGCCGCCGAGCCGCAGCAGCCGCGTCATCGCCGGCGACCAGCGCAGGCGGGGCCGCACCAGCGGCATGTCGCCATGCCACAGGGCGACGGCGACCATCAGCAGGTGCAGCGCACCGCCGAGGCTGACCGCAGCCGCAATCAGCGCGGCCCCTTGCGCCGAGGGCATGCCGGTCGTCAGCGCGACGATCAGGGCGGCGATCAGCACGAGGTTGAGCAAGGAGGGCGCCAGCGCGGCGACGAGAAAGCGGCCCTCCGAATTCAGCACCGCGGCGAGCAGCGAAGCGAGTGTCGTGAAGGCGACGAAGGGCAGCGCGATCCGGGTATAGGCCGTCGCCATCGCCAGGGTCTGGGGCGCGTCGTGGAATCCGCCTGCGATGGCGAGAACGAGCCAGGGCGCGAGCAGCAGGCCGAGTCCCGTGGCGGCACCGACGCCGAGGGCCAGCCAGGCGAAGGCCTCGCCGACGAAGCGCCGCGCGGCCTGCGCACCCTCCACGGACCGCAGATCGAGATAGACCGGCACGAAGGGCGCGTTCAGCCCACCTTCGCCCAGCACGCGGCGCATCAGATTGGGCAGGCGGAAGGCGACGAGGAAGGCGTCCGCCACCGGCCCGGCGCCCAGCATCCGCGCGATCAGCATGTCGCGGGCGAAGCCGAGGAGGCGCGACAAAACCGTCGCCAGCCCGACGACGAGCGAGTTGCGGGCGAGCTTCGCGGGTTCCGCCGGCATCGCCGCCCTTCCCTTCAACGGCCGGCTACAGGATGAACCGGCTCAGATCGGCGTTCTTCGCGAGATCGCCGATGCGCGACTGCACATAAGCGGCGTCGATCGTCACCGTCTCGCCCGAGCGGTCGGGCGCGGTGAAGGAGACGTCGTCGAGAATGCGCTCGATCACGGTCTGCAGCCGGCGCGCGCCGATGTTCTCGACGGTGGAATTCACATCCACCGCGATGCGCGCGATCGCATCGATCGCGTCGGGCGTGAAATCGACGGTGACCTCTTCCGTCGCCATCAGCGCCACCGTCTGCTTGATCAGGCTGGCCTCGGTCTCGGTCAGGATGCGCCGGAAATCGTCGACGTCCAGCGGCGACAGCTCGACGCGGATCGGCAGGCGCCCCTGCAGCTCCGGCAGCAGGTCGGAGGGGCGCGAGACATGGAAGGCACCCGAGGCGATGAACAGGATGTGGTCGCTCTTCACCGCGCCATGCTTGGTCGCCACCGTCGTGCCCTCGATCAGCGGCAGCAGGTCGCGCTGCACGCCCTCGCGCGAGACGTCGGCCCCGCTTTTGCCCTCGCGCGCGCAGATCTTGTCGATCTCGTCGAGGAAGACGATGCCGTTGTTCTCGACCTCGCGGATCGCGGCCTGCACGATCGCCTCCTGGTCGATCAGCTTGTCGCTCTCTTCCGTCAGCAGCGGCCCATAGGCGTCCTTCACCAGGATGCGTCGCGGCTTGCCCTTCTGGCCGAAGGCCTTGCCGAACATGTCCGAGAGATTGATCGCGCCGATCGAGGCGCCGGGCATGCCGGGAACTTCGAACATCGGCGCCGACGCGCCGCTGCCCGCCGCGATCTCGACCTCGATCTCCTTGTCGTCGAGTTCGTTGGCGCGCAGCTTCCGGCGAAAGGACTCGCGGGTGGCGAGGCTGGAATTGACTCCGACCAGTGCATCGAGCACGCGCTCTTCGGCCGCGACATGCGCCTTGGCCTGCACGTCCTTGCGCCGCGTGTCCCGCACCAGCGCGATCGCGATCTCGACGAGGTCGCGCACGATCGATTCGACGTCGCGGCCGACATAGCCCACCTCGGTGAACTTGGTCGCCTCGACCTTGAGGAAGGGCGCGTTGGCGAGCTTGGCGAGGCGGCGCGCGATCTCGGTCTTGCCGCAGCCGGTCGGCCCGATCATCAGGATGTTCTTAGGGCTGACCTCCTCGCGCAGCGGCCCTTCGAGCTGCTGGCGCCGCCAGCGGTTGCGCAGCGCGATCGCGACAGCACGCTTGGCGTCGTTCTGGCCGACGATGAAGCGGTCGAGCTCGGAGACGATCTCGCGGGGGGAGAAGGAGGTCATGATGTCCGCTTGTCCTGAAGCGTGTGGGGAGCCGGCCGGTATCGTGGCGCTCATGCCGGTGTCGCGTCGATCGGAGGCAGTCTCTCGCGCCAGCGCCCGAGCGGCAGCGCCGGCACCAGCAGCCGGCGCAGCATCCGCCAGCCTGCGGAGAGGGCCAGAACGAGCACGGCCAGTCCTAGCAGAGCCAGCGGGAGACTGAGATCGCCCGAGACGCTCTGCGAGATCAGATAGGCCACCGCGATGCCGGCATAGCTCAGCGCCGAGACGAGCAGGGCGCGCCGGTCGATCACCAGCGCGATGATGCCGAGCACGACGAAGATGCCGAGCACGACGAGCGAGGTCCCGGTGGTGAAGCTGCCGGCGGCACCGACCATGCCCCGGAAGACCGGATGCACGATCAGCCCCGCCGCCAGCAGATGCAGCCAGAAGGCGGCGTCCGAACGCCGGGTCAGGCGGCGCGGATCGCGCATGTCCAGCCGCAGCGCAAGCGCGAAGACGGACAGGCCGCAAAGGGCCAGGATCGGGTTGAGATAATCCTGCGCCAGGGCCGGCGCGAGCGCCGACACCAGCGCCAGAACCGCGCCGATGGCCCCGCCCGCCATGAGGGCCATGGTGATCGGCACGCGGAAACGCCAGTGATGCAGCAGGGCTGCGCCGGAGAACGCGAGGGCGGCAAGCACCCAGCCGCCATAGAGGATCGAAGGCAGGCCGCGATCGGCCGCCAGCTGCGCGACCAGCAAAGAGGCCGAGGCGCAAAACATCGTCGCCAGCAGGATCGACGGCAGCGCCAGCCGCATCCGCCGCGCGAAGACCTCGCTCAGCCCCCAGGCCGCGATCAGCGCGACGGCGGAAAAGGCATCCCCGAAACCGACGACGCGCGACAGGCCGAGCAGCGCGCCGGCCAGGAGCCCGACGCCGATCGCCACGAAGACGTCGTTGAATCCGCCGATCAGCCGGAAGCGCTCGTCGTCGGGGTCGATGGCGCGGCCGGCCTCGGCAGTGACGCTGTCGCCCAGGCGCGGCGGGTTTGCCGTCTTGGCGTCAATCCGCAACCGCGCCAGATGCGTGATCCGCACGGCCTGCGCCTGGTCGATGATGCCCTCCGCGACGGCGGCCTGGAGATCCTCCTCGACGATCATGGCGTGTCCAGTGTCTCGATGACGAGGGAATGGTTCGTGTAGACGCAGATGTCTCCTGCGATCTTCATGGCCTTGCGCACGATCGCCTCGGCATCGGTCTCGACGTCGATCAGCGCGCGCGCCGCCGCGAGTGCGTAGTTGCCGCCGGAGCCGATCGCCATCACCGAGCCATGCTCGCCTGATTCCGGCTCCAGCACGTCTCCCGTGCCCGAGATCAGGAGGGACACTTCCTTGTCGGCGACGAGCAGCATCGCCTCGAGCCGGCGCAGATAGCGGTCGGTGCGCCAGTCCTTGGCGAGCTCGACGCAGGCCCGCAGAAGCTGTGTCGGATACTGCTCCAGCTTGGTTTCCAGCCGCTCGAACAGCGTGAAGGCGTCTGCGGTGGCGCCGGCGAAGCCTGCGATCACCGCGCCCTTGGCGAGGCGGCGCACCTTGCGGGCATTGCCCTTCATGATGGTCTGGCCGAGCGAGACCTGGCCATCGCCGCCGATCACGACCCGCCCGCTCTTGCGCACCATCAGGATGGTCGTCGCGTGCATCAGGGGTGGGCTGCTGGTGTCGGACATCGGGCTGGGGCCTCGGCATTTGGCGCGGCGTGAGTCGCCAACATGTTCAGCCCTGCGCGCCGTATCAAGGGGCGCAGCGTGCCGGACGCGCGGCCGGGGCCTCGCGGATACGGCGATTCACGTGAAACGCGCCTGTCAGGCCGCCCGCTTCAGCCCCACCCGTCCCCAGATCGCGCTCAGCCCCGCCACCAGATGGTCGATGTCGGCGTCGGAATGCAGCGGCGAGGGCGTGATCCGCAGCCGCTCGGTGCCGCGCGGCACGGTCGGGTAGTTGATCGGCTGGACATAGATGTCGAAGCGGTCGAGCAATTCGTCGCTCACGGCCTTGCAGAGAACCGGGTCGCCGACCATCACCGGCACGATATGGCTGGGGTTGGGCAGGTGCGGGATGCCTGCCGTGTCCAGGCAACGGCGCAATGTGGCGACGCGATCCTGATGCCGCTCGCGCTCGATCGTGCTGGTCTTGAGATGGCGGATCGCGGCGAGCGCGCCTGCCGCCACCGGCGGCGGCAGCGAACTGGAGAAGATGAAGCCGGAGGCGAAGCTGCGGACATAGTCGCACAAGGCCGCTGAGCCCGCGATATAGCCGCCCATAACGCCGAAGGCCTTGGCGAGCGTGCCCTCGATCACGTCGAGCCGGTGGCTGAGGCCGTCGCGCTCGCAGACGCCGCCGCCGCGCGGACCGTAGAGGCCGACCGCATGGACCTCGTCGATATAGGTCATCGCGCCGAATTCCGCGGCGATGTCGCAGAAGGTTTCGATCGGCGCGATGTCGCCATCCATCGAATAGACCGATTCGAAGGCGATCAGCTTGGGCCGGGCGGGATCGAGCGCGGCGAGCTTGCGTCTGAGATCGTCGGGGTCGTTATGAGCGAAGATCTGCCGCTCTGCCCGCGAATGCCGGATGCCCTCGATCATCGAGGCGTGGTTGAGCGCATCCGTCAGCACGACGCAGCCGGGGATGCGCGAGGCGAGCGTGCCGAGCGAGGCCCAGTTCGACATGTAGCCCGAGTTGAACAGCAGCGCGGCTTCCTTGCCGTGCAGATCGGCCAGCTCCTGCTCCAGCAGCACGTGGTAATGGTTGGTGCCGCCGATGTTGCGGGTGCCGCCAGCCCCGGCGCCACAGGAATCGAGCGCTCCGTGCATCGCCGCCAGCACGGCCGGGTGCTGGCCCATGCCGAGATAGTCGTTGGAGCACCAGACAGTAATCGCGCGGGGACCGCCTTCGCCATGATAGGTCGCTAGCGGGAACTGGCCCGCCTTGCGCTCGAGATCGGCGAAGACGCGATAGCGGCCTTCGCGGCGCAGACCGTCCAGCTCCGTGCGGAAAAATGTCTCGTAGTCCATCGCCAGACTCCTGCGGCCTGCGCCTTTTAGGCCTCGTGCCGACCGCGGCAAATGGCACGCGGTGTCGCGCCCGGCCTTGATCGGGATCAGCCGGCGCGACGCGCCAGTTCGACCACGGCCTCGAGCAGAGCCCGGATCGCGATGCCGGCATCGGCCTCCGTCATGGCCTCCAGCGGGGAATGGCTGATGCCCTTCTCGTTGCGCACGAACAGCATGGCGGCGGGACAGAGCGCCGCCATCGCCATCGCGTCATGGGCCGCGCCCGAGGGCAGGTGCCGCGCCGCGGCATTGCCGCCCGCCCGCGCGACGCCTGCGGCCAGCGCTTCCTGGAGATCGGAGTCCATCGGCACGGCCGGCGCATTTGTATAGACGTCGATGTCGATCCCGACGCCGCGCCGAGAGGCGATCTCACCGAAACCACTGCGGATCGCGGCCTCCATGTTCCCCAGCACCGCGTTGGACGGGCTGCGAAAATCGACCGTGAACTCGACCCTGCCGGGTACGACATTGGCTGCGCCCGGGCTGACCTGGAAGACTCCGACCGTGCCGACGGCCTGCTCATGGGCGGCGGCGATCGTCTCCAGCGCCAGTGCCATCTCGGCGCTCGCGGTCAGCGCGTCCTTGCGCAGGTTCATCGGGACGGTGCCGGCATGGCCCGCCTCGCCGGTCACGCGGATGCGCGCGCGCCGTTGCGCGTTGATCGCGGTGACGATGCCGACGGCCTCGTTCTCGACCTCGAGCACCGGCCCCTGTTCGATATGCAGTTCGAGATAGGCCTTGACCGAGCCGCGCCTGCGCGCGAGCGCAGCGATGCCGCCGGGGTCGCCGCCAAACTCCCGGAGCGCATCGGACAGTCGCACGCCGTCCGCGTCGCGCGTCTCCAGCCAGGCCGGATCGTAACCGCCTGCCAGCGCGGCGGAGGTTGAGAGATGTGTCGGAAAACGGACATTCTCCTCGTCGCCGAAGGCGACGACTTCGAGCGCGAAGGGCAGGGACATGCCGGCGTCGCGCAGGGCCTGAGCCACGAGGATTCCGGCAACGACTCCGAGACTGCCGTCGAAGCGCCCGCCATCCTTCACCGTGTCGATATGGGAGCCGATCATGACGGAAGGCTCGCCCGGCACCGGCCCCTCGCGCCGGCCCTGAACGGAGCCCGCCGCGTCGATAAAGGCGGTCAGCCCCGCGACCTCCATCGCGCCCTTCGTCCACTCCGCCGCCTGCCGATGGGCGGGCGAGAGATAGAGCCGCGTCAGCTTGCCGGGTTCGTCGGTGAAGCGGTTGAGGCCTTCGAGCGCGGCGAAGGCACGCGCGCCCAGCACCGCGGCGGAGGGAAGCGAGGCAGCCATCGATCGATCCTAGTAGGTCGCCCGGCCGCCCGACAGGTCGAAGACGCCGCCGGTGGTGAAGCTGTTCTCGGCCGAGGCGAGGAAAGCCACCATCGAGGCGACCTCCTCGGGCAGCAGGAAGCGCCCGCGCGGGATCTTGGCGAGCATGTAGCCGATATGCTCCTCCGTCATCTGGTCGAAGATGCGGGTGCGCGCGGCGGCGGGCGTGATGCAGTTGACCGCGATGTCCTGCGTCGCCAGCTCCTTGCCGAGCGACTTGGTCAGCGCGATCACCGCCGCCTTCGAGGCCGAATAGGCCGAGGCGTTGGGGTTGCCCTCCTTGCCGGCGATCGAGGCGACCAGCACGAGCCGCCCGTAATTGCGCTTGATCATGCCCGGGATCACCGCCTGGCAGCAATGCAGCGTGCCGTCGACATTGAGCTTCATCACCCGCGCCCATTCGTCGAGCGGATACTCCCAGGTCTTCAGATTGGCGCCTGCGATGCCGGCACTGGTGACGAGGATGTCGACGCTGCCCTGCCGGGCCTCCAGCGCGTCGGCCGCGGCCTTCACGGCCTGCGCATCGGTGACGTCGATTCCAAGCCCGGTCGCCGTCCCGCCGATCTCGGCCGCCGTCCTGGCTGCGAGGTCGCCGTCGAGATCCCAGATCGCGACATGGGCACCGCTGGCGGCGAACCGCTCCGCGACGGCGCGGCCGATGCCCTGCGCCCCTCCGGTGACGATGGCGGTTCTTCCCTGCAGATCGATCTGGTTCATTGTCGGCCCCTGACTCGTTGGAGGCGCACCCTAAAGCAGGAGGCGAAAGCGTGGGAACCGCTAATTCGATCGGAATTCTGTTCCCCTATCCGGCGGGGACGGGGCCGGTGCGCTGTCGGGCCGCGGTTCAGCGCTTCCTGAGGGGGGCTGCCGGGGCAGCCGGTCCCTGCGCCAGCAGCCGGTAGGTCACGGCGGCCGACAGGGCGTAGACCAGCCCGAACACCAGGTTGAGCCAGGGCGCCCAGCCATCATCGGCGGCAAACCGCAGCAGGACCCAGGACAGCAGCGCCGCCTTCAGCGCGGTGATCGCGCACAGAAGGGCGATGCGCGATCCGGTGCGCTCGCGCGCATAGAGCAGCTCGGCGTGGTATTCGACGAGGTTGCGGAAGGCCGGCACCAGCAGCATCGGCAGGAAAAGATAGGCGGCCTCTGAAACATTGCGGCCAAGCAGCCCCGGGAAAGGCTGCAGCATGAGGATCACGGCCCCCAGGCCGGCGATAGAGACCGCTGCGATGCCGAACTCGATCAGCGCGAGCCGGCGCGGCCCGCCCGTCAGGCCGCGTTCGGTCATGATCTTCTGCACCAGCATCTGGTTGAAGCTGCGGATCGGCATGGCGGTGAGGTCGATCACCCGCAACGCGATCACGTAAAGCCCGGCCGAGCGCTCGCCGGCGAGCGCCAGCACCAGGAGTTTGTCGAGTTCGGCCTGGGCGTAGAACACGATCTCCGCCGCGCTGGCATAGACCGCGTCGGCCATCCGGCGCGGATAGAGCCGCTGCGCGAAGCGCAGGCGCGCCCTCGGCAGGAAGAAGACGAGCGCCACGATCATCCCCGCCATCGTCGCGGCCAGATAGACGAAGACCCAGATCTCCAGGCTGCGGTGCCCGAGGCCTACGAACAGCAGGGCCGCCAGCGTGCGCAGTGACGAGCCGATGATGACGAGCAGGGCGGACTGCCGGAAGCGCCGCAGCCCGTTGTTGACGATGGCGACGACCTCGACGAGCCGCCAGCCCAGGATCTCGGCCAGCAGGATCAGCGCAAAGGGCAGGATCGCCAGCTTCCCGGAAAACAGCAGCGCGTAGACCAGCGCCGCGGCGAGCAGGATGAGCGGCAGCGAGGCGAGGGAAAGGCCGGCGAAACCGGCGAGATAGGCCCCCAGAAGCCGCGGCTTGACGGTGGCGATCCGATAGACCGGCGAGACGAATCCGAAGGCCAGCAGCCGCGACAGGATCAGCCCCGTGGCGGAGGCCGTCGCGAACAGGCCGAAATCGCCGAGGGTCAACGTATTCGCAACGATGAGGAAGTAGACAAGGGAGATGACGAGCCTGCCGGCGGAGCCGCTCAGGATGGTGAGGTAGGCGAGGATGGCGGCGCGGTCTGGCAGCATGGGGTCCGTTTCGCGACGCGCGCGTCTGTCTCGGGGCGTCTGGCCCGGCATGTGCCTGCCTCGGACGGTCCGTCCACGATGTCCTAGCCGAGAGGCGTTGAGCGACCCTAAACGAAACGGAACCGTCCTGGCCCATGCGACAGCTTGAACCGGACCGACACATCGCCGGACCGATGCGCTGCGAGGTCGCCCGCGACCCCTCGGCTTGGGCGACGCCTCGGGCCCCGCGATCCGCGGGCGAGGACCTGAAGAGTGAAGCGTAGCGGCATGTTCACCACCGAGACCGTCGTCAGCGAGCCGGAGCCGGGCCAGGAGCCCCGCGACCGCCGCCGCGTCGTGGCCGCCGCCGCCCCCGAGATCGTCTCCCGCCTGACGGATCCCGTCTGGCTCGTCCGCACGCTCTGGGCGCGCAAGGGGCTGATCGTACTGGCCGCGGTCGTCGGTGCGGTGCTGGCGGCGCTGGCCAGCCTCATGGTTCCGCCGAAATACGTCTCCACGGCACAGCTCTTCATCGATCCGCGCGACCTGCGCGTGCTGCAGAACGAAGTCTCGCCCAACGTGACCGGCGGTGACCCGACCTCGATCACCAGCTATCTAGAGAGCCAGGCCCGCATCATTGCCTCCGACAGCATCAAGACGCCGGTTGTCCAGAGTCTCGGCCTGGACAAGGACCCGGAATTCGGCGGCGAGGCTCCGCGCTCGGGCCTGTCGCAGCTGCTCTTGGGGTGGCTGCCCGGGCGCGGTGCCCCCTCGCGGGACGGGCTCGTCTATGCGCTGGCGGTCCTGGACAAAAACGTCACCGTCCGGCGCGGCGAGCGGACCTTCGTCATCGACATCTCCGTGACCGCCCGCGAGGCCGACAAGGCGGCCCGCATCGCCAATGCGCTGGCCGAGACCTATCTGGAGAACCAGGCGACGGTGCGCGCCGACGCAGCCCAGCGCGCGACCAACGCCCTGACCGCGCGTCTCGAGGAATTGCGCAACCGCCTGCGCACCGCCGAGGACAAGACCGAGCGCTACAAGGAGGCCAACAACATCGTCGGCGTCGGCGCCGGCCGCTCGATGACGGATGAGCAGCTCACCCTCAACAACGCCCAGCTCGTTGCGGCCCGCACGCGGCTGACCGAGGCGCGCGCCAAATATGACCAGATCATCGCCGCGCGCCCGGCCGGCATCGAGGCCGGCGCGATTCCCGAGGCCGTCGCCTCCCAGACCATGACGGCCCTGCGCGCCCAGCTCGGCGCCACCCTGGCCCGCGAGGCCGACCTGCTGGCTTCGCTCGGCGCCCGCCACCCCGCGCTCGCCGCCGTGCAGGCCCAGACCCGCGACGCCCGCCGGCAGATCGCCGACGAATTGTCGCGAATCTCGCGTTCGGCCAAGGTCGAGCTCGACCGGGCGATCGAGGCGGAGCGCCAGCTCTCGCTGCGCGTCGAGCGACTGACCGCCACGCAATATGCGGCCGGCCGCGCCTCCGTCGAGCTGCGCGAACTGGAGCGCGAGGTCGAATCCTCGCGCGTCGTCTACGACGCCTTCCTGCGCCGCGCGCGGGAAACCGGCGAGCTCGCCGGCATCGACACGACCAATGCCCGCGTCATCGGCGCGGCGATGCCGCCGCTGGAGAAGAGCGGGATCAGCCGGCGCACGCTCGCCGTTCTCGGCGGGATCGCCGGCGGCGGGGTCGGCGTCGCTCTGGCGCTCGGGCTCGCCCTGTTCGGCACGCTTCCGCGCCCCGCGCCGCGCCGGACCGCCGAGCCTGCGGAGCCGGCCGTCGCGACCGCCACTCCCACACCCACACCTGTGCCCGAGGCGAAACCGGCGGCCGGCGCGCTGATGGCCGTGCCGCCGGTCGCGTCTCCCATGCAGCCGCCCGCCGCGCCGAAGGCGGGCTGGCGCCGCTTCGTCTCGATCCAGGGCGGCCAGACCGAGCGCGTCCCCGATCTGCTGCGCACGGCCGCGGCGCCACTGCTGGCGAACCTGCCAGCCGTCCGCCACCGCCGCTGGCGGCGCGACGACGGCGAAGTGCGCTCGGTGTTCCAGGCCAAGACCCATCTGGTCGATGTGCTCGACAAGCCCAATGCCGGCTTCGCCAAGGCGGTCCGGGCGGTGCGGACGGCGCTCGCCGGAGGGGGCTCCGAGCCCGACCGGCGCCGGATCCTGGTCCTCGGCCTGCGACCGGACGCGGGCGCCTCGACGCTGGCGCTCAATCTGGCCCTCGATGCGGCCCTCGCCGGCCTGCCCGCCATGCTGGTCGATGCCGGCGCCGGCGAGGACAGTCTGACGCGCGTCTTCGCGCCGGAGGCGGTGGCGGGGCTGCACGACATCGTCACCGGCCGGGTCGGACTGGTCCGCGCGGCGCTTCAGGACGAGGGTACCGGCCTGTTCTTCCTGCCGCGCGTCGGCCGGGCCGATCTGGTGTCCGTGCAGCAGATCGAAAGCGGCTTCCTCAACCGTGCGCGTCGCTTCGGGCCGATCGTCATCGATGGCGGGGCGGTCGGCACGGATGGCCTCGCCCAGCGCTTCGCCGAAGTCGCCGACGACATCGTCCTGGTCCTGCGTGAGGGTGCCGTCGGCCAGAGCGATCTCGCGACTGCGACGGCGGCCCTCGGCGACCAGGCACAGAAGCTGCGCGGCTTCGTCGTCAACGAGGCGTAACGCGGCGGGCCGGCAAGCGGGACGCACCTATGGCTGCGTCCCACCGCCCTTCCCGGCGTCTTTGGCGCCGCGCCCGACCGTCCGCCCGAAGAGTGGGCCGGCCGTGATCATCACCAGGAAGACCCGGATGATGTGGTGCGCCGCGACAAAGGCCACCTCCGTGTGCAGCGCCAGCGCGATCAGGCTCATCTCGGCCAGCCCACCGGGCGAATAGGCCAGGATCAGCGGCACATGCCCATGTACCGAGACCTTTGCCACCAGCCAGGCGAAGGCGAGCGTCAGCGACAGCAGGATCACGGTCGAGCCGGCGGACAGGGCCAGCACCCGCAGGATGGTTTGCGGCGCCGTGCCGACGAAGCGGCAGCCGATGGTGATGCCGAGGATCAGCTGGGCGGCGTTGACGATCTCGAAGGGCGGCACCGAGTCGCTCAGGCCCGAGACGTGGACGATCGCGCTGACGATCATCGGCCCGAGCAGGAATTTGGCCGGCAGCCGCAGCCATTCGCCCAGCACGATCCCCGCCACGCCGCAGGCGAGCAGGACGAGTTCGGCCGAGAGCGGCGTCTCGAACACGGAAGGCCCGGCCACGCGGTTGCCGCCGATCGCGACGCCGCCGATCCACTGCACGATGAAAGGCAGCGTCATCACCACCAGCAGGATGCGGGCGGAGTGGATCAGCGCGATGATGCGCGCATCGCCGCCCTTCTCTTCGCCCAGCGTCACCATCTCGATCAGGCCGCCCGGCATCCCCGCGAAGAACGCCGTGACGGGGTCGAAACCCGCGACCTTGCGGAAATAGGCGACGCAGGCGACGGCGCAGGCGATCATGAACAGCACGAGGCCCGCCAGCGTCGGCAGCCAGTTCGGCAATTGCGCGATCACCTCCGGCCTGAATCCAGCGCCGAGCATCACGCCGATCACCATCGTCATCGGCGGGCGGATCACGGAGGGCGCCGCCACCGGCCAGCGCAGCAGCGCGGCCGCCGTGCAGGCCACCATCGAACCGAGCATCCAGGGCAAGGGCAGCCGCGCCAGCACGAAGAGATAGCCGCCGACGCCGCCGATCAGCAGCGCGAGTGCGAAGCGCCGATAGGGGAAGCGGGCCGGATGAAGGCCGCGCAGGCCCTCGGCGAAGTCGTTCAGCAGGGTTCTCACCGAAGACGGCCCGCCCGGTTCGCGACGCGCGGCGCGCCGGCCGGGCGCGGGCTCGGGAAAGCGGATCGGGAAGCGGCCGTCATGCAGGCTCCGGCGTATGGCGATGCGGTGCCCTCCTAGACCGCACGGCAGGGACGCGAAAGTCCGCACGGGACATGCCGCATCTGCCCGTCCGGCGCATCGCCGCGACACAACCCCGGCATGTGCGGCCGGCTCTGGCGTGACTCCGCGATTTCATCGATCACTCGTCCGGGGATTCCCGGCCGGGCCTCGACGCCCGAGGCCGACGGTCGAGGGCGATGAGCGAAGAACGGCAGACCGGGCGCGAAGATCGCCCGGCGGACGGAGAGGGGTCGACCGAGACCGAGGCACCCCCACGCATCCTCGATCCGGCGGAGCCTATCGGAGCGAAGGAAACGATCCCCGGCCCCGCTCCCGACGCTGTCGCGGCGGCCGAAGGCGGGCCGTCCGCGCGGGTCCGCCTGACGCGCTGGTGGGGCACCGCGAGCCCCAATCTGCGCGGCTCGGCCTATATGATGGCGGCGCTGCTGGTCTATGCGGTGATGGTCGGCGCCATCAAGCATGTCGGCGGGGTGATCCCGCTGGTGCAGATTCTGTTGATCCGGCAGATCGTGATGAGCCTCGTCCTGCTCTGCGTCGCGCGCGGCGGCCTGCGCCCGATGCTGCGCACGCGCCGGCCGGGTCTGCAGATCGTCCGCAGCGTCCTGACGCTCACCGCGATGCTGTGCGGCTTCACCGCCGTCATCCACATCCCGCTGGCGCAGGCGACGGCGATCGGCTTCAGCCAGGTCCTCTTCGTCACCATCGCCGCCGTCATCGTGCTGAAGGAGGTGGTCGACGCCCGCCGCTGGATCGCGACGGTGATCGGCTTCGTCGGCGTACTCGTCATGCTCAAGCCGAGCGGTGATGGCCTCGACACCTTCGCCCTCCTCGCCGTGGCCGGCGCGCTGCTCAATGCCGGCATCACCGTCAGCGTCCGGATGCTCGCCGCGACCGAGCGCACCGACACGATCCTGATCTGGCAGGGCATGGTGATGATGGTCGCGCTGGCGGTTCCGACCTGGCTCTGGTGGGTCCCGCCCGATGCCACGCAATGGTCCTGGCTGATCGTGCTCAGCCTGTTCGGCACGGCCGGGCAATGGCTGATCACGCGGGCCTATCAGGTCGGCGAGGCGGCAGCGCTCGCCCCGCTCGACTTCAGCCGCCTGATCCTGGCGAGCCTGACCGGCTTCGTCTTCTTCGCCGAGATCCCGGAACTCTCGACCTGGATCGGGGCAGGAATCGTGGTCGGCGCGACGCTCTACACCATCCGCAAGAACGCGCGGACCCTTCCCCGCGAGCCGGCCACGCCCTGAAGGTCGCCCTGTCGCGGATTGCCCGGCGACCGTCACCGGGGTTATGAATCGGCGCACGCGGGCCCGATCCGGCCTCTCCTGCGCGCGTGCCGAAATCCGACACGAGGGAATTGCCGATGCGCATCGAGAACGACCCGAAGCTCGATTTCCGCGACGTCCTGATCCGTCCCAAGCGCTCGACTCTCGGCAGCCGCGCTGAGGTCGATGTCTTCCGGTCTTTCCGCTTCGCCCATACCGGGCGGGACTGGACCGGCTTCCCGCTGATCGCGGCGAACATGGACGTCGTCGGCACCATACCGATGGCGCGCGCCCTGTTCCGCCACGGCGCGATGGTGGCGCTGCACAAGCATTACGGGCCCGACGAACTCGCCGCCTTCTTCCGCGAGCCGGAATCGGTCAACGCCTTCTTTTCGCTCGGCACCACCGAGGCGGACCATGACAAGCTCGCCCGCGTCCACGCCCAATCGCCGATCGGCAAGATCTGTCTCGACGTCGCCAATGGCTACACCGAGAAGTTCGTCGAGACGGTCAAGGCGACCCGGGACGAGTATCCCGATGCCGTCATCATGGCCGGCAACGTCGTCACCGGCGACATGACCGAGGCCCTGATCCTGGCCGGCGCCGACATCGTCAAGGTCGGCATTGGCCCCGGCTCGGTCTGCACCACCCGCAAAATGACCGGCGTCGGCTATCCACAGCTGTCTGCCATCATCGAATGCGCCGATGCCGCCCATGGGCTGAAAGGCCTGGTCTGCGGCGATGGCGGCGTCACCGTGCCGGGCGACCTCGCCAAGGGCTATGGCGCCGGCGCCGACTTCATGATGCTCGGCGGCATGCTCGCCGGCCATGACGAATGCGAGGGCGACATCCGCTACGAGGAACGCGACGGCGAGAAGGTGCCCGTCGGCATGACCTTCTACGGCATGTCCTCGGACACGGCGATGAAGCGCTATTCCGGCGGCGTCGCGAAATACCGCGCCTCCGAGGGCAAGACCGTCGAGGTGCCCTATCGCGGCCCGGTCGAGGGCACGATGCAGGAGCTGATGGGCGGCGTGCGCTCGGCGATGACCTATATCGGCGCTGTCCGGCTGAAGGAGGTGCCCAAGCGCACCACCTTCATCATGGTCGGCAGCCAGCTCAACACCGTCTTCGGCAGCTGAAAAACGCCGCCCGCCGCTCTACCGCTGCCGGCCCGGCTGTTGCATAGTCGCGCCCTTCGAGAAGCCGACGGCCATGATGGGCCCGGGGGAGAGACCACGATGATGAAGACAGTTCTGGCGGCCACCGCCGCTTTGGCGGCGACCGCCTCCCTGGCGAGCGCCCAGCAGCTCGCCCCGAGCCCGACGCTCGACGCGATCAAGGCCCGCGGCCATATCGAATGCGGCGTGCATCTCGGTCTGCCCGGCTTCTCCTTCGCCGACGACAAGGGCGAGTGGACCGGCCTCGACGTCGACTACTGCAAGGCGCTGGCCGCCGCCGTCCTCGGCGATGCCAAGAAGGTCAAGTTCACGCCGACCTCGGTGCAGCAGCGCTGGCCGATCCTGCAGTCGGGCCAGGTCGACCTGCTCTCGCGCAACTCGACCATCACCTTCTCGCGTAACGCTTCGCTGGGCCTGAACTTCCAGGGCATCAATTTCTACGAGGGCCAGACCTTCATCGTCCGCAAGGCGACCAACGCCAAGAGCGCGGCCGATCTCGACGGCGCCTCGGTCTGCGTCGCCGCCGGCTCGACCGAGGAGAAGAACGCCTCCGACTGGTTCCTGGAGCGCAACCTCAAGGTCACCATCACCAATTTCCAGAAGAACGACGACGCCATCGCCGCCTATGATGCCGGCCGCTGCGACGCCTACACCGCCGGCGTCGGCGCACTCGCCGGCCAGCGCGTCAAGCTCAAGGTCCCCGGCGACCACATCATCCTGACCCAGCCGATCTCGAACGATCCGCAGGGCCCCGTCACCCGCTGGGGCGACGAGCGCTGGCAGTTGATCGTGCGCTGGGTGCTGAACGGCACCATCGCCGCCGAGATGCTGGGCGTGACCTCCGCCAATGTCGACCAGATGAAGGCGAGCTCCAAGAACTCGGAAGTCCGCCGCCTGCTCGGCGCCGAGGGCAATTTCGGCGCGATGATGGGCCTCTCCAACGACTGGATGTACAACGCCATCAAGCAGGTCGGGAATTACGGCGAGAGCTTCGAGCGCACCGTCGGCATGGGCTCGGGCCTGAAGCTCGAGCGTGGCCAGAACCAGCTCTGGACCAAGGGCGGCCTGCTCTTCACCCCGCCCTTCCAGTGAGAGAGTAGGGCTGTCGTTCCGGGGCATGCCGCAGGCATGAACCCGGAACCCACGACTGGGTTGTTCGACGGCCGGTGGCGTCAAGCGATCACCCGGTCGTGGGTTCCGGGCTCTTCGCTTCGCGAAGCCCCGGAATGACATCCCCTGCCATGATGACGTCGCCATCGTGACCAAAGCCCTCGCCCTCTTCAACGACAAGCGCGTCCGCGACTGGATCTACCAGGCGGCGCTGCTGCTCGGGCTCGTGGCCCTGACCGTCTTCTTCGTGCGCAATGCCTCGGAGAACATGGTCAAGGCCGGCATCGCCTCGGGATTCGATTTCCTCTGGCGCAATTCGGGCATCGACGTGCCCTTCGTGCTGACGAACTACACCCGCGCCAGCACGGTGTTCGACCTGTTCTGGGTTGGCGTCGTCAACACGCTGCTGGTGACGGTCGCCGCGCTGGTCCTCGCGACGGGGCTCGGCTTCATCATCGGCATCGCGCGCCTGTCCTCGCACTGGCTGCTCTCGACCATCGCCGGCGCCTATATCGAGTTCGTCCGCAACATCCCGCTGCTGTTCTTCGTGCTGTTCTGGTATTTCGGGGTCATCGCCGCCCTGCCCGCGCCGCGCGACAGCGTCAGCATGTTCGGCGTCGCCTTCCTCAACAACCGCGGCCTGACCATCCCGCTGCCGGAGGCGCCGGCGAATTTCCGCTGGGCTGTCGCGGCGATCCTGTTGTCCTGGATCGCGCAGGCGCTGGTCGCCGCCTGGGCCCGCCGCCGCAAGGAGCGCACGGGACAGGATGCGCCGGTTCTGCTCATCGGTCTTTTGCTGGTCGTTGTCCTGCCCGTTCTCGTCGTGACCTGGGCGAGCCTCGCGACCGGCTGGGACATTCCCGTGCTGCGCGGCTTCAACTACCGCGGCGGCTTCGTGATCATCCCCGAATTCGTCGCCCTGCTGGCGGCGCTCGTCACCTATACGGCGGGCTTCATCGCCGAGATCGTGCGCGGCGGCATTCAGGCCGTGCCGCGCGGCCAGACCGAGGCCGCCGCCGCGCTCGGCCTGCGTCCGGGGCGCATCCTCCGGCTCGTCACCATCCCGCAGGCGCTGCGCGTGATGATCCCGCCGCTGACCAACCAGTATCTGAACGTGTTGAAGAACTCGTCCTTCGGCGCCGCCATCGCCTATCCCGACGTGGTCAGCCTGTTCATGGGCTCGGCGCTCAACAACACCGGCCAGGCGATCGAGATCATCGCCATGACGCTCGCCGTCTATCTCGTCATAGGGCTCGCGGTCTCGGCCTTCATGAACTGGTACAACGCCCGCATCGCCCTGGTGACGCGATGAGCGCGGCCTCCGCCTCCCTCTGGCGCCAGCGCCTGTTCGGCACGCCCGCCACCGGCGTCGTCACCCTGCTGCTCGCGGCGGGAATCGCCTGGCTGGCGATCCCGATCATCCGCTGGGCGCTGATTGATGCGAGCTGGAGCGGCACGACGCGGGCCGATTGCGCGGCAGGCGGCGCCTGCTGGGTCTTCGTCAAGGCCCGCTTCGGCCAGTTCATGTACGGGCTCTACCCGCAGGGCGAGCGCTGGCGCGCCGATCTCGCCGGTATCCTCTTCGCGCTCGCCACCGCCGCCATCGTCTTCGCGCCGTCGCGCTTGAGACTGAAGCTGGCGGTCGCGGCGCTGGTCGTGCTGCCGCCGCTCGGCATCTGGCTGCTCGCGGGTGGTTTCGGCCTGCGCTGGATCGAGACGCGCGAATGGGGCGGGCTGATGCTGACCCTGTTCATCTCGGTCTATGCCAGCCTGATCGCGATCCCGCTCGGCATCCTGCTCGCACTCGGGCGCCAGTCGCAGCTCAAGATCGTCCGGCTGATCAGCGTGCTCTTCATCGAGTTCTGGCGCGGCGTGCCGATCATCGCGGTGATCTTCCTGGCCTCGCTCCTGCTGCCGCTGATCCTGCCCGGCGGCGTCGGCATCGACCGGCTGGCGCGCGCCGTCATCGGTCTCGGCCTCGTCATCGCCGCCTATATGGCCGAAGCGGTGCGCGGCGGCCTGCAGGCGCTCCCGCCTGGCCAGCGCGAGGCGGCGACCGCGCTCGGCCTGACCTACTGGAAGGCGACGGGGCTGATCATCCTGCCCCAGGCGCTGCGCATTTCGCTGCCGGCGATGACCAACGAGTTCATCGCGCTGGTGAAGAACACCACGCTCGTGCTGGTGGTCTCGATCCTCGACCTGCTCGGCATCGCCCAGGCCTCGCTGGCCGACCCCGCCTGGGTCGGCATGAACATGGAGGCCTATGTCTTCTCGGGCTCGATCTACTGGCTGATCTGCTTCGCGCTCTCGCGCTGGAGCCGCCATCTCGAAAGGCTGGGCCAACGCCAGCATCGCTGAGACGCGGCGTTCGCGTCGCCGTCAGTTCCGGAGCCGTGCTTCCTGGCCTTCCTTCGGTGGAAGGGTCGGGGCACCGACCAGCGGCATCAGCCGGCTGATGGATTCGCCGATGTGGATTTGCGGTTGCGACGGTTTCAGCCCGTCGCGCTGCTCCCATTCCGAAACGAGAGCTTTGGCCTGCTCGAATGCGGCTGCCAGGGTCGGCGCCGTTCTCAGTGCCAGGTTGAAGAAGGCATCGCCGAAATAGGTCCACTCCCGCTCGTTGGAGCAACCGAAGGAGTTCGTCGTGGCGGAGGACGCGGTGATGACGACGGTGTTCTCATCCGCGAGGTCCGGGACGAAGACCCCGGAATAGCAGGCCGAGACGATGATGATCCGGTTCTTGATTCCTGAATCGTAGAGCGCGCGCTTGAGCACGGTGGGGCTTAAGATGCGACGGACCAGCGGGTCGAACTCTAGCCCTACGCCCATCGAATTGCCGTGGGACGTCAGCAAAATCAGAAGGGCATCGTTTTGGGTGTCCATTCGCGCGGCGATGCCGCGGAGCGCGCCGCCTAGGTTCGTAACCGTGGCGATGGGGTCGTCCGAAACCGTTGCGCGATTGTTGATCAGCCGCATCGAGTGGCCGCCAGTATTGAAGCGTTCCGCGATGACGCCAAGGGCTCCTCTCGTCTCTGACAGAAAAACACTCTGATCGCTCCATCCGGCAACGCCCAGCACAAAAAGATTGGGCGCTTCTGGTCGGCGTGGCGCGATCGCCGCAATCTTCTGATCAAGGAGGCGGGATTGGATCAGTTCGATGTCTGCCCAGCCGTTTTCGTCGGCAACTCTGTCCGTCGAAGGCTCGGATCGACTCGCTTGGTAGGCGGAAATGAGTTCCCAGACATTGGCGGTCGCCTTGCTGAAATTCTGGCCGGGGAAAGTCGGCCAGTAGGGCATCAGAACGGACATCACGAGGATGCCGAGCAGGGCCCCGGAGGCCCGCAGGATGGGGCGACGGACCTCGCCCGTGTCGAGACTACGCAGGACCGTCGCAACCGCGCCGACTGCCCAGATGACGATGCCGAGCGCGATCGCCATCCAGAAGATCAGCATCGACCACGAGTCGGCATCCGCATCGGCGGGGGAGAGTGCCGCGGCCGCCTGTGC
Source organism: Allobosea sp. R86505 (assembly GCF_042466375.1). Taxonomy (NCBI): domain Bacteria; kingdom Pseudomonadati; phylum Pseudomonadota; class Alphaproteobacteria; order Hyphomicrobiales; family Alloboseaceae; genus Allobosea; species Allobosea sp. R86505. The sequence goes on along the minus strand of NZ_JAXHPY010000001.1, from coordinate 627,976 downwards.
GGCCAGCGCGAGTGCGAGGCTGGAGAGGATCGAAAGGCCCAGCAGAACGGCGATGCAGGTCGCTCGTCGGCCTCGCGGTGCGCACAGGCCGGCGAAGGCGATGACGATGACCGATCCGAGCAGGGCGGAGTTGATACCGTAGAGCTGGAAAGAGCTACCTTCGCCGCCCAGTATACGCTCGAACAGAATGGCGGCTGCGCTCGCCAACAGGGCCAGCACGATGAGCGAAAGCGGGTGCGGCTCTGTCTGTGCGGGCAAGAACGGGCGCCAAATTGCGGCGCGCATCAGGGACGGCAGCAGATAGAAAGGCGGCATCGCAACGCTCCATAGGCGCCAAGAGCCTAGGGGCGGCGAATTAAGCTTGCGGTAGAGATTTTACTCAAATTGTTTCGTTTCAGTGTCCCCCAAGCAAAAAAGCCGGCCGCAAGGCCGGCTTTCGGGACTGTTTCGGCGATCTCACGCCTCAGGCGCGGACCTTGCTGCGGTCGCGGCGGCGGTCGGCGGCCGGCTGGTAGGCGATGCGGGCGTGGTAGCTGCAATAGGGCATGCCGGTCTGCGAGCGCCCGCCGCAGAAGCGGAATTCCGGCGTGGTCGGATCGCCCATCGGCCAGCGGCACATATATTCGCGCAGATCCATGATGGTGACGCGCTCGGAGAAGGGGATCACCACATCCTCCGACGGGGCGGGCGCCGGCTCGGCCTGGGCTTCCGGCTCGGGAGCATATTGCGGCGCGAGCGCATTGGCGCCGCGCGTCATCGCGCCCGGGTTGGAGGACGGGCCGCTCATCGGATGGCTCGGCGAGCGCGTCGGCGCCTTGCGGGGCGCGGCCGTGCGCGGGGTGCTGGCAGCGGCCGGGTTCTTGGCGCGCCCGGACAGGCCGAGGCGGTGCACCTTCCCGATCACGGCGTTGCGCGTCACGCTGCCGAGCTCGGCGGCGATCTGGCTGGCGCTGAGACCGTCGCTCCAGAGCTTCTTCAAAAGCTCGACGCGCTCTTCCGTCCATGCTCCGGCTTCGTTCATCGGCTCACCTGTCTTCTCCGGGCGGCTCCTGGCGGAACCGTCCTCTGGGCGGATCGTGGCGGAATCCGATACCCCCGGCGCCCGCCGCAAGACGGAAGCCGTTACAGTCGAAACTGACGGATACAGGGGTCGCCGCACGAAATGTCGTATCTGACGAGGCAGACCCTACAAGATGCCCTGACTCGGCGACAAGAGTCGGCGAATCGGAAATCGCCTTTTCCCCAGTCGATTTGTCAATCCGGGCAAAACCGAATCCTTTCGGCAACACTGCCGCGGCGGTGGGGCCGGTCCCTCGATGCGCGGCGAATTGACAGCCGCCATGCCCTTTTGCATAGTCGCTGCGTAACGACGCCGCCCTTTCGGGCGGCGCTTATGTTTTACGGATCAGGGCATTTTCATCGATGCGGATGACGGCGCGACGAGAAACCGGACTCTGGCTGCGACGATAACGTCGTCGCCGGGTCGTATGCGGCTGCGCAGCTGAGGCTGGCGCCGTCTCGCCCGGACCACCGTTTCAGTCCGGCGCCACTCCGTTTTCACCATCGCCCGTCGCGAGGATCGCATCCCATGGCCTCTGCCCCCGTTTCCGCTTCCGCCGCTCCGTCCGTCCTCCTGCCGACTTATGCGCGGGCGCCCGTCGCCTTCGAGCGCGGCGAAGGCCCCTGGTCGATCACCGCCGACGGCACGCGCTATCTCGATTTCGGCGCCGGCATCGCGGTGAATTCGCTCGGCCATGCCCATCCGCATCTGGTCGAGGCGCTGACGACCCAGGCCGGCAAGATCTGGCACACCTCGAACCTCTACACGATGCCCGAGGGCGAGAAGCTGGCGCGGCGTCTCTGTGAGGCGACCTTCGCCGATCGCGTCTTCTTCGCCAATTCGGGGGCCGAGGCCAACGAGGCTGCCATCAAGATGGCGCGGAAATACCATGCCGCGAAGGGGCATCCCGAGCGCTACCGCATCATCACCTTCGAGGGTGCCTTCCATGGCCGCACGCTGGCGACGATCGCGGCCGGCGGCCAGCAGAAGTATATCGAGGGCTTCGGCCCCAAGGTCGACGGCTTCGACCAGGTCCCGTTCGGCGACCATCCGGCACTCGAGGCCGCGATCACCGACGAGACGGCCGCCATCATGATCGAGCCGATCCAGGGTGAGGGCGGGCTGCGCTCGGTGCCGCCGCAATGCCTGCGCGGCCTGCGCACGCTCTGCGACGAGCGCGGGCTGCTGCTGATCTTCGACGAGATCCAGACCGGCGTCGGCCGCACCGGCAAGTTCTTCGCCCATGAGCTCTCGGGCGTGACGCCCGACATCATGTCGGTCGCCAAGGGCATCGGCGGCGGCTTCCCCATGGGCGCCTGCCTCGCCACGGAAGAGGCCGCCTCGGGCATGACGCTCGGCACCCATGGCACCACCTTCGGCGGCAATCCGCTCGCCATGGCCGTCGGCAATGCGGTGCTGGACGTCGTCCTGGCGCCGGGCTTCATCGAGAAGGTCGGGCAGATCGCGCTGCGGCTGAAGCAGTCGCTGGCCGAGCTCAAGGACAAGCACCCGCAGGTTATCGCCGAGATCCGCGGCGAGGGGCTGATGCTCGGCCTCAAGCTGCATACGCCGAACACCGATTTCGTCACCGAGGCGCGCGCCGCGGGCCTTCTCGTCGTTGCGGCAGGTGACAATGTCGTGCGCCTGCTCCCGCCGCTGATCATCGGCGAGGCGGAGGTGGCCGAGGCGGTCGCCCGTCTCGACCGCGCGGCGAGTGCCATCGAGGCCTCGCTGAAGCGGCCCGCGGCCGAGTAGCACCGGCCACGCCCCCATCTGGCAAGCGAAGGATGCGCCCGTGACGCGCCATTTCCTCGATCTCTCCGATTTCTCCGCGACCGAGCTGCGCGCGATCCTGCGCGCCGGCGAGGAGATCAAGTCCCGCCGCCGCACCCCGGCGGCCGTCGGCGACCGCCTGCTCGAGGGCAAGGTCGTCGCCATGGTCTTCGAACAGCCGAGCCTTCGCACGCGCGTCTCCTTCGATGTCGGCATCCGTGAGCTCGGCGGCTCGCCGATGATGGTGACCGGCCGCGAGATCGAACTCGGCGAGCGCGAGACCATCGCCGACACCGCCCGCGTGCTCTCGCGCTATGTCGACGCCATCATGATTCGCATGCTCGACCACGACGCCGTGGTCGAGATGGCCCAGCACGCCACCGTCCCGGTGATCAACGGCCTGACCAAGCGCCAGCATCCCTGCCAGGTCATGGCCGATGTCATGACCTTCGAGGAGCGCAAGGGCCCGATCAGGGGCAAGCGCATCGCCTGGACGGGCGACACCAACAATGTGCTGACCTCCTGGATCCACGCCGCCGGCCGGCTCGATTTCGAGCTCGCCATCGCCACGCCCGCCGAACTGGCGCCGCCGCCGGCGCTGCTCGCCTGGGCGAAGCAGCAGGGTGCGAAACTGTCCCTGACCACGCGGCCGGAAGCGGCGGTCGAGGGTTCCGATTGCGTCATCACCGATTGCTGGGTCTCGATGGGCGACGAGGAAGGCACGCGTCACAACCTGCTGCGGCCCTACCAGGTCGACGAGCGCCTGCTCGGCCGGGCCGAAAAGGACGCCATCTTCATGCATTGCCTGCCGGCCAGCCGCGGCGAAGAGGTCACCGACGCCGTCATGGACGGCCCGCAATCGGCCGTCTTCGACGAGGCCGAGAACCGCCTGCATGCGCAGAAAGGCATCCTCGCCTGGTGCTTCGGCGGGGTTGCCGCCTGATGGACGGAACCGACAGCGGCACGGAAGTGACCGCGCTCGACGACCGCGTCGTCCCCTTCACCGTGCCCGATCTGGACGTCCGCGGCCGCGTCGTGCGGCTGGGCGCCTCGATCGACACGATCCTCGCCCGGCACGGCTATCCGGAGCCCGTGGCGCGCGTGCTCGGCGAGGCGGCGGCGCTGACCGTGCTGCTCGGTACGGCGCTGAAATTCGAGGGCCGCTTCCAGCTCCAGACCAAGAGCGACGGGCCGATCTCGATGCTCGTCGTCGACTTCAACGCGCCCGATGTCTATCGCGCCGTCGCCCATTTCGATGCGGAGCGGCTGGCGGAGGCGGAGGCCGCGGGCCGGCTCTCGACGGGCGATCTTCTTGGCGAGGGCCACCTCGCCATGACGGTCGACCAGGGCTCGGCGACCACGCGCTATCAGGGCGTCGTGGCGCTGACACGCCAGAGCCTCGAGGAGGCGGCGCACCAGTATTTCCGTCAGTCGGAGCAGATCCCGAGTCGGGTGCGCCTCGGCGTCGGCTCGATCGTCACCGGCGAGGGCCGCCAGTGGCGGGCCGGCGGCCTGCTCGTGCAGTTCATGCCGCATTCGGTCGACCGCCTTCGGGCCGCCGACATCCACCCCGGGGATGCGCCGCAGGGCCACGAGATCCTGACCGCCCCGGACCCCGACGGCATCAGCGACGATGCCTGGGCCGAGGCGCGCTCGCTCGTCGAGACGGTTGAGGATCACGAACTGCTCGACCCGCTTCTGGAGAGCGAGCGCCTGCTCTATCGCCTGTTCCACGAGCGCGGCGCCCGCGTCTTCGAGCCGGTTCTCGTCCATGAGGACTGCCGCTGCTCGCGCGAGCGGGTGCTCGGCATGCTCCGCGGCTTCGCCCCGGAAGACCGTGGCGCGATGGTCGCCGATGACGGGCAGCTCGCCGTGACCTGCGAATTCTGCTCGCGGCGCTATGTCTTCACGCCCGGCGAGGTTGAGGAAGGCCTGTCCGCCGGGGCCTGACCGGCCGGCCGAAGGGAGCGGGACCGATGACGCGCCCCATCACCACGATCGGCTTCGACGCCGACGACACGCTCTGGCAGAACGAGCGCTTCTTCCGCCTGACCGAGGAGCGCTTCGTCGCCCTGCTCGGCGACCATGGCGCCGCCGCCGAGATCTCCGGGCGGCTGCTCGAGGCCGAGCGCCGCAACCTCGCCTTCTACGGTTTCGGCATCAAGGGCTTCGTGCTCTCGATGATCGAGACCGCGATCGAGATCACCGACGGCACCGTCCCGGCCTCCGTCATCGGCGAGATCCTCGCCGCCGGCCGCGAGATGGCGGCCCATCCGGTCGAGACCCTGCCGCAGGCGCGCGAGACGCTGGAGCGGCTCGCCGCCAGCCACCGCCTCGTCCTGATCACGAAGGGCGATCTCTTCGACCAGGAGCGCAAGCTGGCGCAGTCCGGCCTCGGCGAACTGTTCCACGGCGTCGAGATCGTCAGCGACAAGACACAGGAAGTCTACCGCCGCATCTTCGAGCGCCATGGCGATGGCCCGCAGCATGCGATGATGGTCGGCAATTCGCTGAAGTCGGACATTCTGCCCGCGCTTGCCGCCGGCGCCTGGGCCGTCCACATCCCGCACGAGCTCACCTGGGCGCTGGAGCATGCCGAGGAGCCGGTCGGTGCGCCGCGCTACCGGCGCCTCTCCCGTCTGTCGGCGCTCGACGAACTCGTCGGGCTGATCGAGGCGGAAGCGGCGGCCGGATAGGTCGCCGGGCGGACCCTACGCCCGGCACTCCGCCATCAGCTTGCGCATGAAGGCCTCGCCCGCGGCGAACTGCTCCAGCGTGATGTACTCGTCGGGCTGATGCGCCTGGTCGATCGAGCCGGGACCGCAGACGATGGTCGGCAGCCCCGCGCGCTGGAAATGCCCGGCTTCCGTCGCATAGGCGACCGCGATCGTGCGGTTGCGGCCCGCCAGCCGCATCACCAGCGTCTCGGCCTCCGAACCCGGATCGGGCGCAAGCCCCGGCACGTCCGAACTCATCACCGTCTCGATTGCAGCCGAAGGCGCGGTCTTGCGCATCCGGGCCAGCACCTCCTGCGACAGCGCGGCGAAGCGCGCCGGCACATCCTCCGGGTCCGAGCCCGGCAGCGTCCTGACCTCCCAGGAGAGGTCGCAGCGATCGGCCAGGATGTTGCGGGCGATGCCGCCATGGAGCTTGCCGACATGGACGGTGTCATAGGGCGGGTCGAAGCGCCCGCTGCCGTCGGGGCTGGCCTCCAGCGCGTCGGCCATCGCCACCAGCCCGGCCGTGAGCCGGATGCCGCCATGAACGGCGCTCGCGCCGAGATGCGGCTTGGAGGAATGGGCGGCGACGCCGGTGATCGTCGTGAAGAAGGTGCGGATGCCCTTATGCGCGTCGGCCAGCTCCAGCGAGGTCGGCTCACCGACGATGACGGCGCGCGGCTTGGGCAGATCCATGCCCATCCGGGCGATGCCGTCGACGACGCCGAGGCAGGTGACCTCCTCGTCATAGGAAAAGAACAGGTGGATCGGCGTCTTGAGATCCGCCGCCACGAAATCCGGCACCAGCGCAAGCGCCAGCGCGATGAAGCCCTTCATGTCGACGGCGCCGCGGCCATAGGCCCGGCCATCCTCGATATGCAGCGTGAACGGGTCGCGGCTCCAGGCCTGGCCCTCCACCGGCACCACATCGGTATGCCCCGAGAGCAGGATGCCGCCACGGTCCTGCGGGCCGATCGTCGCAAACAGCGCCGCCTTGTCGCCCGTGGCGTTGGGAATCCGGATCGAGGCGACGCCCCAGCCGGCGAGATAGGCCTCGACGAAGGCGATCAGCTCCAGATTGGATTTGTGGCTCACCGTGTCGAAGGCGACGAGCCGGGCGAGCATGTCGAGCGGCGCCAGGCGCTGGCCCGTGGAGGAGGACAGGGTCAATGCAGAACCTTCTTCACATAAGGGGAATCGAGCGGAAACAGCGGCACCGCGACATCGAAGATCGTGCCGTCCTCGGCCAGCATCGCATAGAAGCCGCGCATCGAGCCGTCCGGCGTCATCAGCGGGCAGCCGGAGGTGTAGCTGTAGCTCTCGCCCGGCCGCAGCACCGGCTGCTGCCCGACGACGCCCTCGCCGCGCACCTCATGGACCTCGCCGCGCCCGTCGGTGATGAACCAGTGCCGGCTCATCAGCTGCACCGTCCGCGCCGAGAGATTGAGGATCTCGATGGTATAGGCCCAGAAATAGCGGCCCTGGGCCGGAGAGGATTCCCCCTCCATGAAGCTCGGCACGGCGGTCACCCGCACGCCCTGCGTCTCAGCCTGATACATCGCGACGGCTCCGTCCTGATGCGCCCGGCCCGGCGGGCCGCAGACTTGTTAGCGAGGCCGGGGCGGAAGGGTCAATGCCGGAGCCCGCCATTCTCGCGTGGACAACCCGTGCCGCCGCCGCCTCGCCGCGGCGTCCGCGCTTGGCCTTTGCGCGCGGCTTCGCTAGGCGTGGCCGATTGTCCTTCCGGGATTTCGCATGCTGACCCTCCAGCCCGGCATCCAGCCCGACCACTGCATCCGCGCCTTCATCGAGGCCGGCGCGATCCGCCTCGCCCAGCCGCCGGCCGAGGGCCAGATCCAGCCCGCCAGCCTCGATCTGCGCCTGGGCGAGAAGGCCTATCGCGTCCGCGCCAGCTTTCTCCCCGGTCCCGACCGCACGGTCCGGCGCCGGCTGGATGATCTCGCCTTGCATGAGATCGACTTGACCCGTGGTGCGGTTCTGGAGACCGGCTGCGTCTACATCGCCGAGCTGATGGAGGGGCTGAAGCTCCCGGCCGGCCTGCGCGCCGCCGCCAACCCCAAGAGCTCCACGGGCCGACTCGACGTCTTCACCCGCATCATCACCGATTGCGCCCGCGAATTCGATCTGGTCGAGGACGGCTACGAGGGCCCGCTCTTCATCGAGATCTCGCCGCGCACCTTCCCGGTGCTGGTGCGCTCGGGCTCGCGTCTCTCGCAGATCCGCTTCCGGGCGGGCGAGACCCGGCTCGATGACAGGGCGCTGGGCGAGTTGAATAAGCGCGAGACCCTGGTCACGGCGGCCGAGCCTTCCTTCCAGGGCGGCGTCGCCGTCAGCGTCGATCTCTCGGGCTTCGACGGGCTGATCGGCTATCGCGGCAAGCACCACACCGCACTGATCGACGTCGACCGCGTCGGCGCCTACCGCGCCTCCGAGTTCTGGGAGCCGATCCCCAGCGACGGCTCGCGCGCGCTGATCCTCGATCCCGGCCAGTTCTACATCCTCGCCTCCAAGGAGGCGGTGCATGTGCCGCCCGATTTCGCCGCCGAGATGACGCCTTTTGACGCGCTCGTCGGCGAATTCCGCGTGCATTATGCCGGCTTCTTCGATCCCGGCTTCGGCCATAGCGGCGCCGGCGGCCAGGGTGCGCGTGCCGTGCTCGAGGTCCGCTCGCGCGACGTGCCCTTCATCATCGAGGACGGGCAGATCGTCGGCCGGCTGGTCTATGAGGCGATGGCGAGCCGCCCCGCCGCGCTCTATGGCGCCGGGCTGAAGTCGAACTATCAGGGCCAGGCGCTCAAACTCTCCAAGCATTTCCGCGACTGACGCCGCGGCGCCATCCGCGATTCCCGGATGACACCCGCCGCAGCAGGCGCTATGAACGTGCTGCTTCGCGCCGCCTCACGGGCCGCTGCGACGCATGCGGGCGTAGTTCAGTGGTAGAACGTCAGCTTCCCAAGCTGAATGTCGTCGGTTCGATCCCGATCGCCCGCTCCAATCCCCCTCGTCACAGGCTTGACCCTTCCCGCACCACTCCGCGGCCGGTTTTGGCGTATCCCGCGCATGAAAAAACCTCCAGGGCGCGAACCCCGGAGGCTGTCGTCGATCTTATGAAAGATCACACCAGCGGCGCGGTGGCGCGGTAGGGCTCGGCCTTCTCGTCGAAGCGCGACCAGCCCTCCTGGCGGTACTGGGCGAGACGGGCGTCGCGGTTGATCGGCGTGGCGCCGTCCATGATCGCCTCGGCCGCCGGGGCCTGGGCCTCGCTCGTCTTCACCGAGACGACGCTGCCGCCGCGACGCACGGTCTCGGCGTAGTAATGCGCATCCTCCTCGTCGACGCCGGCGCTCATGAAGGAGCCGACCAGGCCGCCCGCGGCGGCACCGGCGACGGCACCCGCCGCGGTGGCGGCGAGCCAGCCCGCCGCAACGACCGGGCCGATGCCGGGGATCGCGAGCATGCCGAGCCCGGCCAGCAGGCCGGCCGCACCGCCGACGCCGGCGCCGATGCCGGCGCCCTCGGCCGCGTTGCTCTCCTCGCCGCGCTCGTCGCGGCCGACCAGGCTGATGTCGGATGCCGGGATGCCGGCGGTCTCGAGCCGCTCGACCACGTCGGCGGCGATCGTGTAGCTGTCATAGGAACGGGTGATGGTGCGGGTCATGGTGACCTCCGAATGGCAATTGAAGACGGGATGGATCAGTTGCGGACGATGTTGCCGCGATAATCGACGGAGACGTTGACCCGGGCACCGCCATGCATGGCCATGCCCTTCCAGACGCCGTTCTCGTCCTTCTTGAGCTCGGTCACGTTGGAGTAGCCGTTCGCTTCGAGCCGGCTCTTGGCCTGGCCTTCGGTGAAGCTGTTGGCGCCGGGCAGCGGGGCGTTCTGGTCGGTGTCGGCCTGGGGCGCCGGCATGGGCGAGGTGGTTGAGGTCTGCGCCATGGCGCCGAACGAGGTCGCCGAGACGAGCATCGTCACGATGAGCAGCTTCTTCATGGGAATTCTCCGTGAGTCGGGGCGACCTGGGTCGCCGGTGCTCAAGGAAACGGCAGATTGCTCGAAAGAGTTCCGCAAATAAACCTGCGAACGGGAGTGGAACAGAGCCGGTTCTCTGCGGTTGGGCGACCAGGCAAACCCCGGAGAACACCGATGGCTACCAATCCCAAGCAGTCCGACCCCAAGCAGTCGCAGCCCAAGCCGCTCGACGAACTGTTCCACGACATGTTGAAGGACGTCTATTACGCCGAAAAGCAGATCCTCAAGGCTCTGCCAAAGATGGCGAAGGCGGCGACGTCGCCCGATCTGAAGAAGGCGTTCGAGACCCACAAGGCCGAGACGGAAGGCCATGTCGAGCGTCTCGGCGAGGTCTTCGAACTGATCGGCAAGGCGCCCCGCGGCAAGACCTGCGACGCCATTCTCGGCATTCTCGACGAGGGCAAGGCCGTGATGGAGGATTATGCCGATAGCCCGGCGCTCGATGCCGGTCTCGTCGCCTCCGCGCAGGCCGTGGAGCATTACGAGATCGCGCGCTATGGCACGCTGAAGGCCTGGGCCGCCCAGCTCGGACACAAGGACGCGGTCAAGCTGCTCGACGAGACGCTGGCCGAGGAAACCAAGACTGACAAGGCGCTGACCCAGCTCGGCGGCCCGGCGAACAAGGCCGCCGTCGCCAAGGCAGCCTGATCGCGGACGTCCAGGCGAGGCCCGCCGCGCGGCACGCGGCGGGCCTTGTTCATGTCGGCGGTCCGAAAAACGCGCGTTTGCATAGCTTCGGCCGCAGGTCAGGCGAGGGCCTGCGTCACGGATGCCGCTTCCGGCGAGCGCCCGGTGGCTGTATGCTGGTGATTATGACCAGCCGCGATGATGGTGTGACATCCGAGATCGATGGGGCACAGGACGCGGCCGCCTCGCGGCTCGGCATCCTGCTCCTGTGCGGCGCCGCCCTGACGCTGTTGCTCGCAGGACTCCTGCTCTGGTGGCGCGAGGGCGATCGTCTTTTCACCGACGGCCTCATCGCCGCCATCGTCGCCTGTTTCTGACGGGCTCAGCCGTCCGGGCGCTCCTCGCCCCCTCCACCGGGATTCCTGCCGTGAACCGCCGTCTCGTCCTGCCCCTCGTCGTCTTTCTCGTCGGCGCGCTGGCGCTCGCCGCCGCTGCGGTGCTGACCTTCGCGCCCGGCCGGCAGGGCCAGTCCGGCTCGGGTACCGCCAGCGTCGGCGGTCCCTTCACCCTGGTCGCTCAGGACGGGTCGAAGCTGAGCGACCAGGATCTGCGCGGCGCGCCCTTCCTGGTCTTCTTCGGCTTCACCCATTGCCCGGACATCTGCCCGACCAAGCTCTTCGAGATTTCGGAGGTGCTGCGCGCGGCGGGGCCGAAGGGCGAGAAGCTGCGCGCGCTTTTCGTCACCGTCGATCCCGAGCGCGACACGCCCGAGATCATGAAGAGCTATCTCGGCTCCTTCGATCCGCGCATCGTCGGCCTGAGTGGCGACCGGCCCGCCATCGACGCGATGATCAAGGCCTACCGCGCCTATGCCCGCAAGGTCCCGCTCCAGGGCGACGACTACACCATGGACCACACGGCGCTCGTCTATCTCATGGGCAAGGATGGCGGCTTCATCGGCGCCTTCAACATCGAGCAGCCGCCGGCGCAGGCGGCGCAGGAATGGCTGCGTCACCTGTAGGCGCAGCGCTTTCCGACAGGGGAGCGCGCCGCCGCGCCAGCCCATGGGCCGTCTTGTTCCAGGCGAAGCGGCGAGCCCGGTACTCGTGCAGCGCCATCCAGGCGGCGATGCAGACCAGCCCGTAATAGAGCGGCAGCAGCGGGAGCAGCAGCAGGAGCTTCGGTGAGCCGCGGCGCAGCGCGCCCAGTGCCGGCGGCAGGAACAGCGCCACCGCGCCGAACAGCCAGACACCGACCGCCAGCGCCGAGGCGACGCTGCCGAAGACATGCGACGGCGCCAGGAGCGAGCCCTCGCGCCAGGCCAGGAAGGCGGCGATCGCGAAGACCGGATAGGCCAGCGCGGTGACGACCGTGCCGAGCCCGAGCGAGAGGAAGGCGAAGGCGGCCGGCAGCCCCGCCTCGCGCAGCACCGTCAGCGGCGCGCGCGAATGCGTCACCAGCGTCTGCATGTAGCCCTTGATCCAGCGAGCGCGCTGCTTCAGCCAGGCCCGCAACGTCAGCGGGGCCTCTTCCCGCGTCTGCGAGGGCAGGTCGCCCATGCGGTAGCCGGCGCGCGCCAGCCTGACGCCGAGATCGGCATCCTCCGTGACGTTCCACGCATCCCAGCCACCGACTGCCCGCAGCGCGCGTGTGCGGAAATGGTTGGAGGTGCCCCCCAGCATGATCGGCAGGCCCGCTCTCAGCAGGCCGGGGTTCAGCACCTCGAACAGCCCGGCATATTCCAGCGCGAACAGGGCCGGGAGCAGCCCTTCGCCCGGATGGTCGATCACGAGGCGCGCCTGCAGGCAGGCGAGATCCTCCGGCGCGCGCAGGAAGCGCGCCGCCGCCATGCGCAGTTGCTGCGGATCGGGGATGTCCTCAGCGTCGAAGATCGTGAACAGCTCGCCGCGGGCCTCGATCAGGGCGAGATTGAGCGCCCGCGGTTTCGTCCGCGGTTCGCCGGGCGGCACGATCGTGACCTGGATCTGCGGCGGCAGGGGCAGCCGCGACAGCGCGCTCTGCATGCCGGTGTCGTCGGCCTCGATCAACAGGCGAATGTCGAGCTTCGCCGGCGGATAGTCGAGGTGCCGGAGGGCTTCGAGCATCTGCTCCAGCACCCTCTCCTCGCGGTAGAGCGGAATCGCCACGCTGTAGACCGGCAGCCGGCTGTCGTCGACGCGCCAGCGATGCCGGCGCCAGAGATCGGGCAGCGGCTGCTCGATTGCCGCCCCGAGCCGCAGAAGGATCAGCCCGAGGAAGAGCGGGCCCAGCAGCAGCGCGACCGCAAAGAACGTCTCGAGCGGCGCGACCACGGCGCCGGCGAGCGCGGCTGCTGCGGCGAGAGCGGCCGTGATGCGCTGGCCGCGGCTGGAGCCGGTGCGGGCACTGTCGCGGGCGAGGCCGGGCGCGTCGCGATTGGCGGCGCGCTGCGCGAGCCTCTCGGCATTGGCCTCGCGCAGGGCCGCTGCGAAACGTCTTGGTGTCACCACGGCGACATCGTCGCGCCGGCGCGGTCCGGCCTCCAGCATGGCTCGCAGCGCCGGTCCTTCGGGAGCCAGGACGAAGCGGTGGCGGCCGAAGGGCTCGGCGAGAATGGGTGCGATGCCGCCGCGCAGGATCGCCGCATGCTCGCCGCCCGGCCTCAGGGCGAAGGGGCCGGCCTGGAAGGGGAGGCCGAGCTCGGCCGCCAGCGCGCGGTAGAGGCTCTCCTCGTCGATCAGCCCACGCGCGAGCACCTCGCGGGCGGGCTCGGTCCGGTCACGTTCGGCGCGTCGCGCCACTGCGACGAGATCGGCCGGTGCGATGCCCTGGCGCGCGAGAAAAGCGATTTCGACCGGCAGGCCGGTCGAGGCCGGCGCCGAAACCTCCGCTTGCCTGTCGTGACCGCTGCCCCCCACTGGCCCGGCTCCGCCCCACGCAACGACGAGACTGTCCGGCGCCAGATGGGCCGGGACAACTCATGGTTGCTGGATCGGGGCTATGAGTCGAGGGGGTGGTCGCGATTATCCCGCCGAAGCGGGCGTTTTCGCTCACATGCCGCCGAGGATTTCCGCCACCTGTGGGATGTCCTTGTCGCCACGCCCGCAGAGATTCATCACCATCAGGTGGTCCTTCGGCAGGGTCGGGGCGAGCTCGATCACCTTGGCCAGCGCATGGGCCGGCTCCAGCGCGGGGATGATGCCTTCGAGCTTCGAGCAGAGCTGGAAAGCCGAGAGCGCCTCGTCATCGGTGGCGGAGATGTAGGTGACGCGGCCGGTGTCGTGCAGCCAGGCATGCTCCGGCCCGATGCCGGGATAGTCGAGCCCGGCCGAGATCGAATGCGCGTCCTTGATCTGCCCATCCTCGTCCATCAGCAGATAGGTCCGGTTGCCGTGGAGGACGCCGGGCTTGCCGCCGGTCAGCGATGCCGCGTGCTGCGCGGTCGAGAGGCCATGGCCGGCCGCCTCGACGCCCCACATCCTGACGCTCGGGTCGTCGAGGAAGGGGTGGAACAGGCCGATTGCGTTGGAACCGCCGCCGATCGCCGCGATCAGCGAATCCGGCAGGCGGCCTTCCGCCTCCAGCATCTGCTCGCGGGTCTCGCTGCCGATCACCGACTGGAAGTCGCGCACCATCGCGGGATAGGGGTGCGGGCCGGCCGCCGTGCCGATGCAGTAGAACGTCGTCGCGACATTGGTCACCCAGTCGCGCAGCGCTTCGTTCATGGCGTCCTTGAGCGTCTTGGTGCCGGACTGGACGGGCACGACGCTGGCGCCGAGCATCTTCATGCGGAAGACGTTGCTGGCCTGCCGGGCGACGTCGACGGCGCCCATATAGACGATGCATTCCAGCCCGAAGCGGGCACAGAGCGTTGCGGTCGCGACGCCGTGCTGGCCGGCGCCGGTCTCGGCGATGATGCGCTTCTTGCCCATCCGCCGCGCCAGAAGGATCTGGCCGAGCACGTTGTTCACCTTGTGCGCGCCGGTGTGGTTGAGCTCGTCGCGCTTGAAATAGATCTTCGCGCCGCCGAGATGCTCGGTCATGCGCTCGGCGAAATAGAGCGGCGAGGGCCGCCCGACATAGTGCTTGAGATAGCTCGCCATGTCGGCCTGGAAGCCGGGATCGACCTTGGCGGCTTCATAGGCCTGCTCCAGCGAGAGCACGAGGGGCATCAGCGTCTCGGCGACGAAGCGCCCGCCGAACAGGCCGAAGCGGCCGTTCTCGTCGGGGCCGGAGCGGTAGGTGTTCGGGTTCTGGGGGGCGTTCATGACCGGCCTGCCTCTGTTGCTGCGGCCGCCGCGGCGCGGGCCGCGACGACGAAATCCGTGATCCGGTCGACATCCTTGACGCCGGGCGCCCGCTCCACGCCGGAGGAGACGTCGACGCCCCAGGGCCGTGCCATCGCGATGGCCTGCGCCACATTCGCCGGATCGAGCCCGCCCGATAGCATGAAGGGCGAAGCCCGGTCGAGCGCCGCCAGGATCGACCAGTCGAAGGCGCGCCCGTGCCCGCCGGGATAGGCGGCGTCCTTCGGCGGCTTGGCGTCGAGCAGGATGCGGTCCGCGATGCCGTCATAAGCGGCGAAGGCGGCGAGATCGTGCCGGTCCGCGACGCCGAGCGCCTTGATCGCGTGCAGCCCGGTCGCGGCCTTGATGGCGCGGACCGTCTCGGGCGTCTCGCGCCCATGCAACTGCAGCCAGTCCGGCCGGACGGCCTCGACGAGATCCGTGAGCTCGGCGATGTCGCGGTCGACGACCAGCGCGACGATCTCGGCACGGCCACGCGCCATCGCGGCCAGCACGGCCGCCTCTTCCGGCTGTACGAAGCGCGGGCTCTTCGGATGGAAGACGAGGCCGATCATTTCTGCGCCGGCTGCCAGCGCGGATTCCAGCGTCTCGGGCGTCGAGAGGCCGCAGATCTTGATGACGAGGGAGGGGGGCGCGGCTGACATCCGACCGCCATACACGAAGGCGATGGCCGCCGCACTTGCGACATGATGGCAGAGGTTGCAATGCTAGACGCGTCCGGCGGATGCCGGCGAAGCGAAGCGGCGACAGGGCGGGCGGACTCGATTGTTCGGCAAGGGGCGGCGCGGTTTCACCATTCTCGCGGGGCTGCTGGCGCTGGCCGGCATCACCGCGGCCATATCGTACGTCGTCAGCCAACCACGGACGCTGCGCCTGGCCGTCGGCCCGCTCCGCTCCGAGGATGCCCGGATGGCGGCGGGCTTCGTTCAGGGGCTGAACCGCGAGAAGTCCCAGATCCGGCTGCGGCTCATCCTGACGGAGGGCTCCGAGGAGAGCGCGCGCAAGATCGATTCCGGCGAGGCCGACCTCGCCATCGTCCGGCCTGACATTGCGCTGCCGGCCAAGGCCGATACGGCGCTCATCACGCGCCGCTCCTTCCCTTTCCTGATCACGGACAAGCAGAGCGCGATTGGGCGCATTGCAGATCTGCGCGGCCGGCGCGTCGGGGTCGTGCGCAATCCGCCCGGCAACATCGCCCTGCTCAAGCTCGTTCTGGCGCAATATGAAGTCGAGCAGGCGGATGTCGAGGTCGTCGGCCTGACCCCGGACGATGTCGTTCCGGCGGCGAAGGAGCGCCGGATCGATGCCTTCTTCTCCGTCAATGCGGTCGGCGCCCGGGCCGGCGGCGACGGAGCGGGCCGTCTGCGCTCGGCCTGGGGAGAGGATCCGGTTCTGATCCCGATCCGCGAGGCGGACGCGCTGGCGGCGCGGATCCGCACCATCGAGACCGGTGAAATCGTGCGCGGTGCGCTCGGCGGCGACCCGCCGCGACCGGCGGAGAATCTGCCGACCATCGCGGTCACCTCGCGTCTCGTGGCTTCGCAGGATCTCGACGAGGACGTCGTCGGCAATCTCGTCAGCGCGCTCCTGGCGCTGCGCGTGACGCTGGCGGCGGAGCTGCCGCAGATCCAGGGACTCGAGACTCCGGCGACCGACAAGGATGCGCCCCTGCCGGTCCATCCCGGCGCGGCCGCCTTCATCGATGGCGAGCAGAAGACCTTCTTCGAGCGCTATGGCGACTGGTTCTATCTCGGCGTGATGGCGCTCTCGCTGCTGGGGACCGGCGCGGCCGGGCTGCTCGGGCGCGAAAGCGCGGCCCGGCGCCGGCAGGCGATGCTGGGACTCGACCGGATGCTGACGCTCCTGCCGCAGATCCGGGCGACGACCGACCCCGCGGCGCTCGATCGCTGCCGCGCCGAGGCCGACGCCATCCTGCTCGAAGTTCTCGGGGATTTCGGCGAGGGCAATCTCGATTCCTCCGCCATCGCCGCCTACCGTCTCGTCTTCGATCAGGTCGGCCGGGCGGTCGTCGAGGCCAAGCTCCGGGCCGCCGCCGTCACGATCTGACGCTGTCGCGTGCAACCGCGATTTACCCATTGCCCGGCTGTCGGGCCGTTCGTGGTTGCCCAAACGCCCGTCAACGTTTATGTGCAGCGCAGCGAATTCCAGTTTCCTCGAGACGGGCTGCGCCGGCAGGGCATCGATCCTCGCCGGCTTGTGGCCATGACAAAGGCCCTTCCCGCATGTCCATGCGCAATATCGCCATCATCGCCCACGTCGACCACGGCAAGACCACGCTCGTCGACAAGCTGCTGCAGCAGTCGGGCACCTACCGCGACAACCAGCGCGTCATCGAACGTGTGATGGACTCCAACGAACTGGAGAAGGAGCGCGGCATCACCATTCTCGCCAAGGCGACCTCGGTCGTCTGGAAGGATGTCCGGATCAACATCGTCGACACCCCGGGCCATGCCGATTTCGGCGGCGAGGTTGAGCGCATCCTGAACATGGTCGATTCCGCGATCGTGCTGGTCGATGCCGCCGAGGGCCCGATGCCGCAGACCAAATTCGTGGTCTCGAAGGCGCTGAAGCTCGGGCTGCGCCCGATCGTCGCGATCAACAAGGTCGACAAGCCCGACGCCCGCGTCACCGAGGTCATCAACGAGGTCTTCGATCTCTTTGCCGCGCTCGACGCAACCGACGAGCAGCTCGACTTCCCGATCCTCTACGGTTCGGGCAAGCAGGGCTGGATGGCGCATGACCCGGCCGGTCCGCAGGACCAGGGGCTCGCGCCGATGTACGACCTCATCCTCAGCCATGTGCCCGAGCCGCGCATCGAGGAGGGCCCGTTCCGCATGCTTGGCACGCTGCTCGAGGCCAATCCCTATCTCGGCCGCATCATCACCGGCCGCGTCGTCTCCGGCACCGCCAAGCCCAATCAGCAGATCAAGGTTCTCTCCGGCGATGGCAGCCTCGTCGAAAGCGGGCGCATCACCAAGATCCTCGCCTTCCGCGGCCTGGAGCGTACGCCGATCGAGGAAGCCATTCCCGGCGACATCGTCTCGATTGCCGGCCTCGTGAAGGGCTCGGTCGCCGACACCTTCTGCGACCCGTCCGTCGAGACCGCGATCAAGGCGCAGCCGATCGACCCGCCGACCGTCTCGATGACCTTCATGGTCAACGACTCGCCGCTGGCGGGCACCGAGGGCGACAAGGTCACCACCCGCGTCATCCGCGACCGCCTGTTCAAGGAGGCCGAGGGCAATGTCGCGCTGAAGATCGAAGAGGCCAAGGACAAGGACAGCTACATCGTCTCCGGCCGGGGCGAACTCCAGCTCGCCATCCTGATCGAGCAGATGCGCCGCGAGGGCTTCGAGCTCGGCGTCTCGCGTCCGCGCGTGGTGCTGAAGCGCGACGAGAGCGGCCAGCTGCTCGAGCCGATCGAGGAGGTCATCATCGACGTCGACGAGGAGCATTCCGGCGTCGTCGTGCAGAAGATGTCCGAGCGCAAGGCCGACATGCTGGAGATGCGCCCGTCCGGCGGCAACCGCCTGCGCCTGATGTTCCACGCCCCGACCCGCGGGCTGATCGGCTATCAGGGCGAACTCCTGACCGACACCCGCGGCACCGCGATCATGAACCGCCTGTTCCATGACTACATGCCCTACAAGGGCGAGATCGGCGGCCGCCGCAACGGCGTGCTGATCGCGATGGAGACCGGCGAGGCCGTGGCCTATGCGCTCTGGAACCTCGAGGACCGCGGCCCGATGATGATCGAGCCCGGCTGGAAGGTCTATCAGGGCATGATCGTCGGCGAGCACACCCGCGAGAACGATCTGGAGGTGAACGTTCTGAAGGGCAAGAAGCTCACCAACATCCGCACCACCTCGAAGGACGAGGCGGTGCGCCTGACCCCGCCGATCCGCATGACGCTCGAGCGCTCGCTGGCCTGGATCGACGACGACGAGCTGGTCGAGGTCACGCCGAAGTCGATCCGCCTGCGCAAGGCGATCCTCGACCCCAACGAGCGCAAGCGCTCGCAGAAGATGAAGCAGGACGTCGCCTGAACCGGGTGGTCCTGGCGGATGTTCGAAGGGCGGGCCGGAAGGCCCGCCCTTCGTCGTTTCGGCGGGAGCCGCCGCTCAGTGGCTCATCAGGATCGGCAGCGTGCATTCGTGCAGCAGCGATTGCGTCACGCCGCCGAGCAGCCATTCGCGCAGGCGCGAGTGCTTGTAGGCGCCGCAGACGATCAGATCGGCCGCGAAGCCGGCGGCCGCCTGGCGAATCTCGGTGGCGACGTCGGCTTCGCCCAGCGCGATGTTGCGCACGCCCACCTTGATCCCGTGCCGTGCCAGATGCGGGGCGAGGTCGGTGCCGGGCAACAGGCCGGCGAGATCCTTCTCGCCGGTGACGGTCACGATCTCGACCTCCTCCGCCTCCTTGAGGAAGGGCAGGGCGTCCGCGACGGCCCGCGCCGCCGAAGCGCCGCCGTCCCAGGCGATCACGATGCGCCGGGCGGCGTAGCGCTCGCTGCCCGGCGGCACGATCAGGACCGGGCGGCCACTGTCGAACAGGGCCGCCTCGATCAGCCCCCGGTCGCGCTGGACCGGATCGGTCTCCATGTCGAGCACCGTGACGTCGTGCACGCGGGCATGGGCCAACAGCCGGTCGCAGAGGCTGGCGAAGACGAGGGACGGGGTCTCGACGGTGCAGACGACGCCGGCGAGGTCGGCCCGGCCCTTGGACTGTTCGGCGAAGGCCTCGGCCAGCTCCTTGATGCGGCGGTTTTCATGGGCGATCAGCTCGGCGCCGAAGGCACCGACCAGCGATCCCGGCACCGCATAGCGCATCGAGGCGGCCTCCAGGGTCAGATGGGCGTCGGCGGACTGCGACAGCGAGATCGCATAGGCGACGGCCGAGCTGTGATTGCCGCGTCCGTCCTCGGTGAAGCCGACGAGAACGCTCTTGATCGAGAGGGGCATGGCGGTCCTCCAGGGGGTTGCTGTTGCCGACAGCTTGCCCGAATGCGCGGCCGACCCCTTGCGCTGGATCAATCCTTCGCGCTCCGATTGGTGGAACAGTGCCCTCGTCGGCGATCGACGGAGGAACGGCACCATGCTTCAGCGCATCTCGCTTCATCTGGGGCGCACCCCGGCGCAGCCCGAAGGCAGCAGCCGCGACGGCTACGAGATCACCGCCCCGCTCGATGCCGAGGGCAGGCTGGTCGCGCAGGAATGGCAGGCGTCCCGCGACAAATGCCGCGTCCGGCGCTTCCGTCCCGGCGAGCCCGACCGCCATGGCTGGCTCCTGCACCGGCCCGGCGGCGAAGGCGGCGCGAACTGGGGCATCGACTATGACGATGCCTCCAGTGAGGATGACGAATTCGGCTACAAGCTGGACCGGCACCGCTTCCAGATCGGGGAATACGTCTCGATCCGCGAGCAGGAGGGCGATTTCCTGCCCTACAGGGTCGTCACCATCCGGCCGGTCGGGGCGTCCGCCGCCGCCGACGCGTCCTGAAGTCGTCGCGACGGAGACCGAAAAGCCATGTCGACCCCTCTGATAACGGCCCAGCCCCTGGGCATCGGGACGCTGCTCGTGCCGGTGCAACTCGGGGAGGGATGCCAACACACGATCCACTTCGCGGCCAGGCTGGCGAAGGCTCTCTCCTGCCGCCTGATCGGTCTGGGGGCCGACCAGATCGAGCTGCCCTATTACGGGGACAGCGCGGGCATGGTCGATGCCGTGGTGGTCGAGAACGGTCGCACGGTCCTGCTCGAGGATCTGGCGAAGGCGGAAGCGCTCTTCCGCGGCGCGGCCGATGGCGTCGCGCTCGAATGGCGCAGCGCGATCGAGCAGAGCCGCCAGTTCCTGCTGACCCAGTCGCGCGCGGCTGATCTGGTCGTCCTCGCGCGCCAGGGACCGGGAGATCCGGCGCTGGGGCGGATGGGCATCGCGCCCGGCGACATCGTCATGGAGTTGGGGCGGCCGATCCTGGTGGTGCCGCCCGGCATCGAAGCCCTCGCGGCGCGCAGCGTGGTGGTCGCCTGGAAGGACACGCGTGAATCGCGCCGTGCCCTGCAGGATGCGCTGCCCTTCCTGGTCCGGGCCGAGATGGTCTCCGTGCTCTCCGTCGGTGCCGATCCCGATGACGACGCAGCCCAGGATGTCTGCAGCTATCTTGCCCAGTACGGCATCGCCGCCCGCCCGGTGCTGCGGCCGAAGGGCGGGGGCTCGATCGTCGGGGAGATTACGGATCTGGTCCGGCATCAGGGCGCGGATCTGATCGTCGCGGGGGCCTATGGCCATAGCCGCCTGCGCGAATGGATTTTCGGGGGCGTCACCCAGGAACTCATCCAGGCCACCCCGGTCTGCTGCCTGATGTCCCACTGAGCCGCCCGCCTTGCGTCCCGCGCAGCGGTGCAGGCTGCAGGCGCGCTTGTTCAGGCCGGCCGGCTCTGGTCCTCTGGGCTGTCCCCGATCAGGAGAGCCCCATGCAGTTCCGCAATCTCGGCCGTTCCGGCCTGCGCGTCTCCCTCGTCGGCCTCGGCTGCAACAATTTCGGCGGCCGCATCGACGACGAGGCCGCGCGCAAGGTGGTCGATGCCGCGATCGAGCACGGCATCACCCTGTTCGACACGGCCGACATCTATGGCGAGAAGGCGGGCTCGGAGCGCGTGCTGGGCGAGGTGCTGGGCGCGCGCCGCAAGGACATCGTGCTGGCCTCGAAATTCGGCATGAAGATGTTCCATGGCGGGCAGGGCGGCTCGCGCCGCTACATCTTCAGCGCCGTCGAGGAATCGCTGACGCGGCTGAAGACGGACTGGATCGACCTCTACCAGTTCCACACCCCCGATCCGCTGACCCCGATCGACGAGACGCTGCGCGCGCTCGAGGACCTCGTGACTGAAGGAAAGGTCCGCTACACCGGCTGCTCCAACATGCCGGCCTGGCAGGTTGCGGATGCGCAATGGACCGCGCGCGATCTGCGCCTGCCCGGCTTCGCCTCTGCGCAGGACGAGTACAGCCTGCTGAAGCGCGGCGCCGAGAAGGACCTGATCCCGGCGCTCACCCATTACCGCATGGGTCTGCTGCCCTATTTCCCGCTCGCCAACGGCGCCCTCACGGGCAAGTACAAGCGCAACGCCCCGATGCCCGACGGCGCGCGCCTGACCAAGCTGCCCGAGCGCGCCGGCCAGATCTTTAGCGACGCCAACTGGGCGAAGATCGAGGCGCTGACTGATTTCTGCGAGGCGCGCGGCAGGACGTTGGTCGAACTCGCCTTCTCCTGGCTCGCGGCCCAGCCGGTCGTCTCCAGCGTCATCGCCGGTGCGACCAGGCCCGAGCAGATCGCCGCCAATGTGAAGGCGGCCGACTGGGCGCTGACAGCCGACGAACTCGCCGAGATCGACCGCATCACGGTCTAGGTTTTCTCGGAACCACGCCGTCATCCCGGACAAGCTGCGCAGCAGCGCCGCTCCGGGATCCATCCTAGAGATCCGGAGCCCTCCGATGGATGCCGGGGCAAGCCCGGGATGACGTCGTGATGTCCGGAAATCGCGAGGGCTCTACCGGAACGGCGGCTCGTCGAAGCTGCGCAGCTTGCGCGAATGGATCGTCGAGCCGGCCTGCTTGAGCCGCTCCAGCGCCGCCAACCCGATCCGCAGATGCTCGCTGACGGCGCGCTCATAGAAGGCGTTGGCGGCGCCCGGCAGCTTGATCTCGCCATGCAGCGGCTTGTCGGAGACGCAGAGCAGCGTGCCATAGGGCACGCGCAAGCGGTAGCCCTGCGCCGCGATCGTGCCCGATTCCATGTCGACCGCGATGGCGCGCGACAGGTTGATCCGGCGACGCTCCTTGGTCCAGCGCAGCTCCCAGTTGCGGTCGTCCTGCGTCACCACGGTGCCGGTGCGCAGCCGGTTCTTGAGCTGGTCGCCCTTCTCGCCGGTGACCTCGGCCGCGGCCTCCTGCAGCGCGACCTGGACCTCGGCGAGGGCCGGGACCGGCACGTCGGGCGGCACCAGCTCGTCGAGGATGCCGTCCTGGCGCAGATAGGCATGGGCGAGGACGTAGTCGCCGATGATCTGCGTCTGGCGCAGGCCCCCGCAATGGCCGACCATCAGCCAGCAATGCGGGCGCAGCACGGCCAGATGGTCGGTGATGTTCTTGGCGTTGGAGGGGCCGACGCCGATATTTACCAGCGTCACGCCCTGCCCGTTCTCACGGATCAGGTGATAGGCCGGCATCTGGAAGCGGTGCCAGGGCGCCGACATCACCCGCTCGGCCGCGCTGACGTCGATCCCGTCGCGCTCGATGCGGACGCCGCCCGGCGTCACCAGCGCCTGCGCCGTGCCGGCCTCGATCTCGGCCAGCCCCAGCCGGACGAACTGGTCGACATAGCGGTGGTAGTTGGTCAGCAGCACCCAGGGCTGCACCGCCCGCCAGTCCGTGCCCGTATAATGCACCAGCCGGCGCAGCGAGTAATCCACCCGCACGGCGTCGAACAGCGAGAGCGGCCGCGGCTGCCCCTCGACGATGTCGAAGGTGCCGTCGGCGATCTCGTCGCCGACCAGCGAGAGCAGCGGCGTCGGGAAATGCCGGGCGAGTTCGGCCGCCGTGATCTTGCCGCGGCCGAGCTCGTCGCCGCCGTCGAGCGCGTAAGGGTAGGGAATTTCCTGGTCGCTGACGCCGGTCTCGATCGTCGCGTCATACTCCTCGACCAGCGGCTCCAGCTGATCGAGCAGATAGCCGCGGAACTCGGCAGGCTGCGTGATCGTGGTCGAATAGACGCCGGGTGCCGCGAATTTGGCATAGCCGCGCCGGGTCGCCGCCGGCAGCTTCGACGGCTCATAGGTCACGCGCAGCAGCGGATAGCGGTAACGCGCGCGCTCGTCGGGCGTCGGCGCCTGCCCGGTCTCGAAGAAGCGCTGCAGATCGCGGCGCAGCGCCGCCCGGGCCTCGCCATAGAGCCTTTCGAGCCGGTCGATCGCGGCGGCGGGATGGGCGGCGGTCTCGAACGTCATGGGCGGGGGCGTCCTTTCGTTCGCACGAGCTTTAGCCCCGGCCTTGCGCGCGTGACAACTGCCGGAGGCTGACAGGGCCTGCGTCTTGACTCGACCAGTGTCGCCAATTACTAAACCAATGAGTTAACTTAAGCGCGGCCCGAGACCGAGGCCATCAGGAGGAGACCCCCATGTTCGCGAAACCGCAGAAGGAGCACGACTGGCTGCACCAGCTCGTCGGCGAATGGACCTCGGAAATGGACTGCGCCATGGGGCCGGACCAGCCGCGGCAGAAATCGAAGGGCCGCGAGACCGTTCGTTCGCTCGGCGGGCTCTGGACGCTCGGCGAAGGCGAGGGCGATGTGCCCGACGGCACGACCGGCAAGACGCTGATGACGCTGGGCTTCGACCCCGCCAAGGGCCGCTTCGTCGGCAGCTTCATCGGCTCGATGATGACCCATCACTGGCTCTATGAGGGCACGCTCGACGAGGCCGCCAATGTGCTGACGCTCGAATCCTCCGGCCCGAACATGATGGGCGACGGCGCCATCATTCCCTATCGCGACGTGATCACGCTTGTCTCGCCAGACCACCGCATCCTCGCATCCTTCATGCCCGACGGCAGCGGCGGCTGGACCGAGTTCATGACCGGCCATTACCGCCGCGTGGCCTGACGTCTCGCCGCCAATCGACGGAGGAACCCATGAAACTGTCCCCCTATCTGATGTTCGACGGCAATTGCCGCGAGGCCTTCACCGCCTACGAGACGATCCTCGGCGGCAGAATCGAGGCGATGATGGACCATCGCGGCACGCCGGTGGAGGAACATGTCCCGCCCGAATGGCTCGACAAGATCCTGCATGCCTGTCTGGAGCTCGACGGCCAGATGCTGATGGCCTCCGACGCCCCACCCGATCGCAGCGACGGGCCGATGCGCAGCGTCTCGGTGTCGGTGAGCGTGCCGGAGGTGGCGGAAGCCGAGCGCATCTTCGCCGCCCTCTCCGAGGGGGCGACGATCCAGATGCCGATGGAGGAGACCTTCTGGGCGCCCCGTTTCGGCATGCTGCGCGACCGCTTCGGCACGAACTGGATGATCGCCGCGGAGATGCCGGCGGACAGGGCGAATTGCGGCTGAGCCGCCTGTCATTCCGGGGCCCCGCGACAGCGGCGAACCCGGAACCCACGACCGGGCGAGCCGCCGACATTCTTCAACATCTGTGGCGGGAAGCTGGTTGAACCGCACCAAGTCGTGGATTCCGGGCTATTCGCTTCGCGAAGCCCCGGAATGACAAGGCTACCCCAGCACCGCCCAGGCGAGCAGGCCTGCGATCACCCACAGCGCCCAGTTGCCCCAGCGGTTGCGCTGCGCCTCGGCACGGCCGATCGCGGCGACGCTGCGCTCGTCGAGTGTGAAACCGTGGCGCGAGGCGTCCTCGAGCTGGCCCAGCACGCGCTCGGCGCGTGTCACTGTCTCCGGCAGGCGCGACAGGCTTCCCAGCAGTGATCCGGCCCCACGCCCGGCCTCCTGAACCCGGCCGAGCGGGCCGAGATTCTGCGTGATCCAGTCGCGCACCACCGGCTCGGCCGTGCTCCACATGTCCAAATGCGGATCGAGCGTGCGGGCCACGCCCTCGACCACCACCATGGTCTTCTGCAGCATGACGAGCTCGGTGCGCGTTGCCATGTCGAACATGCCGGTGATCTCGAAGAGCAGCGTCAGCACCTTCGCCATCGAGATCTGGTCGGCGCTCTTGTCGTGGATCGGCTCGCCCACGGCGCGGATCGCCTGGGCGAAATCGGCGACGTCGTGATGAACCGGCACATAGCCGGCCTCGAAATGCACCTCGGCGACGCGGCGATAGTCGCGGGTGATGAAGCCGAGCAGGATCTCGGCGAGGAAGCGCCGCTCCTTTAAGCCCAGCCGGCCCATGATGCCGCCATCGACCGCAACAAGCCGGCCCTGCGCATCGACGAACAGGTTTCCGGGATGCATGTCGGCATGGAAGAAGCCGTCGCGGATCGCATGCTTCAGGAAGGACTGGATCACGATCCGCCCCAGCGTGGGCAGATCGTGCCCGGCCTTGCGCAGGCCCTCGACATCCGACAGCCGGATCCCGTCGATCCACTCGTCGACCAGCATCTCGCGGGCGGTCAGCTGCCAATCGGGCTGGGGCACGCGGAAATCGGCGTCGTCCTTGGTGTTCTCGGCGAACTCCGACAGCGCGGCGGCCTCGAGCCGCAGATCCATCTCCATCGTCACCGAGCGCGCCAGTGTCTCGACCACGCCGGTGAAGCGCAGGCGCCGCGCCTCGGCGGAGCGCCGCTCGGCCAGCTCCGCGCCGAAGCGCATCGCGCCCAGATCGCGCTGGAAACGGTCGCGGATGCCCGGCCGCAGCACCTTCACGGCGACCTCGCGGCCATCGTTCAGCCGGGCGCGGTGGACCTGCGCGATCGAGGCTGCCGCCACCGGCTCGCCGAAGGCGGCGAAGACCTGTTCCACCGGCCGGCCATGGGCGGCCTCGATGATGGCGCGGGCCTGCGCCATCGGGAAGGGCGGCATTCGGTCCTGCAGCGCCGAGAGGTCGGAGGCGATCTTCATGCCGACCACGTCCGGCCGCGTCGCCAGGAACTGCCCGAACTTCACATAGGACGGACCGAGCCGGGTCAGGGCCGCGGCGAGCCTTGTCGCCGAGGTGCCGGCCTCGCGCCGCTCGATCAGCCGCCCGACCCGGATCAGCCCGCGCGCCAGTGGCGGCAGCACCGACGGATCGACCAGGGCGAGCGCCCCCTCGCGCGCCAGCACGAAGCCGACGCGGGCGGTGCGCGCGAGATGAAAGAGCGAGGAGATCATGGCTCAGCCGTCATGGTCGGGCTCGACCCGACCATCTCCTGCCGAAAGAGGCTCGCGTCGAGAGATGCTCGGGTTGAGCCCGAGCATGACGCCCAACGCTCCCTCACAGCTTCCAGCCCGAATGCAGCGCCACGACGCCGCCGGTCATCGGCGTGAACTTCGCGCGGCGGAAGCCGGCGGCCTCGATCATGCCGGCGAAGGCCTGGGGGCGCGGGAACTTGCGGATTGACTCGACGAGATACTGGTAGGGCTCGGCCTCGCCGGTGACCATCCGCCCCATCGGCGGGATCACGTTGAAGGAATACGCCTCGTAGACCTTGTCGAGCAGGGGCACGTCGACATGGCTGAATTCGAGGCACAGGAACCGCCCGCCCCGCTTGAGCACCCGGTAGGCCTCGGCCAGAGCCTTGTCGATGCGCGGCACGTTGCGGATGCCGAAGGCGATCGTATAGGCGTCGAAATGGCTGTCGGGCAGGCCGAGTTCCTCGGCATTGCCCTGCACGAAGCCGATGCGGTCGTCGTCGGGGAAGCGCTTGGCCGCCCGGTCGCGCCCGACGCTCAGCATCTCCGCGTTGATGTCGAGCACCGTGACCTGCGTCTGCGGTCCGCCGGCCTCCAGCACCGAGAAGGCGACGTCGCCGGTCCCGCCGGCCACGTCGAGATGGCGGAAGGGCCGGTCCTTCGGCGGGTTGATGGCGGTCAGCAGCGCGCTCTTCCAGGCCCGGTGCAGCCCCGCCGACATCAGGTCGTTCATCAGATCGTAGCGGCCGGCGACCTTGTGGAAGACATCGTCGACCTTGGCCTGCTTCTCGGCCAGCGGCACGGTCTCGAAACCGAAATGGGTGGTGTCGGAAGCTGCTGTCACGATCGGTCCGATCCTGTGCAATCTGTCTTGTCTTTGCCTGGGGCGATGCATAGCCAAACCAGCGGGCCTTGTCGCGGCCCCTCTCGACGCAGGCCGACCGGAGAAAGTGTGAGATGCCCGAGCTTCCCGAGGTTGAGACTGTCCGGCGCGGGCTGGAGCCGGCCATGCTGGGCGAGACGCTGCTGCGGGTCGAGCAGAACCGGCCGGATCTGCGCTTTCCGTTGCCCGACCACTTTGCCGCCCGCCTCACCGGCCGGCGCGTCGAGGCACTGTCGCGGCGAGCGAAATATCTGATCGCCGATCTCGACGACGGGCAGGCGCTGATCATGCATCTGGGCATGAGCGGGCGCTTCGTCGTCGAGGCGCCGGGCACCCCACCCGTGGAGCCGGGCGCCTATTACAACGAGATCGGCCGGCATCTGATCCACGACCATGTCGTCTTCCACATGGGGTCCGGCGCCCGCATCACCTATAACGACGTCCGCCGCTTCGGCTTCATGGACATTCTGCCCCGCAGTGAGCTGGAGACCTGCAGACACTTCGCCGGCATGGGCATCGAGCCGCTCGGCAACGAACTCTCCGGCGAGACGCTGGCGCGGCTTTTCGCGGGCAAATTCGCGCCGCTGAAGGCGGCGCTGCTCGACCAGCGCCTCGTGGCGGGCCTGGGCAACATTTATGTCTGCGAAGCACTGTTCCGCGCGGGCCTCCATCCCGAGGCTGAAGCCGGTTCGATCGCCACAGCGACCGGCCGGCCGCGCCCCGCGGCGCATGCGCTGGCGCAGATCATCCGCGAGGTGCTGGAGGAGGCGATCCGGTCGGGCGGCTCGACCTTGCGCGACTTCGCCCATGCCGACGGCTCGCTCGGCTATTTCCAGCATCGCTTCAGGGTCTATGACCGCCAGGGGCAGCCCTGCGTGGCGCCGGGCTGCGGCAGCCTCGTCAAGCGCCTCGTCCAGTCCGGCCGCTCGACCTTCTATTGCGAGAGCTGCCAGCCGCGCGCGCCGCGACGCTGAGGCGCCGGGCTGTCTCAGCGCCGGGGCAACTCCGGATATTCCAGCTTCGACACGTCATAGCCGAGCGCGGCGGCACGCTGGACCAGCTGGCGGCGCAGCGCCGGGCTCATCTTCGGATCACGCACGAAGATATAGAGATCGGTGAAGGTCGGATCGGCCGAGATGAACCAGCTGTAGTCGTTGGCGCGGTCGAGGATCCAGTAGTCGCGCACGATCGGCACGACGCCGAAGAGCGTGTAGGTCACGCGCAGCTTCGCATCCGTACCGGGGTTGAGGATCTCGCCCGGCCCGCCGATCGTTTTGAGCTCTCCCGCGAGCGTTCCCATCCGGCAGGAATCGAGCACGTCGATCCGTCCCTGCGCGTCGCGCCTGTAGGCGGTCGTCGCGAAAACGCAGCCATCGGTCAGAGCCATCGGCCGTCGCGCGAATTCATGCCAGAGCCCCGTATAGAGCCGCTCGACCGCGACCGGCTTGGCGGGCTGCGGCGCGCCGCCGCTCTGGAGACCCGCTGAAGCACAGCCGGCAAGCAGGAGCCCGGCGAGGAGGGCGAAGATCGGCGCGCGCATCAGGGAATCCTCCGGCGGGATCGGTGGCTGTCCCGACACTACGCGCGCGGCCCCCTGCCGGATCCATGCGCCCCTGTGCCGACCGGATGACGCAGTGGGAGGTTCGGTTCTCGTCTCTAACGCCGCAGGGGAATGCGCTTCCGGAAGCGTTATTTCATCGGCTGATACAATACAGATGCGTGACCATCGCGGCCGGATGAACCGGCTGTTCCCTGCGAGACATCGCTGGTGGGTTCTGTATAGTTTACTTCCTGAACCGCGACACAGATATCGCCGGTGAGGGGGGCGGACAATGAGCTTGAAAGTCAATGGCCAGATCGTGGCCGAAGACATCTTTGCCGTGAAGAAACTCGATACGCACCGCCCGGTCTATCTCCTGGTCGGCGCGATCGAGAAGATCGTGGTCAAGCGTGACAACACCCCCCGACCCAATGATCCGCGCAACATGGTCCATGCGCTGCGCAACATGCGGGCTGTCGACCGGACGATGGCGACGCGGCCCCTGACGCCGATCGAACTCAGGGAGATCGCCCGCTTCATCGCAGGCGAGAAGGGCGACGCCGATCCCTTTGACGGGAAGAAATACACCGCTCTCGACGAACTCGAGAGGGATCTGCAGGCTGCGGGCGGGGTGAGCTGGGTCAAGACGAGCTTCTTCGAAGGCCTGATCAATCTGGAAGACGCGGCCGCCGAGGCGCGTGAAAAAGCCAGCAAGAGCGGCGTCCGTGCGATCGCGGCGGCGCTGACGGCGCCGGGCGGGCTCGAAAAGCTCGGCGCGATCCTCGCCATCGATGCCTTCAACGGCAATGATGATCGCTTCGACTTCAGCAATCAACCGGTGGTCAACCCGGGGCTGCTCCGCCTGACCAATCCCGGCAATGTGGGGTTGTGTCTGCAGAACAACGTCATGCGGCCCGTCGGCATGGACGCCTATGCCGGTGCGGCCGAATTCCGTTCCCTCGACAAAGCCGGTCAGCCCGACCGCGGATGGTCGGGATACCGTCTCAAGGACGACCAGCGCGGTTGGCGGCAGCGCTTCTGTGAGGAGGTCGCCGCCGACATCGAAACCATGCTGGGGCCGCGCAACCGAAAGATCCTCTTCGCCGCGACCAACCGCCTGCCCAAGAACGCAGGCCAGCGTCTCGCGACCGGCATGGATCAGGGCATCGCGAAGCTCAAGGCGACGCTTCGGACCATCGGCGACCCGCGCCGGGCCCCGCCCGGCCTGATCGGCCGCATGGTCGCACTGGGCTGGGCCAATCCCGCCCCGCCGCCCGGGCTGCCGCGCCGCTAGGCGAGGCCGCCCGCTCTGCCGGAGCGGCGCGTTCCGTCGACGGCGCCGTGCGATCCTGCGCATGGACCCTGCCTGCGCGCCTGGCTAAACCTGCTTGCCGCAGAGCAGATCCGGGAGAGCGCCATGACTTACGAGACCATTCTCGTCGAAACGAAGGGCAAGGTCGGGCTCGTCACGCTCAACCGCCCCCAGGCGCTGAATGCGCTGAACGGCCAGCTCATCGCCGAGATCAACGCGGCACTCGACGGCTTCGAGCGCGACCCCGCCATCGGCTGCATCGTCCTGACCGGCTCGGAGAAGGCCTTCGCCGCCGGCGCCGACATCAAGGAGATGCAGGAGCGGACGTACCCTGAGACCTATCTCGACGACAAATTCGCCGACTGGGACCGGATCGGCCAGCGCCGCAAGCCGATCATCGCCGCCGTCGCGGGCTTCGCGCTGGGCGGCGGCTGCGAGCTCGCCATGATGTGCGACTTCATCATCGCCGCCGACAACGCCAAGTTCGGCCAGCCGGAGATCAATCTCGGCGTCATCCCGGGCGCCGGCGGCACGCAGCGGCTGACGCGCGCGGTCGGCAAGGCCAAGGCGATGGATCTCTGCCTGACCGGCCGGATGATGGATGCCGCCGAGGCCGAGCGCGCCGGGCTCGTCGCCCGCATCGTGCCGCTCGCCGATCTGATGGCGGAGGTGATGAAGGCGGCCGATTCCATCGCGGCGAAGTCGCTGCCCTCCGCGCTGATGGTCAAGGAGACCGTCAATCGCGCCTTCGAGGTGACATTGGCCGAGGGCGTACGCTTCGAGCGTCGGCTCTTCTCCTCGCTCTTCGCCACCCATGACCAGAAGGAAGGCATGGCCGCCTTCGCCGAAAAGCGCAAACCCGCCTTCAAGAACAGCTGAGATCGCCATGACCTTCACGATCAAGAGCCCGGACGGCCTCGTCCTGCCGGGATATGCAGATGTCGAGGCCGCCGCCGCCCGGCTCAAGGGCGTCGCCCACCACACGCCCGCGCTGACCTCGCGGACCGCCAATGAGCGCACGCGGGCCAATCTCGTCTTCAAGCCCGAGAACCTGCAGCGCATGGGCGCCTTCAAATTCCGCGGCGGCTACAACGCCATCGCGGCGCTCTCGCCGGAGCAGAAGAAGGCCGGCGTCGTCGCCTTCTCGTCCGGCAACCACGCCCAGGCCATCGCCTATGCCGGCCGCCTGCTCGGCGTGCCCACCACGATCATCATGCCGCTCGATGCGCCCGTGGCGAAGGTCGCCGCCACCCGCGGCTATGGCGCCGAGGTGGTCACCTATGACCGCTACACCCAGGACCGCCTCGCCATCGGCCGGGAGCTGGCGCAGGCGCGGGGCCTCTCGCTGATCCCGCCTTACGACCATCCCGACGTCATCGCCGGGCAGGGCACCGCGGCTAAGGAGTTGATCGAGGATGCGGGCCCGCTCGACATGCTGCTGGTCTGCCTCGGCGGCGGCGGCTTGCTCGCCGGCTGCGCGCTCGCGGCCAAGGCGCTCAATCCCACCTGCCGGGTCTTCGGCGTCGAGCCCGAAGCCGGCAATGACGGGCAGCAATCGCTGCGTTCGGGCACGATCGTGCGCATCGACGTGCCCAAGACCATCGCCGACGGCGCCCAGACGCCCTTCCTGGGCGACTATACCTTCCCGATCATCCAGGCCCTGGTCGAGGACATCGTCACCGTCAGCGACGAGGCGCTGGTCGATGCGATGCGCTTCTTCGCCGAGCGGATGAAGCTCGTCGTCGAGCCCACCGGCTGCCTCGCCGCTGCCGCCGCCTTCACCGGCGCCGTGCCGGTCGCGGGCCAGCGCGTCGGTGTCATCATCAGCGGCGGGAATGTCGATCTGGGCAGCTATGCGCGCTTCCTCGCGCCCGCCAACTGAAATCGCCGGCTCCACAGCAATTGCGCGTTGACGCCGCGCGAGCTTGCGATTATACGCCACCCACTCGCGACGGCCCGCGCAAGCACCGGCCATCGCTCGCGGATTTCCATCACGGTAGCGATCGTGTTCCGCCGGCATCACGCCAGGCGCCCGATCGCGATGCAGAAGACGAGGACGTATCCGATGGCCAATACGACGTCGGCCAAGAAGGCGACGCGCAAGATCGAGCGCCGCACCGAGGTCAACAAGGCGCGCCGCTCGCGGATGCGCACCTTCCTGCGCAAGGTTGAGGAGGCGATCGCCTCCGGCGACAAGAGCGCCGCCGCCGAGGCTCTCAAGGCCGCTCAGCCGGAGATCATGCGGGCCGCCCAGAAGGGCATCGTCCACAAGAACACCGCCTCGCGGAAGGTCTCTCGCCTGGCTCACCGGATCGGCGCCATCGCATCCTGAGCGCGGCCCTTCGGCCCCTGTTCGACGACCCTGAAAAGCCCGGCCGCGCGCCGGGCTTTTTTCATGCGTTCAGGCCGTCTTGTTGCATCCCCGCAACAGCGGAAAGATCGTCGAGAGCGCCCTTCTGCAAGCGCGATTCCGCAACGTTTCCGACAGTTTACGGGCTTGACTCCATCTGCCCTTTGAGGGCGCGAAATCGGCCTGACCACCTCCTTTGACCGCGCAGGGAAAGCCCTGAATTTTCAGGATGTTAGCGGGCAAAGCATCGGACCTCCGGGAATCCCGCCGACTCCGGGGCACCTCGCCACGGGCGCCGAAAAAAAAGATTCGGGCCCCCGGGCGGGTGGGCTTCATGAAGAAAATCTTAAGTTCCCCAACCAATTGCGAGCCGGCTGCCGGTCCGTCATCGGGGGCCCTTCGGGGGGTGACTCTGAGGCATCCCGAAAACGGCGTATTGCCCCCCTTCGAGAGCGCCCTGTAAGGTCTTTTTCAACGCCGGACGGACAGCGATGGCCACCCGGTGTTTCCACAAGATGAACGCTCTTTGGCTCGCGACCCGGAGGTTGGAGGATGCGGCTCTTTGTCTTCTGAGATTGAGATGAAGTGCGGTTTCGTCCTGCGACGAGCCTTGAAAGCGTAATCGATCAGATTGGAACGGGGGAAGCCCGCGGACGGTCACGTTTGCGGGAACCCTGAGCCATGACCGGAAAGAACAGCTCCGGTCCGGTCCGCCTCGCGGCGGACGGATCAGGCGCGGGCATGACTGAAGAAATGGGGCAGACGATGTTCGAGCGGCGGCGGATGGACGAAACGGTGGAGGTTGTGTCTGCGTTGAGTGTGGTGGTTCCGGCGGAGCGGGAGATGGTGACGGTGCAGGCAACTGCGGCCGAGGCCTGGGACCGCGCCCGGCGGCGCCTGCGGGCCGAACTTGGCGAGGATGTGTTCTCGAGCTGGTTCGCGCGCGTCGAACTCGGCAGCATCGTCGACGGCGTGGCCTATCTCACCGTCCCGACCCGCTTCCTGAAGAGCTGGCTGGAGGCGCACTACGCCGAGCGGCTGCGGGTCAACTGCATGGCCGAGCTGCCGGGCCTCAACGGCATCATGCTGTCGGTGCGCCCGGTCTCCCGCGACCTGACGCAGCCTCCAGCCGAAATCGTGCCGCTGCGCGGTCGCCAGCCGGCGCCGGCGCCCGCCGCTGAGCCCAAGCCGGCTCAGGCCGGTGCGGCCCCGGCCGAGCTCGGCGATCGTGACCTCGTCGATGCCTGCGGCACCAGCCTCGACCGGCGCATGAGCTTCCAGGCGTTCATCGTCGGCAAGTCCAACCAGCTCGCCTTCGCCGCCGCCGAGCGCATCGCGGCGGCCCCGGCCGGCAGCAGCCCTTACAACCCGCTCTACATCCATGCCGGGGTCGGGCTGGGCAAGACGCATCTCCTGCAGGCGATCGCCCAGGAGGCGCGCAGCCAGGGCAAGCGCGTCGCCTATTTCACCGCCGACCGCTTCATGTACGGCTTCGTCGCGGCGCTGAAGTCGCAGACCGCGCTCGCCTTCAAGGAGAAGCTGCGCGGCATCGACCTGCTCGTCGTCGACGACGTCCAGTTCATTCAGGGCAAGTCGATCCAGCAGGAGTTCGGCCACACGATCAACGCGCTGATCGATGCCGGCAAGCAGATCGTCGTCGCCGGCGACCGCATGGCCAATGATCTGGAGGCGCTGGACGAGCGCATCCGCTCGCGGCTCGGCGGCGGCCTCGTGGTCGAGGTCGGCGATCTCGACGAGGGGCTGCGCGCGAAGATCCTCGGGAACCGGCTGGAGGCTTTGCAGGCCGCCCATCCGAACTTCCAGGTCCATCCGGACGTGATCGCCTATGTCGCGCGTGTCGTCGCCACCAATGGCCGCGATCTCGACGGCGCCGCCAACCGCCTGCTCGCCCATGCGACGCTGTCGGGCCAGCCGGTCTCGCTGGAGACGGCGGAGGCCGCGATCCGCGATCTGGTGCGCACCCGCGAGCCGCGCCGCGTCAAGATCGAGGACATCCAGAAGCTGGTCGCGACCCGCTACAACGTCAGCCGGGCCGACATCCTCTCCGAGCGCCGCACGGCCGCCGTGGTCAAGCCGCGCCAGATCGCGATGTATCTGGCCAAGGCGCTGACGCCGCGCTCCCTGCCGGAGATCGGGCGTCGCTTCGGCGGGCGCGATCACACCACGGTGCTGCATGCGGTCCGCAAGATCGAGAAGGCGATCGCCGAGGATCGCTCGCTGCATGACGAGGTCGATCTCCTCAAGCGCATGCTGCAGGAGTAAGGCACCCGCCACCGGCTTTCGCAGCGCGTCATTTTGGCTGTGGTTGCCGGCGCGGTGCCCTTGCGCCCTGCGCTGGCCTCCGGCAATGTCGCGGGCCATTCATGAGGCTCGCGCATTCGCCGCGGGCGCAGAGACGCCAGAAGACTGAAAATGAAGGTCACTGTCGAACGCTCCACCCTGCTGAAGTCGCTTGGCCATGTGCATCGCGTCGTGGAGCGCCGGAACACGATCCCGATCCTGTCGAACCTGCTGCTGAGCGGGACCGAGGCCGGGCTGAAGCTGAAGGCGACCGATCTCGACATCGAGGTGGTGGAGACCGTCGCGGCCGACGTGCCCGAGCCGGGCGCCACCACGGTTCCCGCCCACACCCTCTACGACATCGTCCGCAAGCTCCCCGACGGGGCCCAGGTCTCGCTCGAGACCACCGGCGACACCGGGCTGGTGCTGCGCTCGGGCCGCTCGCGCTTCCAGCTCCAGACGCTGCCCGAGAGCGATTTTCCCGACATCACGGCTGGCGAGATGGCCCACAGCTTCAGGCTGCCGGCCGGCGAGTTCAAGCGCCTGATCGACAAGACCCAGTTCGCGATCTCGACCGAGGAGACGCGCTACTATCTCAACGGCATCTATCTCCACACCATCGATGTCGACGGCCGCCCGATGCTGCGCGCGGTGGCGACCGACGGCCACCGCCTCGCCCGCGTCGACACCGCCGCGCCGCAGGGCTCGGTCGGCATGCCCGGCGTGATCGTGCCGCGAAAGGCCGTCGCCGAGATCCAGAAGCTTCTGGAGGATGGCGAGAGCGAGGTCACGATCGAGCTCTCCGCCACCAAGATCCGCGTCGCCACCGCCGATGTCGTGCTGACCTCGAAGCTGATCGACGGCACATTCCCCGATTATCAGCGCGTCATCCCGAGCGGCAACGACAAGCGCCTGACGGTCGACAAGGGCGATTTCGCGGCGTCCGTCGATCGCGTCTCGACGATCTCGTCGGAGCGTGGCCGCGCCGTGAAGCTTTCCATGGCCGATGGCCGGATGACCCTCTCGGTCACCAACCCGGATTCCGGCTCGGCGACCGAGGAGATCGAGGTCGACTATGATTCGAGCCCGCTCGATATCGGCTTCAACGCGCGCTACCTGATGGACATCGCAGCCCAGCTCGACGGCGACACCGCCCTGCTCAAGCTCGCCGATCCCGGCTCGCCGACGGTCATCCAGGATCGCGAGGGGGCTTCCGCGCTCTATGTGCTGATGCCGATGCGCGTCTAGGCGTTTTCCTGCCGTGGCCGCCGTCGCGCGCCTGATCCTGCAGGATTTCCGCTCCTACGAGGCCCTCGATCTCACGGTCGGGGGCCAAATCGTTGCGCTCGTCGGCGAGAACGGCGCAGGCAAGACCAATATTCTCGAGGCGCTCTCGCTCTTCACGCCGGGCCGCGGCCTGCGCCGGGCCGATCTCGCGGAGATGGCCCGCCAGGAGGGCGACGGCGCCTTCGCCGTCTCGGTCGCCCTGGCGGAAGACGGCAGCCGGCTCGGGGTCGGGCTGGGCCCGGCCGACACGGAGGGCAAGCGCACACGACTCGCCCGCATCGACGGCGCAGCCGCCAGTTCGGCACTCGCCTTCAGCGAGCATCTGCGCGTCGTTTGGCTGACGCCCGATTTCGACGGGCTGTTCCGCGGGGCGGCCGGCGACCGGCGCCGCTTCCTCGACCGGCTGGTGCTGGCGGTCGATCCCGCCCATGCCACCCGCTCCAACGCGCTCGAACGCGCGCTGCGCTCGCGCAACCGCATCCTTGAGGAGAGCCCGCACCAGACGCAATGGCTCGACGCCGTCGAGCGCGAGATCGCCGAGCTCGGCGTCGCGGTGGCCGCCGCCCGCGCCGAGACGGTGGCGAGGCTTTCCGCCATCATCGCCGAGACCCGCGACGAGGCCTCGCCCTTCCCCCATGCCGGGATCGCGCTCTCGGGCGAGATCGACCTGCTCGTTGCGCGCCATGCCGCGCTCGACGCGGAGGATGGCTATCGCGACCTGCTGCGCCAGGGCCGGGCCAGAGACCGCGCCGCCGGGCGCACGCTCGCCGGCCCGCAGGCCTCCGATCTCGAGGTCCGCCATGGCCCCAAGAACATTCCCGCCGGCCAGGGCTCGACGGGCGAGCAGAAGGCACTGCTGATCGGCCTCGTCCTGGCCCATGCGCGCCTGGTCGCGGCGATGAGCGGTCTCAAACCCCTCGTGCTGCTCGACGAGATCGCCGCCCATCTCGATCCGCGCCGCCGGGCGGCGCTCTATGAGGGCCTGACGGCGCTCGGCTGCCAGGTCTGGATGACGGGCGCCGACCCGACGCTGTTTACCGATCTGCCCGCGGGGTCGCAGCGGCTCGCCGTCACGGCCGGCCGAATTGAGGATCTCGCCTGAAGCGTGCAATTCCTGGCGGGTGCGGCGTCATGGTTGATCGGTGGTTAACCATTCTCTGTCAGAGATTGGGGCCATGCAGCCTTCACGGACGATGTTCTCGGCACCGGAGAAGGAGATCGCGAGCCGCTTGCTGGCCGTGCTCTCCCCGCATTTCGGCGCGTCGATCGACCAGCTCCAGGGCATCCAGACAGGGCTCGACAAGCGCGAGCGGGATCCCGAGCTCCGGCAGGACGAGCTGACCAAATACCGGCTGCTGTTCGGGCTGGAATTCGGCGAGGCGTACATCGCCGCCAAGCAGCGCATCGTGGCCCGGGCCAACCACAACGGCATCGAGCTGTCGGACTATCCGCTGTTCTTCCTGGCCGATTTCTCGCATTTCCTCCCCGTCATCGTCGCCAAGTGGAAACGCCGCTGGGGCAAGGTCGACACCGCCCTTCAGGTCTTCGCCAAGCTGATGCTGACCGATATGAGCTATTCGATCGCGCAGTTCGACGGGGCGATCGAGGCCCGCACCGCGGACCGGCTCCGGCAGGTCGAGCAGGCCTTTCGCAACGGCATCGCCGAGCGGATCTCGGCCATCGAGCTCAGCCTGGGCGATGTGTCCGGCTTTTCCACGCAGATGTCGGCCAAGGCCGGTCAGACCCTGCAAGCCGTGGCCGAAACCCAGCGCCGGCCCGAACAGGTGGCCGCGTCGGTGATGGAGATCGTCGCCGCCACCCGCGCCTTCGGCGCCTCCTGCGCCGACATCTCGGTCGAGACCGCCCAATCGAGCCGGGCCGCCGACCAGGCCGAGGCCGGCTGCGAGGGGATTGCCGGCAATGTCGCCATGCTGCGCCAGGCGAACAGCCGCATCGGCCATGTCGTCGAGCTGATCCGCAGCCTCGCGGCGCAGACCAATCTGCTCGCCCTGAACGCGACGATCGAGGCGGCCCGGGCCGGAGAGGCGGGCCGCGGCTTCGCGGTGGTCGCCGCCGAGGTCAAGTCGCTCGCGACCGCGACCAATCAGGCGACCGAGACCATCCGGCAGGGCATCGAGG
Source organism: Allobosea sp. R86505 (assembly GCF_042466375.1). Classification (NCBI taxonomy): domain Bacteria; kingdom Pseudomonadati; phylum Pseudomonadota; class Alphaproteobacteria; order Hyphomicrobiales; family Alloboseaceae; genus Allobosea; species Allobosea sp. R86505. Next base: position 589,774 of record NZ_JAXHPY010000001.1, on the reverse strand, counting down.
AGGTCGTCACGGCGAGCCAGGCGATCGACGAGGCCGTCGGCCAACTGGCCCAGACCGTCCTGACGATGCAGGCCAGTGCCCGGCTCGTCGCGGCATCGACGGCCGATCAGCATGGCCGCATCGAACGGGTCGCGGCGCAGGCCGAGACCTCGTCGCTGGGTGTCGAGGCGATCGCCCGCCATGCCGCGCTCGTCGAGGGGCTGGCCGGCGAGGCTGCCACGCTGGCGACGCAGACCGATGATCGGGTCCAGGCCGCCCTGGGCCGCGCCCAGGAACTGGAGCGCGCGATCGCCGGATTCCTCGGCGAGATCGCTCAGGTCCGCGCCGAGCGCAACGGGCCGGTCATCCGCAACGCGGGCTGAGCGGCCGTCGGGACTGGCCATCGGGGCGCGCCTCGGGCAAACCCTCTCCATGCCGCAGCCCTTCGAATCAGACGCCCGCGCGATCCTCAAATCCGTCTTCGGCTATGACGATTTCCGCCCCGGCCAGTGGGAGGTGATCGAGGCCGCGCTCGCCGGCCGCGACGTCTTCGCGGTCATGCCGACGGGCTCGGGCAAGTCGATGTGCTACCAGCTTCCGGCGCTGGTGGCGGGCGGCTTGACGCTGGTCGTCTCGCCCCTGATCGCATTGATGCGCGACCAGGTCGGGCAGCTGACGCGGGCGGGCGTCGCCGCCGCTTCGCTGAACTCGATGAACAGCGAGAGCGAGGCGGCCGAGGCCTGGGACAAGCTGAATGCGGGCGATCTGCGCCTGCTTTTCGTCTCGCCCGAGCGGCTGGCGGGGGAAGGGCTGGTCGGCCGGCTGCGCCGCCTCGGTGTCACCCGCCTCGCCATCGACGAAGCCCATTGCGTCTCGCAATGGGGCCATGACTTCCGCCCCGAATACCGGCTGCTCGCCAAGACCCGCGAGGCGCTGGGCGGCGTGCCGGTAACCGCGTTGACCGCGACCGCCGATCGCCAGACGCGCGAGGACATCGCCCAGCAGCTCTTCCCCAGGCCGCCGCATCTGGTGGTGCATTCCTTCGACCGGCCGAACCTCAAGCTCGCCTTCGCGCCCAAGGACCAGCCGCGTCGCCAGATCGACGAGTTCCTGCGCAGCCATCGCGGCGGCTCGGGCATCGTCTACTGCTCGTCGCGCAACCGCACCGAAAAGCTCGCCGAAGGCCTGCGCGAGAAGGGCTGGAATGCGCTGGCCTATCATGCCGGCATGGAGCAGGGGCTGCGCAACCGCAACCAGGACATCTTCCTGCAGGAGGACGGCGTCGTGGTCTGCGCCACCATCGCCTTCGGCATGGGCATCAACAAGCCCGATGTCCGCTTCGTCGTCCATGCCGACATGCCCGGCTCGATCGAGAGCTATTACCAGGAGATCGGCCGCGCCGGCCGCGACGGCCTGAACGCCGATACGCTGACGCTCTACGGCATCGACGACATGGCGCTGCGCCGCCGCCAGATCGACGAGAAGGCGATCGACGAGGAGCGCCGCCGCATCGAGCACAAGCGCCTCAACGCCATGATCGAGCTGTGCGAATCCGCGCTCTGCCGCCGCAGCGCGCTGCTCTCCTATTTCGGCGAGGAGACTCAGAGCTGCCGGCATGGCCATGCGCCGATCCGCTGCGATCTCTGCGGGGCGGATGCGCCCGAGCTGACGGATGCCACGCTCGATGCGCGCAAGCTGCTCTCGGCCGTCGCCCGCTCGGGCCAGCGCTTCGGCGCCGCCCACCTCGCCGACATTTTGACGGGCACCGCGACCGACGCCATCCGCCGCCAGAACCATGATGGGCTCAAGACCTTCGGCGTCGGCCAGGACAAGCCCAAGAGCGCCTGGACGGCGCTGACCCGCAAGCTCTTCGCGGCCGGCGCGCTCGCCGAGGCCAGCGTCGAGCATGGCGGCTTCTGTCTGACGGGGAAGGGCGAGGACATCCTGTTCGGGCGCGAGACCATCGCGCTGCGGGCCGACCCGTTCGCCGATCGGCGCAGTCGCCGCGCCGGGCGCGAACAGGCCCGGGCCGACGGGCTCGACGAGGGCACGGCGGGCCTGTTCGAGCACCTGCGCCAGCTGCGCCTGTCGCTCGCCCGCGAGGAGGGCGTCGCCGCCTACATCATCTTCACCGACCGCACCCTGATTGCCATGGCCCGGGCCCGGCCGGCGGGGCTGGAGGAGATGCGTGCGATCGAGGGCGTCGGCGAGCGCAAGCTGACCCAGTATGGCGAGGCCTTTCTGGAGGCGATCGCCGGCTTCCCGGGTTGATAGGGCGGCCTCACGCGTGTACGCGCGCACACGCGTGAAAAAGCCGCACTCGGGCGCTATAGTCGCGCCAACGAATCAAGATCACTGCGGGCGCCCTTCGCCCGCTGAAGGACGAAGACATGAGCGACGCTGCCCGCGACCTTGAAGACGCCGCCTACGGCGCCGATTCCATCAAGGTTCTCAAAGGCTTGGATGCGGTGCGCAAGCGCCCGGGCATGTATATCGGCGACACCGATGACGGCTCCGGCCTGCATCACATGGTCTACGAGGTCGTCGACAACGCGATCGACGAGGCGCTCGCCGGCCATGCCGACCTCGTCACGGTGACACTCAATGCCGAAGGATCGGTCACCGTGACCGACAATGGCCGCGGTATCCCCACCAATATTCACACCGAAGAGGGCATCTCGGCGGCCGAGGTCATCATGACCCAGCTCCATGCCGGCGGTAAATTCGACCAGAATTCCTACAAGGTCTCGGGCGGCCTGCACGGTGTCGGCGTCTCCGTGGTGAACGCGCTCTCCGTCTCGCTGAAGCTGCGCATCTGGCGCGGTGGCAACGAGCATTTCATGGAGTTCCGCCATGGCGATGCGGTCGCGCCGCTCGCGGTCGTCGGGCCGGCCGGCGACAAGCGCGGCACGGAGGTGACCTTCACCCCGTCTCAAGAAACCTTCACGATGATCGAGTTCGACTACAAGACGCTCGAACATCGCCTGCGCGAGCTCGCCTTCCTCAATTCCGGCGTCCGCATCGTCCTGACCGACGCCCGCCGCGCCGAGGTCGTGCGCGAGGAGCTGATGTATGAGGGCGGGGTCGAGGCCTTCGTGCGCTATCTCGACCGCGCCAAGACGCCGGTCGTCTCCGCCCCGATCATGCTGTCGGCGGAGAAAGACGGCATCACCGTCGATGTCGCGCTCTGGTGGAACGACAGCTACCACGAGAACGTGCTCTGCTTCACCAACAACATCCCGCAGCGCGACGGCGGCACCCACCTCGCCGGCTTCCGCGCCGCGCTGACGCGCCAGGTCACCGGCTATGCCGAAAGCTCCGGCATCTCCAAGAAGGAGAAGGTCTCGCTCACCGGCGACGACTGCCGCGAGGGGCTGACCGCGATCGTCTCGGTCAAGGTCCCGGATCCGAAGTTCTCCTCCCAGACCAAGGACAAGCTGGTCTCCTCCGAGGTACGCCCGGTCGTCGAGAACGTCGTCAACCAGGCGCTGTCGACCTGGCTCGAGGAACATCCGAACGAGGCCAAGATCATCGTCGGCAAGGTCGCCGAGGCCGCCGCCGCCCGTGAGGCCGCCCGCAAGGCGCGTGATCTCACCCGCCGCAAGGGCGCGCTCGACATCGCCTCGCTGCCGGGCAAGCTGGCGGACTGCCAGGAGCGCGACCCGGCCAAGTCCGAGCTCTTCATCGTCGAGGGTGACTCGGCCGGCGGCTCCGCCAAGCAGGGCCGCGCCCGCGAGTATCAGGCGGTGCTGCCGCTGCGCGGCAAGATCCTCAACGTCGAGCGCGCGCGCTTCGACAAGATGCTCTCCTCGGAGCAGGTCGGCACGCTGATCACGGCGCTCGGCGCCGGCATCGGCCGCGAAGAGTTCAACATCGAGAAGCTGCGCTACCACAAGATCATCATCATGACCGACGCGGACGTGGACGGCTCCCACATCCGCACCCTGCTGCTGACCTTCTTCTACCGGCAGATGCCGGAGGTGATCGAGCGCGGGCACCTCTTCATCGCCCAGCCGCCGCTCTACAAGGCGGCCCGCGGCAAGAGCCATGTTTATCTCAAGGACGAGCGCGCGCTGGAGGATTACCTCGTCGAGACGGCGCTCGATGGCGCGGTGTTCAAGACCAGCGCCGGCGACACGCGCAGCTTCATCGAGCGCGGCGGGGCGGATCTGCGCGGGCTGATCGAGGAGGCGCGCGGCATCCGCCAGACGCTCTCGCAGTTGCATTCGCGCTATGATCGGCGGGTCGTCGAGCAGATGGCGATCGCCGGTGCACTGCGTCCGGTCTCCGAGGAGAACGAGACGCAGGCCCAGGCCGCCGCGACGAAGGTCGCCGCCCGTCTCGACGCGATCTCGGACGAACTCGAGCGGGGCTGGGAAGGCAAGGTCGCCGACGGCGGCTTCCAGTTCTCGCGCATGGTGCGCGGCGTCAAGCAGGTCGCGACCGTCGATTCCGGCCTGCTCGCCAGTGCCGAGGCGCGCAAGCTCGATGCCGCGTCGGTCTCGCTCCAGGAGGCCTATTCGCGGCCGGGCGTGCTCAGCCGCAAGGGCGACGACCATGCCGTCAACGGTCCCACCGACCTGTTCGATGCCGTCACCGCCATTGGCAAGAAGGGCGTCTCGCTGCAGCGCTACAAAGGGCTGGGCGAGATGAACCCGGAACAGCTCTGGGAGACCACGCTGGATCGCGATGTCCGCTCGCTGCTGCGCGTCAAGAACGACCAGAACGACGAGGCCGACGATCTTTTCGTCAAGCTGATGGGCGATGTCGTCGAGCCGCGCCGCGAATTCATCCAGACCAACGCGCTGAACGCCACCGTCGATACCTGACGCCGGAGCTGTGGGGGACCCCATATAGAAGGATTTCGTACCATATATCCGGACAGCAGACACGCTCGCAAGCGTGTCTGGCTAAAGCAGATTATGGCAAGCGTTTAGATTCTGGCGCAGTCCTTACCTGCGGTGCCGCATAAATTGCCAATGCAGATGTCAGTCTTGGACAGCTTTGGGGCAGGTAGCAAAAATATGATACCAATTGTCTATTCATGAATATGCGATAATGTCTTCATAGTCGAAAATTATAGTATATATGAAGCGGTTTTTTAGCGTGCCTGATTCAATAAGATGCTTCAAAGTGGGTTGAGTTATACTTCAGTCGCGACCCTAATCCCGCTTCGATTTGTGCCTCGCGCCCGCTGTTGAGGCCCGCCTGCATCAAGCTCAATGCTGCCGTGTGCTTAGCTAGACCCGTCACGCGGGCAGCCTGACGATAATGAATGACAGCCCCGGGCCAATGAAGTTGACCTCCGGCTCTGGCCGCTAAAGCGCCATTGCTATGGCCCATTGAGCGCGAGCCTAGGCGCGCACTCAGTTGTCAACACTCTCCACCGATCAGCGATGCCTACCGGCGGTGCCTTGCTGATCATCGTTTGCAGGCAGGCAGAGCCGCGATGATGCTAGTCGCGCGGGAGGGTAAGCTTCCGGATTTGGCCCAAGGACTAAGCCGCTCTCGCGGCAGGGTGCTGCGGCGCGGTCATCGCTGAGATTTCGCCTGTGAGGCGCTGCATCCGAGGATTTGGGGTCGTTTCCCCTGATCCCTGGAGGTTTCCATGATCGATGCCGTCATAGGACTAAGCCGCTCTCGCGGCAGGGTGCTGCGGCGCGGTCATCGCTGAGATTTCGCCTGTGAGGCGCTGCATCCGAGGATTTGGGGTCGTTTCCCCTGATCCCTGGAGGTTTCCATGATCGATGCCGTCACCGTCAGCCCGCTGCGCCAGCGGATGATCGAGGACATGACCATCCGCCGGTTCGGCGAGCACACGCAGCGCGACTATGTCCGGCAGGTGCGTGAGTTCACGGCCTTCCTTGGGTTGCCGCCGGACCGGGCCGAGCCCGAGGATCTACGGCGCTATCAGCTTCACATGGCTTCGCTCGGCGCCAGCTATGCCCGGATGAACCTGGCCTGCACGGCCCTGCGCTTCTTCTTCCACGTCACGCTGGGCCGGACCGGCTTTGGTGACCGCATGGCGCGGATCCCGACGCCCGATCGCCTGCCGGTGGTTCTGGACACGCAGGAGGTGGCGCTGCTGTTGGCGCATGCGCGGAGCCTGAAGGACCGCGCCGCGCTGAGCATCGCCTATGGCTGCGGCCTGCGCGTCTCGGAGATCGCCAACCTCAAGGTCACCGACATCGACAGCGCCCGCATGCTGATCCGGGTCGAGCAGGGCAAGGGCCGCAAGGACCGCTATGTCATGCTCGCGCCCGACCTGCTCGATCTGCTGCGGCAGTGGTGGCGGGTGAAGCGGCCGCGCGGCTGGCTCTTCCCCGGCCAGCAGCCGGGCCAGCCGATCACGACGCGCCAGCTCAACCGGGCCTGCCATGCTGCAGCCGAGGCAGCCAAGCTCGACAAGCGGGTGTCAATGCACACGCTCAGGCACAGCTTCGCCACCCATCTGCTGGAGCGGAAGACCGATATCCGCGTCATCCAGGTCCTGCTCGGGCACAGGAAGCTCGACACCACCGCCGTCTACACCCGCGTCGCGCTGAAGACGCTGCGCGAAGTGACGAGCCCGCTCGCGCTGCTGGCGCCGCCGCCACCGCCATAGCGGTCCCGCGCCGATCATGGCGCGGCCTTCGCTGGAGGTTGCGGATATCCTGAACCGGCATGGCGAGGCCTATCTCGCGCGCCATCGGCTCAGCCGCGGTCAGCTCAAGGTGATGGGTGCCATCCGGGCCTGCCGCACGGCTGCGCTCGGCGGCCATGTCATGGCCTGCGGCGACTGCGATCACGCGGCCATCGCCTACAACTCCTGCCGCAACCGGCACTGCCCGCGCTGCCAGGGCGCAGCGGCAAAGGACTGGCTCGCGGATCGCCAGGCCGATCTCCTGCCCGTGCCCTACTATCATCTCGTCTTCACACTGCCGGCGTCGATCGCAGCGGTCGCCTACCAGAACAAGGCCGAGGTCTACGGCCTGCTGTTCAGGGCTGCAGCCGAGACGCTCGCCACCATCGCGAGCGATCCCCGGCATCTCGGCGCCCGCATCGGCTTCACCAGCGTACTGCACACATGGGGATCGGCGATGACGCACCATCCCCATCTCCACATCATCGCGCCCGGCGGCGGCCTGTCGCCGGACGGCGCTCGCTGGATCTCATGCCGATCCGGCTTCTTCCTGCCCGTGCGCGTGCTCTCGCGGTTGTTCAGACGGCTCTTCCTCGAAGGGCTCGCGGCCCTGCACGCGGCCGGGCGGCTCGCTTTCCAAGGCAATCTCGCCGATCTGACTGAGGCCGATGCCTTCGCCTCCATGCTGGCGCCGCTGCGGCGCGCCGACTGGGTCGTCTATGCCAAGCGCCCCTTCGGTGGCCCTGAGGCCGTGCTGGCTTATCTCGCCCGCTACACCCACCGTGTCGCCATCGCCAACAGCCGCATCATTGCCGTGGATCGGCACAGGGTCACGTTCCGCTGGAAGGACTATCGCGCCCGCTCCACCGGCAAGGGCCGGCGCAAGACCATGACGCTGACGGCCCACGAGTTCATCCGCCGCTTCCTGCTCCATGTCCTGCCCGACGGCTTCCACCGCATCCGCCATTACGGCCTGCTCGCCTCGAGCCGCCGTGCCGACACCATCGTCCGCATCAGGCAGATCATCGCGGCGACGACGCCGGACGACATCGCCAGAGACGACGTCCCGGTCGCCGCAGCGCAACCCGAGCAGGCCTCTGAACCCCACCCGCCATGCCCATGCTGCGGCGGCCGCATGATCCTCGTCGAGCGCTTCGCGCCGGGCACAGCGCCGCGAACCATCCTCGCCGTCAGGATCGACACATCATGACGATGGCCCCATGGCGGCATCTTCAGGAAGCACTGCCGATCTCGGCCAGAGAGCGGGCAATCCCGTTCGGCCCAATCGCGGAAACGGAGATGGCCGCGGTCTCGGATCCACCAAATGTGCAGCTAAACCTCAGCTTCGGGGCCGCTCGGTCGGAGCATCGCACCGTCGCCTCGCGCCTCGCACGATCTCGCAGACCATACCGCGCGGCGAAATCCCCATAGCCCACGGCCCCGGGCCGCGGCTTCCTCCCTTGGAGGCTTTCGGACGCCGGCCCTCAGCCCAGTCCGAACCCGCTCGCATGGGCCGGCATCCGAAACCCTTCACATTAGCTGACGTCTAGAAGGTCCGCTCCTGGGCGACGTAAGAGAAGTAGCTGAGTGGCCGGGCTATCCAAAGCGGTCCCTGGTCAGCGGCGACCGCCGATTGGCTGTCGGTGAGTTGCGCCATTCTGTATCGGCTGTGGTCCGGCGGCCGATTCTTCTTCGAAGGCGGGCAGGATTTTGCTGAGCGGTATCGAGCTATGCATATCGTTGCACGAATCACGATTAGCGACGACAATTCGCAACTTTCCGGCGATCGATAACAAAAAGTTCACAAGAACTACCGGATGGCCGCCTGACCGTTCGCTAACGGGTCAGGCGCTCTTGAAAATAAGGGAGCGCATTCTTGGATACGTAAAACAATTCGGTTGCCGGTTGGTGGTCCGAATGGAAGGAGCTTAGCGATGCAGACCGTCTTCGAACGCGAAGGCCTGAAGAGGTGGTCCGAGCATGCCGTCAGCTCGACCAACCGCAACACGATCGCCTCAGGGGCAAGCTCCTCAAGCATTTGACGGACCTAGCCAGGGCATATCTTAGGCCACGCGTTCGTCAGGACCTGGTCGATGGCGGGCGAGAGGTCATCGAAGAGGTCATAGAAATCCTCACCATCGCGGTATTGACGCCGTCCGCCGCTGATGGTGTCGGCTTCGAGACGGCCTTCCATGCCAAACTTCGCCAGCGATTGGTGGATCGGATAAGGGCGTCACTCAAGGATCGCGACGTCGTCGAGCAAGAGGCCGTCGATCCCGAGACAGGGATCGCGAGAGAGCCCCCAGACTGGAACCAACTCAGTCCGGAAGATAACGCCATCATCGCCGACACCATCGCACAACTGCCGCATCTGCAACGAAAAGCCTTCCAGCTGCACCGCCTGGGATTTCGCTACACGTCTTCCAACCCGAACGAGAGCATCGCCGTGATGCTTGGGAAGACCCCGAAAACCGTCCAGGACTGGGTCGAGAAGGCCGAAAGGCAGATCCTTCAAATCTTGGGATCGAACAAATGATCAGCGCACCCGAAACACTCGACGACGTCCTATTCGAATTCCACCAGGTCGCGGACCCGATCTCTCCCGAGCTGTTGAATGTCTGGACAGGTCGTTACCCTCAGTTCGCCGACGAAATTCGCGCCCATGCGGTCGAGATCATGGACATGGAGCTACTTGCATCGACACAGGCCTCGGCCGCCGTGCAGTCACAACACGTCGGCGAAGCGGTCACCCTACGCGCAGCGCTCCAAGAAGCCGGAACGACACTTCGCGACTTCGCCGATCGGCTCGACATATCGCGATCGATCGTCTCGGACATCAACTCCGGTCGGATCGACCCGCAAACCATACCAAAGCGCTTCGCTCGCTTGGGAGCCGCGCAGATCGATAAGGCCATGGACTGGTTCGAATCCATTGTGATGTCGTCTCGCGAGACGGCCCCGACGCCCGCGTTCAAGGCGAAGGTTGCGCCAAGCGCCGGTCGCCAGAGGACTTGGGAAGAAGCCATTCGCGGCTCGGACATGGACGAGGATCGCCGATCCTTCTGGCTTTCCGACGAGGGTTGATATGGATATCTGGCGCGACATTCGATTGAAGGCGCGCCAGCGCCATATGGAAGCCGTAGCGAGTGCATCGGCCGACACGGCCAATGCACTCGTCAAATCCGGGCTCAAGGTCGCGAAGCTTCAGGTCGATGAGTTCGACCCCGGAACGGTTTTTGGGCCGGGAGTGCTCGGCGCATTGGAACGCGACGACGGTTTCGTTCGGCTGGCATCCAACCTCGATAACAGCCAGAAAGCCGTCGTGGCCGCGCATGAGCTTGGCCACTTTTGGCTGCACGACGAGACGGCCTTCATGATTCGCTCGACGGAGGCAGGTTTCGGCGGTCAACCTATCGAGACCGGTTCGGATCGCGTCGTCGCCTACTCGCCTCGCGCGCGGCAGGAGGTGCAGGCCGATATCTTCGCGCAGGAATTTCTGCTGCCCGCCGACGCGCTCCGAGACAAGCTTGTCACCCAACGTCTGCGTCCCTCGAAGATCGCCGAGGCGGCTGGCCTCCCCGTCGAGTTCGTTCGCATGCAGGCGATACGTGCCCTATTGCTTCCGCCACTGGTCGCTCCTGTCAGGCCCGAAGCCTCAGGGTCCGGCTATCCCCTTGATCCCGAGCAGCGCGAGGCGGCCGAGTGGGACGAGCGTCCGCTCATCCTTGATGCGGGCCCCGGAACCGGCAAGACAAGGACGCTGATTGCCCGCATCAGCCACCTAATCGACAGGGACGTCCCGCCATCGAGCATCCTGGCGCTGACCTACTCGAACAAGGCCGCGGCCGAGATGATCGAGCGGATCGAGACGGTCAGCCCGGCCTCCGCGCCTCTGATCTGGGTCGGCACATTTCACGCGTTTGGCCTGGAATTGCTTCGCCTACATCATGAGGCTGCGGGCCTGCCCCCCGATTTCAAGGTTCTGGATGAGGCTATGGCCTTGGCCGTTCTGGAAGGGCTCCTTGCGGATCTCTCCCTCGTTCATTTTCAGAACCTCTGGGACCCGACACTGGAATTGAAGCCGATCCTGAAGGCGATATCCCGCGCCAAGGATGAGATGGTATCGGCACAGGAGTACGAAACGGCTGCCGACCAAACGCTGAGGGCTGCGGTCACCCCCGAGGAGATCGAGAAGGCGCAGAAGGCGGTCGAAGTGGGCCGGGTCTACAGGATCTATCAGCAGGCCTTGGTTGACCAGCATTGCCTCGACTTCGGTGACCTCGTTTATCGATCGACGGAACTGCTATCCCGCAACCCTGCGATCCGCGACGAGGTGAGGGCCAAACACCAACACGTGCTCGTTGACGAATATCAGGACGTCAACTTCGCGAGCACGTCGCTGCTCGAACAGATCACCGATCAGGGCAAGAGGCTTTGGGTCGTGGCCGATCCACGCCAGTCGATCTATCGGTTCCGTGGCGCCGCCCCAGCCAACACGGTCGACTTTACGAATCGATATCCGGGGGCCCGACGCCGGCAACTGAAGACGAACTATCGGTCCTGCGAGACGGTGGTGCGCGTCTTCGAACGCTTCGGCGCAGGCATAGCGGCGGCGCCACGTCCGGCTGCGAGCTGGAAGGCCCACCGCGGCAAGGTCGGCTTCGTCGAGTTGGTTCATGCCCCCGACCTGCAATCGGAGGCCGTCGCGATGCGGGAGCAGATCGACCGCCTGCGCTCCCTAGGCATCGGATATGAGGACCAAGCCATCTTAGCGGGCACGCATCTTTGCCTCGCACGGTTCGGCCGGATCCTTCAGGAGCTAGGCGTTCCCATCCTGTATCTCGGCGACCTCTTCGAGCGTCCGGAAATTCGCGACCTTCTGGCCCTGATCTCGTTGGGAGCGGAGCCGGGCGGCATCGGCTTGGTGCGCGTCGCGCAGTACCCGCAGTACGGCGCGACGCGCGAGGATGCGATACGGGTCATCGCTCACGCCCGCGAGGCTAAGGAAGACGTCGTCGCGACCTGCGCCAAGGCGGGCACGATCGCCGGCATATCCACCACCGGCGCCGCCGGACTTCGCCTGCTGTCGCAACACCTGAGCGGAACGGAATGGAAGACGAGTTCCTGGCAGCTCCTGAGCCATTATCTGCTCGAAGCCAGTGATTACCTGCGTCCGCTGTTGGATGCCGGCGACATCCGTTCCCAGCAGTCACTCGTCGCGATCTACCAGCTCCTCAAGTTTTGCCGCGAGCATCTCGACGCGAACCGAGGCGTCGGGGGACGACGTAAGCTGCTGGACGATATCCGCAGGCTCGAACGACTCGACGACGATCGCCAATTCCGCATCGTTCCACCGGAGGCGGCCGGCATAGCCGCTGTCCGCATGATGACGATCCACGGCTCGAAGGGGCTGGAGTTCCCGGCGGTTCATCTGCCGCAGGTGGCGACGGGGTACGTGCCCGGAGCTCGGCGGGCGGTGACATGCCCGGCACCAAAAGGGCTTGAGCGTCTGGAGCTCTCTCCCGCTGAGCATGAGGCCGAAACGGAATGCTTGTTCTTCGTTGCTCTCTCGCGAGCCCGGGACGCGATGACCATCAGCAGCGCTAAACGATACACCGCGAAGGCGACACGCAATCCCTCGAAGTTCCTCACGGATCTCGGCGGCGTCCTGCCGGGTACGCGCACTGCGAGCCCGTCGCCATCCATGTCCACAAAGGCGGTTAGGATCCCGATCACCCCGCAGGCAGAGTTCGAGGAGAGGCACCTTGAAGTCTATGCCAAATGCCCTGCGCGGTATCGATACGAAGTCATCGATGGCCTGAGAGGTCCCGGCGACGACAGCGCTTACCTCAAGTTCCACGGCTGCGTGAGGAAGGCCATCCGTTGGATTTTCGACGAGATCGGAGAAGGCCGGAGCGTGACGGCGCCGGTAGCCGTGGCGCACCTCAATGCGATATGGGCCGAACACGGTCCTGACCATGCGTTCGCGCCGCTCTACCTCGCGGAAGCGACGAAGATGGTCGAGGGTGCGGCGAACATGCCGATGTTGGGGATCGATGCCGATCGGACTTGGTTCGCGGACGTAGCCGGAAAGCGGATCACTATGCGACCGGATCGCGTCGTCCTGTCGCCCACCGGAGGTATTCTCGCGCAGAGGCTGAGGACGGGTCGCAAGACCAAGAGCGAGCCGGCGAAGCCGATCTGGGAATTGTTGCAGTTGGCCGGTCGTCAGATGTTTCCAGGCCAGGCGGTCGAACTGGAGGCATATTACCCCGCCCGGTCAGACCGATCGCCGATACCGGCCGCCGCTGGCAAGGGGCTGGAAGGCTACGCCGAAAGCATTGCCGGCATCGAGCGGGGCGAGTTCGCGCCGGTTGCCAGCAAGGACTGTCCGACTTGCCAATTCTACTTCGTCTGCACGTCGGAAGATTTTTCCTGACACGACTACCGAATCCGCCGGGTCAGGTTCGCTGAATGGGTAGAAGGGGCGGCAGGTGTCGCCTCGCCATTCGAATAGCGAGCCTTTTTCATGACCCAGCCTGCCCATGCCAACCTCCCGCGCTTCCAGATCCTGATCGGCGACGCGGAGCTCAACTTCCGTCAGATCGATATCCCCGATCCGATCGTCACCGGCCGCCAGATCCTCGAAGCCGCCGGCGCCCGCCCCGTCGACGAGCATCTGGCTATCGCCGTCCTGCAGGATGGTGCGCTGGAGACCTTGCGCGAGGAGGAGCTCTTCGACCTGCGCGCGAAGGGGGCCGAGAAGGTCCTGGTCTTCAGGACCGACCGCTCTTTCCGCTTCAAGGTCGATGACCGCGAGCGGGAGTATGGGACCAACGTGGTCAGCGGTCGCACGCTCAAGATTTTGGCGGGTGTCGATCCCGCCACGCACGATGTCTATCAGGAGATCCGGGGCGGCGAGGATCTCCTGATCCGCAACGCCGATCTCGTCGATCTGGCGAAGCCCGGCGTTGAGAAGTTCTTCACGGCTATCGCGCAGACGACTGAGGGCCTCTCGATCTTCCTGCCGCCTCGCGACATCGAGTATCTCGCGGGCCGCGGCATCTCCTATGAGGATGGTAGCCAGCCCGGTCAGGCGGGTTTGGTGCTGAAGGGCATCCCGGTCCCGGATGGCAAGTTCGATGCCGCTTCCATCGACATCCTGATCCTCCTGCCGCCGGGGTATCCGGACTGCCCGCCCGACATGTTCTACTGCATGCCGTGGCTCAAGCTCCGGTCCGCGGGCCGATACCCGCGCGCCGCCGATCAGCCGCACCCCTTCCGCGGCGAGTCCTGGCAGCGCTGGTCGCGCCACAACAACGCCTGGCGCCCCGGCGTCGATGGTATCCACACGATGGTGAAGCGCATCGAGCTCGCCCTCGCCGAGGCGGCCTGACATGCTCGACATGATCCTTCTCGAAGGGCACGAAGCGGAGTTGCGTGCCCTTCTGGCGACCGCCGATGGCGCCGAGGCGTCGGCCTATGTCCTCTTGGGCAAGGCTGACATCGCTGCCGATCCGTGGACCGGCAAGGCGCGTCGGCGTCTTGTCTCCCACAAGGTCGTCCCCGTGCCGGTTGAGGACAGGATCTCGGCTTCCGGCGTTCACGTGACTTGGTCGACGAGGTCGTTCGTCAGGTTGCTGAAACAGGCCGAGGCGAACGGTCTCACGCTCGGTATCGTCCATACGCATCCCGGCAGCCATGCCTTCTTCTCCGACCAGGACGATCGCAACGAAGCCGATCTGCTCCGGATCGTCACGAACCGGTCCGGCGCCGGCCATGGCTTCGCCAGCATCGTGCTCGGCGGCGATAGAAGCGTCTGCGCTCGCCTTTGGACTAGTCCGTCAGAGACCGCGCCTTGTGAGCGCATCATGGTCTCGGGCCGGCGTGTGATCTTTCACGGCATCCCCGCCCTCGCGGACGACGCGATGCTCGACCGCCAAGCGAGGCTGTTTGGCGCATCGTTCAATCCGATCGTGCGCGGCCTGCGGATCGGGGTGGTCGGCTGCGGCGGCACCGGCAGTCCCACGGCGATGCTGTTGGCCCGTCTTGGCGTAGGGCGCTTGCTGCTGCTCGACGACGACATAATCGAGCTGACTAATCTCAATCGTGTCCACGGTTCCCGTCGAAGCGACGCCGAGGCCGGTCTTGCAAAAGTCGATGTCCTCGCACGCGAGATCCGGGAAGCCGACCTCGGGGTTGAGGTCGTGACCTTCAAGGGGTGGGTTGGCGATGCGCGAGCCCGCGATGCCCTGCGCTCCTGTGACGTCGTGTTCGGATGCACCGATGATCACGACGGCCGCCTCTTCCTGAACCGGCTCGCATACTTCTACGGCATCGCCGTCATCGACATGGGTGTCCGCATCATGCCGGCCAGCAAGGACCGTCCCTATGAGATGGCTGGCCGAGTGACGCTGGTGACGCCTGGCGCGCCCTGTCTCCTGTGCCGTGGATTGGTGAACCCCGTAAGAGCCCGTGACGAGGCGCTCAAGCGCACCGATCCGGCCGAGTACGAACGACGCAAGGATGAGGCCTACGTCACGGGTGGGGGCGACCCTGCGCCTGTTGTGGTCACCTTCACGACCGAGACCGCCTGCATGGCCGTGAACGAACTCCTGCAGGGCCTGACGGCGTTTCGAGGGGATGGTGGCATGAAGACGGAACGCCGGAGACGCTTCGATACGGTTGAGGATCGTTCAAGCACCTGCGTCCCCCGGCCCGAGTGCGACCTATGCGCGAACGACACGATTTGGGGGCGAGCCGACGTAACTCCCTTCCTGCATCGGATGGGGTAGCCATCATGAAGCGCCTTATCGCTAAAACCTTCCGCTGGCTCCGCCTGATCGAATTCGACCTGTTGTCGCGTGAGTCCGAGACCTATCCCAGCGAGGAGCAGGTGGTTCCTGGCGAACTCGTCTTCGTGGTCGACGCAGGAATCGAGAAATGGGCGTGCTTCAAATGCCCGGGAGGGTGTGGGACCACTATCCCTCTCTCCCTCAATCCTAAGCGCCGACCGAGGTGGGCCGTCGCTCTGGACTGGTTCCTGCGCCCGACCGTGAAGCCATCGGTCCATCAGAAGAACGATTGCGGCTGTCACTTCTGGATCACGAAGGGCAGGATCGACTGGTGCAAGGACGGTAGGCCAAGCCCAGGTGTCGCTGGGCGTTGAATTCTCACTGAAAGTGGGCGCCGAAAATTCCCTGGCTGGCGTCCTTGCCTGAAGCTGCGGGGCGCGCCCCGCAGCTTCAGGCTGTGAATAAGCACCGAAGATTGACCCCTCAATTCTACCTTTAACCCGCTGACCTGAAAGGCATAATTCTCTTACAGACGGGTCATGATCGGCGCCGATCGTGACCCCCCATATTGATGAAGATAACCTTGTTTAGTTGGATGGCTTAGGGACATTTCCGTGGGGTCACGCTTCGGCGCCCATCAACAGGATGGCGCGAGTTTCGGGCCGATAACGGTGATTTCGAAGATCGTGCCCAGACACAGCGATCGCTGACGCTTGCGCCTGTGGACAGCCTGCCGTTGCCGGATTTCGCGCCCAGACAACACCTGACCTTCGCGCTCGATCTGCCGGCGAAGCCAGGGCCACCGAAGCGGGTCGTACGCTGCTATTCCCTGCCGCCGCCGTCGATCGGGAGGATACGGAAGGGCCGGTAGGAGGGCCAGGGCTGATGAACCGAGCGGGACTGGATGGTGCCGTCCGAGCGGCGCGGTGACACGTAGATCATGGGGCACTCCTCCGCTCGCGCGAGGGGAGGGATGAGCGGCCACCGCTGGGGACGTCAGACCCCGCTTGCCTAGGCTTGAGTAGGTCTTGCCGGGGCTGGCGCCTCATCTCGGCGTCGATCCCAGCCCGTCAGGCGCCGAAGCGCGCCCTTCGTGCCGTCGCGAAGCCCTTGGCTGTCTGGGGCTTGATGAAGAGCGCGACGACTTCGGGATGAGAGGCGCGGATCTTCCGTTCCATTTCGACGACCTGATCTTCGATTTGGCTGGAGCACATCGCGTCGCCGAACTCGATGCTGAGGGCCACAAGCACCTGATCGGGCGCCAACTGAACGCTCAGGAGGCCATTGGCTCCTGCGACGCCGCTTTCGGTGGCGACGATGCCGAGAATGGAGCGCGATAGGTCCTGATCGGCACGCTCACCGATCAGGAGGCTCTTGCTTTCGTGCGCGATCAGCAGGGCGGTCGCAGCCAGAAGCAGCCCAATGACGATGGAGGCGATCCCGTCCAGGATCGGCTCTTGGAATACGGCGGCCGCATAGGTTCCCGCCGCGGCGACGACGATTCCAAGAAGGGCGACGCTGTCCTCCAGCAGCACGATGAAGGAAGGCGGGTCCTTGCTTCTGCGAACGGCCTCGTAGAAGCCGAGATCGCGCTTCGTGCGTCTGAATCGTTGTAGGGCGACGAGCCAAGAGGCTCCATCGACCAGGAACGCCACCGCGAGGACGCCGTAGACGAGGAAGCGGTCCTGCACCGGCTCGGGATTCAGGATATGAACCACGCCCTCGATGAGCGCGGCCACGGCGCCGAGCGCAAACACCAGGAGCGCGACGATGAAGCTCCAGAAGTAGAGCTCCCGCCCGTAGCCGAGCGGATGGTCGATGTCGGGACGCCGGTCGGCACGGCGGATGCCGTGGAGCAGCAGAATCTCGTTCAGCGTATCGACGACTGAATGCACGGCCTCGCTCGTCATCGCCGAGCTGCCGGTCCAGGCCGCCGCTGCGATCTTGGTGATCGCGACGACGCAGTTTGCTGCAAGGGCGGCATAGAGAACCGCCCTTGGCGACGGTGTAGGCAGCCAAGGGCGGTCGCGAACCTCGGTCACGTCAGGGACAGCGTCCTGTCTTGAGCGAGAGAGACCCGATCAACCGTGGTGCATTCGGCCATGCTGGCCGTGGCGGCGCTTGTGCGAACGCCTCGCCGGCGGGGCCGAGATCTCGGTCAGTGTCAGCGAGCCGACGCCGACGGCCAGATTGGCGCCAGTCTGCCCCTGGAACGACACGGGCTGCAGGGTGACGGCGCCGTCATTGCCACCGACAAGAACGCTGGCGCCGGCGCCGACGCCGACCGTGATCTCGGCCGTGACACCATTATAGGTCCCGTTCAGTCCGCCGGGCCGCAGCGCCGGTTCGACGACCGTCCAGATCATCCCGCCTTCGGTCGTCTTGCCGATGTCGAGGCCAAACTTCTTGATCGTCCCGGTGTAGAATTCGACGCGGCCGCCGACGGCGTCATAGCGGCATGTCAGCGCTTTCTCGGAGGTCAGGATCATGCCAGTTCCGCCGGCGACGTTGCAGATCAGTTCGCCGGCCCGCACCGTCGGCTTTGCCGAGGCGGCGATCGGAAATAGCGCCAGCGAGACAGCCAGCGATACAAATAGCTTTGTCGTCGTCTTCATCATGTCACCTGTTCTCGGATGGCGAAGGCTCGTGGGCCCGAGCCTTGGTCTTAGAGCGAAAACGGCGCGGCACTCAGGGTCGGAAACTACGCAGATTCCGAAGGCGCGGTGCTCGACCGCACTGCTGGAGCCCGTCGCGCTAGCCGTCCGAGGCTCTGGAGATCTGAAGGGACAGGGCGCTTTCGCCCGGTTCCAGCTGGTGCCGAAGCGCACGCATTCGGCGGTGTGGGTTAGAGCGACCCTGATGCGCGGCGTTGGACCATGACCCAGATGTTCGCGCTGGGCGGCTCGCTGGGAACGGCGACGCGCACCAGGCCTGGCTCCCTGTCTGTGGGTCGCGCCATCTCCATGTGACGTCCGGGAGTGCCTCGGGGCCGTTGCGCCGAGCCATCAATACGGATCTGCCAGGCGAGGACGCATCGGGCCTTCGCTCGTTGCGCCTCTGGCTCAATGAGACAGCAGGGCGCAGCATCCCGGGTGATGCAGCAGGCTGCGCGTAACGCCGCCGAACGCCCATTCGCGGACACGGCTATGGCCATATGCACCGGCCACAAGTACGCCAGCGCCCATGTCACGGGCGATATCTCCAAGCCGCGTGGCATCGTCGTCGTTCGGCGTTTCCGCGAGCGCCTCGGCCGTGATGCCGTGCCGCCCAAGCCAGCCTATGACCTCTGCGAGACGGTCGCGCACCGCCGGCAGATCCGCCGTGCCGGCCAATTCGACGAGTGTGACGTAGCGGGCCTTCTTCAACAGCGGAAGAGCATCGCTGATGGCGCGCCGCGACTCTCGCGTATCCTTCCAGCAGACCACGACATGCTCCAGATCGACACTGTCGACCGAGGCGGGAACGATCAGGACCGGGCGGCCTGCCAACATGACGAGATCGGCGATGCTGACTTGGCGCGATCGATCGAACATCGAGCCGTTCTGCTCAGGAGACGTCATGATCAGATCGGCCGCGCGAGCCTGCTCAACAATGTAGTCAGCAGGCCAGGAAAACCCGACGCAAGAGCGCCATGTCAGATGCGGCACGCGTCCGTGCAGCGCTTTGCGGAATTCCGTCTCAGCTCCCGTCGTTTCCTGTTCCAGCTCATCGCGACACTCTTCGATCAGAATGCCCGATGTATAGCCGTCGCCATTCGGGATCGAGGACGGCTGGCAGGCGCTGACGCCGATGACATCCGCCCGAAACAGTTCCGAGAAATCGGCTGCGGCCTTCAGCAGCGGCATGTTCGAGACGCCGACCTGCAGATGAAGCAGCATTGTGGAATAGGTCATGAGCAGTCCTCGGGGCGCTGAATCGTCTTTGTCGAGATGTAGCTGGCTGCCGGGTCACCGGAGCACATCCGCACACCCGGTCAAAAGCCTGCCGATGGCCGGCTAGCAGCCCCAACCGTTGCAGCCGCGGCGCAAATAGAGCTGAGAGTTGCCATAAAAGCCCGTGCTATACGGGAAGGGCCGCTGCCCGTAGTCGCTTGGTCCGCCCTCGTCATCATGCCTTTCATAGCGAACCAAGCGTTCGTCGCCGGCGATCAATGCGTCGGCGGCAGTCTGCGCCTCGAGGCGCTGCTGGCGAGACCGAGAGCTGACGCAGCTTTTGAAGGTACGGGTGCCCGGCCGCAGGCCCGTCTCGCTGCAGATTTCCTGCGCCGTGCGCCGCGATGGCTCCATCGTCTGGCACCCCGCCAGGCCAGTTGCGATGAGCAGTGCGGCGGCAATGACGCGCATAGGGCGTTCCTTGAACAGGTCTCGTTCCGGAAGGGACGGGCTGATTGTTCAGGGAAAGGTGAGCGTACGCCCCACTCTGCGCCAGCGTCGGAAACTACGCATGCGCGGCGATCTTAAGCTCACTCTCATGCGCGAAAGCTGCGGCAGTCCGCCAACATCGCTCGGGACGCCGCCAGCGCCAGCCTGGCATGGCAGGCAGCGATTTCGAGGCCGCTTGGTGCATGATCGAGGCGCGAAGGTTGTCGACCGTTCGCTGGCTGATGCCGAGGTCCACCGCGATGTTCTTGTTGGGATGTCCGCGAGAACCAGATCCATGATCTGATGCTGCCGCGCCGTGAGCTCGGCCAAACTTTTCGTGGCGCTCACCTTCCAAGCCGCTCGCTGGCTCGTGTCGCGCGACTGCTCCATCGCACGTGGCACGCTGGCGAGCAGTTCGCTACAACTGACCGGCTCGTCGATGAAATCCGACGCGACGGTCTTCATCGCTTCGACCGCCATCGCGACGTCGCTGCTGCCGGTGATCATGACGGCGGGCAGGTGATGACCCTGCTAGTTTAAGTGGAGCAGCAGCTGCAACCCGGTCATGCCCGGCAGACAGGCGTCGACCAGAAGGCAGTTGCCTCGCCCGGTTGCTACGGCAAGAAAGCCCTCACAGATGTCGAAAGCTGCCACCCTGTAGCCGGCGTATTCCAGAACGACGTTCAGGACGCGGTAAATGCTGGCACGCGATAGGTAGAATCCACCGCTGTCGGCACAGGCCTGCGGCAACTAATCTTGCCAATAAGCTGAAGTGAAAGCGGTTGACGCCGGCGGCGACCGAGCTCTCGGCGCCAACCGCGGCCGACGTCGGATGGTCTTAGACGCTGGCGGGAATGATCCGTCGATCACGCAAAGACGGGACGAGTGACGATGCCTTCACCGGCCGAAGCAGCGTTTGTGGGCTTAAAGCCCCTAAGGCATCCAATCCCGCCGTCCCGCGATGCCGTTCTGTCGAATTGCCGCTTCGCCGACATCACGATCGGCCAGAGCGCCTCGCTGGTACGGACGGTCACCGATGACGACCTTCGGCTGTTCGCCATCGTCTCGGGGGACCTCAACCCGACCCATCTCGACGCCGCCTATGCGCGGAACGACCGGTTCGGGCACCTCGTTGCGCACAGCCTCTGGTCCGCGGGGATGATCTCCACGCTGCTGGGCACGCGGCTGCCTGGACCGGGGACGATCTACTGCGAACAGGACCTGAAGTTCCTCGCTCCCGTTGTGCCCGGCGACACGATCACGGCGACCGTCACGGTCCTCGAAATATGGACTGAGACGCGCCGTGTCAGCCTGTCGACGAGCTGTCGCAACCAATCGGGAGAAACGGTGCTGACCGGGACCGCCATCGTCATCGCCCCGGCCGAGGCCCTTTCGTTGCCAGCGACCGCCTTGTCGGACGTCACGCTGCACAGCCACGCCCGTTTCGCCGGTTACCTCGCCCAGGCCCGCGCCCTGCCCGCGCTGAAGACGGCGGTCGTCCATCCCTGTAGCGTCGAGGCCCTGCAGGCCGCCATCGAGGCGCGCGACGAGGGGCTGATCGAGCCGGTTCTGGTGGGTCCGCAAGCCCGGATCGAAGCGCTGGCCGCAGGGGCCGGTCTCTCGCTCGCGGACATCGCCATCGAGGATGCCGCCCATAGCCATGCGGCGGCGGCGCGGGCCGTCGCGATGGCGGCGGCCGGAGAGGTCTCGGCCCTGATGAAGGGCAGCCTGCACAGCGACGAAATGCTGGCCGCAATCGTCGCATCGGATTCAGGACTGCGAACGCAGCGCCGCCTCAGCCATGCCTATGCGATCGACGTGCCAGCATATGCCAAGCTGCTGCTGGTGACGGACGCCGTGATCAACATCGCCCCGAGCCTCGAGCAGAAGCGCGACATCTGCCAGAACGCCATCGACTTCCTGCGTGATCTCGGCCTGCCCGAACCGCTCGTCGCCATTCTGGCGGCCGTCGAGATGGTCAATCCGGCGATGCCCGCCACGCTCGACGCAGCCGCGCTTACCGTGATGGCCGCGCGCGGCCAGATCACCGGCGCCAAAGTCGACGGACCGCTCGCCTTCGACAACGCCATCAGCCTGGATTCGGCGCGGATCAAGGCGATCGTCTCGCCCGTCGCGGGACGCGCCGACATCCTCGTCGTTCCCAACATCGAGGCCGGCAACATGCTCGCCAAGCAGTTGATCTATCTGTCGGGCGCCGATGCCGCCGGGCTCGTGCTGGGTGCCCGCGTGCCGATCATCCTGACCAGCCGCTCGGATTCGATGAACATCCGCCTGGCCTCCGTGGCGCTCGCAAAGATCGTCCATGCCGCCCGCACGAAAGCCGGGACCTCATCGTGAACCGCCCGATCCTGCTGACCTTCAATCCGGGCTCCTCGACCATCAAGCTCGGGCTCTTCGCGATGGATGCCGCCGGGCCGGTGCGGCTCGGCCACGGGGCGATCGACCTGTCGCAATCCGCCCTGACCCTGAGCCTCGTCGAGGCCGGGAAGGCAACCGACATCCCGCTCTCGTCGAGGCCGGACGGCGACCTCCATGCGGTCATCGAAGAGATGCTCGTGCAGCTGACAAGCCATTTCGCGCTCGACGATATCGCAGCCGCCGGTCACCGCGTCGTGCATGGCGGCGATCGCTTCTCCGGCCCGACGCTGATCACCGACGAGACGCTGGCCGCAATCGAGGGCCTGGTTCCGCTCGACCCGCTGCACCAGCCGCAAAGCGTCGCGCTGATCAAGGCGGTGGCGCATCTGCGGCCGAGGATGCGGCAGACCGCCTCCTTCGACACGGCCTTCCATCGCAGCCAGAGCGACCTCTTGCGCCGCTTCGCGCTGCCGCGCGCGCTGTTCGACGAGGGCGTCAAGCATTTCGGCTTCCACGGGCTGTCCTACCGGTTCGTGGCTGCTGAACTGGCGCGCCTTTATCCGGACATTGCCAAAGGGCGGGTCGTTGTGGCGCATCTGGGCAGCGGCGCCAGCCTCTGCGCCCTGGAAGGAGGCGTCAGCCGCGACACCACGATGAGCTTCTCGACGCTGGACGGCGTGCCGATGGCAACGCGCTGCGGCACGCTCGACCCCGGCGTCGTCATCCACCTCGTCAAGCAGCGCGGCTGGTCGATCGAGCAGGTCGAGGACGTGCTCTATCACCGGTCTGGGCTGCTCGGCGTATCCGGCATCAGCGGCGACACCCGCGCGCTCTGCGCCAGCGACGATCCCAAGGCAAAGGAGGCGCTCGACCTCTTCGCCTTTCGGGTGTCGCGCGAGGTGGCGGCGCTCGCCAATACGCTGCGGGGGCTGGACGCCATCGTCTTCACGGCCGGCATCGGCGAGCATCAGCCGGAGGTCCGGGAGGCGATCTGCAACCGCCTCGCCTGGCTCGGCGTCGCGATCGACGCCGCGGCCAATGCCGCCAACCGGCCCCGGATCGACGCGGCGGCGAGCACGGTCGCGGTTCTCGTCATGGCGACCGACGAGGAGCAGGTCATCGCCGACGAGGCCTATGCGCTCCTGCTGCCCCCGACCGATGGACCGTCGGAACCAGCGTAGCCTGCGCGAGCGGCGCTACATCATGCGCCGGCAAAATCAGATGATGGGTCTGCGTAGATTCCGACGCTGATCGGGCACAGGGGCGCACTGCTAGACCATGGCGACGACACGTCACCGGTCGCGCACAGCGACACCTGCAGGAGAACGCCCGTGGCCATCACGCCCCCCTCCCCTCCCGCCGAGGCGGCGTCCAAGACGCCCTACATCATCGCCTGGGCCTGCTGCGTCCTGTTCTACTTCCTGCAATATGCCCTGCGATCGGCGCCCGGCGTCATGTTGCCCGAACTGACGGCGGCCTTCGGGCTCTCGGCACTGGGGATCAGCGCGCTGATCGGGCTCTATTATTACACATACTCCGCCTTCGCGATCGTCTCGGGCGCCTGCTTCGACCGTTATGGGGCGCGCTACGTCATTCCGGTCGGGCTCCTGCTCATGGCCGGCGGGGCGGTGCTGTTCGGTCTCGGGGCCAATGCGGCGGCGCAGGCCGGGCGGCTCCTGCAGGGCGCCGGCTCCGCCTTCGCCTTCACCGGCGCGGTGTATCTCGCGACGCGCGGCTTTCCGGCAAAGTATCTCGCGACCGCGATCGGCTTCACCCAGTGCTTCGGCATGCTGGGCGGGGCCTCGGGCCAGTTCGTCGTCGCGCCGCTCATCCACGGCGCCTTCAGCTGGCAGCAGTTCTGGCTCGTCGGCGGCGCCGTCGCGGCCGTGCTGGCGATCGTCGTTCTGGTGGTGACGCCGGGCGGACATCCCGTGCAGACCCCGGCCCAGAAGTCGGTTCTGTCGATGTTCACGCCCTACAAATCGGTGCTGACCAATCCGCAGTCCTATCTCTGCGGCTTTGCGGCCGGCCTCCTGTTTCTGCCGACGACGATCGGCGACATGATCTGGGGCGTCTCGTTCCTGCGGGCCGGCTGGTCGATCGACTATGCCGAGGCCGTCAACCGGGCGGCCATGGTGCCGCTGGGCTGGGTCGTCGGCTGCCCGCTGCTGGGCTACGTCGCCGACCATTACGGCCGCCGCAAGCCGGTCCTCATCGGCGGCGCGCTCGTCATGCTCGCGGCGTCGCTGGTCATCCTCTACGCCCCCCATGGCGTCGTGCCGCCCTATCTCGCCGGGTTCCTGCTCGGCGTCGGTTCGGGCGCGGCGATGATCCCCTACACGATCATCAAGGAGGTCAATGCCGACGAGGTGAAGGGCAGCGCGACCGGCGCGATCAACTTTCTCGTCTTCACGCTGAGCGCGCTGATGGCCCCGGCCTATGGCTGGGTCCTGCTGGAGCTGTCGGCCGGCGGCGTGCTGGGCATCGAGGTCTTCCAGAAGGCGGGCGGCATCGGCGTAGCCGGCATCGTGCTGGCGATCATCCTGTCGCTGTTCATCCGCGAGACCGGATCGGCAAAGGCGACGCCGCTGAAGCTGCCGGTAACGCCGCTGCAGCCCGCTCTGGGAGGCGTGCGATGACCGTCTTCGCACGCGACATGACGCCGAGGGTCGATCTGACCCTTCCCCACGGCACGGGCCCCGTCCGCAGCGAGCGCCCGGTCTATGTCGATCTGCTGCCGCCCTGCAATGCGGCCTGCCCGGCGGGCGAGGACATCCAAGGCTGGCTCGGCCTGGCGCAGGCCGGCAAGTTCAGGGCAGCCTGGGAGGCCCTGATCGCCGACAATCCGATGCCGGCGGTGCATGGGCGGGTCTGCTATCACCCATGCGAGACCAGCTGCAATCGCAAGGAACTCGACAGCGAGATCAGCATCCATGCCGTCGAGCGCTTTCTGGGCGACCAGGCATCACTGCTCGGCTGGACCCTCCCCAAACCCGCCGCCCCCTCGGGCAAGCGCGTTCTCGTCGTGGGCGCGGGGCCGAGCGGGCTGTCGGCGGCCTATCACCTGACGCGGCTCGGCCACCAGGTCGAGATCCGGGAGGCCGGACCGCTGCCCGGCGGGATGCTGCATTTCGGCATCCCGGCCTACCGCCTGCCGCGCGCGGATCTGATGAGCGAGATCGCCCGCATCGAGGCGTTCGGCGTCAAGATCGTGCTCAACCACAAGGTCGTGGATCTGCTGGCCGAGCAGGCCGCTGGAGACTTCGATGCGGTCTTCATCGCCATCGGCGCCCAGAAGGCCCACCATGTCGAGATTCCCGCCCGCGACGCGGCTCGCGTCTACAGTGCGGTTGGACTGCTGCACGGCGTCGAGACCGGCACAGCGCCGCAGCTTGGCCGCCGCGTCGTCGTCTATGGCGCCGGCAATTCCGCGATGGATGCGGCCCGCACCGCGCGGCGCCTGGGCGCCGAGGAGGCGCTCGTCGTCTTCATCATGGACAAGTCGCGCATGGAGGCGCGCGCCTTCGAGGCGCAGGAGGCCACCGACGAAGGCGTGACCTTCAAATGGCTGAGCGCGATCAAGGACATCGGCACGGACACGATGGTCGTCGAGCGCATGAAGATGGACGCGGATGGCCATCCGCAGCCGACAGGCGAGTTCGAGACGTTGAAGGCGGATTCGGTGGTGCTGGCGCTGGGCCAGGAGGCCGAGAGCGGCTTTCTCAAGCGCATCCCCGAGATCGCCTATCTGCCCGGCGGCATCGTCGTCGTCGATGCCGCCATGATGACGGGGCGGCCGGGCATCTTCGCCGGCGGCGACATGGTGCCGAGCCAGCGTTCCGTGACGATCGCGACCGGACACGGCAAGAAGGCCGCACGCCACATCGATGCCTGGCTGCGCGATGTGACATTCGCCCCGGCCGCAAAACATCCCGGCATCACCTATGCCGGCCTCAACCTGCCGATCTACGCCGATGCCGCCCCAGCCCGGCAGACCGAGCTCGGCCTGAGCGCGCGCGCGACCGGGTTCGAGGAGGTCTTCGCCGGCCTCTCGCAGGCGGACGCGCTGCACGAGGCGCGGCGCTGCCTCTCCTGCGGCAACTGCTTCGAATGCGACAATTGCTTCGCCGCTTGTCCGGAGGACGCGATCATCAAGCTCGGTCCGACCAAGGGCTACGAGATCAATCTCGATACATGCACGGGCTGCTCGGTTTGCGTCGAGCAATGCCCCTGCCATGCCATGGAAATGGTCCCCGAACACATGATGGTGCAGGCATGAACGCGGATCCGAAGATCACGGCGTCCACTCCGGCCGTTCCGGTGGCAAACCCGCTCGCCAAGGCCGCCCTGCGCATGACGATGGACGGCAACACGGCGGTCGCCCATGTCGCCTACCGGGTCAACGAGGTCTGCGCGATCTATCCGATCACGCCGTCCTCGACCATGGCGGAACTGGCCGACCAGTGGTCGGCCGACCTGGTGCCCAACATCTGGGGGAATATCCCGGTCGTGCAGGAGATGCAGAGCGAGGGCGGCGCGGCCGGCGCGGTCCATGGCGCGCTGCAGTCGGGCGCGATGACGACGACCTTCACCTCGTCGCAGGGCCTGATGCTGATGCTGCCCAACCTGTTCAAGATCGCTGGCGAGCTGAACGCGACCGTCTTCCATGTCGCAGCCCGTTCCCTGGCGACCTCGGCCCTGTCGATCTTCGGCGATCATTCCGACGTGATGGCCTGCCGCACCACCGGCTTTGCGCTGCTCTCCTCGGCGAATGTGCAGGAGGCGCACGACATGGCGCTCGTCTGCGAGACG
This sequence comes from Allobosea sp. R86505, assembly GCF_042466375.1. Classification (NCBI taxonomy): domain Bacteria; kingdom Pseudomonadati; phylum Pseudomonadota; class Alphaproteobacteria; order Hyphomicrobiales; family Alloboseaceae; genus Allobosea; species Allobosea sp. R86505. Next base: position 562,826 of record NZ_JAXHPY010000001.1, on the reverse strand, counting down.
GCGACACTGGCTTCGCGCGTGCCCTTCATCCATTTCTTCGACGGGTTTCGCACCTCCCACGAGCTCAACACGCTGGACCTGATCGACGACGACACGATGCGCGCGATGATCCCCAACGATCTCGTGCGGGCCCATCGCGGCCGGGGGCTCAATCCCGAAAACCCCTTCATTCGCGGCACGGCGCAGAACCCCGATACCTTCTTCCAGTCGCGCGAAGCGGTGAGCCCCTACTACGCCGCCGTCCCCGGCATCCTGGACAAGGCGATGGCCCGCTTCGCCGAATTGACGGGGCGCGCCTACCAGCTGTTCGAATATGAAGGCGCCCCCGACGCCACCCGCATCCTGATCCTGATGGGGTCCGGCGCCGAGACGGCGCGCGAGACGGTGAAGGCCCTGGTCGCCAAGGGCGAGAAGGTCGGCGTGCTCCAGGTGCGGCTGTACCGGCCCTTCTCGGCGGCCCATTTCCTGGCGGCGATCCCGGCCTCGGTGCAGGGCATTGCCGTGCTCGAACAGGCCAAGGAAGCCGGCGGGGCCGGCGAGCCACTCTATCTCGACGTGATCGCGACGCTGGCGCAGGGGGTCGCGGCGGGTACGCGTGCGACGATGCCGCGCGTCATCGGCGGTCGCTACGGCCTGTCCTCGAAGGATTTCACGCCGGCCATGGCCAAGGCGGCCCTGGACGAGTTGAGCCTGCTCGATACGGACGGGCGCCTTTGCGGGCGCAACGGCTTCACGCTGGGCATCAATGACGATGTCTCGCACAGCAGCCTTTCGGTCGATCCGCTGTTCTCGATCGAGCCCAGGGACCGGACCAACGCCGTCTTCTACGGGCTGGGCGCCGATGGCACTGTCGGCGCCAACAAGAACAGCGTTAAGATCATCGCCGAGGATGCCGGCCGCTATGCGCAGGGCTACTTCGTCTACGATTCGCACAAATCCGGCGCGCAGACCGTGTCGCATCTACGCTTCGGTCCGGAGCCGATCCACGCCCCCTATCTGATCGCGCAGGCGAGCTTCGTCGCCTGCCACCAGTTCGGCTTCCTCGAACGGCAGGATGTCCTTCGCGTCGCCGCGCCCGGCGCGGTGTTCCTGCTCAACAGCCCCTTCGGCAAGGACGAAACCTGGGACGAGCTGCCCCTGCCCGTCCAGCAGCAGATCATCGCCAAGAAGCTGCGCCTCTTCGTCATCGACGCCTCGAAGGTGGCGCGCGATGTCGGGCTCGGCGTGCGCACCAACACCGTGCTGCAGACCTGCTTCTTCGCCATCTCAGGCGTGCTGCCCCGCGACGAGGCTATCGCGCAGATCAAGGCGTCGATCAAGAAGACCTATGGCCACAAGGGCGAGGCGGTCGTCGCCAAGAATTTCGCGGCGGTGGACGACACGCTCGTGGTGCTCTTCGAGGTCGCGGTGCCCGCCACAGCGACGAGCCTGCATGATCGGCCCGCCATCGTTCCGGCAACTGCGCCCGCCTTTGTGCGCGACGTCACGGCGCTGATGCTGGTCGGCCGCGGCGAGGATATCCCCGTCAGCCTGATGCCGGCGGATGGGACCTTTTCCTCCGGCACCAGCGCCTTCGAGAAGCGCAACATCGCGGAGTTCGTGCCGGTCTGGGAAACCGATCTCTGCATCCAGTGCGGCCAGTGCAGCTTCGTCTGCCCCCACAGCGTCATCCGCTCGCGCACCTATGACGAGACGGTGCTGATCGATGCTCCCGCAAGCTTCAAATCGGCACCGGTGAATGCGCGCGGCTATCCCGAGGCGCGCTTCACGCTCCAATTCTATGTCGAGGACTGCACCGGCTGCGGGCTTTGCATCGAGGCCTGCCCCGCCACCAGTCCGCGCGAGCCGGGCAAGAAGGCGATCAACCTCGCCGAGAAAGCCCCGCTACTGGAGGCCGAGCGGACCAGCATGGCCTTCTTCGAAACGCTGCCGGTCAACGACCGCTCGCGGGTCGACTTCGCCAATGTGCGCGGCGTGCAATATCTTGAGCCGCTGTTCGAGTTCTCCGGCGCCTGCGCCGGCTGCGGTGAGACGCCCTATCTCAAGCTTCTCTCGCAGCTCTTCGGCGACCGTGCGCAGATCGCCAATGCCACCGGCTGCTCCTCGATCTATGGCGGCAGCCTGCCGGTGACCCCCTGGACGAAGAACGACGAGGGTCGCGGCCCCGCCTGGTCGAACTCGCTCTTCGAGGACAATGCCGAGTTCGGCATGGGCTTCCGCCTGGCGGCCGACAAGCATCTGGCCATGGCCCGCGCCCTGCTGACCAAGCTCGCGCCGACGCTCGGCGACAATCTGGTCCAGGCAATGCTCGATGCGCCCCAGATCGAAGAAAACGAACTGCGCACGCAAAGGCGCCGCGTTGCCGATGTGAAGGAGAGGCTCGTGGCCCTCGACACGGAGGACGCGCGCGATCTCCTGTCGGTCATCGACCATCTCGTCCGGCGCAGCATTTGGATCGTCGGCGGCGACGGCTGGGCCTATGACATCGGATATGGCGGGCTCGACCATGTCATGGCCAGCGGCCGCAACGTCAACATCCTCGTGCTCAACACCGAGCTCTACTCCAACACCGGCGGGCAGGCCTCCAAGGCGACGCCACTGGGCGCCGTGGCGAAGTTCGCCGCCGCGGGCAAGCGCGTGCCGCGCAAGGATCTGGCGCTGCTGGCGATCGCCTATGGCAATGTCTATGTCGCGCAGGTCGCGATGGGCGCCAATGCGCAGCAGACGCTCGACGCCTTCCGCGAGGCGGAAGCCTATGACGGCCCGTCGCTGATCATCGCCTACAGCCAGTGCATTGCCCATGGCATCGACATGCGCTTCGGCATGAAGCAGCAGGATCTCGCCGTCGCCAGCGGCTACTGGCCGCTGATGCGCTTTAACCCGGCGATGCAGAGCGTGGGCCTGAGCCCCTTCCAGCTCGACTCGCCGCGGCCGACGATCCCCTTCAAGGACTACGCCTATAACGAGATCCGCTACTCATCGCTGGCGCGGACGATGCCGGCCGACGCCGCAGCCCTTTTGCTGGAGGCGCAGGCGGGGGTCGACGCCAAGTATCGCCGATACGAGGAACTCGCCGCCCTAGACGGCGGGCGGTTTCGACCCGGCGTCGTGACGCCCGTGACGGGAGCAGCCTGATGGATCTGTCTTCGCGCTATCTGGGCCTGGCCCTCAAGAACCCCGTCGTGGCCTCGTCCTCGCCGCTGACGGGGACGCTGGACGGCATCCGGCAGATCGAGGATGCGGGTGCGGCCGCAATCGTCCTGCCCTCCCTCTTCCAGGAGGAGATCGAAGCCGAGGATGCCCGCCATGACCGCCTGACCAGCGCCCATGACGAGAGCTGGCCCGAGGCCAGCACGAACTTTCCGACGCTTCCGGAATCGGCGCGCGGACCGCACCGCTATCTCGAACTGGTCAGGCGCGCGAGCGAGATGACCGCGATCCCGCTGATCGCAAGCCTCAACGGCGTCACCGACGCGGGCTGGACCGATTATGCCCGCTCGATCGAGCAGGCCGGCGCGCAGGGGCTGGAGCTCAACGTCTACTTCATCCCCACCGACCTCACGCTCGACGGCCGGGCGGTGGAACAGCGCTATCTCGATATCCTCAGGGCTGTCCGCGCCGCCGTGACGATCCCCGTGGCGGTCAAGCTCAGCCCCTATTTCAGCGCGATCGGCCATCTGGCGCTGGAGCTGGAACGAGGCGGGGCCGATGCGCTCGTGCTGTTCAACCGGTTCTACCAGCCCGATCTCGACATCGTCGCGCTGAAGGTCCTGACCGACCTGCACCTGAGCGAACCCAACGAGATCCGCCTGCCGCTGCTCTGGCTGGCGGTGCTGGCGGGGCGGGTCAAGCTGTCGCTGGCTGCCGCGACGGGCGTGACGACCGCCGACGAGGTCATCAAATACGTGCTGGCCGGCGCCGACGTGGTGATGACCACCTCGGCCCTGCTGCGCCATGGCCCCGGCCATGTTGGCGTCCTCCTCGCAGGTCTCGCCCACTGGCTCGACGCGCGCGACTTCGCCTCGCTCGAAGCGGCGCGGGGCATCATGAGCCAGGGCAGGCTCCACGAGCCCAAGGCCTTCGAACGCGCCAACTACATCAAGATCCTCCAAGGCTACGGCCACTGAGCGCCTGGTGGCGATCCCGGTGTGGATCACGACGCTTGCAGGCTCGGCCGACGCCCAGGCCGTGCCGCCGCTGAAGCGGCATCCCCCGCGCATGAGGGAATGCCGAGGCTTGTGGATCGTCCTCACCACGCGAGACAACCGATCGCATGGCTCCCGGCGCAACGCCGGGTTCTGCGACCACGAGACGGCAAGGACCTCATGACATGCTGACAGATCGCGACATCCTCAAAAGCGTGACGGACGAGTTGGCCTTTGCTCCCGATGTCGCGGAGGCCGGGATCCGCGTGACCGTCCATAACGGCGTCGTGACCTTGCTGGGGCATGTGCCGAGTTTCTGGGGGAAGGATGCGGCGACCCGCGCCACGCGCGCCGTGCGCGGGGTCCGGGGGATTGCCGAGGAGTTGACGGTCTCGCTGTCTGAAAGCGATCGGCAGTCGGACGAAAAGATCGCCGCCGGCGCCCTGTTTTGCCTGGCGTCCGATGTCTCGATCCCCAACGACCTGATCACCGTCACCGTCGAGAACGGGGTCGTCACGCTGACGGGCGAGGTCGGCTGGCACTATCAGCGCGAGGAGGCCGCGTTCGCCATCCGCAGGATCGCGGGCGTGACGGAGCTGGTGAACCAGATCCGCTTGAAGCCGCGGCAGCTTCCCGATGATGTGGTGGCCTCCGTGACGCAGGCCTTCGCGCGCGGCGGTCTCGATCCGCTGGACCGCATCACGGTCAAGGTCCATGGCGGCGAGATCCGCCTGGGCGGTTCCGTCCACAGCCCTCATCAGCGCGCGGTCGCCGAAACCGCGACATGGTCTGTCCCCGGCGTCACCCAGGTCGAAAACACCATCGGCATCTCCTGAGAACGGGAATCATCGTCCCGCGAGAGGCAGCTCTGCCATCCGATTGCGTAGATTCCGACGCTGGCGGACCGGGCCGGTGAAGCCTCTCATTCGGCCGATGCAGATCTTCTCTGCAGGACCATACCCAACCGCCGGAGCAGGCCATGACGGACGAGACCCTGAAGCAGACCGTGCTCGATGAACTCGCCTGGGAGCCGAGCGTGAACGCCGCACATATCGGCGTCACCGCGCGCGACGGCGTGGTGACGTTATCGGGACATGTGGAGACCTACTCGGAGAAATGGGGTGCGGAGCGCAGCGTCGAGCGCCTGTCCGGCGTGAAGGCCGTGGCCCAAGAGCTCGAAGTCCGGTCGCACTACTACACCGGCAATGGCGATGACGACATCGCCAAGCGCGCGCTCAACGTGCTCGAATGGGATGTGTCCATTCCCCACGACAAGGTCCGGGTGAAGATCGAGAAGGGGTGGGTGACGCTGAGCGGCGAGTTGCTCTGGCAGTACCAGCGCGACGCCGCGGAAGCGAATGTCCGGAAGCTACCGGGCGTCACCGGCGTCACCAACGCCATCACCCTCAAGCCGGGCGTCCAGGCCTCGGATGTCCGCGCCAAGATCAAGACCGCCTTCACCCGCAACGCCATGATCGACGCCGAGGACATCACCATCGTCACCGATGGCGGCAAGGTCACGCTGTCGGGCGAAGTCGACAGCTTCTACGAGCGCGACCTGGCCGCGAGAACCGCCTGGTCGGCTCCCGGCGTGACGCAGGTTGAGGACAACATCCTCATCGCCTGAAACACCGGGCGGCTAGCGGCCGCCTTGCGCCAACCCTCCCTTACCGATTGTCAGGACATCATCATGAGCCAGAACGATTCCGTCATCGCCGTTTTCTCCGACCACAAGACAGCCGAGGCGGCCGTCAAGAAGCTGGCCGAAGCCGGCATTACGATGGGCAATCTCAGCATCGTCGGGAAGGGCTACCACACTGATGAAAAGGTCATCGGCTTCTACAATATGGGCGATCGCATCAAGTTCTGGGGCGCCAATGGCGCTCTCTGGGGCGGCCTCTGGGGCTGGCTCACCGGAAGCGTGTTCATCACCGTCCCGGTGATCGGCCCTGTCGTGGTGCTGGGATATCTCGCAACGATGGTCGTGGCCGCCATCGAGGGCGCCGTGGTCGTTGGCGGCGTCAGCGCGCTGGGCGCGGCGCTGTATGGCGCCGGCATCCCCAAGGACAGCGTGGTGACCTACGAGACGGCGTTGAAGGCCGATGAGTTCCTGATCCTGGCGCGCGGTGCCGCTGCGGACGTGCAGCGAGCGAAGGCCATTCTGGACACCTTCAAGCCGGGCCGCATCGACATTCACAAACAGACCGAAAGCGCGCTTCCGGTGACGCAGGTCGCCTGAGCCAACGATGAACCATCGGCGTCAAGGCAGCGCTACGCCTGACGCCGACATCGCCGCGAAGTGACCACCCGGGAACCGAATGCAGTGAGCGGCCAATCGTCATGACAGACCTGTTCGACGCCTATCGGCTTGGCGACCTCGCTCTCCCGAACCGCATCGTCATGGCGCCGCTGACGCGCAACCGCGCGCTGCCGGGCGACGTGCCCGGCCCGTTGAACGCGACTTACTATGCGCAGCGCGCGAGCGCGGGCCTGCTCATCAGCGAGGGAACCCAGATCTCGCCCGAGGGCAAAGGCTATGCGGGAACGCCCGGCATCTACGACGCCGCGCAAGTGAAGGGATGGCGACTGGTAACCGACGCGGTCCATGCGAAAGACGGCCGGATTTTCGCACAGATCTGGCACGTCGGTCGCGTGTCTCACACGTCTCTGCAGCCCGGCGGGCAGCCGCCAGTCGCGCCGTCCGCCTTGGCGGCGGACACGCAGGTGTTCGACGGCATGGCCTTCGTTCCGGCCTCCCTTCCAAGAGCGCTCGCAACCGCCGAGATGGGCCGCATCGTCAGCGATTACCGGGCCGCCGCCGTCAACGCCAAGGCGGCCGGCTTCGACGGCATCGAACTTCACGCCGCCAATGGCTACCTGATCGACCAGTTCCTGCGCGACGGATCGAACCATCGGCAGGATCGCTATGGCGGATCGATCGACAATCGCGCGCGCCTCCTGGTCGAGGTTCTTCACGCTTTGACTGGCGTTTGGCCGGCTTTACGCGTCGGGGTCCGTTTCAGCCCCTTCTCAGGCGCCAACGGGGCCCATGACAGCGACCCCATGGCAACCTTCTCGCATGCGATTGCTCGCGCCAGCGAATTCGGCCTGGGCTACCTGCATCTTGTCGAGGGCGAGACGGGCGGCTCGCGTGTCCTGCCGGCCGGTGCCGACATCGGCAAGCTCAGGGCCCTCTTCAAAGGCGCCTACATGGCAAACAACGGCTATGATCGCATGATGGCGGAGGACGCGGTAGCAAGCGGCCGGTCTGATCTCGTCGCCTTCGGTCGCCCGTACATCGCCAACCCGGACTTGGTCGAGCGGTTGCGCGCGCAGGCACCGCTGGCCCTCCCCGACCGCGCGACCCTCTATGGCGGCGGAGCCGCAGGCTACACCGATTATCCCTGCCTCAAGGCGCCCGCCGTTGCCTCCTGAACCCCGAAGCGTCGTCGCCCCGTCGACGGCGGGAGCTGCACCCGAGCGGGCCCAGGGCCCTGACGGCCCCCCGCCGAAACCCGTCCCACAAGGCGCAAGACACGACCCGGCTGACGCTGCCGCTCAACCAGTGATCAAGACGCCGCCAACCGCCTCGCTCTCGCAGGCCGGACACTGGCTGTGGTCCCGCAAATGGCCGATCGTCGCGACGCTTCTCGTCGGCGTCGCCGTCCTGCTGGGGGGGCTGCGCTGGTTCTATGGCCCGGAGGTCGCGGTCTATCCCGTCGTCCGAACCGATCTCGTCAAGACTGTCGTCGCCAGTGGCCATGTCGAAACGCCGTTCCGGGTCGAGATCGCCAGCCAGATCACCGCGACGGTGGCCGACGTCCTTGTGGAGGAAGGCCAGTCCGTCACGGCCGGGCAGCCGCTCGTCGCGCTGGCGCCGCGTGAACTGGAGGCCGCCGTCGTCCAGGCTCAGGCGACCGCAGCGCAGGCAGACGCCCGGCTGCGCCAGATGCAGGAACTCACACTCCCGGCCGCCGGCCAGACCCTGAAGCAGGCCAGGGCGACACTGGCCAATGCTGATGCCGCCTTCCAGCGCGCGGAGGGTCTGGCGACCTCTGGCTACGGCACGCGCGCCGTGCTCGATGCCGCCACCAAGGACCTCGACATCGCCCGCGCGCAGGTCAGGACGGCCGAGTTGCAGGTCTTCACCGCAAAGGCCGGCGGCGCCGATTTCGTGATGGCACAGACCCAGCGCGACCAGGCCCAGGCGGCCCTGACCGAGGCCCGGGCCCGGCTCGGCTATGCCACCATCATAGCCCCGCGCGACGGCGTCCTGATCACGCGCAGCGTCGAGCGCGGCATGGTCGTCTCACCCGGCAAGGCCCTGCTCGTGCTGGCGCCGGCCGGGGCGGTCCAGCTCGTCCTGCAGATCGACGAGAAGAACGTCGGCCTGCTCAAGCTCGGGCAAAGCGCTGTCGCCTCGGCCGACGCCTATGGCGACCAGCGCTTTGCGGCGACCCTGTCCTATATCAACCCGTCGGTCGACATCAGCCGCGCCTCGGTCGAGGTCAAGCTGACGACCCAAAATCCGCCCGCCTATCTGCGGCAGGACATGACCGTCTCGGTCGACATTCAGGTCGAGCGCCGCAATGGCGTGATGGTCGTGCCGGCCCGCACCGTTCGCGATCCGCTCAGTGCCAAGCCTTGGGTCCTCGTCGTCAGGGATGGGCGCGCCCGGGTGCAGGCCGTGCGCCTGGGCCTGCGCGCCGCCGATAGCATCGAGATCCTCGACGGCGTCGCCTCCGGCGAGCGGCTGGTTCCGGTGGCCTCGGGCATGCGCGCCGGTCAGCGGCTCCGGCCGGTGGTGTCGTGAAGAACTGGCTTCCGATCGAATGGACGATCGGCCTGCGCTTCCTCACCGAGGGGATCATGCAGACCGTTTTCATCCTCACCGGCATCGCCATGGGCGTCGGCGTGATCGTCTTCATGTCGGCCATGCTGGCAGGCCTGCAGGCCAATTTCATCAAGCGCGTCCTGACCTCGCAGGCGCATATCCAGATTATTCCCCCCGATGAGGTCGCCCGACCGCTGCGGCGCGCGGCGGGCGTGGTCGAGGGCGCGATCGTCCAGCGGCCGTCGCAACGCATCCTCTCGATCGACCAGTGGCAGACGGTGCGGACCGCCATGAAGGCGCGCCCGGATGTGGTGACGGTCTCGCCCACGGCGTCCGGCTCGGCGCTGGCCATTCGGGGCGATGCGGCGCGCAGCATCACGCTCACCGGCATGGAGCCGGACCTCTATTTCCAGATCGTGCGGATCCCCGACTACATCGTCGCCGGCACGTCAAAGCTCGAAAGCGACGACATCCTGGTCGGGACCGAACTCGCCAAGGACCTCGGCGCCACGGTCGGCGACAAGCTCAACCTGAGCACGGCCAGCGGCGCAACGCGGGTCCTCACCATCAGGGGCATCTTCGATCTCGGCAACAAGGGCGCCAATTCGCGCAACACCTTCGTCGCGCTGCGGACGGCGCAAAGCTTGCTCAGGCTGATCGGCGGCGTGACGACGCTGGATGTCACGGTCACCGACATCTATGCCGCCGAGACGATCGCGCAGGACATCTCGGCTACGCTACCCGTCCAGGCCGACAGCTGGATCAAGACCAACGCCCAGTTCTTCACGGCGGTCAGGGCGCAGCAATCCTCCAACACGCTGATCCGCTCCTTCGTCGGCCTCTCCGTCGCCTTCGGCATCGCCGCCGTGCTGATCGTCTCTGTGATCCAGCGCTCGAAGGATATCGGCATCCTGCGGGCGATGGGGACAAGGCGCGCTCAGGTGCTGGGCGTCTTCCTGATCCAGGGCGGCGTGCTCGGCTTCATCGGCTCCCTGATCGGCTCCAGCCTCGGCGCCGGCGCGCTGGTGCTCTGGCACAGCGCGGCTCGGCAGGCCGACGGCACGGAACTTTTCCCGCTGCTGCTGGAGCCGAGCCTGTTCATCGCCGCTGCGGCTGTCGCCACCGTCACCGGGGTCGCCGCCGGCATGGCGCCGGCGCTGCGGGCGGCTCGTCTCGACCCCGTGGAGGCGATCCGTGGCTGACGTGCTGGCACTGCGACAGATCCGCAAATCCTACAATGTCGGCACGGAGGTCGAGACCGAAATCCTGCACGGCATCGACCTGACGCTCGCCGCCGGCGAGTTCGTCGCGCTGATGGGGCCCTCGGGGTCCGGCAAGAGCACGCTCCTGAATATCATCGGCCTGCTCGACCAGCCGACATCGGGAACCGTCTCGATCAACGGCCAGGACACGGCCGGCCTGCCCGATTCCGCGCTGACCGCGCTGCGGGGCCACGCCATCGGCTTCGTCTTTCAATATCACTATCTGATCTCGGCGTTCACGGCGGCCGAGAATGTGATGATGCCGATGCTGGTCGATCGCGGCCGGCGCAGCGACGCCATGCAGGACGTCGCCTATGGCCTGCTGGACGATGTCGGGCTAACCCGCTGGCGCGACAACCGGGCCAACAACATGTCGGGCGGACAGCAGCAGCGCGTGGCGATCGCACGCTCGCTGGCGATGAACCCGTCGCTGGTGCTGGCCGACGAGCCGACGGGCAATCTCGACAGCGTCTCCGCCGACGCTGTCTTTGACTTGATGCGTCGCATCAACAAGGAGCGTTCGACCACGTTCCTGATCGTCACGCACAACCTCGAACTCGCGAAGCGCTGCGACCGGATCCTCGACGTCGTCGATGGGCGGATCTCGGGGCAGGAGACCGGGGCGTCAGGGGCAGCGGCAGGCGGCCGTTCGTGCGCTGCCGCAGTGCTGGCTGGGTGAGCTTCGATGTTTCGACGGCCTTCTGCCCCCTCGCGCCGGCTCGACGACGCAGCGACCCTGCCCAAGACCGTGATGGCATTCGTGTTCGCCAGCAGCGGCTGGCACCAGCTCCGACTATCCTTGCTTTCGGTCGCCGTCTTCACGCTGAGCGCCGCGCCACTCGAAATCCAGCGCCGGATCGTCGATGCGGCGGTCAGGGGCAGCGCGTTTCGCCCGATTCTGCTGCTCACGACAGCCTATCTGGGCGTCGTTCTCGCGTTTGGCCTGATCAAACTCGCGACTAATATCTACCGCGGCTGGCTGGCCGAGAGCGCGGTTCGCACGCTCCGGCTCGTGATCGACGAGCGGCTGAAGGGGATCGGCCACGAAACACGGCATGGACTGACGGATGCCGTCAGTCTCTCGATGATCCTGGCGGAATGCGACGATCTCGGCGGGTTCGTCGGGACAAGCATCAGCGTTCCGGTCCTCGAAGGCGGTTTCCTCGCCACCGTTTTTGCCTATCTAATCTATCTTCAGCCCTGGATGGCGCTCGTCGGCCTTGCTGTTCTGACGCCGCAGCTTGCCTTTGTGCCGCTGATGCAGAGCGCCATCAACTGCCGCGTCGCTAGGCGCATCACTCTGCTGCGGCAGGTGGGGCGCGACATTTTGGTGGTGCAGACCGTGCCGGCTGGCCACGATGAACGGGCAAAGTTCGATCTCGTCTTCGACCTGAACATGGGCGTGCTGAAGCTCAAGACCACGATGAACTTCCTCATGAATTTCACCTACACCCTCGGCATCGGCGCGATACTGGGTTTCGGCGGCTGGCTCGTGGTGCATGGACAGACCGAAATCGCCACGGTCGTGACCTTCGTCTCAGCCTTGGGCCGGATCGTCGATCCGTGGAACGACCTGGTCGACTGGGCCAGGAGCCTCGCCGTCTCGGCGACGAAATACAGGCTGGTCGAGCAGGAAATCCTGCGCATGAATGCGCAGGCGGGGTCAGCGCCCTTGCCATCTTCGAATCCCTGACGCCGCCGCCCATTAACGGCTGCCGCGGCGGGCGTCGCCGCTCACTCGGCGTCGAAATCCTCGCAGCTCTCGCCAAACAGCGAGAGGCCCTCCGCGAGATAGTCGGAGAGCAGGGGCAACCCCATCAGATAGGCCGCCGTGCGGGTGTTGTGGGCATATCGCGCATCGGACTGGAGCGTGCTCCAATCGCCGATCGCGCCGTCGCCACGGCCGAGCCAGGCCAGCGCGACGAGATCCACCTGCTCGTCGATATCGAGATCGTGGATGAAGCTCTTCAGCTCGTGCTCGACCGGGTCGCTGCGGTCGTCCTCAAGGACGTCTACCATGCCGTCATCGCTGGCATTGGAGCCGGATGCGGGGTCGGTCACAGCCTCCTTGGCATCGAATTGTCGCGCCTTGGACAGGATGAAACAGACCTTCCGGGTCGCAATGCCCAGTTCCGGCAATTCAGTCATGGTGTTTTCCATCGAAGAAGCATCTGGGTCGAGCGACGCCCTGTCGGCGCCATCTGATGACGGCGCCGCCCTGCGAGCGCCTCCCCATACTGGTGGGGAGGCGCTCGCAGGGCCGCTTACGCGGAACGGCAACCATTCCGCCCGTCAGCGCACCGCGCCAGGCTTGGGCTTGACCGTCTCGGAGAACGCGGCGTCGACCTCGGCCTTCGTGATACGGGCTGCCGGATCGCCGCGCTCGCTGAGGTTCTGCTCCTCGGTGCCGTCGCCCATCATGCCGGGATGGACGATGCCCAGGAGTTTCTTGCCGGCTTTGGCTTCGGGCTTGGAGGTCATTTGCATTTCCTTAGATGCCGGCGGGGCCCGGCGTTCCCGTGTCCCTGCCGGCGAAGGATCATCCTTCCGGCCGCGGGAACCTTCGCGACGGTAGACGCCGACGGTGGCGGGCCGGAAGGCTCGGAAAATACCCAGTGCTGCCATCGGCTACTGCAGCGCCGGCCGTCCAGGGTTGAGGACAGAAAGCTACCGCGAACCGATCATGTGCGGCGGGTCGCTGAGCCGCTCTGCCGCCCTCCGGAGCCACTCAGTTCAGCGACTTCCGAAACCGCCCCAGCGCGAACACGAACAGCACCGCGCCAATGGCGGCCAGCGCGAGGAACTGGGGCCAGACCACGGCAAAACCCGCTCCGCGATAGAGGATTGCCTGAGCCAGCATCACGAAATGCGTGTTGGGCGCCGCGAGCATGATGGTCTGCACGAGTTCCGGCATGCTCTCGCGAGGGGTCATTCCTCCTGAAAGGACCTGCAGCGGCAACAGGACCAGCATCAGCAGCAACCCGAATTGCGGCATCGAGCCGGCCAGCGTCGCGAGCACGATACCCAGCGAGGTGGTTGCGAAGAGCTGCAGCGCAGCCCCCGCCAGGAAGAGCGGCACCGAGCCCTCGATCGGCACGCGCAGCAGACCCTGCACGACGAAGGCCAGCGAGAGCGCGGCGGCGACGAGAACGACGAGCGCCATCGACCAGACCTTGCTGATCATGATCTCGGCGGGGGTGATCGGCATGACTAGAAGATGCTCGATCGTGCCGTGCTCGCGCTCGCGGATCAGGGCCGCGCCGGTCAGCACGATCGACAGCATGGTGATGCTGTTGATGAGGTTCATCACCGCGCCGAACCAGGCCTTGTTCAGCTCGGGATTGAAGCGCGCCCGCAGGACCAGTGCGACCGGGGCCGTCGTGGCGGCGCGGTAACGCTGGCTGAATTCGGAGACCTCGGCCGTGACGATGGTCTGGATGTAGCCGGAGCCGCTGAAGGCCTGGGTCATGCGCGTCGCATCGACATTGAGCTGGATCGTCGGCGAGCGTCCGGCGAGAAGATCGCGCTGGAAGTCGGGTGGGATATCGAGGGCGAAGGTATCGATGCCGGCATCCATGCGCCGGTCCATCTCGGCGGCAGTGATCAGCTGCGGGCGCGTGAAATAGGGAAGCTGGAAGGCGGCGCCGATGCGGGCCGAAAGCGGCGAGCGGTCCTCGTCGACGATGGCGATCGGCGCCTTGTTCAGTGTCTCTGGCAGCGCATGGGCGGCCGTGTAGATCGCGAGGCTGAACGCGTAGACGATGAGCAGCAGCAGCATGGCGTCGCGCTTCAGGCCGCGCAGTTCCTTGACGCCCAGATTCACGATGTTCGATGCGCGCATGATCTAGTCCGCCTGCTTCTTGAGGAGCAGGGCGCTGGCCGTCAGCAGGACCGGGATCGCCAGCAGCAGAGGCCAGAAGGAGCCCGTCAGATCCCCGAAGCCGAGCGCCTTGGAGAAGGTCGCGCGTGAGATGGTGATGAAATGCGTGGCCGGATAGATTTGCCCGATGAAGGCGCCGACGCCCTGCAGCGAGGAGACCGGGTCGATCATCCCCGAGTACTGCGTCGCCGGCGTGATCGTCAGGATGGCCGTGCCGAAGATCGCGGCGATCTGGCTGTTCATGAACGTCGAGATCAGCAGCCCCATGCCGGTCGACGTGGTGACGAAGAGCAGCGCCGCCACGGCGTAGGCGGGGAAGCTGCCGGTGAAGGGCACGCGAAAGATGAAGACCGCGGCCAGCCAGAGCAGCAGGAAGTTCAGCATCGCCAGCGCGATATAGGGGAGCTGCTTGCCGATCAGGAACTCGGCGCGGGTCACCGGCGTGACGTAGAGGTTGACGATCGAACCCAGTTCCTTTTCGCGCACGACCGACAGCGCCGCTAGCATGGCGGGAATGAGCAGCAAGAGCAGGGGGATGACCGCCGGCACCATCGCCACCAGGCTGCGGATGTCAGGATTGTAGCGGAAGCGGGTTTCGATGTTGAAGGCTGGCGCCGCAGCCTTCTCGCCGAGCAACTGCCGGGCCTTCTGCGTCAGCCAGTGCGCGTGCATGCCCTGGACATAGCCGCGGACCGTTTCGGCTCGGCTGGGCATGGCGCCGTCGATCCAGGCCGCGATCTCGACCTGCCGGCCATGCGCGAGGTCACGGCCGAAACCCGGCGGGATTTCGATGGCGAGGCTGATCTCGCCGGCGCGCATGCGGCGGTCGAGCTCGTCGTAATCGGCGAGCGGCGGGCGCTCGATGAAATAGCGCGAGCCTGCGAGGTCGAGCACATAGTTCTGGCTCGTCACGGTCTGGTCGCGATCGAGGACGGCGAAGGAAAGATCCTCGACGTCGAGGCTGATGCCGTAGCCGATCACGAACATCAGGAGGACGCTGCCGATCAGGGCCAGCGTCGCACGAATCGGGTCGCGGCTCAGTTCCAGGGTTTCGCGCCGGGTATAGCAAAGCAGGCGCCCGAGATCAAAGCCGCTGCGGCTTGCGCCGTCATGGCGCGCGGCCGGTGCCGCAGCCGCCTTGGCGGGGGGCGGCGCTGGCGAACTTTCGGGGTGGCCGATCGCATCTTCGAGATAGGCGACGAAGGCCTCCTCCAGATTGGCGCTGCCGCGCTTGGCGACGATGTTGGCGGGCGTGTCGCTGACCAGAATCTTGCCGGCGTGCATCAGTGAGATCCGGTCGCAGCGCTCCGCCTCGTTCATGAAATGGGTCGAGATGAAGATGGTGACGCCGTCCTTGCGCGAAAGATCGCCCAGGATCTGCCAGAGCGCGTCGCGCGCGATCGGATCGACGCCGGATGTCGGCTCGTCGAGGATCAGCATGTCGGGCCCGTGCACCATCGCGACCGCCAGCGACAGGCGCTGGCGGATGCCGAGCGGCAGCGCGTCGGGCAGCGTGTCCAGGACCTGTTCCAGATCGAAACGCTGCGCCATGTCGGCGATGCGCGGCGCGATGTTCGCCTCCGGCATCTGGAAGAGACGGGCATGGAGCGCCAGGTTTTGACGAACCGTCAGCTCCGCATAGAGCGAGAAGCCCTGGCTCATATAGCCGACGCGCCGGCGCGTCTCGATGTCCTTCGGGTCGACCGGGCGGCCGAATAGGCTCGCAGTCCCCTCGCTTGCCGCGAGCAGGCCGGTCAGCATCTTCATCGTGGTGGTCTTGCCGCAGCCATTCGAGCCGAGGAAGCCGAAGATCTCGCCTTTGGGAATGCTCAGATTGACATTGTCGACGGCGACGAAATCGCCGAAGCGCTTGGTCAGGCCTGCCGCTGCGATGGCGACGACCGTGTCATTGCCGGTGTCGCGCTGCGGAATGGAGACCGCGCGGTGGCGGCTGCGCTGCTCTTCGGGCAGCAGTGCGATGAAGGCGTCGTCGAGGGTGGGGGTTGAGGTCTGCGCCAGCAGTTGCGCGGGGGAGCCCGTCGCCAGCACATGCCCGGCATTCATCACCATCAGCCAGTCGAAGCGCGCTGCCTCCTCCATGTAGGCGGTCGCCACCAGCACGCTCATGCCGGCCCGACCCTTCCTGATGTCGTCGATCATGTCCCAGAACTGGCGCCGCGACCGCGGATCGACGCCGGTCGTCGGCTCGTCGAGGATCAGCAGGTCTGGATCGTGGATCAGCGCGCAGCAAAGCCCGAGCTTCTGCTTCATCCCGCCCGAAAGCTTGCCGGCCGGCCGGTCGGCGAAAGGAGCGAGCCCGGTGCTCTGCAGCAGCTCGCCGATGCGTCGCGCGCGCTCGGCTGAATCCTGGCCGAAGAGCCGTCCGAAGAAGTCGACGTTCTCGAATACCGACAGGGTGGGATACAGGTTCTTGCCGAGGCCTTGCGGCATGTAGGCGATGCGCGGGCAGACGCGTGTCCGGTGAGCGTTGTCGGCGATGTCGCCGCCGAGCACCTCGACGCGCCCGTCCTGGACCGTGCGCGCCCCGGCGATCAGAGACAGCAGGCTGGACTTGCCGACGCCGTCGGGGCCGATCAGCCCGATCATGCAGCCCGACGGCAGATCGAGGCTGATGCCGTCCAGCGCCCGGACGCCGCCATAGGAGAGGCCGACCCCTTCGAGCCGCACGACCGGTGCGGCGGGGCCCGGCACCGCCTGGCCGGACAGGACCCCGCTCATCGTGCGAGCGGGCCCTGCAGCTTGGCGGGCCATTCCGCCTTCGCATCGAGCCGGACATAGGCCATGCCGGGCAGGCCGGTCTTCACCTGCCGGACATGCTTGGCCAGAAGCTCGGGAGCGATCCGCGCCTTGATCCGGAACATCAGCTTCTGCCGCTCCTCCGTGGTCTCCACGGTCTTGGGCGTGAACTGTGCGACGTCGGCGACGAAGGACACGGTCGCCGGGATGACGGTGCCAGCGACGGAATCCAGCACCAGACGGACTTCGGAGCCGATCGCAACGCGTCCCGCCTGCGCCGTCGGCAGGAAGAAGGTCATGTAGACATCGCCGAGATCGACCATGTTGAGCACCCGCCCGCCGGCGGAGAGCACCTCGCCTGGCTGTGCCACGCGATACTGGACACGCCCCTCGCGTGGCGCCTTCAAGGTGCTGTCGTCGAGATCGGCCTCGATGCGCCTGACCGTCGCGCGTGCCGCGACCACGCTCGACTGCGCGGCCACGACCTGCGATCGGGCCGAGCTGATGGCAGCGTCGGAGGCTGCGCGCTGCGCCTTCGCGGCGCCGACAGTCGCGGTCGCGCCCTGCGCGCGTGCGCGATCATCGTCCAGCACCTGTTCTGACACATTGCCGCGCTCCGACAGCTGCTCGGACCGGTGCAGCTTCTTTCGGGCGGCATCAAATTCGGCTTCCCGCTGGGCGATGACGGCCTGCGCGCTCTCTCGCTCGGCCTCGCGCTGCGTCACGAGGCTGCGGGCCGTGTCGATACCGATGATGGCGCGCTGCAACTCGGCCTCCGCCTCGCTGCGCTGGGCCTGAAGCTGTTCGGTGTCCATCACGGCGATGATCTGCCTGGCGGTGACGAAGTCGCCTTCGCTGGCGAGGATGTCTTTGATCCGACCAGCGGCCCGCGTCGCGATATCGATCTCGACGGCCTCGATCCGGCCGTTGCCCTTAGCGAAGCCGTCGGGGAGATCTGCAGGCCTCAGCGCCTGCCATGCGAGATACCCCCCGCCCGCAAGCGCCACGACGATCGCCGCGATGACCCAGTTTCGCTTAGATCCGATCACGGGGGCTGCTTTCATCGATCAAAACGAGAGGGAGACCGACCGCGTGACGAGAGACCGGTCGAATTCTTGGAGGCGGCGCCGTCGTCGGTCTCTTGGTCGGGGGTGATGTTGGAGGCGCTGATCGTGCCGAAGCCCGTTGCCAGCAGGCAATTGCAGATGGAGCAAGAACCGGCCGCGGCCCGCACGCGCCTCTGCTCGACGGTCGTCGCATCCATTGGGGGGCGCTGCGCCGCTTCGCGCACGGGCATGGCCGAGCGATGGGCATCGACGCCGAACCCTGCGAGCGCGAGCACACCCGATGCAACCACTCCGGACCAGAAGGTTCTTGTTTGCAAACCGGAAAACCCTGCCTGTCTCAAGGTGGTATCGCCGCTTGCTCCAATGAGTAGAGCGCCAATGGATATGCGTTTATGATTTGAACGTATCTGGCCAGGAAACCTCTCAGAAGCCTCGGAAAGTACTCAGAACGACTCCGTCTCACCAATTTGCATCGCGCTCAGCGACAGAGCCAATGGGTCGCTTATTGTCGACACGTGATGGGTTCACTGGGGCATTGGGCGGCCTCGGGCCGATGGCGCGTTCGCTGTAGACCTGCCGGACTTCATCGTTCCCCGACCAGTTAAAGATTTTCATTTGCCGGCAAGGCGCGGCGCTCGTCATGACCGCTGATGGGCCGGCGGCAGAGAGCCTCGATCGTGATCGCGAAGGTCAGGCAGCCAGCTTCATCGACGATCTGCGCCGGGTGACTGCGAGCCGAGTTCTTTCGGCAACGATGGGTATTTTCCGAGCCTCGTAGCCTGCGCGAAGCCGGGCTAATTTCCGCTCACTGACGCCTGCGAAGGCTTATCCAATCGTCTCGCGATGCCGCTCGCCGACGCCAACGTCCCGCCGTGGGCCATCCGCGTCTCCCCTCACCCGCATTCGCGCTTGAGCGTCCCCCAAAAAGTCTCGCTCAATTTTAGAGGGACGGGGCAGCGCCGCAGGCGATCGCCGGCGTCTTCAGTGCGCTTGGATCCAGTCGAAAAGGACTTCGTCGTGCTCAAGATCCAGAACGATAAAACCAACACCCAAAGCCACGATATGACCGGAAAATGCCCGTTCGGCGGCGATCGCATCGGAGGCGCATTGGGCACGCCTCCAGGTCTTTCGGACTGGTATCCTGACCGGCTCAAGGTCGAACTCCTGCATCGGAATGGCCTGGGGACCAATCCGCTCGGCGACCATTTCGATTATGCGAGTGCATTCAACGCCATCGACTTTGCGGCGCTCAAGCGCGACATCAAATCATTCCTGACGTCCTCGGTTGCATGGTGGCCATCCGACTACGGCAATTACGGGCCGCAGATGATCCGTATGGCGTGGCACGCCTCTGGGACCTACCGGATCGCCGACGGCCGTGGCGGTGCGGGACAGGCACTGCAGCGTTTCGCGCCGATCAGTAGTTGGTGGGACAATGGCAACACCGACAAGTCACGTCGCCTGATCTGGCCGATCAAGCAGAAATACGGCGACGGGCTGTCATGGGCCGATCTGATGATCCTGACCGGGAATTGCAGCCTGGAGATCATGGGATTCCCGACATACGGGTTCGCAGGCGGCCGACGCGATGCGTGGGAGGCCGATACAAGCACCTATTGGGGCCCCGAGATCTGGGACCCAAAGCATGCGTCCTCCGACAGCATGGTGCAGCGTGACAAGCGCTGGCGCGGCGTGAATGGCGATCCTGACTACGACCTGGAAAATCCGTTATCCGCGAGCCATCAGGCGCTGATTTACGTCAACCCCGAAGGCCCCTACGGAAAAGGCGATCCCATGGGATCGGCCCGCGATATCCGTATAACCTTCACGCGCATGGCCATGAACGACGAAGAGACCGTTGCGCTGATTGCCGGCGGTCACGCCTTCGGCAAAAGCCATGGCATGGTCGCAGCCGCCGAAGTCGGACCGCCGCCCGAAATCGCACCGATCGAAGCGATGGGCCTTGGCTGGCAAAACCTGCACGGCACTGGCTTCGCCCAGTATACGATGACCAACGGCATCGAAGGGAGTTGGACGCCCGATCCCACGCGATGGGACAACAGCTATCTGGAAAACCTGCTCAAGTTTGAATGGAAGCAGACAAGGAGCCCAGCCGGCGCGCTGCAGTGGACGCCGACCGATCTCGGCGCGCCCATGACACCTGACGCGCATATGGCCGGTGCGATGAACCCGCTGATGATGATGACCAGCGACATCGCGCTCAAGACAGATCCCGCCTATCGCGCGATCTGCGAGAAGTTCTTGCTCGATTTCGATGCGCTAACCCAGGCCTTTTCCAAGGCGTGGTACAAGCTGACCCATCGCGACATGGGTCCGCGGGAGCGGTATCTCGGCCCTGAGACGAGGTCTGAAAGCGACCTGATGTGGCAGGATCCCATACCGCCCCGCGAGCACGACCTGATCACGCCGGACGATGTCGCGGCGCTGAAGCAGCTGATCATCGCGACGGGCATCTCGGTTTCTGACCTGGTCTTTACGGCGTTTTCGTCCGCCGCCACCTACCGCGACAGTGACAAGCGCGGCGGCGCCAACGGAGGGCGCCTTGCCCTGGCACCGCAGAAGGATTGGGTGGTCAACCAGCGCACCGTGCCCATTGTCGCTGCTCTGCGCCGCATAAGGGACGGGTTCAACCAGACCAGAACCAACAACACCGAGGTCTCTCTGGCCGACCTCATCGTGATGGGCGGCTGCGTGGCGGTTGAGAAGGCTGCGTCTGATGCCGGTGTCGATGTCGTGGTGCCGTTCACAGCGGGTCGTCGCGACACGACGCAGGAACTCACCGACATCGAGATGTTTGATTGGCTGAAACCCGTCGTCGATGGGTTCCGCAATTATGCTGACGAGCAGCTCGCTGAGATCGCGCAACATGTGGCGCCCGAGGAGCTGTTTCTGGACAAGGCGCAGTTGCTGACCCTGACCGCACCGGAATGGGTGGCGCTGGTTGGGGGGATGAGGGCTATGGGTTCGAACTATGACGGGTCGGCCAATGGCATTTTCACCGACACGGTCGGCGTGCTGACCACCGACTTCTTCACCGTGCTGACCAGCATGGACTTTGAATGGAAGAAGCTCGACGAGAAGGGGATGAGCTTTTCTCTCGACGATCGAGAGACCGGCGAACCCCGTTTCACGGCGACGCGCAGCGACCTCATCTTCGGCTCCAACAGTCAACTTCGCGCCGTTGCCGAGGTTTATGCGAGCGACGGCGGACATGCGCGATTTGTCCGGGATTTCGTGAGAGTCTGGGACAAGATCATGATGCTCGACCGGTTCGATGTTCGCATCTGAATTGATAGCGGGGATCGGCAGACGTCTCGCGACCATCATCTGCGGTGAGTACTTTCCGATGCTCTCGCAGGGTGTTGCGACAGCATATGATCTCGCTCGACATCGCAACGAGACACACGATCCGGTTGACGATGACGCTGACGACCGAGTGTGTCGGCGTGTTGTCGTCTGCGCGGGTTCCTTGATCTGACGTGCTGCCGCTCGGCAGGACGTACTCGCAATGAGGACCGGGCCGCTTGCTCGGCACGCAACCGCATGACTTCGCCTGACGACACAGCGACTCCTTCGGCCGGTCCGGACGCCGAAGCGCCCGATGACGCTGACCCTCAGTCTGCGGTCGCCGAATTCCGCGACCGCTGGATGCGGGCTGAGGCCGAGATCGCCAATGTGAGATCGCGCGCGAAGCGCGATGTCGATGACGCCCGGCAATATGCCGTGCAGAAGTTTGCGACCGACGTCGTCGAAGGCGTCGAGAACCTGCATCGCGGCCTGGAAAGCCTGCCGCAGTCGCGAACGGGCGAGCCTGATCTCCTCGCCAGCCTGCGAACGGGGTTCGAGGGCATCGAACGCAATTTCCTGTCCGTCCTGGCGCGACATGGCGTCAGACGCGAGGATGTCGCGGTCGGCGCGGCCTTCGATCCCGAGCGTCAGCAGGCGATGTCGGAGCAGGACTCCACGACCGCCGCGCCTGGCACCATCCTCCATGTACTGACCGCCGGTTGGACGTTGAACGGGCGATTGCTGCGACCTGCGATGGTGATCGTCGCCAAGGCCAGCCAGCCCGGTACCGACCGGTCGCATCGGATGAGCTCTGCCTGACCGACTGCCAGGCCGCGCGCAAAACGCAAGCGTCGCGCGACCGTGCCTCGGCAATCTCCGGCCGGCAAACGCGTGACGAAAGCCTTCGCGCAGCGCTGTTCCGTGCCGTTTTGTCCAATCCCATCGACCGGCCAGCGCCGGCCTCACCCCAACCAACAGGAGCAGGCTGCATCATGGGCAAGATCATCGGCATCGACCTCGGCACCACGAACTCCTGCGTCGCCATCTTGGAAGCCGGCGACCCGCGCGTCATCGAGAACGCCGAGGGGGCCCGCACGACACCCAGCATGGTCGCGTTTTCGAGCACCGGCGAACGCCTCGTCGGCCAGTCCGCGAAGCGCCAAGCCGTCACCAATCCCACGAACACCCTCTACGCGATCAAGCGTCTGATCGGCCGCCGCTTCGACGATCCGCTCGTCGGCAAGGACAAGGCGCTGGTCCCCTACGAGATCGTTCGCGCCGGCAATGGCGACGCCTGGGTGAAGGCGCGTGGCGAGCAGTACTCGCCGAGCCAGGTAAGCGCCTTCATCCTCGGTAAGATGAAGGAAACGGCGGAGGCCTATCTCGGCGAACCCGTTACGCAAGCCGTGATCACCGTTCCCGCCTATTTCAACGACAGCCAGCGCCAGGCCACGAAGGACGCCGGCAAGATCGCCGGACTCGAAGTGCTGCGCATCATCAATGAGCCGACGGCGGCAGCCCTGGCCTACGGCCTCGACAAGAAGAAGACCGGCACCGTCGCCGTCTACGACCTCGGCGGCGGCACCTTCGACGTGTCGATCCTCGAGATCGGCGACGGCGTCTTCGAGGTGAAGTCGACCAATGGCGACACGTTTCTTGGCGGCGAGGACTTCGACAACCGCGTGATCGAATACCTGGCCAGCGAATTTCAGAACACGCAGGGCATCAACCTGCGGACGGACAAGCTCGCTTTGCAACGCCTGAAAGAGGCCGCCGAGAAGGCCAAGATCGAGCTCTCCTCGACCATGGAGACCGAGATCAATCTACCGTTCATCACAGCAGATGCGGCTGGTCCCAAGCACCTCGCGATGAAGCTGACGCGGGCCAAGCTAGAAAGCCTCGTCGAGGATCTGATCGCCCGCACGATCGAACCGTGCCGCGCGGCCTTGAAGGATGCCGGGGTCGCGGCCGACGCGATAGATGACGTCATCCTCGTGGGCGGCATGACCCGCATGCCGAAGGTGATCGAGAGCGTGAAGCGCTTCTTCGGCAAGGAGCCAGCGCGCAACGTCAATCCCGACGAGGTGGTCGCCATCGGCGCCGCCGTTCAGGGCGCGGTGCTCAAGGGCGACGTCAAGGACGTGCTGCTGCTCGACGTGACCCCGCTCTCGCTCGGCATAGAGACGCTGGGCGGCGTGTTCACCCGCCTGATTGAGCGCAACACGACGGTTCCGACCAAGAAGAGCCAGATCTTCTCCACGGCCGACGACAACCAGGCCGCCGTGACCATCAAGGTGCTCCAGGGCGAACGGGAGATGGCGTCCGACAACAAGATGCTCGGCAATTTCGACCTGACGAGCATACCGCCGGCGCCGCGCGGCGTGCCCCAGATCGAGGTGACCTTCGATATCGACGCCAACGGCATCGTTTCGGTCACCGCCAAAGACAAGGCGACCGGCAAGGAGCAGCAGATCAAGATCCAGGGCAGCGGCGGGCTCTCCGACGCCGACATCCAGCGCATGGTCAAGGAGGCCGAGGCCAATTCCGACGCCGACAAGAAGCGCCGCAGCTTCATCGAGGCTAAAAACCATGCCGATGCGCAGTTGCACGCCGCCGAAAAGACGCTGGCCGAGCATGGCGCCCATATCAGCCAGCAGGCGCGCAGTGCGGTCGACGCGGCGATGACAGCCGTTCGTGCAGCGATGGAGGGCACGGACACCGCCGGCCTGACGGAGGCCACCGAAGCGCTCGGCGCAGCTGCGATCAAGATCGCCTCGGCTGCCGCAAAGCCTCAGCCCGGCACGGCTGGCCAGGCTGCTGGAGCCGGACACCCCAACTCCGACGAGACCGTTGTCGACGCCGACTTCGAAGAAGTCGGAACGACGAAAAAATCGGCCTGAGGCCACCCACCATCACGGCCAGAGCGATGACCCGATCCCTCGGGTCATCGCATCTTTCTGCGCGTTACAGGAAACAGGACTTCGATCATGTCAGTCGCTTCCGAATCCCCGCCAGTCGGCCTGCGCCACATCCATCTCGCACTGGCGCCAGAGACGGGTCACCCCGATGGTGAACGCGGCCATGGCTACGATCTTCTGGCGCCTCTGACGCAAGACGGGCGCCTCGATCCGGCCCAATGGACGATTGATCGCTAGGCATGCCGCGTGCGTCGGTTCCGTCCCGACGAGGCCGGTGGTGCCCGGCGTTCCCATGTCCCTGCCGGCGAAGGATCGTCCTTCCGACCGCGGAAACCTTCGCGACGGTAGCCGCCGACTGTGGCGGGCCGGTAGGCTCGGAAGATACCAAGAGCGCCGCCCAGCGGCTTCTGCAGCGCCGGTCCCGTCGGGGATCGGACCGCGGCACCGCAGAGCGATCATGTGCGGCGGGTCGCTGACCCCGCTCAGCCACCCGCTTGGGTAGTTTCCGAGGCTGTCGAACGCGCAGAGTCTAGCTCAGCCTGCGCCCGTGGATGGGATCTTCATGTCGGAGCCCGTCACCCCGTCGAGGACTGACGATGAACGCTTTGGCGAAGATCACGACGATGAAGGCTCTGGTCTATCATGGACCGGGCAAGAAGGCGTTCGAGGACCATGCCCGACCCCAGATCGCCGCACCCACCGACGCGATCGTCAAGATCACGCGGACGACCATCTGCGGCACCGACCTGCACATCCTCAAGGGCGACCTGCCGAGCTGCCAGCCCGGCCGCATCCTCGGCCATGAGGGCGTCGGCGTGATCGACAGCGTCGGGTCCGGCGTCACCGCCTTCAAGGTCGGCGACCGAGTCCTGATCTCCTGCGTCAGCGCCTGCGGCCGCTGCGAGTTCTGCCGAAAAGGCATGTTCTCCCACTGCACCACAGGCGGCTGGATCCTCGGCAACACCATCGATGGCACCCAGGCGGAGTATGTCCGCACGCCGCATGCCGACACCAGCCTCTATCCGATCCCCGAGGGGGCCGACGAAGAGGCGCTGGTGATGCTCAGCGATATCCTCCCCACTGGCTTCGAATGCGGCGTGCTCAACGGCAAGGTCCAGCCCGGCGCGACGCTCGCCATCGTCGGCGCGGGTCCGATCGGGCTTGCCGCCCTGTTGACCGCACAGTTCTACTCGCCCGGAGAGATCATCATGATCGATCTCGACGACAACCGGCTGGAGATCGCCAAGCGCTTCGGCGCGACGCAGACCATCAACAGCAGCAATGGCAAGGCCGTCGAGACCCTGATGTCGCTGACCGAGGGCCGCGGCGTCGATACCGCGATCGAGGCGGTCGGCATCCCCGCGACCTTCGAGCTCTGCGAGGAGATCGTCGCGGCGGGTGGAGTGATCGCCAATGTCGGCGTCCATGGCGTGCCGGTCGCCCTGCATCTTGAGCGCCTGTGGGACCGCAACATCAGCATCACCACGCGGCTCGTGGACACCGTCAGCACGCCGATGCTGCTCAAGGTTCTCAAGGCGCAGAAGATCGACCCGACCCTGCTGATCACGCACCGCTTCAAGCTCGCCGACATCCTCGACGCCTACGACACCTTCGCCAATGCGGCGAAGACCAAGGCGCTGAAGGTCATCATCGAGGCCTGACCGGCGGGCCACCGCCCCGTGGCGGGCTCCGGACAACGACATGCCAAAGGACACCTCATGACCTATCAGAGCATCAACCCGTTCAGCGGGGTTGCGGTAGCATCCTTCGACGACATGACCGACGCGGCACTCGACAAGGCGATCGCAACCGCCGCGGCCTGTTTCGAAACCTGGCGCGGGCGCAGCTACGCGCAGCGGGCCGTGATCATCGCGAAGGCCTCGGCGCTGCTGCATGCCCAGGCGGACACGCTGGCGAAGACGATGACGCGGGAGATGGGCAAGCGCATCGGCGAGGCTCGCGCCGAGGTCGAATTCAGCGCCCGCATCATGGCCTACTACGCCGAGAACGCCGAGCGCTTCCTCGCACCCGTGAAGCTCCACCCGACGGTCGGCGAGGCGCATATGGAGAGCAGCCCGATCGGCGTGATCTTCGGCGTTGAGCCGTGGAATTTCCCCTATTATCAGCTCGCCCGCATCGCCGGCCCGCATCTGATGGCTGGCAATGTCCTCGTCGTGAAACATGCCGGCATCGTGCCGCAATGCGCAATCGCCTTCGAAAAGCTGCTGATCGAGGCCGGCGCGCCCGTCGGCCTCTACACCAACCTGCTGATCTCGCATGCTCAGTCCGACAAGGTCATCGACGATCCCCGCGTCAAGGGCGTCTGCCTGACCGGCAGCGTCGCGGCCGGCCAGAGCGTCGCCGCCAGGGCCGGCCGCAACCTGAAGATCTCCTCCATGGAACTGGGCGGCAGCGACGCCTTCATCGTCCTGGAGGATGCCGATCTCGATCGCACCATCCCCTGGGCGGTTTGGGGGCGGATGTACAACACCGGCCAGACCTGCTGCGCCGCCAAGCGATTCATCGTCGTCGAGTCCCTCGCCGATGCGTTCCTGGCCCGGTTCAAGGCGGCCCTCGAGGCCTTAAAGGCCGGCGACCCGATGCAGGCGACGACGACGCTCGGCCCGCTCTCCAGCGAGGCGGCGCTGGTTCAGTTGCTGGCACAGGTAAAGCTCGCGACCGACAAGGGCGCGACGCTGGTCACAGGCGGCAAGCGCATCGACCGGCAGGGCTCCTATATGGAGCCCACCATCCTGACCGATATCGAGCCCGGCAACCCGGCCTACCGCGACGAATTCTTCGGCCCGGTCGCCATGTTCTTCCGCGTCAAGGACGAGGACGAGGCCATCGCGCTCGCCAACGATTCCGATTTCGGTCTGGGCGGTTCCGTCTGGTGCCAGGACGTCGCACGCGGCCAGCGCGTCGCCAGCCGGGTCGAGACCGGGATGATGTTCGTCAACAACATCGACTGGTCCGACGCCGAGCTGCCCTTCGGCGGCATCAAGAACTCAGGCTACGGCCGCGAGCTCGGCGACATGGGCATCCAGCAGTTCGTCAACAAGAAGCTGGTCCGCACCGCCGCGATGCCGGCGCCGGTCTGACGCGCAACGCCCTGACCGCCGACGCGACGCGTCGGCGGTCAGGGCTTTACGGTCGCGGTTCTCGCCGGACGATGACCCCAAGGCGGGGTCTATTCCGGCAGACCCCAACCTTTACGGTTCTCCATCGCATCCGTGCCGAGCCCCAGGCCCTTGCCGGCTTGGGTCTTGCCGGTCGATCCACCCAAGTCGAACCCGCCCCGGTCGACCGGCTCCTCGTCACGCGACGGTGCCGCATCACCTGCCTGCGGCGAGGGACTTGCCGGGGCGGCGATCGTTGCCGCTTCAGGCGATGGCCGGTGATTGGACGGGTTGTCGATGTATTCGTCGATCTGCACGCCCTTCCCGTCGAGCCCCTGGCCGGGCGGCCGCTGCGCCTTGTCGCGGTTGCTCAGGATCGCGTCCTTTCGCACAGTCTCGTCGTCGAGTTCGGTCATGGCGCCGGTTCCGCTGCTCTGTCCTGCGGGCATGGGCTTGCTCCTCTTTCTGGCGCAGCCGGCAGGGCCCGCATGGCGGAACCCTGCCGGCGCCGGGGTCAGTAGGTGTAGGCGTAGTTCGGCAGGGCCTTCAGCGAATCCTTGCTGGCGCCACGCAGCATCATGCGGCCGTCGACGACGTCGAGCGCGGAGGCCGGCACCACGATGTTGTGCGTGCCCATGCCGAGAAATCCGCCCACCGACAGAACGGCGTAGGGAACGCTGTCCTTGGATGTGACGATCAGGTCATCGACCTTGCCGATCTCTTCCTTGGCCTCGTTGTAGACGGTGCTGCCGACGACCTTGGTCGAGCGGTAGCCGGTGGCCAGCGTAATCGGGTTGACCTCCATCAGCGAGACGGTCTGCTTGGCGCCCTGCGCGAAGGCGGGCATGGCGACCGAGGCGAGCAGAAGCGCGGCTGCGGCGAAGAATGTGGTCGAGCGTGTCATGGCGTGTCTTTCATCAGGGAGGATCGCGGGACCGAGACCTGTCGGGCGCTCAACGCGACCGTGTTGCGAGGCTCGATCGGTGAGTGCCTTCAGGCGCGGTCGTCCACGAAGCAGAAGGCTTCAAGGCATCGCGCAATCTCAAAGCGACGAAGCAAGGCTATCGCTCTTTGTCAGGAGCGAAACAGGATCGGAAACTACTCAGCGGCCCAGCGACCGATCATGGCGCAATCGTCCCGACCCCCCAGATGACGATCTACTTCACGATGAGGCCGATGTTCAGCGGGCCAGCAAGCTCTGGCGCGTCGCATACGTTTCGATTTGGGTGTTTTCCGAAGCTATCGAGCCACCCCCGTGCTCCGTAACGATGACCGCGATGACGCCTTCCGACGTCGTCCTCAGCATCGCAACACCGGAGAGCGACATGTCCAAAGACACCGTCCTGAAGCAGGCCATCCTCGATGAATTGCAGTGGGAGCCGAGCGTGAATGCGGCCCATATCGGCGTCACCGCCCGCGACGGCGTGGTCACCCTCACGGGCCATGTCGAGAGCTACGCTGAAAAGTTCGCGGCCGAGAAGGCCACGCGGCGGGTCAACGACGTCAAGGCGGTCGCCGAGGAAATCGAGGTCAAGCTGCCCTTCAGCGTCAAGCATGGCGATGAGGAAATCGCTGCCGCTGCCGTTGATCGCCTGAAGTGGGATTCGAGCATCCCGGCCGGCGCCGTCAAGGTGAAAGTCGAAAAGGGCTGGGTCACGCTGACCGGTCAGATCGACTGGCACTACCAGGCGGCAACCGCCGTGAGCACCATTCGCGGCCTCTGGGGCGTCATCGGCGTGTCGGACCAGATCACCGTCAAGCCCAAGCCGAACACCACGGCCATTCGCGAGAACATCATCAAGGCGCTCGACAGGTCCTGGTTCGATCCCGCCAGCATCAACGTGACCGCGCAGGGCGGCGAGGTGAAGCTGACCGGCACTGTCAACAGCTGGTACGAGCGCGACGAAGCTGGCTCCGCCGCCTGGGCTGCGCCCGGGACGACGTCGGTCGACAACGAGATCCACGTCAACTGATCGACCGTGAACGCATCTCCCGCCGGCGATCCGCCGGCGGGAGATTGCGGTTGGCTGCGGATAGGCGCGAGATCGTCATGGCTGAGGCCCCAACCGTCGAGACAAACCCTGCGCCGCTGTTGCCCATGGGCACGGCGCTGCTCGACGTAACCCAGATGGGCGAGGCCGACCGTCTGACGGTCGAAGCCGGGCTGTCGGGCATCATGATGATGGAGAATGCGGGGGCCTCGGTCGCGCGCGCGATCCTGGCGCGCTGGACCCCCTGCCCCGTCCTCGTTCTATGCGGCCCCGGCAACAATGGCGGCGACGGCTTCGTGGCCGCACGCCATCTTCAGGATGCCGGCTGGACTGTGCGCGTGGCTCTACTGGGCGCGCGCGAGGACCTGAGAGGCGAAGCGGCTTATCATGCAGAGCGCTGGGCTGGCGGCGTCGAGCCGCTGACTCCCGCCGCGCTCGACGGCGCGGAGCTGGTCGTGGATGCGGTCTTCGGGGCGGGGCTGAGCCGGGCCGTCCAGGGGCCCGCTGCCCAGACGCTGGCGGCCTTGGCAAGCAGCGGCCTGCCGGTCGTCGCCGTCGACATCCCCAGCGGCGTCATGGGAAACACCGGCGAGGATCTCGGCGCCGTTGCGGCCGCTTTGACCGTGACATTCTTCCGCAAGAAGCCCGGCCATCTGCTGTTGCCGGGCCGCAGTCTCTGCGGCGAGGTGGTGGTGGCCGATATCGGGACCCCGCTCGCGGTGCTGACGACAATCCGGCCCGATACCTTCGAGAATGATCCGGCCCTCTGGCTGGCGCAGCTTCCGCGGCCCGGCAGCGGCAGCAACAAATACCTGCGCGGACATGCGCTGATCTCGGGCGGCTATCCGATGACGGGCGCCGCCCGCATGGCGGCACGGGCCGCAGCACGGATCGGCGCCGGCCTGACCACGATCGCCGTCCCCGAGATCGCCCTGCCGATCTATGCGGCCGCCCTGACCAGCATCATGGTCCAGCCGATCGACACAGCGGCCGCGTTCGATCACCTGCTCACCGATCAACGCATTTCCGCTTTCTTGATCGGACCGGGCGCTGGCGTCGGTGACGGGACGAAGGCGCGGGCCAACTCCATCCTGGCGACGGGACGTGCGACGGTGCTCGACGCCGACGCGATCACATCATTTCAAGGCGATGTCGACGGGCTCGCCGCGGCGATCGTCGGGCCCTGCGTGATGACACCTCACGAGGGCGAGTTCTTGCGCCTGTTCGCGCAGAGCGGCGACAAGCTCATGCGGGCACGGGCAGCGGCGCGGCGCAGCGGCGCGGTCATCGTTGTGAAAGGGGCCGATACCGTGATCGCGGCGCCCGACGGGCGGGCCATCGTCAATGCGAATGCCCCGCCGACTTTGGCGACCGCGGGCGCGGGCGATGTTCTCAGCGGCATCGTGCTCGGTCTGCTCGCCCAGGGGATGGACCCGTTTCTGGCCGCAGCCGCCGCTGTCTGGCTGCATGGCGCAGCCGCCGCAGCCTTTGGGCCTGGCCTTCTCGCCGAGGATCTGCCGGACCTTCTTCCGGCGGTTCTTCAAGGTCTCGATCCGGGAAGCACTGCAAAGAGGCGCGCACCATGCAGGCCATGATCCTGAACCGTCTCAAGACGCCGCTGGTCTGGACGACATTGCCCGACCGGGAGCCCGCGCCCGGGCAGATCCGCGTCAGGGTGACGGCCTGTGGCGTCTGCCGGACGGATCTGCATGTCGTCGATGGCGAGTTGCCGCGCCCGCTGCTGCCGATCATCCCCGGACACGAGATCGTCGGCAGGATCGACGCGCTCGGCTCCGGGGTGGTCGGGCTGAGCCTCGGAGAACGCGTCGGAATCCCCTGGCTCGGCCACACCTGCGGCACCTGCCCCTATTGCCGCATGAACCGCGAAAACCTCTGCGACCATCCCGTTTTCACCGGCTTCACGCGCGATGGCGGCTTCGCGACGGCCGCGATCGCCGATGCGCGTTTCGCCTTCCCGCTCGGAGAAGCCGGAACCGACGTCTCCCTCGCCCCTCTGCTCTGTGCCGGTCTGATCGGCTGGCGGTCCCTGGCGATCGCCGGCGACGGCCGGAAGCTGGGTCTCTACGGTTTTGGCGCCGCGGCCCACATCATCGCGCAGGTCGCACGATGGCAGGGGCGCTCGGTCTACGCCTTCACCCGGCCCGGCGACGCCGCGACGCAGGCCTTCGCCCGCTCGCTCGGCGCCGTCTGGGCTGGAGGCTCCGACGAGAGGCCGGCGGATCTGCTGGACGCCGCCATCATCTTCGCGCCGGTGGGAGACCTCGTCCCGCTGGCGCTGAAGGCCGTCCGCAAGGGCGGGCGCGTCGTCTGTGCCGGCATCCATATGAGCGACATCCCCGCCTTTCCCTATGCCCTGCTATGGGAGGAGCGGCAGCTGATGTCCGTCGCCAATCTCACGCGCCAGGACGGCATCGACTTCCTGCGCCAGGTGCCGGAGATGGGCATCGTCACGCGCACCACCACCTATCGCCTCGAGGATGCCAACGCGGCGCTGGCCGATCTGCGCGCCGGCCGCTTCGAGGGCGCGGCCGTCCTGGTGCCGTGACCGCTGCGCCAGGCGCCCGTCGCACGCCTGCGTAGTTTCCGGGGCTGCCCGTGCCGATGCGGCGCTGATCTTGTGAGCCACGAATGGCGGTCGCCCCGCCCTCGCCCGATGGCGCCCCACCCGATCGCCGCCCCTCACAAGCACAGGAACCTGCCATGGCCGCCAAGATGCACGCCGCTGTTGTTGAGCTGTTCGGCAAGCCCCTGGCGTTCCGGGAGGTCGCCGTTCCGACGCCGGGACCGGGCCAGATCCTGGTCAAGACCGAGGCCTGCGGCGTCTGCCATACCGACCTCCACGCCGCCCATGGCGACTGGCCGCTGAAGCCGACCCTGCCCTTCATTCCGGGCCATGAGGGCATCGGCCGCGTCGAGGCGGTGGGCGCCGGCGTCACGATCGTCAAGGAGGGCGACCGGGTCGGCGTGCCCTGGCTCTATTCGGCCTGCGGCCATTGCGAGCATTGCCTCTCCGCATGGGAGACGGTCTGCGGCGAGGCGGAGTTCGGCGGCTATACGAAGAATGGCGGCTTCGCCGAATACATCCTCGCCGACCCGAACTACGTCGCCCATATTCCCGATGGGCTGACGCCGCAGCAGGCCGCCCCGCTGATCTGCGCGGGCATCACCACCTACAAGGGCATCAAGGTCTCCGATGCGCGTCCGGGCGAATGGATCGCCATTTCCGGCGCCGGCGGCCTCGGCCATCTCGCGATCCAGTACGCCAAGGCCATGGGCCTGCAGGTCTGCGCGGTTGATATCGACGACGGCAAGCTCAACCACGCCAGGCGGCTCGGCGCCGATCTCGTCGTCAACGCGAAGTCGCCCGATGCCGTCGAGGCGATCCGTACCGGCACCGGCGGCGGCGCCCACGGCGTTCTGATCACCGCGCCTTCGCTGAGCGCCTTCAAGCAGGGCATCGCCATGGCCCGCAAGCGCGGCACCTGCGTGCTCGTCGGCCTGCCCCCGGGGGAGTTTCCGGTTCCGCTCTTCGACGTGGTCGCCAATTGCATCACGATCCGCGGCTCCTTCGTCGGCACCCGCGAGGACATGGCCGAGGCGCTCGCCTTTGCTGCCGACGGCAGGGTCAAGGCCGACATCGAACTGCAGCCACTATCGGCGATCAACACGGTCTTCGACCGGCTGGAGCAGGGCGACGTGCCCTCCCGCGTCGTGCTGGACTTCGCCGCGGGCTGAACGAAGCGGCGACGCAAACGTCTCCCGGCATCTCCTTCAAGGACAAGCGACATGAGCAAACCCGATGCCGGCCAATCCGGCACCTTCAAGATCGGCAGCGAATTCACGATCAACCGCCTCGGCTTCGGTGCGATGCGGCTGACCGGAAAAGGCATCTGGGACCGGCCCGATGATCGGGACGAATGCCTGGCCACCCTCAAGCGCCTGCCCGAGCTTGGTGTGAACTTTATCGACACGGCCGATTCCTATGGACCCGACGTGTCCGAACATCTGATCCACAAGGCGCTTCACCCCTATGGCGACGTCCTCGTCGCCACCAAGGCCGGCATGGTGCGCGGCGGCCCCGACATCTGGCAGCCGCTCGGCCGGCCCGACTATCTGCGCCAGCAGGCCCTGATGAGCCTGCGCTTCCTCGGTGTCGAGCAGATCGGGCTGTGGCAGCTGCACCGGATCGACAAGAACGTGCCGCGCGACGAGCAGTTCGGCGCGATCAAGGCGCTGCTCGACGACGGGCTGATCCGTCATGCCGGCTTGAGCGAGGTTTCGGTCGAGGACATCGAGGCGGCTCGCAAGGTGTTCCCCGTCTCCACCGTCCAGAACCGCTATAACCTGACCGACCGGACGAGCGAGGCCGTGCTGGCCTATTGCGAGACGCACGGCATCGGCTTCATCCCCTGGTATCCGCTGGCCGCCGGCGAGCTCGAAAAGCCGGGATCGCTACTGGACGGCATCGCCAAGGCCCATCACGCCAAACCCGGACAGATCGCCCTGGCCTGGCTGCTGAAGCGCAGCGCCGTCATGCTGCCGATCCCGGGCACGTCGCGCGTCGCCCATCTGGAGGAGAACGTCGCCGCAGCCGACATCACCCTTTCCGCGGAGGATTTTGCGGCGCTGGATGCGGCCGGCAAAGCCGTCTTCGAAAAGCACTGATCGCATGACCCGCCTCAAGCTTCATCGCGAGCGGCATGTGATCGGACGCCTCGGTTGGCTGCGCGCTGCCGTGCTCGGCGCCAATGACGGCGTGCTCTCGACATCAAGCCTGATCATCGGCGTTGCCAGCGCGCAAGGCACCGCACAGGCGATCCTGATCGCCGGCGTGTCAGGCATGGTCGCCGGCGCCATGTCGATGGCGGCGGGCGAGTATGTTTCGGTCAGTTCGCAGGCTGATTCAGAAAATGCCGATCTCGCGCGTGAACGGCAGGAACTGCATGACGACCCGGCGGGTGAGCGCGCAGAACTGATTGCTATCTATATCGACCGGGGACTGGATCATCGCCTCGCCGTCGAGGTCGCCACATCCCTGATGAAGCATGATCCGCTGGGCGCGCATGCCCGCGACGAACTGGGGCTGTCCACCGCAACCACTGCACGTCCCGTCCAGGCTGCACTCTCCTCGGCGGCTGCCTTTGCGGTGGGCGCCGTCGTGCCCGTCGCCATCGCTCTCCTTGCGCCAGGGCGGCTTCTGGTCGCGGCGGTTTCGATCGCTTCTCTCGTCTTTCTGGCCGTGCTGGGCGCCGTCGGCGCCAGGGTTGGCGGAGCGCCGATGGGCATTGCCGCGCTGCGCGTGACCTTCTGGGGCGCGTTCGCGATGGCCGTCACGGCCGGCATCGGCGCCCTGTTTGGAACCCACCTCTGATGAGCACGCTCGCCGAGGTGGCGGCACGTAGCGCCAAATCTGGCCTACCGACCGCCATCAAGGCCGGTGGCCCAGTCGTCGATCAAGAGCTGGCTGCGCCGCCATCGCCATCGGCGTGCACGATCTCGTTGTCGGCTTCGGCGACACCGTCATCCTCGATCACCTCGATCTCGACGTCTATCGCGGCGAGATCCTGGGCGTGATCGGCGCCTCGGGCTCGGGAAAATCGGTTCTCACCCGCGCCATCCTGGGCCTCCTGCCCAAGCGCGCAGGACAGATCGAGATCTTTGGCGAGGACGTCGACACGATCTCGCCAGACGCGAAGCGGCTGCTGGAACACAAATGCGGCGTGATGTTTCAAAACGGCGCGCTGTTCTCGGCGCTGACGGTGAAGGACAACATCAAATTCCCGATGCGCGAGCACCTGCATCTATCCGACGGGCTTCTCGACGAGATGGCGATGCTGAAGATCGAGATGGTGGGACTGCCAGCCGACGCCGCCGACAAATCGCCATCTGAGCTGTCGGGAGGCATGACCAAGCGTGCAGCGCTCGCCCGCGCGTTGGCGCTCGACCCGCAGATCATCTTCCTCGACGAGCCAACCTCGGGGCTGGATCCGATCGGCGCCGCGGAGTTCGACGTCCTGATCGGCAGTCTGCACAACACCCTAGACATGACCGTGTTCATGGTCACCCACGACGTCGACAGCCTGCATCAGATCTGCGACCGGGTCGCGGCGATCGGAGATGGGCGGGTGATTGCCGCCGGCACGATCGCGGCGATGCTCGCCTCAAACAACCCCTGGCTACATGCATATTTCAATGGTGTGCGCGGACGGTCCGGGGCCGCCTGACGACGCGGGGCACGAAGAATGTCCATCGGCTCCGAAGCGGCTAGGGCGGCCGAAGCCTGTCTCCCGGTTTCAGTAGCACTGCGTAGTTTCCGACTCTCGCGTCGGTTTTATCGACGGCCTACCCTACCGCTTGATCGCGCCATGACAGAGAAAGCGCCGTTTGAGATGACGCCTGGTCAAACATTTCGGCGAGGCGGCATCATCCTCGTGACGGCTTTTGCGCCCCTGGTCGCGAGCGTCCCTAGCAGTGCCATGCCAGCCGATGCGCAGCGGCCCGACAATATCGAAAGCGCCGAGATCGGCCGCATGGTGGCGCAGCGCCATTGCAGCAGCTGCCATGCCATCGGACGCGAGGGCGAGAGCCCCAATCCGAAGTCACCCCGGTTTCCGCTGATCGCTGAACGCTACCGGAACGACAATCCGGCGCCTGTCCTGATCGACGGGACCGTCGTCAGGCATCCGGGAATGCCCGAGTTCCAGCTCATCGAAAACGAGACCGATGGCCTCGTCGCCTATATCCGGCGCATCTCGCGAAAATGGACGCCAAAATGACAGGATCGAAGGCGCACGGTTTCCTGCGCTTCGTTTGGTCGCGCCGTGCAGCGCCGGGCCCGCGCTCGTGGCGCATCGGTCACCCGGCCGCACTCGCGTTTGCGATCATGACCTCCATGAGCATAGCCCATCACTGCCACGCGCAGGCCCTGGGGCCAGCGCAAACCGGCCGCGCTCTTGCCGAAAGCCTCTGCACGGCGTGCCACCGGATTGGTGCCTACGACAGGGACAGCTCCAGGATGCCGCCGGATTTCGGTGCCGTCGCCGCGATGCCATCGATGACCGAGACGTCGCTTCGGGTCTTCCTCCGCACCCCCCATGGCGAGATGCCGCGCTACCAGTTCAGCACATCGGAGATGGATGACTTGATCGCTTATCTGCAGAGCCTTCGATAGCGCCGACGCCGCAGCGATTCTGGCCGCGCCAACGAACCCAGTTGACGACGTTGCCGTCATTCCCTGCTGTCCCGTCTGAGCGTCGAACAGGGTGACGCCCATGCGCAGTTGCATCGCGCGCTAATTGCCTTTCTCGGGATCGACAGCCGCATCGGCCTTCAGCGCAGCGCGAAAGGCGTCGAGCCTGGCTCGATAGCCTTCGGCATCACCATATTCGAGGAAATCGTAGTAGCGGCGATGGGGGTCGCTGATCTTCAGCGCATGCTTGATCGGGCACCAGTACTGCTCGGTCCGGGCCCCGATTTCCCTGACATAGGCGACGACGCCGTTTGAATAACCGCAATAGAGGCAGTTCAGCACCTCGATCCAGTTGAGGTAGCTCAGATGGCGCCTGTCGAGATTGATGTAGTCGCTCCGGCTGACGCGCGGAATGCCATAAACCCGGAAACAGACCGCCTGGTAGAGGCTCGCCCAGGCATCGAGCAAGACCATCGGCAGAATGAGCGAATAGATCACAGGCGCACTCAGGATGGTCGCCAGGGGCGATTTGCCAAGGAAGCTCCTGACCGTCATGCGCAGACGGCGATTCTCGATGGCGATACCGTGCTCGAAGGCGACGAGGCGCTTCTTGACGCTCCAGCCAAGGGCCTTCCGGCGCGTTTCGATCTCGCGGTCCAGTTCGGTCTGGAGGCGCACGATCTCGCTCGCCAGTTCTCGCATGCGGTCCGTCATGGCCGTGTGGCTCCCGTGTCTGGCGTGAGGCGCCTTATGGCATGGATCACGCGGCACAGGGGGCGGGAGCGATATGTGGACCAACGATACGGTGCGCCTTGGCGCGACTGCATGTTCCCCGACCCTGTCGGAGCATGCGCGATCCCGGCAGATCAGGGCTTTGTACGCTCCTGAGCCTTGCTGAGCGCCTTGTTGACGGCGCGCAACAGATCGGCTTCGTGGAACGGCTTCTGGAGCACGATCGCCTCGGGATCCAGCACCGTCTTCGTCAGCCGGTCGCCGCTCATGAAGACATGCGGAACGAAGCCTTCCGCAAGGATTGCGGACACGGCCGTGAATCCGCTGCCCTGCCGCAGACGGGCATCGACGATCATGACGTCGGGTCGATGCCGGGCGGCTTCCTGGATCGCGTCACTCTCTGTCGAAGCGATGTCGGCCACATCGTAGCCCTGCTCAGTCAGAACTTCCGCGAGAAGCATGGCGATGATGGGTTCGTCCTCGATGATGAGAACCCGGAGCTTTGTCATGACGTGGAGCGTTCCAATCGAAATCGCGACGGCGAGCCCGTCACATTCAAGGCCTCCGACGCTCAGGCCGGCACCAGGTCTCCGCGCCGGCGATGGACCGCTGCCGCGAGGCCATTGCCGGGGTGGGCGAACGACGACGCACCTAAGCATGAAAACGAGTAAATCGTCGCCTGTTCGCTCACTTGATTTGAATCAACCTCGTAATCCTGTTCCATGCCAGGATGTTTTCGACCTTGAAATTCATGTTAACATCATAAAATTGGCCTCATAAGGCTCGGAATTTACTTAAACTAAAATTGATCAAATCGCAGCTCCAGCGGCGCGAATTGACGACTGGGCCGGCGCGAATACGTCACCATCCCTGCAGCGGGACGGTTTTTCTCCATGGCATCGCTTTGAAGCATGCCGGAAAGCGTTATCTCCATGCCGACCGCCGCGCCTCCAAACGACCAGGCGCATGGACGTTCTCCCAAGGGCGCACCGGCCGCGCCGAGCCAAACCGCCCGCGCGCAGGGCCCGATCGTGGTCGCCATCGGTGCCTCCGCAGGCGGGCTCGAGGCCTGCCGGAGACTGCTCGACGCGATGCCTGACACCGATGGCCTGGCCTTCATCCTGGTTCAACATCTCGATCCCCATCATCCCAGCCTGATTGCGGAATTGCTGTCGTCGCACACGTCGCTGACGGTGCAGGAGGCGCGAGAGGGCGTTCGCCTGGAGCGCGGCCATCTCTATGTCATCGCCCCGGGCACTTCGCTTACGGTGGTTGCCGGCGCGCTCAGCGTCTCGCCCCCCCTCCAGCGCCATGGCGCGCGGCTGCCCTTCGACGGTCTGCTCCAGTCTCTCGCAAAGGAGTACGGTGCGCGCTGCATCGCTATCGTTCTGTCGGGGACAGGAGGCGATGGCAGCATCGGGCTGCAGGCGGTCAAATCGGCGGGCGGCGTCGTCTTCGCGCAGGATCCGCAGGAAGCCGCCTATGACGGCATGCCGCGCAGCGCCATCGCGACGGGCGGCGTCGACCGCACCCTCCGGGTCGCTGAGATGCCGGACGCGCTGCTGGAGACCGCCCGAAAGATCCATGACGATCCGGCCATGATGGAGCGCCTGGCGACCGATCAGGAGCAGGGCTGGCTGTCGGACGTGGTTGCCCTCCTCAAGACCCACACGCGACATGATTTCACATTCTACAAGCCCGGCACGCTGCTGCGCCGGATCGAACGCCGCCGTGGGCTGACGGGCGTCGCCGATGGCGGGATGCCTTCCTATCTCGAACGCCTCGGCCATGATGGGGCGGAACGCGACCGGCTCGCTTCGGATCTCCTCATCAATGTCACCAGCTTCTTCCGCGACGCCAAGACATTCGCGCTGCTGGCCGAGACGACCATCCCCGAGATGGTCAGCAAACAGCCGGTGGACCGGCCCCTGCGAATCTGGATCGCCGGATGCAGCACCGGCGAGGAGGCCTATTCGCTGGCCATGCTGTTTCGCGAGCAGGTCACAGCAGCGAAAAGCAACGTTAAGCTGCAGTTCTTTGCCTCCGACGTCGATGCCGACGCGGTCCTGAGCGCCCAGGAAGGGCTCTATCCGAACACCATCGCCGACACCGTCTCGCCTGAGCGCCTGGCGCGGTTCTTCAAGAAAGAGGGGCAGAACTATCGGGTTTCGCCCGAACTGCGCGCCATGGTCGTCTTCACGGTTCAGGATCTGCTGGCCGATCCGCCCTTCTCGCGGCTCGACATGATCTCATGCCGCAACGTGCTGATCTATCTCCAGGTCGAAGCACAGGCCAAAATCCTCGCCCTGTTTCACTTCGCCTTGCGCGAGGGCGGGACCCTTCTGCTCGGCGGCGCGGAGACCGTCAGCCCGGCGGAGGGCCGCTTCGCTGTCGTCGCCAAGGCCCAGCGACTCTATCGCCACATCGGCCGCAGCGATCCGGGCGATACGCGCTTTTCGGGCGCGGCGGGCGACGCCATCCGCATCCCGCCCCGGATCGGCCAAGGCTCCGCAGCCTCGCGTCAAAGCGCGCTGGCCGAACTGTGCAAGCGTGCGGTGATCGAAGCCTATGCGCCTGCAGCGGTGCTGATCGATGGCGCCCAGGAGTGCCTTTACAGCCTGGGACCGACGGAGCGCTATCTCCATGTCGTTCCGGGCCATCCCAGCCATGATCTCCTCGCGATGGTCCCGGAGGGTATCAGGGTCAGGCTGCGAGCCGCGATCCACAAAGCGAC
Source organism: Allobosea sp. R86505 (assembly GCF_042466375.1). Lineage (NCBI taxonomy): Bacteria > Pseudomonadati > Pseudomonadota > Alphaproteobacteria > Hyphomicrobiales > Alloboseaceae > Allobosea > Allobosea sp. R86505. The sequence goes on along the minus strand of NZ_JAXHPY010000001.1, from coordinate 522,868 downwards.
GCAGGACGACGCCGTGGTGAGGCTCGACGGCATCCGGACGCGGCGCGGCGGTCGCAGCGATCCCTTCGACATCGTTGTCAGGCCACTGCGTTACGAGGGCGAGGCGGTCTTCCTGGTCTCCTTTATCGACACGCCCAAACCAGATGAGGCGGCGGCATCGCTTGCGGCTTCGCCGGAGCCATCACGCCTCGGCGATCTCGAACAGGAGCTCGATGCAACGAGGGCTGAACTCAAGGACGCCATCCGCAACCTCGAGATATCGAGCGAGGAGCAGCGCGCCATCAATGAGGAGGCACTCTCGGTCAACGAGGAGTTCCAGTCGACCAATGAGGAGCTGCTGACCTCGAAGGAGGAGCTGCAGTCCCTGAACGAGGAACTGACCGCCCTCAACGGCCAGCTTCAGGAAACCCTCGAACGCCAGCGCACAACCTCGGACGACCTGCAGAACGTGCTCTACAGCACCGACGTCGCCACCGTCTTCCTCGATCGCGATCTGAGGATCAGGTTCTTCACCCCCGCAACGAAAGCGCTTTTCAGGATCATCCCAAGCGATGTCGGTCGGCCGCTCGATGATCTGAATTCGCTGGCGACGGACGGTTCGTTGGCGGTCGACGCCCGCACCGTGTTGCAGACCCTGGCGCCGCTGGAGCGGCGCATCGAGGCGCGCGACGGCGTCTGGTTCGTGCGCCGCATCATGCCCTACCGCGCTCACGACAACAGCGTCGAAGGCGTCGTCATCACCTTTACCGATATCACCGAGCAGAAGAAGGCCGCGCGCGCCCTCGACGATGCGCGCAAGCAGGCAGAACGCGCCAATGTCGCGAAATCGCGCTTCCTCGCCGCGGCCAGCCACGATCTGCGCCAGCCCCTGCAGGGTCTGGCATTGTTGCAGGGACTGCTGGCCAAGATCGTCGAGGGCGACAAGGCCCGGACGCTGGTCGCAAGGCTCAGCGACACGGTGGATGCGATGTCGGGCATGCTCAACACCCTGCTCGACATCAACCAGATCGAGGCCGGAACCGTCCATGCCGAGATCGCCGACTTCCCGCTCAAGGATCTGTTTGACCGTCTGCGGGAGGAGTTTGCCTACCACGCCGAGGCTCAGGGGCTCGTCCTTAAGGTGGTGTCGTCGAGCCTTTTGGTTCGTAGTGACGCCCACCTCCTGGAGCAGATGATCCGCAACCTGCTCTCCAATGCGCTGAAATACACCAAGACAGGCAAGATCCTGCTCGGCTGCAAACGGCGCCACGGCAAGCTCAGTCTAGAGATCTGGGACACCGGCATCGGAATTCCTGAGCATGAGCTGAGTGCGATTTTTGACGAGTATCACCAGCTCGACAACGCCGCCCGGCAGCGCAGCCTCGGCCTGGGCCTGGGGCTTTCGATCGTCCAGCGGCTTGGCGGGCTGCTCGGCCATACGGTCAGCGTGCGCTCGAAACACGGCAAGGGATCGGTGTTTTCCATCGAGCTGGCCCTGCTTCGCCCGGCGGCCCGACCGCCTGCCGCTGCCGAGAGGCATTCCGGCACGATGGTCGATGTTGCCGCCGGCCCCCACCGCACCGGGACCGTGCTGCTGATCGAGGACGATCCCGAACTACGTGACCTGCTCGAACTCTTGCTGACGGGTGAGGGTCACCGGGTTCTCGCAGCGGCCGACGGCATGGCCGCGCTGGCTCTCATGACGAGCGGCGCCTCTCGCCCCGATGTCATTTTGTCGGATTTCAATCTGCCGCAAGGCATGGACGGCTTGGAGACCGCCGCCAGGCTGCGCGCGCGCGATCATCGCGAAACCCCGGTGATCATCCTCACTGGCGACATTTCGACCGAAACGCTGCGGGCCATCAACCAGTTGAACTGCACGCACCTGAACAAGCCGGTCAAGGCCGAGGAGGTCACCCAAGCGATCCAGGCCATCCTCGCGAGGGTCACCGCACCTGCGGCCCTTCCGAATGCGGCTCTGGAAACGAATGACGAGAGCCCCGACGTCTTCATCGTCGACGATGATGACGGGATCCGGGACGCCCTGCGCCTCGTGCTGGAAGACGCTGGGCATCGCGTGTCGGCCCATGCCAGCTGCGAGGGCTTCCTTGCCGCCTATCGGCCCGGCGCGGGCGGTTGCCTTCTGGTCGACGCTTATCTCCCCGGCATGACCGGGCTGCAGTTGCTGGCCCATCTCAACGATCAGGGGCATCACCTGCCCGCGATCATGATCACCGGCAACAGCGATGTCGCCATGGCCGTGGAGGCGATGAAGACCGGCGCGTCGGACTTCATCGAAAAGCCGGTCAGCGGAGACGAACTTCTGGCCAGCGTCACGCGCGCGATCGAGCAGTCCCGCGACTCCAGCCAGCGCGCGGCCTGGAAGGCGGACGCGGCCAGAAGCCTGGCCAGCCTCACCGCGCGCCAGCGCGAAATCATGGAACTCGTTCTAGCGGGCCATCCCAACAAGAACATCGCGGCGGATCTCGGCATCAGCCAGCGCACGGTCGAGAACCACCGCGCCTCGATCATGCACAAGACGGCGTCCAAATCCCTGCCCGCCCTGGCGCGGCTGGCCCTGGCCGCAAGCTAGGCGATCGCGCCCGGAAGGGCTCGGCAGCAGTTTCGTCTCCAAGGCGGCTCCGCATCATCCTGACTGCGTAGTTTCCGACGCTGGCGGCGCTCTCCGTCGCCCTCCACCGTCCCGCGACCATCGGCCCGTCATTGTGAGAACGGGGCCTGATCGAGGACGACACCATGCGCTTCATCGCCGCCGCCACCCTGCTGGCAATCGGCCTCGCGGGCTGCCAGACCCTGGAGCAGTCGCGCCAGACCGCGCAGGAGGTCTGCAGCGAAACGGGCCTGCGGCCGGGCACCAAGACCTTTCGGGCCTGCGTCACGTCCCATTATCGCCAGGAGCGCCGCCGGGCCGATGCCGCTGCCGGCGCCCTCGTCGCGGGCGCGACGGCCGGGTTGGTCGGCGCGGCCATCGTCGCCGAAGAGCGCTCGGCCCGCTACGACCGGCGCGGCTATTATGGTGGATCGGGCTACTATGGCGGGTCAGGCTACTACGGCACCGGGGTCTACGGCTACGGACCGGCCTATTATGGCAGCCCACAGCCTTATCTGCGCGGCAACTGCGGCGTCTGGGGCTGCTAGCCGAAACACACTCTGCGCACCGCTCTCAAACCGAGAGGACACGACGAACGCTCGTCCGCGTCCGTCATCCGCCCGCGACGCATCGCTGTTCTCCCCGAAGCACAGCCTTGCACCGCACCTCAGCGGACTCATGAATCCGCTTGGTCCACAGGACCTCACGCCGCTTCGAGTCAAAGCTCAGGGGCAGGTCACCCTGCGTAGTTTCCGAGGCTGAGCAGGGTTCGGCCACAGCCTTAGAAGTGGGCCCTCACAACAGGGAACGCGCATCATGAGCCGGTATACCTTCATCGGGAGTGGCATCGCTTCGCTCGCCGGCGCCGTCATCCTCCTGCGCGACGGCGATGTCGCCGGCAAGGACATCGTGATCATCGAGGAAAGCCAGCAGACGGGCGGCGCCTTCGATGCCCATGGCGATGCCGAAGACGGTTACTTCATGAGCGGCAGCCGCATGTTCGAGGCGATGTACCAATGCACCTTCGACCTGCTGGCCTCGATCCCCTCGGCAACGGATCCCACGATCTCGATCACCGAGGAAACCAACCGCGCCGCCGCCAAATGGCCGTGGGACAACAAGGTGCGGCTGGTCAATCTGGACGGCAGCGTGCCCGACGCCCATGCCATGGGCTTTTCTGAGCGCGACCGGATCGACCTGGTCAAGCTGATCGGCGAGCCTGAAAGCCTGCTCGACGATCAGCGCATCACCGACTGTTTCCAGCCGCATTTCTTCGAGACCAATTTCTGGATGGAATGGTGCACGCTGTTTGCCTTCGAGCCCTGGCACAGCGCGATCGAATTCCGGCGCTATCTGCGTCGCTTCGTCCACCATTTCTCGACGATCGACGTGCAGCACGACATTTATCGCACGGTCTACAACCAGTATGACGGCATCATCGTGCCGATCGTGGCCTGGCTGAAGGATCGCGGCGTCGCATTCCGCCATGGCGTGCGCGTTGTGGACATGGACTTTGCCTCGGGCAGCGAGGCGGTCACGGTCACCAGCATCGCCACGATGAGTGCCGATGGCCCTGGAGCCATGGCTGTCGCCCCCGATGACCGGGTGTTTGTCACCAACGGATCGATGACGGCCGACAAGAGCTTCGGGTCGATGACCAAGGCTCCGGGCCTCGACGCTGGCCGCCGTTCAGGCGCATGGGCCTTGTGGGAACAGCTGGCGCAAGGCCGCCCGGCCTTCGGCAATCCCGCCGCCTTCAACGGAAACATCGCGGAAAGCTCGTGGATTTCCTTCACCGTGACGGTCAAGGATCCGCTGTTTCTGCAACTGATGGAGCGTTTCAGCGGCAGCGCGGCCGGCACCGGCGGGCTGATCACCTTCAAGCAATCGAGCTGGCTGCTCACGCTCTCGATCTACCACCAGCCTTTCTTCCCCGACCAGCCGGAGGGTGTTGCCGTGTGGTGGGGCTACGGCCTGTTCCACGACCGTCCCGGCGACTACGTCAAGAAGCCGCTGGTCGCGTGCACCGGCACCGAAATCCTCGAAGAAGTGCTCGGCCACCTGCATTTCAGCGCCGCCGAACACGCGAGCGTGCTGGCTGCCTCAACCTGCATCCCCTGTGCAATGCCCTACATCACCAGCCAGTTCATGGTGCGCAAACAGGGCGACAGGCCGCAGGTGGTGCCCGAGGGTTCGACCAACCTGGCCTTCATCGGCCAGTTTGCCGAGCAGCCGGACGATGTGGTCTTCACGGTGGAGTATTCGGTGCGCTCGGCGATGACGGCGGTCTATACGCTGCTCAAGATCGATAAGGCCCCGCCGGCGGTCTACAAGGGCCTGCACAGCCCGCGGGTCATCGTCGATGCGATCCGGACGCTGCATCGGTAGACCGCGGCGGCGTGGATTGCCGAAGGATAACGGGCAGTGCTCGACTGTCGCGCAGAAAATGCTCGACCGGGAGTTCTATGCCGAGCAGCCGAACCAGTGCTGAATAAAAACTGGGTGCAACGTCACGGATCAATCACAAGGGTAACGCCAACCATGCAGCGCAGCCGTTTCAGCGAAGATCAGATCATTGCGGTGCTTAAGGAGCACGACGCTGCGCTGGAACGTCCGCTTCTTGGCAAAGCTCCAAAATCAGGAAGTGCGCAACTCGCGAGCGGAGAGCATGGCTATCAGAACACCTAGCTATGTCACGGCGTTCTTCATGCCGCGCCAAGCTGGCGACCGGCCCGATGTGGTGCCAGAAGGCGCAGTAAACTTCGCCTTTATCGGTCAGTTCGCGGAATCCAAGGAGCGCGACTGCATCTTCACAACCGAATACTCCGTGCGAACCCCGATGGAGACCGTTTACACGTTGCTCGGCGTCGAGCGCGGTGTGCCGGAAGTTTTCAATTCGACATACGACATCCGCACGCTGCTGGCTGCGGCCGGTCGTCTGCGCGACGGTAAGGAAATCGATATCCCGGGGCCTGCGTTCTTGCGCACCCTGCTGATGAAGAAGCTCGATAAAACCCAGATTGGGGTGCTGCTGCGCGAGTTCAGAATAGTCGGGGATGACTGAGCTGACACCCTCGATTGTGATGATGACGTATCTGGGCAAAAAATGGACATACAGATGCAAATGAAAAACGCAGAGAACTCTTCTGTTGCCGTTTATCTCAATGGACTTGGTTTGGGGTCTATTGCGGCTGCGATGTATCTGATCCAGAAAGCCGAATTCAATCCACAGAACATCCACATCTTCGAACAAATGGACGACAAGCAGCTTGTAGGGGGGAGCTGTGATGCCTCAGAGATAATCGTGAACAACCAGTCGGCCTACTTCATGCAAGGAAGTCGCGAGTTCGAAGACAAGGCATACCCGTGCACCAAAGAACTGTGGTCCATCATTCCGTACAACGACGATGAATCCTGCCTGCAAGACCATCAGCAGAATCGTGAAGAATGCAGGGTTCACACGGTCGTTCGCCTGCTGCACGAGAACGGCGAGAAGGACACCGGATACAAACTGGGTCTGAACACGGCTGAAGAGCTGAAGATGGCCAAACTGATGGCCACACCTGAGTCTTTGATCGCGGACGGCGCAGAAATCACCGACATTTTTGGCGAGACGTTCTTCACCAGCAATTATTGGTACATGTGGCGGGCCATGTTTGCCTTCCAGCCATGGCATTCGGCGGTGGAGATGAAGCGCTACATGCACCTCTTCTTTCACGAGATGCCGAACATGAACACGATGATCGCGCTTGAACGCACCCGCTATACCAACTTCCACTCATTCATCCTCCCCGCCCTGCGCTTCATGCAGAAGAAGGGTGCGAACGTGCATTACGATACCCGGATATCGGACGTCGACTTCAAAGTTGACCCGGGAACCGAGCAAAGGTGGATCGAGCGCATTCACCTCGAGACCGGGAGCGGCGCGCCCAAGCCCTCGATCCCGGTGCGCGATACCGACCTCGCCTTCCTGACCATCGGCTCGATCGTCAGTAACGCGTCGTTTGGCACCCATGACAGCCCGGTAGACAGACCCGCGGTTGACGGCGGGAACCTGGGCGGTGCCTGGACGCTATGGAAGAAAATCGCCGCCAAGCAGCCCGGCTTCGGCCGCCCTGACCAGTTCCTGCGCGACGTCTCGAAGTCCACGATGATGACCTTCACCGTCACTTTTCGCGGTGGGCTGTTCGAACGCAAGTTTGAATGGTTGGTAGAGCGGCAGATGGGCCGCCAGAGCCCGCTGCCCCTCACTGCGTCGCCGTGGATCCTTCATCTTCACACCTACCGCCAGCCCTTGTTCCCCGACCAACCGCGCGACACGTGCGTCATCTGGGTGACGGCGCTGGGCAGCGAGCACATTGGCAAGTTCGTCAAAAAGGCCATGACCGAATGTACGGGCCGCGAGATCCTGGAGGAGTTATTGGGTCATCTGCAATTCGACCATGACGACGGGGAAAAAGCCGAGATGCTCGATACCTCGACCTGCATCCCCTGCTTGCTGCCCTATAGCACCAGCCAGTTTCTGGGCAGAGCCGTGGGCGACAGACCGGCAGTGGTGCCGGCGGGCTCAATGAACTTCGCATTACTCGGGCAGTTCGTAGAGATTCCCGACTGCATTGTTTTCACCACAGAGTATAGCGTGCGGGGCGCGATCCAAGCCGTGAAGCATTTCGTCCAGCCGTCGCTGGAGGTGCCACCCATGTATTTCGGGGAGCACCACCCGCTCACAGTCGTTGAGGTTGCACGTGCTTTGGCCCGCTAGTAGGTGCAGCCTGCCCGTACAACATCCCGAATTGCATCCAGAAGCTCGCCAAGCAAGATCGGTTCAATGGCAAGGTGGTCACAGGCGGGATTGCGACTGCGAAGGGCACCTCTTGGATGCTCATTTGGACGGCCAACCGGCACACATGCATGCCGTCCACACATTGATTGACGTCAAGCACGGCGTACCAAGGGTACTTAATTTGACTTACGACATCTGCACGCTCCCCGCCTTGGCCTGCCGTCTGCGCGACGGCAAGCAGACTGGCATTCTGGGGCCTACGTTCTCGCGCAACCTGCTGATGAAGTAGCTCGACAAAACTGAGATCGACGCACTGGAGCACAGGTTTGAGATTGTCGGCGGCAACTGCCCTGGAGGGTGGTTTCGACCTCGTCCTAGCGGAGGGCCTCGACCGGGTGAGCCGGGACCAAGCCGACACCGCGACTCTTTTCAAGCGACTGCAGTTCGCGGGCGTGCAGATCTTCACCTTGTCAGAGGGCGAGATCAGCGAACTGCACGTCGGCCTGACCGCCACGATGAACGCCCTAGCCTTGAAGCTGATCGCCGAGAAGACGCATCGCGGCATAGTGGTCGTGTCGAGGCGGGCATCCCAACAAGAACATCGCGGCGGATCTCGGCATCAGCCAGCGCACGGTCGAGAACCACCGCGCCTCGATCATGCACAAGACGGCGTCGAAATCCCTCGCCGCCCTCGCCCGGCTGGCCCTGGCGGCGACCTGAGCGACCCGACAGCGAAGGCTCGACCGCGGCTGCATCCGAAGGCGGACGGGCCCGCCCCCGACTGCGTAGTTTCCGACGCTGGCGTCGACCGTGCCGCCCCTCACCGTCCCCGGACATCGGCCTGTCGTCTTGAGAACGGGCCCTTATCGAGGGCGACACCATGCGCTTCATCGCCGCCGCCACACTGCTGGCAACAGGCCTCGCGGGCTGCGAGACCCTGGAGCAGTCGCGCCAGACCGCGCAGGAGATCTGCAGTGAATCGGGCCTGCGGCCGGGCACCAAGGCCTTCCGGGCCTGCGTCACGTCCCATTATCGTCAGGAGCGCCGCCAGGCCGATGCCGCCGCCGGCGCACTCGTCGCGGGCGCGACGGCCGGGTTGGTCGGCGTGGCCATCGTCGCCGAGGAACGCTCGTCCCGCTACGACCGGCGCGGCTATTATGGAGGGTCGGCCTATTACGGCACCGGGGGCTACGGCTACGGCCCGGCCTATTATGGCAGCCCACAGCCTTATCTGCGCGGCAACTGCGGCGTCTGGGGCTGCTGACGCAAGCCTCGGACGGGACCTGCCAATGGCCGACCCGTCGGATCGAACCGCCGCATGCCATCAGGCATTGCGGCGTCATTCCAGTTCGGACCTAGTTCCAGTTCATCCGGGTTAAATCGATTGGGTCAGCAGGATCGTGTTGATCTGTGGCTGGAAGCGCCAAGCCCAATCATACGCTGGCTGAAGCGTCCGGCGGACGGCGTTTTTGATCTGCAAGCCATTTTTCAACGGCAGCCGCATAGGCTTTGGCAATGAACGCAGGGACCGGGCCCAGCCCGTCTTCCAGAACCACTTCACTCAACCCAGCCTGCGCAGCTTCGGTTCTGAAATGGTCCATCGCTCTTTCGTAACCGGGTCCATCATCCCAAGAGAACACCCCGACATCGATGTTACGCGCAATCCAACCGGCTGCAAACGTCTTTGCATCATAAGACTTAGATCTGGACAATGACATATTGTGTTTCCCGAACTGTTTACTGCGCACGTCCAACAAGATTCGACAGTTGTGCGCCAGCGGAACAAAAGCGAAAGCGAGCTGACCTGTAAGGCTGCTCCATCCCTGCTGTTGGGGTCAGTTCTGCAAGGAAATGATCGCCGGATTTCCCTGTCAAGATGGACGAAGCGACCGACTCGGTCGTCATCCGGAAAACGGAAGCCAAGCCGCGATGACACGTCGCGGCATCGCCGTTCGATCGCCTCCAAGCCTTGCTATAACGGCGCGGGTACTGAGCCATGCGACTGTCAGGATTACCGGCATGTCCTCAAAGCCATCAGCATCGCAGCCCGGATGTCCTCTGGGACATCGTTATCGAGAGCATGGCGCACGCGGTGCAGGCTCCGGCGGGCATCATACAGCTGGTCAAGCAGGTGAAGCACGAACGGGAGCGCGTGCTCATCCAGCCTGAGATCGAAGCGCAGATCTCGGATCAGCCGCATGCGGGCGACGTCAATATCATCGAATAGCCAGTCCTCGGATCGCCTCACTGGCCGGACCAGGTCGCTGGCGATCCAGCGCTCCACATCGCTGCGCTGGAACTCGGGCATGGTCGTGATCAGCACGTCGAACGTGATCATGACATGGCCTCCTGCGCTGCTCGGGGATCCCAGCCTGGGGCGCCGTCGGTGCGAGCCCGCAGAAAAGTCGCGAGCGCCTCGTCTGGCGGCCCCACCACGATGCGCAGATGCGGGAAGGCGTCTCCGGCAGTCTGACTGCCGCTGGCCGGCACGCCCTTGCCTTTCAGGCGCAACTTGGTTCCGGAATCGGATCCTGGGGGCAAGGTCATCGCCACGGGCCCGCTGACCGTCGACACCATGACGGTGCCGCCAAGCACGGCCTCGCGGATCGTGATCGGCAGGTCGAGATGGATGTCGCGACCCTCGCGGCGAAATAAGGGGTGAAGCCCGACCTCGACCTCGATCAGCGCATCGCCGGGCGGCTCCCCGGCGCCGCCCTTACCGCGCAGACGAAGGATCTGTCCGCTCTCCAGCCCAGGCGGGATCTTGACGTCGAGGCTGCCGCCTTCTGGCAGCGTCAGGCGCTGCGTCGTCCCTCGGATGGCGTCGAGGAAGGGCACGGCAAGCATATAGCGCCGGTCGGCACCGTGACGTCGTCCGGCAGATCCGGCGCGGCCCCCGAACATCTCCGAAAAAATGTCGCCCAGATCGTCGTCCGCGCCGAAGCCAGCCCGGTAGCGCGCGCCTGCCGCGCCTTCCGCCTGGTCCCTGTAGGAGCGCTGTCCCGGTGGCGGGCCCGGCCGCGCCTGTTCGTGGCCGGCGCTATCGATCTCGCCGCGGTCGAAACGGGCGCGCCGGTCCTTGTCGAAGAGCAGGTCGTTGGCGGCGTTGATCGCCTTGAAACGCTCCTCGGCCGAGCGGTCGCCGGGGTTGAGATCGGGATGGCTGGTCTTGGCGAGCTTCAGATAGGCGCTGCGGATCTGCTTGTCAGACGCGTCGCGGGCGACACCGAGAAGGGTGTAGGGGTCATCTGCCATCGTATCGGCGCCCAACTGTAGACCCTCCGGCCGCCAAGCCGAGCCGGGGGCATGCCGATACCCGCCGGCACGGACGCCACCGGGCGCAGGGGCTGGCGACGGGGAAAACCATCACCAGCCGTAGCCGCTCCAGCCGTAATGGCTGTGCAGACGCTTCTCGTAGATCTCGCTGACGATGGCCGCAGGGTCCCAGGTCGGGCTCGCTTTGACGCGCTCGCGCGTGACGTCGAGATAGACCTTCTCCTGAGACCAGCTGATGTCGGTCACCGCATAAGGCGACATCAGGACCTGCTTGCCCATCCACCAGTTGCTGGTGTTCAGCACGAGATAGCGGATGCCCCAGCTGCCGTGGTCGATCATCAGGTTGTCGACATGGCCGATGTCGCCGTCGGTGGCCTCGACATGATAGCCATGGATTTCGGCGATGCTGCGCAGATGAGGGTCGCCGCTGTCGCCGTGATTGCCCAGGCCGAGATCGTCATAGAGCTCCTTGTTTCCGAAGAAGCGAGGCGGTCCGAAGCCTGCGCCCGCGATCTCCGGGCCATAGAGGGCGCCGCCCCAGACCGGGCTCCAGTCGTAATAGCTGTAGAGGTCCGTTTCGTGCTGGCGCGAGACGGGCAGATCCGTACTCAGGCTCGGGCTTTGCTGAACCCTCAGCTTCGTCAGAGCGACCTGAACCGTCTGTCGTCCGTAATCGATGGGACCGATCGTCGACGGGTGGACGAGAACCTTGCGCTCGGTCAGCCAGCCCCCGGTGTCGATGACAAGCCATCGGATCTGCCAAGTCCTGTCATCGAAGAGCAGGTCCTTGACAGTCCCCATCGTGCCGTCTTGCGCCTCGACCGTGAAATTCTTCAACGCAGATGCAGCTAAAAGCATGGCAGACCCTCTCTGGACACCGGAACGCCCAAATCGGCACGCCTGCGCCATTTGCCGGAATGACCCGCAAGCGGGATTCAAAAAGCAAAAGCGTGTGCAGCAGATCAGCCAGTTCAGCGGCTCTCATGAGCCAGATGGGTACAGCATCAATCCCGTTGGCCGACAGCGTCGGAATCTACGCACGATCACCAAATCAACGTCCTCATGTAAAGTTGCGCGCTATCAATCTTAGATTTCGATGAGGAGCGCGCTCGCAAACAGCGGGTTCTCGCCAGGGTATCCGCGCGGATTACAGACAATGCGGGTGTCAGATATTTTATAGTCGAAGCAGTTGTGAACGTGGCCATGAACCCATAGCGCGGGGCGCCCCGAGACAATCACGGATTCAAGATTGCTGAAATAGGCATGGTTCAGAAGCTGACCTTCGTAACGGGGATGGATGCTGCCAGGGTGCGGTGCGTGATGGGTAAGGACTACTGTTGGTCCTGGATGGGGTTGGGCTAGAGCGCTTTCGATGAAGGCCCTGCTCCCTGCGTGCAGTTTGGCGGCATGTTTTGGCTCAAACCGTTCCCACGGATCTTTCCGCCATTTGATCAGGCGATGGTCATTCATGCTGCGCCTCGCGACATCCATCGCAAGCGGATTTCGATCGTAGCTCGTCCAGAGCGTCGCCCCGATGAAGCGAATTTCGCCAATCTGGATCGACGCGTTCTCTAAAACTTGGACGCCTTCGAGGGCCTTTAGTTGAGCTAGGCGTTCCGCGTGACCGTAACGGTAAAACTCGTGATTTCCAGCAACGAAGACGAGCGGAAGCCTTTGCGCCGTCTCGATCAGCCACCGGTCTGACACGACATCGCCGGCCACAACTGCAATGTCTGCGCCCTCGGGAGGTGTCGGCAAAGCCTCCCCATGGTCGGCGTGGAGGTCAGACAAGATCCAAAGCTTCATGGGATTATCTCCGCCGGAATCGGCCGATGTGACGTGCAAAATCCGCAAAGTCCCCGACGCTTCAGGCCTGATTTGAACACCGAAGCAGGACGGCCACCGCGCACGACAGATCATCGAATTCGGCATCGATGATCACGCTGGATTCGAAATCGGTGTCGTTGCGGGGAGCGCCCCGGTGACCGGCCGGCCGTCCAGACAGCTTGGTGACAGTGGACGGTATCTTGCGAGGACGACCACGTCGGCGCTTCTGTGGATTCGCGACGACTGGCTGCTCAGCGAATTCGCTCGGGCCTGCTGACACTGGAACCTCCAGCTGGAAACTCTATGGACGAGAAGCCCGCACACATGCGTTGGGGTAGCCTAGTAGGGACATGCGAAGGCGCGCTCCGGTGGAGGCGCCATGCGCCATCCGCCCGGCTATAGGGCTGCTTCGCGCCTATACCGTCACCCATGTGGCGTCAGGCCGAAGCAAGCGTGTTTGCTATTCAGGAGAGCAGCAGGTTGCCCACACGCTCGGGCGGAGATGTGGCCGAATAATCGATTTCATCAGCAGCCCCACAAGCTGGCCTTACAAGCCAGGGCACTTCTGAGGCAACGAAAAAATTATACATCTGATATCAGAAAATGCATCAGCCGTTTTCGCTTATGGTTAATTTGAGCCATTTGCGTCGACGCCGATGGAAGCGCCTGCGCCCGCCGGTTCATCAGCGCCATTGGCCTCGTAAACGACGACTCCGATCGTTCCTTCTCCGAAAACGAAATGTGCGCCTGCGCGCTCCAATTCGGCTCTTATGGCGAATTTTAGGGCAATTTTTGGCTGACGGTAGCCGTTTTCAAAATCGTTGATGGTCTTTCGGGATACGCCGGATTTTTCCCAGAGCCAAGCCTGCGACACCCCGAGGAGCATGCGAGCGGCCTGTGCCAAGAAGCCTGGCATATCGGCTTCGGGCGGCATTGGAACCAGCCCAGAGGCCAGGACGGAAGTGCGGGGACCGTTTCCTAGGTGAAAAATTTTGATGCTACTGCTATAATTCCAAAATAATTCAGCAGACGGTCTGGTGCCTTGGCCAACGAGGAGCCTCGATGCGTCACCAGGCACTCCAGAGACTTCCGGAGGTTCGATGCTTGTTGCCTTCTTGGGTACCGATGGCATGTCTGCCCCTACTTACGCGGCGCTGCTCGCAGCGACTGGGTTCTCGGCCCTGAGCCAGCCGGCCACGGTTCTCAGCGTCGGCGATGGATCCGACTCGCCGTTCTTGACCGCACAAAGGATCGCAAACTCCATCCAACAGGTCGAGAGAGGATGTGATCTTGAACCCGCGGTGCGATCCGCGCTTCGAGAACACCAACACGTCGTCATCGTGACCCATGTCGCGAACCTCAGTTGGCTTCTGACCAAGGGTGTAACGTGTGTCATCGTCGTTGAGGCCACGCGCGCTCATGAAATGATGGCTATTGCAGCCATCCAATCCATACCTCGCGCGATCTCGGTCCTGCGTTGGGGGCACGCCGACCACAGCGTAGCTATTGAGAAAGCTGCGGAGGCATTCCGGCATACGGATGCCAGAGTGCTTTCAGCGGCGGTTCCCGCGCTGAATCGCAGGGAAACGGACGCGCTCCTAGACTTCCACGATTTGCCGCGGCTTCGCCGGTTAGCAGTTCAGCTAGCAATCGCCTTGACCGATGACCCGGACCAATCGGGCATCAAGTTCGATGAGCGGGGCATTGGCGACCGTTTGCGGGAACTCGCTGACGATATCGAGGCGATAGAGGAAGGCGTCGCCCCAAGCCAGCAGGATCTACTGTCCGCTCCGGTACTGACTGGGTGGTCTAGAGTTCCTCACCAAGTTTCCGTGCTCGCCGGGTTCGTAGCTGGGCATCCGTCTATCAAGAATCTCATCATGACCTCGCAGGTCTACGCGAGTGACGGTCAAACCTGGGCCAGAACACTCTCGCGCTGGTACCGACTGGGCCGACCTGTCGACCCAACAAAATCCAGTCCGGTTCAGTGAGGTTGAACGCACAGTTCGCCGCTCCATCCGTTCGAACGTCGGAGGCCGTATGCCAATTCGATCTGTTACTGACACGAATTCTCGCAATCGACGCTACGAGGTTCGGCTGGCAACAAACTTGATGGCGTGGCGAACACTTTCGCCCATCAACTGCGTCGAAGCCGGGATAGCCACGGGCCTCAACGACATGGTGCAAATCTTCAGGCCCATAGGTCCGGTGGACCTTCATGCTGAGGACGCCCCTGGCTCTCCATCGCAGGTGATCGGCCAGGCTCTCAAGCTGCTCATGAAGCCAGCTGCGTCGCAGGTTGCGATCGATGTCAGCATGTCGCTCGTGCTTCTGCACGCGCTCCAGGGCGATCCAACCGCGCGCGTACTGATGATGTTCGCTTTGAAGCGAGATCCCGCCTCTTCACAGCTGCTCGATGATTGGAATCGCTGGCGGCCCGAACGTGCCGATGGCGGCAACGTGGGCGTTACAGACGGGGGGTGCGGCAATGCGCTCCAATAGCTTGAGAGCAACTATCCTGATGGCGTGCCCCCGCATCGTGCGCATCGGTTTGAATCCCTCGGTCGCGACATCGCTTGAGCCCGCTGCCATTGCGGAGGACATCGTACGGTTTCGGCCTGCCTTCCTTCCCCAAGCCCGGGTGTGGGTAAAATCAGCGACCGGGCGGACTTCATTGGCTCGTCCGTGGCCGGACATGCAGAACGCTCACCGTCACACGAGCAGGCTGGTACGGGGACTGGACAAACTTGCAGCAAAAAGTCCGGCAGCAAGCGAGCTGGCCGACTGCATGGTGCTCATGACAGCCGCAGCCAATGAACTGCTATTGGCTTCCCGCCTGACCAATCGCTTGTGGCACAGCGTTGGCCAACTCGCGGAACTCCGAAACGCGGTCCGCATCGAGGAGTGGCGCCCGCTTCCGGAGACAATTTTCGACAACCTCTCCCCTGAGGTGGTGCTTGATCAACAGGGCGCCGATGACCTGATCGACAAGGTCCGAAGAATCCTTGGCGAGATAGAGAGTGAAACAACCGAGCTGGCCATCGGCATGTCTATGTTGGCCGCAGGAAACACCGCGCGGGAGAACAATTGTCGATCGCTTGCCGAATTGGCGCGTCAGCTAGGGTCGTCCCCCGGGTTGATGAGGAACCTCAATGACAAGGCCTCCATACCGAGCTCCCTGATCACGCCGGTGGTTGCCAATCAGAGCGGTCGGCTATCGAAAGTAGAAGGGCCTCAACGAGCCGACGCAGTGATGGTGTGTCCCGCCATTACAGGCTCCAAGGCGGGCAAGGATGCCGTCAAACCGTTCGTCGACGCGATCGGCGCGATGTTCCCACTCATTAAGGTGCCTGCGCTGGCGCCTGTTCGACAATCGTTGATCAGCAAATTCCCATATGCCGAACATGCGGCCACCCGGGTTCTCACAGATCTGACGACCAAGCGATTTGTCCACTTCTCGCCAATCTTGCTTGTGGGCCCTCCAGGGTCGGGGAAAAGCACGTTCGTCCGAACTCTCGCGGATCAGCTCAAAATCGGCCTCATGCGGGTCGACGGCGCAAACGACTTTAGCTCGGGCTTTAGCGGCACCGAGCGGCGGTGGAGCACGAGCGAACCGTGCCGGCCCTTCATGGCAGTAGCGCGCTTCCGACAGGCCAATCCCATCGTGCTGGTCGATGAGATCGACAAAGCCACCTCTCGACTGTCCGTCGTCAGATGATTTGAGACTGTTGCGGCGTCTCAGGAACGGAGGTTCTGGCTCATCTGGGTTTGAGGTTATGCGGCCTGCAGCTGATGCTGCAAGCGTCTGCGCTGGATTGTCTGGCGCTTGATCCTTTCGCGTTCGGTGAGGATGGCCTGCCCGCGGCCGAAGTAGACGTCGGCCGGGGTGAGGTTGCCGAGGCTCTCGTGGTAGCGGGCATGGTTGTAATGCTCGACGAAGGCGGCAACCTGCCGTTCGAGATCGCCGGGCAGATAGTAGTTTTCCAGCAGGATGCGGTTCTTCAGGGTCTGGTGCCAGCGCTCGATCTTGCCCTGTGTCTGAGGGTGATAGGGCGCGCCGCGAACGTGTTTCATGCCCTTGCCGTCGAGCCAGGTGGCGAGGTCGGCCGAGATGTAGGAACTGCCGTTGTCGCTCAACAGCCTGGGTCGATGAGCGACCGTGATCTGGTCGAGCCCCGATGCCGCCAGAGCCAGATCGAGCGTGGCGGTGACGTCGTCAGCCCGCATCGTGGCGCAGAGCTTCCAGGCGACGATGAAGCGGGAGAAGTCGTCGAGCACTGTCGAGAGATAATACCAGCCCCAGCCCGTGATCTTCAGGTAGGTGAAGTCGGTCTGCCAGAGCTGGTTGGGCGCCGTCGTCTTGTCCTTGAACTCGGACGCCGCCTTGATGACGATGTAAGCCGGGCTGGTGATCAGATCATGCGCCTTCAGCAGCCGGTACACCGATGCTTCCGAGACAAAGTAGTGTTTTTCGTCGGTGAAGCGCACCGCCAGCTCGCGTGGGCTCAGCTCCGTTTCGCGCAGCGCCAGGTCGATGATCTCGGCCCGGATCGGGTCGGGAATCCGGTTCCAGACACGATCCGACCGCGAGCGATGATCGGCAAGCGCCTCGATCCCGCCGGTGAGATAGCGATCGTACCAGCGATAGAACGTGGCGCGCGGGATGCCGAGCTTGTCCAAGGTGCGACGCGCCGGCAGGTGCGATCCCTCGACCAGGCGGATGATCTCGGCCTTCTCGGAGGCGGGATACCTCATATGTCGTCCTCCCCATCCGCGAGCATGCTTTTTTTAAGCAGGCGGTTTTCCAGGGTCAGATCGGCCACAGCCTCCTTCAGGGCCTGCGCCTCGCGACGCAGTTCCTTCACCTCGTCTGACGTCGCGGCGCGGGCCGTGTCACCGGCGAGACGGCGCTTGCCGGCGTCGAGGAACTCCTTCGACCAGCCGTAATACATCGACGAGGCGATCCCCTCGCGCCGGCACAGCTCCGCGATGCTCTCCTCGCCGCGCACGCCCTCCAGCACGATGCGGATCTTCTCTTCGGCCGAGAACTGCCGCCGCGTCGCTCGGCGAATATCCTTCACGACTTGCTCTGCCGGTGCTTTCTCCGGCCCCGATTTCTGTCTCATCTGCGCTCCTGAATGGCTGCGATGATCCAGAAATCCTCCCTTCCCGAAAACCCCTAAACTGTCTCAAGAGCGCTGAAGGCGGACATGCAAAGGCAGGCCATGATGGCGACGAGGTAATTCTTGATCGAGGCGGGAAACAGCTGCACGGGTACCATCCTGGTCGCTGCGGCAGGGTGCGGGCTACTCGCCACCCTTTCGCCGAACATCCTGACCCCGAGCTTGCGCCATAATGATTAAGATTGTCTTGGCTGAGCAAAGGTTTGGGTAACCTTGCGGAAGTATTCCGCCTCCTCGTGTCAGCCGGCTCCGAAGACGGACCAGCCGGTGGCCTCGGCGAGACGCTCCAGGGCCAGCGTTCCTAGCTGCGAATTGCCGTTGGCGTTGAGGCCCGGCGACCAGACGGCGATCGAGGCCCGGCCGGGCGCGACGGCCAGGATGCCGCCCCCCACGCCCGACTTGCCCGGCAGCCCGACCCGGAAGGCGAAGTCACCGGAGGCGTCGTAATGGCCACAGGTCAGCATCAGCGCATTGATCCGCCGGGCGCGACGGGCCGGCACCACGCGCATGCCACCCCGCTCCAGCAGGCCGCCCTGCATCAGATAGCGCCCGGCCTTGGCGAGCTGCAGGCAGCTCATGGCGATGGCGCATTGGTGGAAATAGACGCCCAGCGTCAGATCCGGCGCATGGCGGATATTGCCGAAGGCCTTCATGTAGCTGGCGAGCGCGATGTTGCGGAAGCCGGTCGCCTGTTCGGCGCGGGCGACGGCCTCGTCGATCGCGATGGTCTCGTCGTCGGCGACATGTCGGACGAAACGCAGCAATTCGCCGAGCGCGAGGCGGGGCGCATGCCCGGCCAGGTTCACGTCGGCGACGACGAGGGCGCCCGCGTTGATGAAGGGGTTGCGCGGAATGCCCTGCTCGCGTTCGAGCTGGACGATCGAATTGAACGACGTGCCCGAAGGCTCCCGCCCGACCCGCTGCCAGAGGGCCTCGCCGACTTTGCCCAGCGCGAGCGTCAGCGCGAAGACCTTCGAAATGCTCTGGATCGAGAACGGCTCGAGCGCATCGCCGGCCATGTGGACGGCGCCGTCCGCCGTCACGACGCAGAGGCCGAAGCGCCGGGGGTCGATGGCGGCGAGCGGCGCGATATAGGTCGCGACCTCGCCGCGCTCGGTCTGCATCGCCATCTCGTCGGCGATGTCGACGACGAGCCGCGCCAGATCCGTCACGCTGTTCGTCCTCCACCCGCGGGCGCAGCAAGCCCGAGCGGCGGTCTCCGGTCAAGCGCAGCGCAGCGTTGCGCGCTGCCGCGCTTACATTGATCATCAGTCGGCGATCGACAACGCGGGGAGAGGGCTATGCAGGCGAGGCTCGGCGTCATGCTGTGTATTGCGGCTCAGGGATTGTGCCTCGCTTCGGCCGATGCCCGCCCGCTGGAAGAGGAACTTCCCCTTTCGAGCGCCGCCTGCTGGGAGCGCCGCTATGACGAGGCGCATCTCGCGGCCCATCCTCATCAGAAGGTCGCCCGGATCCGCCTGGTTCACTTGCCCGGCACCTGGCGGGCCGAGCCTTCTCGCGGCATCTATGTGGCGCTTTATGTCAATCTTCGCCGCCGGGTAACCGCCGGGTCGGGTTTCGATTACCAGCTCGGAGGCTTCTGCCGGCCGCGGGGCCAGGCGTTGCATTGCATCCCGGAATGGGAGGCGGGGAGCTGGCGGCTCGAGCGGGGCCCGCAGGGCACGCTCGACATTCGCAATGGCGACCTCGTCGCCAACCCCAATCCTTATGACGCGGAGGAGATCGCCGATGGCGCGGTCCCTATCCCCGGGCGCCCCGATGACCGCGTCTGGCGACTGCGGCCAGCGACGGACGAATGCGGGATCGAGTAGAGCCCGAGCGCCTCGCTGCTGGGCGGCCTCAGGACGCGATCGACAGCGCCACCGCCCCGGTAGGCTGGCGACCTGCCGGCTCGCGCGGCAGCGGAGCGATCACGCACCGCGACTTGCCAGCGGACTTGGCCTGGTAGAGCGCCGTATCGGCTGCACTCATCAGGCTTTCGAGGTCGAGGCCGTGATCCGGCGCGCGGGCGATGCCGGCGGAGACACCGATCGTGACCCTGACATCGTCGTCCAGCTGGTAGGGTTGCGAGATTTCGCGCACGAGCCGGTCTCCCAGCCGCTTCAGGGGGCCGCCGCCCACCTGTTCCGACAGGACGATGAACTCGTCGCCGCCGATCCGGGCGACGAGATCGCCGGCCCGCACCAGCCGGCGCAGACGGTCAGAGACGAGCTGCAGGAGCCGGTCGCCGGCCTTGTGGCCATGGGTGTCGTTGACCGTCTTGAAGCCGTCCAGATCGAGATAGATCAGGGCCAGGGGGCGTGATCCGTCGTAGCGCATCAGGCTGGCATCGAGCGCCTGGCTGAGCCCGACGCGGTTCGGCAGGCCGGTGAGCAGGTCGTGCTTCGCCTGGAAGGCGTGTTCGCGTTCCGCCTGCATGGTCGCGACGAGCATGGTGTTGAGGCCGAAGGCCGCCCGGGACATGCTGTAGATATAGAAGGGCAGCTGAACGAAGCCGATCAGCAGGATCGGCTCGCCCACGAACGGCGTCGCGAAGGTGCAGGGTCCCAAGGTCAGAACGATCATCAACCCCGCCATGCGGGGCGCACCGAAATTGCGGAAGCATGTGCCGCCGACCATGGCGGTGGCGGTGAGGCAGACCAGGGTCGCAGCGACCCAGTCGCCGCTGGTCAGGCTGATGAAGGCCCCGAATCCGATGCCGGCGGCCCAGGCGACGCCCAGCAAAATGTAGAGGTCGGTGGGTGTCGGCTCCTGTCGGGCGGCCCGACGCCGGGCGATCAGCAGAACCGCGAGCCGTGCGGCGCAGCACAGGATGTCGAAGACACACCACAGGATGAACGGCCAGGTCGGAATTCGCAGCGCGATCAGCAGCGAAACGGTCACGGTGTTGAAGAGGCCGGCGATGAAGATCGGCATGGTCCCGAACAGGCCGGCGACGAGCGCGTACCGGATGTCCATCGGCACATCCGGGCCGGTATCGGCCAGCCAGCGGGTCAGGCGCCAGCGCGGCAGGCTGAACCGGGGTGTCTCGCCAGTCATGTGCCAGGGCCCCTCGCGACGGCCCGGGCGGGCCGCCCCATCGCTTGCCGGCCATTAGCAGGGAAGGGTTACCAACGGGTGTGTTTCGGCCGCGGTGAGGCGCCGGTCCCGGCTTCGCAGCGCCGAAAGCGCCGGTCAGCCGGGTTGGCGGTAGACCCAAACTCGGGCCGGCGGAATGTTCCGCAGCACCCAGTCGGAGACGAAGGCCTTCAGCCCCGAACCCTTGCGCGGCACCGGCGAGACCACCGAATAGGTGAACTGGATGAAGGGTGCGCCTTCGACCAGGAGCGTGAACGCTTCCTTTGCCAGGGCGCTGCGCATGGCCGGCGGCTGATTGAACAGGGGCAGGCTGGAAACGACGGCGATCGCCTTCTCGGTCAGATGGCCCGCCAGCGTCTTCGAAAGCGCATAAGCGTCGCCTTCGATCACGGTGGCGCGCGGGAAGCGCCGCCGCAGCAGGGCGCAGAAATCGGGGCTGTATTCGACCAGGACCAGCCGGTCTTCGGCGATGCCGCGTTCGATCAGGGCCTCGGTGACCGGCCCCGTCCCGGGGCCGATCTCGATCACCGGCCCCGGCCGGGCGGGATCGACGAAGGATGCCATGCGCCGCGCCAGGGCCGGGCTCGAGGGCGTGACGGAACCTGTCCGGGCCGGGTTGTCGATCCAGGACTTGATGAAGCGCGCCTCGTCGCCGAGCTTGGTGCGCGCCTCGCTGACCCGCGAGCGAAGCTTCTCGGTATGGCTGCGAACCTCGTCCTCAACCTTGTAGCGCACGGTGGCGACCTTCAGCCGGGCCTGGGCCACGCTGTCGACCAGATCGGCCGCCGTCACGCGCATCTCATCCTCGATCCGGGCCGCGACGCGGGACTGGCCGATCCGGGCTGCCAGCGAAGGCCCCTGCAGGGGGCGGCGTGAGGAGGGAAGCGACATGAAGCCTCTGACGTCGGACCGAAGGCTCAACCATGGGGGACTGAAACGTGACCTTTGCGACATATGGGGTCAAGTGCATGGATGCGCCAAGAACTTTCAGACACGCGCCTGTCGCGCCGGCTGCCGCCAGCACGGCCAAGTTCCGGGCTGTCTGCGCCTCCAGCCGTTCCTGCGCGCAACCCCGCCCTCCGGTTTCAGATCAGGGGGCGCGGCGCCACCTCCCGCTCGTAGAGCAGGGCCATGCGCGAGGTCAGGCGCGGGTTCAGCAGCGTCAGCCGCCCGTCGCTGGTGGCGAAGAGGCCGGCCTTGCGCAGCCGCGACCAGGTTTTGCTGGTATGGACCAGCGACAGGCCCAGCGCATCGGCGAGCTGCTGCTGGGAGAGCGGAAACCGGAAGCCGCCATCGCTGACGAGGCCCAGGGTCTCGGCCCGCCGGTAGAGCGAGATCACCAGCGCTGCGATGCGTTCGCCGGCATTGCGCTGGCCGACCGAGGTCAGGTTCTGGTCGATCAGGCTCTCTTCGCGCGAGCCGAGCCAGGCGACCTCATAGGCCATCGCCGGCATGTGCACGAACAGGTCCCAGACGCGCTTGCGCGGGAACACGCAGAGCTCGACCTCGGTCAGCGCCTCGATGCCGTGCTGGGCGGCGCTGAGCAGCGAAGCCTGCAGGCCCACCAGATCGCCCGGCAGAAGGAAATTCAGGATCTGGCGCCGCCCGTCGGGCAGGAGCTGGTAGCGGAAAGCCCAGCCGGAGAACAGCGTGTAGAGTTCGGCATCCTCCTGGCCGGGATGGATGATGTCGGCGCCGGCCGGCAGATGGCGATGCTCGATCTTCATCGACTGGATGAAGCGGATCTCGTCGTCGGACTTGTCCTTGAACGCACGCTTTGCGCGCAACGGACAGGCCATGCAGGGCACGCCGTTCCGGCCGTTCGAAGGGGCGCTCTCCGTCATGATCCCGTCAGTTCCCCTGCTGCGGAGCGGGTGCCGGGGCGACACCGTCGTATTCTCCATAGCAAGCCGCCCGCGTTTGTCATGACCAGATGATGGAGATCCTGGCCGATGGGGGAACCGTCCTCGTCCGCGAACGTTGGGTAAAGCCGCCTCGTGCCCGGCGCGACGCGGGTGGGCCACGGCGTCGCTGCAGCTTTTCCGTCCGCTTCTGAAAGTCGATTCATGGCAGACCAGCCGCGCCTTCCCAGGCGGTCGCGCATGCGCCGCTTCTTTGCCGCGGCGCTGCCGTTCTGGAGCGGTGAGACGAAGCTCCGCGCCTGGGTGTTGACGATCCTGGTCCTGTCTTTCGTGGCTGCACAGATCGCCACGGCGGTGGGGGTCAACGCCTGGAACCGCTTTTTCTTCGATGCGCTCGAAAGGCGCGACAGCGCCGCCGCCTGGCAGATCGCCGCCTGGCTGCCTCTGCTCGTGGCGGTGTCGGCGCTGACCCTGTCGGCCCTGGTCATCAGCCGCATGCTGCTGCAGATGCGCTGGCGCGAATACCTGACCCGGCGCCTGGCGGGCTGGTGGATCGCCGACCAGCGCTATTATCGGCTGCAATTCGTCGCGAAGGAGCAGGCGGCGCCGGAATACCGCATCGCCGAGGATGTCAGGCTCGCCATCGAGCCTCTCGTCGAGTTCGCCATCGGGCTGATCAGCGCCGCCGTCACCGCGGCGACCTTCGCCGCGATCCTGTGGCATGTCGCCGGCTCCGCGCGGTTCACCCTGGGCGGGACGGAGATCGTCATCCCGAGCTACATGGCCCTGGCCGCGATCGGCTACGCCGCGGTCGCCTCGCTGGCGGCCTATTTTGCGGGGCGGCCGCTCGTCGCGAGGATCGCCGCCAAGAACGAGGCGGAAGCCCAGTTTCGCGCCGAGATGACTCGGCTGCGCGAGAATGCGGAAAGCATCGCGCTGATCCGCGGCGACTCTGACGAGCGCGGCTCGGTCGGCGACAATTACGGGCGGGTCGTCGCCGCCTGGCTGCGGGTGATCCGCCAGCAGGGGGTGATCGCGATCGTGCTGAACACCAATGGCGCGCTGTTTCCGATCGTTCCGCTGCTGCTGATCGCGCCGAAATATCTGTCCGGAGAGGTCTCCCTGGGGGCGGTGATGCAGGTGGTGGCCGCCTTCAGCGCGGTCCAGGCGGCGCTGATCTGGTTCGTCGACAATTTCGTGCGCCTGGCCGAATGGTTCGCCTCGGTCACGCGCGTCGATGAGTTGCAGGAAGCGCTGGAGGGGCTCGACGTCGCCACCGTGATGGAGGACGAGACCCGCATCGCCCTGAAGGAGAGCAACGACGGCGCGATCCATCTCGAGCGGCTCTCGATCGCCCACAGCAACGGCCGGGCCGTGATCACCGACGCCTCGATCGTCATCGGGCTGGGCGAGAAGGTGCTCATCGTCGGCGAGAGCGGAACCGGCAAGAGCACGCTGATCCGCGCGCTCGCCGGCCTCTGGCCCTGGGGCTCGGGCTCCATCGCGGTACCGTGCGGCAAGTCGATCGCCTTCGTGCCGCAGAAGCCTTATCTGCCGATGGGCGATCTGCGCACGATCCTGCTCTATCCGGAGGCCGACAAGCCGGTTCCCGACGAGGTCGTCGTCGCCGCGTTGCGGCGCTGCGGGCTGGGCTATCTGGCCCGCCGCCTCGACGATGAGGAGAAGTGGGACCGCACCCTCTCCGGCGGCGAACGCCAACGGGTCGCTTTCGTGCGGCTCGTCCTCCGCAGGCCCGACATCATCATCATGGACGAGGCGACCTCGGCGCTCGACGAGGACAGCCAGAACCATCTTCTCGGGCTGTTCGATGCCGAACTGGCTGAGGCGACGCTGATCAGCGTCGGCCATCGGCCGGGGCTGGAAGATTTCCACGATCGCAAGATCACACTGGAAAAGCGCCTGGCCGGCGCCCATCTCACCTCGCGCCGTCTCGGCAAATCGCTCTGGCGCCTGTTCCGGAGCCGTGACGCGGCCAATGACGCCGATGCCTGACCGCGCGACCTCGCGCCGATGTGATGCCGAAGTCTCCGGCGCCGGGTGGCGAAATGGAACCTGTCCGGCAGCATCGCGTTAACTTGCCGGAAGCTGGACGATGTTGTCCGGTCGAGGCGTCGGGAGAGACAGATGTTGACCAACAGCTTTGCCCCCATCAAGCGCGCCGGCCTTTTCTTCGGTTTCATGGGGGCGGCGGTCGTGGCCCTCACGCTCGGCTCCGGTTTTCAGGAGACCAATGCCGAGAGTTCCGCGGCGGTCGCCCAGGCCAAGCTGGAACGCCAGATGCCGGCCGATGGTCGCTTTGCCGCAGTCGACCCCGCGCATCGTTCGCTCGGCGTCACCAAGCGCGCCATTGGCGGCGCTCAGCAGGCCCTGGCACCCGCGCCTGAGCGCAGAATTCTTCGCTGACGCAATGGAAGGGTGTCGCGGCGGAACATTCCCGCGCTTCCCGGGTTAGGCAGCCGGCACTTCCCTCGTGTCACACTCAAGAGCCGCCTTCGGGCGGCTTGTTTTTTGGACGAAACGGCCGCTCCTGCACGGGCGCAGGGCGCAGCAGGACACGACCATGTATCTCCGCATTCGGCATTCGACGACCTATCGCTATGGCGGACCGGTGACGTTCGGGCCGCACCGCCTGATGCTGCGCCCGCGCGATAGCTTCGACCTGCGCGTGGTCGACACCGCACTGACCATTTCGCCGCGAGCCCGCTTGCGCTGGATGCACGACGCCTATGGCAATTCCGTCGCGATCGCCAATTTCGATGCTCCGGCCGATACGCTCGACATCGTCAGCCAACTGGTGGTGCAGCGCTTCGGCTCTGCCCTTCCCCGAACCGAGATCGAGGCCGCCGCGGCGGTGACGGGCGTCGTCTACACTGATGGCGAGCGCGCGGTCCTGCAGCCCTATCTGGAACTGGCGGCGGCCGATCCCGACCAGATGCTCGACCAGTGGCTGTCGGATTTCCGCAACCGCATCGCCCAGGGCTCGGGCCATCTCCTGCGCGACCTCGCCCATGCCATCCATGCCGGCTTGAGCTATTCCCTGCGCTATGACGAGGGGACCCAGCACCCTGCCGACACGCTGCGCCTCCAGGCCGGCTCCTGCCGCGACTATGCCTGGCTGTTCATCGAGCTGGCGCGCCGGATGGGGTTCGCCGCGCGCTTCGTCACCGGCTATATCCATGATCGCACGCCCGATGCGGCGGGGCTGGTCTCGACCGTGGGCCTCACCCATGCCTGGGCCGAGGTTTTCATCCCGGGCGATGGCTGGGTCGAATTCGACCCTACCAACGACCTCGTCGCCGACAGACAGCTTCTGCGGGTCGCTGTGGCGCGCGTTCCGGAGGACGCTTCGCCCGTGGCCGGCAGCTTCACCGGTCTGACGGGGTCCTTCCTCGGTCTCGGCGTCGGCGTCACGATCGAGACGATCGACGCGCCAGGCTGAGCCCCGGTTCGAGGGCCTGTCTTGCGTTACGCCACGTGCCGGATCCGCCAGCTGCCCAGCCGGCGGCCCTCGGGCTGATCAACCTGGACGGCCTCGATCTGGGCCACGAGACCGGCGAACATCTTCGGCGGAGCGCTCGGAGCGATGTCGCGGTCGGCTTCCAGCGCGACCTCCAGCGTCGTGTCGTCGACATCCTGCACGATGATCGTGAGGCTGACCCCCGGAGTGCTGCGCAGAACCCGTGAGGCGACGTCGACCAGGAGGAAGCCGAGCGGGATGACCCGGTCGACGGACAGCGTCGCATCGGTATCGAGGCGGCTCGTGACCCACTGGTCGCGTGTTCTGACGAGATTGGTGATCATCGTCACCACGTCCTCGACGAACAGATCGACGCGAACCGGCTGCATCTCGCCGTCCGCGAGGGTGAAACGGTAGGCCGCCGACAGCACGTGCACCCGCGTCTCGGCGTCGGCCAGGGCGAGCCGAGCCTCGTCGCGGTAGTCCCGCTTGGTCAACCCGATATAGCTCTGGACAACCTGGAGGCTGTTCTTCACGCGATGATGCAGTTCGCGCACGAGGAACCGGTTGTCGTCGAGCGCCGTCTGCAGCCGCCGCTGGCGAACCTCCTGCTCGTCGACCATCGTGTTGAAGGCCTCGGCGACGCTGCGGATGTCGCTCGGCATCTCCGGCGCGATGACGGCCCGGACCTGCGGTTCGGTCGAACGGGCGCGCGCCGCGGACTCGATGCCGCGTAGCCAGTGGATGCAATGGCGGTCGATCGCCCGTAGATAGACGAGGCAGAGCAGGATCAGCGTCAGGATCGGCGCGATCAGCAGGGCGAGAAACTGCATGCGTGCGGCGCGCTCAGGGGCGTTGCCGAAGCTGGCGACGACGTAGAGATCAGGCGCCGTCACCAGACGCGCGGCATAGGAGCGCATCTGGCCGCTGCGGCTGCGCGCTTCCCAGCGCCGGTTTTCGGTCGGGAAGCTGTCGGCTTCCGGAAGCCATGAGAGATCGTCGGTTGCGGGCTCGGGGCGATGCATGATCACGGACTCGCCGCGGGAGACCAGCGCGACATTCACGCCCTCGCCCGCGTCGCCGAGTTCGAACACCTGGTCGAGCAGGTCAGGATCAGCGAGCAGAAGCGCTTCCCTCAGCGCCGCGTCGCTGTCCATCCGGACCTGGGTGACGAGGCGTTCGACGCCGCCGATCTTGACCTGGTCGAAACGCGACGGAGGAAGCGGAATCTTGGTCCGCGAAGGGGAGAGCGGCAGCGTGGCCTGGTCTGCCGCGACGGCGGCCACTTCGGCTTCTCCGAGAGCCGGATCGACCGAGGCGAAGCAGGTCCGGCCATCGGCGAGGATGAAGCGGGCCGCCTGGTAGCCATGGATGCGCAATAGAGTGGCGCGGATCGCCGCAGCGCAATTCTCGCCGGCCATGCCGCCCTGTGCGATCAGCGACCCGGAGGCCAACAGCACCCGCTGCGACCCGCGATGCCAGACCCGGGTCCGCACCGCGAAATCATCGGCTGTGCGCGACTGCGCCAGTTCGATCGCCGCGATCACGGTGTGATAGGTGGTCAGCGCCGCCACGGCCGTCAGGCCGGCAATGGGCAGCGCGATCGCCACGAGCAGGGCGAGCAGCCGTCCCCGCACCGTGGGGAAACGCGCGAGCCGCATCAGGTTCCGACGGTTTCGGTACTGACCCTCTGTATCGCAGCGGCGCTCTGGCGGTCGGGTCCGAGATCGTCGAGGCTGCCGATCGACAGCAATTCGGCGAGCTTCGTCCGCGCGCGGTTCACCCGGCTCTTGATCGTGCCGATGGCGACGCCGCAGATCTCGGCGGTCTCCTCATACGAGAGCCCGGTCGCACCGACCATGATCAGCACTTCGCGCTGCTCCTCGGGCAGTTTTGCCAGCGCCTTGCGGAAATCGGCGAGGTCGAGATGGCTTTCCTGATTGCCATGCGTCGCCATGCGCTCGGCATAGGTGCCTTCGCTGTCCTGCACCTCCCGCCCGCGCTTGCGATAGAGCGAGTAGTAGGTGTTGCGCAGGATGGTGAAGAGCCAGGCGCGCAGGCTGGTGCCCGGCTCGAACTTCTCCGAGTTGCCCCAGGCCTTCAGGAGCGTGTCCTGGACGAGGTCATCCGCGAGCTGGATCGAACCCGACAGCGAGGCCGCGAAGGCGCGCAGATTGGGGATCTCCTTGATGAGGCCGTCCTTGAATTCAGTTGAGCTCATCGGTCGATGCTCCGTCCGCGCGACGTTCGGTTGCCTCGAGTTGAGCGAGCAGCACCAGAAACTTGTCGGGTACGGGGGCATTCACGATGTCGTCGTAATGCGCTTTGAGGGAGCGGCCGATCGATTCCTGCACGCGCGGATCGAGCATGATCTCGGCGTCGAGGTCCGCGCCGTCGTCCGGCGCAGCCCTGGCTGAATCCACGTTGTTCATCTTGGCCCTCGTGCGATGCGCGAGCCTGCTTTTCCAGCAAGTCCCGCCTATACGTCAACACCTCCGGCGGCTGCCCCCTGATGGCGATACCGACACGGATAGTCCCGTACAACAGGCTTTCTCGCGAAAGGTTCCGCTGATTTCAAAAAATAAATCGCTTGTCATCGCAGCGTCTGAAGTGCTCATTTCCGGCACGTTTACAGAGGACACCTCTATGTCGATTGCCAAGGAAATTGCGCCGCATCTGCCCTATCTGCGCCGATTTGCCCGCGCCTTGACCGGGACGCAGGCGAGCGGCGACGCCTATGTCGTCGCCATGCTCGAAGCCCTCGTGCTCGATCCTGCCGCCTTCCCGCGCGACATCAATCCCCGCATCGGCCTCTACCGCACCTTCCTCACGCTGTGGTCGTCGGTCGGGCTCAACACGTCGGACCCGGCGGCGCCCGTCACGCTGGGTCGAACCTCCGTCGAGCGCAACCTCGAGGCGCTGACGCCCCGCCCGCGCCAGGCCTTCCTGTTGCGCACGGTCGAAGGCTTCTCGATCGAGGAGGTCGGAGCCATCATGGGCGTCGGCGCCGCTGATGCCGCCGCCCTCGTCCAGACGGCCGGTCAGGAGATTGCCGAGCAGGTGGCGACCGACGTGCTGATCATCGAGGACGAGCCGATCATCGCGCTCGACATCGAGACGATGGTCGAGGAACTCGGCCACACCGTGACCGGCGTTGCCCGCACGCAGCGCGAGGCGATCGCGCTCGTTGCCAAGAAGCGCCCCGGCCTCGTCCTGGCGGACATCCAGCTTGCGGATGGCAGCTCGGGCCTCGATGCGGTCAACGAGATCCTGGCGTCGATCGATGTTCCGGTCATCTTCATCACCGCCTATCCGGAGCGCCTGCTCACCGGTGACCGGCCGGAGCCGGCTTTCCTGATCACCAAGCCCTTCCAGCCGGAGGCGGTGAAGGCGGCCATCAGCCAGGCTCTGTTCTTCGACCGTCGCGCGGGTCGCAAGGCGGCCTGACCGCTTCAGCGATCGCCCGTATCGAGCCCGCGGCCCCGGTGTCGCGGGCTTTTTCATGACGGGCGCGCGCGCCGGGAGCACAGCCGATCGAGCCTCCCTCGCACCTCGTCCCTCCCCCTCTTGGAGCCTTCCGACGCGCGGAACATCCCGGCGCGACTGGCGTTGCAGGGCCGAGGGAAAATACTGGCTGGGTCGTCTGCGAAACCGGGAGGATAGGCATGGTGATGACCTGTATCGCCGCGATGATCGGTGCGTCGTCGCTGGGTGTGGCCCTGTTTGGCGGCATCGTTCCGGTCGGCTCGACGGTCGAAGAGGTTCTGTCGCTCGCGCTCGCGGCGACGACCGCTCTTGCGGTTGCGAGCGCTTCGGCGTTGGACACCTGACCATTAAGCTGCGTTGCGGCCACCTGCATCGTCGAGCGGGGCTTGCGGTCCGAGCGGTGCTTGCGGTCTTCGCGCTGGCCATCACGCGGTCGGCAGCCCTGGCCGAGACGCAGGGTCTTATGCTGCCGCCGCCGCGCCCCCCCGAATTGACAGGGAAGTCGACGCCTGCCGACGAGCCCCGGCCGGAGTCCGGGCCTGCCGCTTCGCTTTCGTCCTGCGTCGCGGCGCTGAAACTGCGGCATGGCGCGGGCGTCCGCATCACGGCTCGTCCGGCGGGCCCAGACGGAGCCTGCATCGTCGTCGACCCCGTCGAAGTCGCGGCGCTGTCGGTGGGGGAGGGGCCCGGCCGGCGTCGGATCGAGTTCCAGCCGCCCGCGATCCTCGGCTGCGAGATGGCGAGCGCCGTCGCGCAATGGGTCGAAACCACCGTCCACCCACTCGCGAAGGGCTATTTCAGGCGCGATCTGGTGGCGCTGCGGGTCGGGGGCGGACATGAATGCCGCAACCGCAACCGCGGCGCCGCGGGTCCCCTCAGCGAGCACGCGACGGGGCGAGCGCTCGATATCTTCGGCTTCGAGATCGGTGAGGCACCCGAGAGACTGTCCGTGTCCGTGGGGCTATCGCCGGATCACCTGAATTTTCTGGCGGCGATCCGGCAATCCGCCTGCGGGGCATTCGCGACCACGCTCGGACCGGGCTCGGACGCGGCCCACGCCGACCATCTCCACGTCGACATCAAGGTCCGGGGCTCGGCCGCCGGCCGCTTCTGTCAATAGGTCTCGGCAGTGGCGATGAGTTCGCGCGAAGCCATCGCGGGAACCGGGGCCGGCGAGCGGTAGTGCCATATGGCTGGCCGCTCCCGACGCGCTGCGCCGGAACGTCGCGCCGCCAGGATGTCGAGCGCCAGCTCGCGCTGGAATCCCTGCAGGATCAGCGATTCCAGTTCCCAGAACGGTGCCGCCGGCATGGCTTGGTCGCTGAGACAGCCGATTGAACGCGGTGCCCGATCCTGACTCACGACGGATAGCCTTTCATGATTCGCGGCAGATACAACGCAGCAGAGATTGACCTGTTCCAGCTTGCGCGGAACTGTGCCCGCTGTGGGGCGTTTGATGGACACCTTCATGTCAGGAGCATCCCGATGATCACGCGGTTTTCCAAGCCGGCCCTCGCTGCTTTCGTCGCGGCAGCAGGCCTTTTGGTTTCCGGCTTGTCCGCATCGGCCCAGTCCGGGGCGCCGGCCGGACGCTTGAGCTGCAATGTCGGTGCGGGACTCGGCCTGATCGTGACCTCGCAGCGGCCGATGAACTGCACCTTCACCCCGCGTCGGGGGCCCCAGCAGCGTTACACCGGTATCGTTCGGAATTTCGGGCTCGACCTGGGCCGGATCCGCGCCAGCACCATGTCGTGGCGGGTCTACGGGCCCTATGCGCGTGCGCCGCTGGGCGCGCTGTCGGGCCGCTATGCCGGCGCGACGGCGGGAGCCTCGGCCGGGGTCGGCGGCAGCGCCAACCTGCTCGTGGGCGGCAGCGGCAACGAGGTGACGCTGCAGCCCCTGTCGCTGCAAGGGTCGCGCGGGGTCAACGTGGCGCTCGGCGTGACCGGATTTGAGCTGTCCCTCGTCCGGCCCGGTCGGCGCCGTTGAATATCCGACGGCCAGGCCGTGCCGGATTCCGCCGTTTGCAGGGTTACGCTTTGCTAACCGTGACCGTTCAAATTGACTTGAATTCGAATGAAGTCGTGCGGCCGGGGCGCAGGGGACCGGAACATGGGCAACGCTCTGCCGTTGTCCTCCCACGATCTTCAGTGTTCACAGTGTAGAGGAGGAGCGGGAGTCGATGACTGATATCCGCATCCTGATTGTCGAGGACGATCCGTTCATCGCGATGGACATCGAATCGGCGGTGGCCGAGCAGTTTGGTCTCGCAGCCGAATTGATTGTCGTGGATTCCGTGTTGCAGGCCCAGCGGGCCGCGACCACGGCGCACTTGTCCTGCGCCCTGCTCGACATCGACGTCGTTGGCGGGAAGACCTTCGAGGTGGCGGCCAACCTGCTCCAGAAGGGCACGCCCTTCGCCTTCGTCTCCGGCTCGACGCCAAGCGACGTGCCTGAGCCGCTGCGCGATGTCCGCTTTCTGCGGAAGCCCTTCTCGACGCGCGACATCACCAGTTTCGTCACCGCCGCCGTTACCCCGTCCGCCAAGGCCTGAGCGGAGACCGCAGACTGAACGGAAGGGTTGCGCCGCCGGTTTCCGGCGGCTTTTTGCATTCAGTCGCGAGCGGGCACGAGCGCCAACCGATTGCCCCAGGGATCGTCGATCGTCGCGCCGCTGGCCGCTTCGCTGCCGCCGGCAGCCAGCATGCGACGCCGCATCGCCGCCAGCTCCGCCTTGTCGCGGGCGATGATCTCGAAGGCGGAAAGCCCCGCCTCACCAGGCTGACGCGGCCCAGCGCCACGGCTGTTCCAGACATTGCCGGCGATGTGGTGGTGATAGCCGCCGCTCGCCAGGAAGCTCGCGCCGGGATAGCGAACCATCAGCTCGAAGCCCAGCGCGCCCGCATAGAAGGCCTCCGCCGCCGCGATCTCGCCCACCCGCAGATGGATGTGCCCCATGCGGGTGCCGGCCGGCATGCCGGCATAGGGGCCGGGCCGGGCCTCGGCGAGCAGGGCATGGAGATCGAGCCGCTCCGTCGCCATCCGGATCGCGCCGTCGCGCCTGGGCCAGTCGGCCGGGGGCCGGTCGCGATAGATCTCGATGCCGTTGTCTTCCGGATCCGACAGATAGAGTGCCTCGCTGACCAGATGGTCGGACGCGCCTTCCAGAGGCAGCCGGATCGCCGCGGCATGGGCGAGCCAATCGGCGAGATCGGCCCGCGAGGGCAGCAGGATGGCGAGATGGAACAGGCCGGCCGCCGAGGTGGACCGGGTCGCGCCGCGTTCGAGCCGCACCAGAACCTCGCCGTCGATGCCGAGGTCCGATGCATCGGCGGTCTCGGCGATGACGTCGAGCCCGATGCTGTCGCGGTAGAACGCCGTCAGGCCGCGCAGGTCGGTCACGCGCAGCGTGACGGTTCCGATGTGAAAGGGGGCCTGCAGGGCCTCCAAAGCGGGTCTCGACAGATCAGCGACCGCGGCCATGGCCGTCTCCTCTTCGCTTCGCGGCAAAACGCGCCGCGAGCCGAGAGATGACCATTGCAGTCGGGTTTGTCTCCTGCAGAGGTTGCAAGCATTCGATTGCAACCTCGCAACCGACCCTTTGTCAGCTCCGAGACGGGTCGGGCCGATCGATTGCGAAATGGCTGAACCAGGGGGCTTCGACGCCGCCGATCAGCGCCCCCATCAGCCGCGAGGCGAGAAAGCTGAAGGTGATGCCGTTGCCGCCATACCCATAGGCAGCGAGGAGCCGGGGATGGCCGGGAACGCGCCCGATCAGCGGCAGCCCGTCCTCTGTCTGCCCGAAGGCACCTGACCAGGCATGGCCGAGGGTCGGCGCCGCTCCGGGCACGAGCGCCTGCAGCTTGGTGAGAAGTGCCGCCGTTTTCTGCGGCCCGGCCGCCTTGCGGTGGTCCGGATCGTCATTGTCCTCGTCCTCGCCGCCGATGATGATGCGCCCGTCGACCGTGGTGCGGCAGTAGACGTAATCCTGCGAGGCCTCCCAGACGAGGGCGGGGCCGGGCCAGAGCACCTCGCTTGCCTGCGGCAGCGTCGCGATCGCCCAGCTCGAGGCAACCCGGTGCAGGTCGCTCTTCACGCAGTCGGGCATGACATAGCCGGTCGCCAGCACGACATGACGCGCCTCGATCGTGCGGCCGCAGTTAAGCGTCACCACGGCGCTGCCGGCGGTGCTGTCGAAGGCGACGGCCTCGCCACGGATGAGCCGCGCGCCGCGTGTCGCCGCGACATGGAGCAGCGCGTGGCAGAGGCTGAGCGGATCGCCTTCGGCGGACCCGGGGGAGACGATCGCGGCCGCCCGGTCGAAGCCGTAATGGCTCTGCAGCGTCGTATGGTCCAGCAACTGCCCCGGCAGGCCGGCCTTGCCGCGGAGCGCACATTCCTCAAGCAATTCGCGCGGGCCGATGTCGCCGGCCGCGAGATAGACCGTGTCGCGCGGATGGAAGGCGCTGCCGAGCCCGAGCGTCGCGACGCTCTCGATCAGGCCCTCGACCGCCTTGAAGCTGCGTCGATAGACATCAGCCGCCTTCTCGAAGCCGTAGAGCTCCGCTAGGCGGCGCAGGGGCAGGTCGATTTCCCATTGCAGCATGGCGGTGCTGGCAGCGGTGCTGCCATAGCCCTCGCGCTCCCGGTCGACGACGATCACGTCGTGGCCGAGTCCGGTCAGGTGCTCGGCCGCCAGCGCGCCGGTGATGCCGCCGCCGATGATCGCAATGTCGCAGCGCGTGTCTGAATCGAGGCCGATGCTGGCGGGCCGGGGCGGGCCGGAGAGCCAGGGGCTTGCCCCATGGCGCAGGTCTTCGTGGCGGGTGCTGTCGGGATCGAGCATGGCGTGAGCATCCAGTCCGAAGCGGTCGATGGCGACCGCCGGGGAAGTGTCGGGAAGAGCAGGCAGGTATCTAGCCGGCGGTCGGCGGGCCGATGGTGTCGGCCATCCGGGCGCCCCGCAGCCCCATCGGCTTGGGCGTACCGGTCGTCGTGTCATGGGCGGTCTGGTGCTCGAGTTCGGCGTTGAACTCGGCGCCGGCCAGCACGATCATCGCCGAGAGCCAAAGCCAGGTCATGAAAACCACCACCGTGGCGAGCGAACCATAGGTCGCCGTGTAGTTGCCCAGCGTGCTGACATACCAGGAGAAGGCCCAGGAGGCTGCGGCCCAAAGCAGGGCGGCAGCGACGGCACCGGGCATGACCCAGATGAAGCGGGCGCGTTCGCGGCTCGGACCGACCCAATAGAGACAGGCGATCGCGAGCGTCGCCATCACGAAGAAGGTTGGCCAGCGCACCAGCCGTACCAGGCGCTCCACCTCGACGGCGAACGGAAACAGCGCCGTCACCACGGGCAGGCTGGCGATCACGATGAGCGCGGTCACCAGCAGCGCAACGCCGCTGATCGTCGTCGCGAGCGAGATCAGGTTGAACTTGACGAAGCTGCGCTTCTCATCCTCGCGGTAGATGATGTTCAATGCGTCGAAGACGGCCTTCACCGCCGTGTTGGCTGACCAGGCCGCGACCGAGAAGCTGATCAGAAACGTCAGCGACAGCGCTTCGACATTCTGGCCGGCAAGCCGCATCGCCTGTTCATGGATGAGGTCGCGCGCCGCCTCCGGAAAAACCGCCGTCACTGTGTCGAGCTGTTCCACGATCGTCGCCGAATCGGTCAGGAAGCGGTAGATCGTGACCAGGAGCGAGAGCGCCGGTACCATCGAAAGCAGGGTGAAGAAGGCGACCGCCCCGGCGAGCGAACTGATCCGGTTCGCCGCGACATTGGCGGCAAAACGCAGCATCACGTCCTTCCAGCCGAGCCAGGTCATCTGCCACGGCGCCTGAGCCTGACGCCCGCGCGCGGCTTCCCGGCCCCGGCGCGACAGTCGGCGGGTCAGGGCTTCGCCGACATAGCCCAGGGCGACGCCTGCACCGGCCGCGCCGGTCATCCGTTTCAAAAGTGACATGCAAAACGCTCCACCACCTCACCCATTCCGGAGCGGCAGCACCGCCAAGCAACCGCGCGGCGGCGGGAAGGTTCCCGGCACGCCACCGCGCGCAGCGCAGTTAGCCGATCGTTAACCTTAATGCTTTCTGATCATCGTCACAGTCGCCGCGGCAACGGCGAGCCTTTCGTTTCGTAGATGTGTTGAGGTTGCGATGACGATGCATCGGAAAGCCGTTCTCGCCGGCCTGATTCTCGCTTGCGGCTCATATCTCGCGGCCGCACCTGCCTTCGCCGCTGATCCCTCATCGTCCCGCCTGCTGCCGCCGGCGCCGGCGCTGCCAGCCTTCTATTCCTGGACCGGTCTCTATCTCGGCGTTCAGGCTGGCTATGCCTGGGGTCGCGATAGGACAACCCTGTCCGACACGTTCGGCCGGGCCTTCAACGGGGCGGCCTTCCGTCAGAGCTCGGATTCAGCGCTCGGCGGCGGCCATGCCGGCTTCAACTATCAGACGGGCAGCCTGGTCTTCGGCATCGAGGGCGATGTCGAGGCGCTGGACGGCGGCGAGACGCTCATCGCGCCCGGCATTTCGGCAAGGGTCACGCGCGACTGGCAGGCCTCGCTGCGCGGGCGCGCCGGCTTCGCGCTCAACCGGTTCATGATCTACGCCACCGGCGGCGCGGCCTTCACGGAATTCGGCTACCACCTCGTCGGCGCCGCTGCGGCCGCGCCCGAGACCCTGGACCGGTCGCGGACCGGCTGGACAGCCGGCGCGGGCGTTTCGTTCGCCTATACCGACAACCTGATCCTCGGCGCGGAATACCGCTACGCCGACTTCGGCAAGGTCGGCCAGGCGGCCCGCGGCCCGTTGCTGGGTCTGAAAGTCCGGCAGGAGCCGACCTTCCACACGCTGCGCGCCAGCCTCGCCTACAAGTTCTGACCGAAACCGGCCGTCAGAAGCCAGTGCGCTGGCGGATCGCGGCGGCGAGCGTGCCGTCGTCGAGATAGTCGAGTTCGCCGCCCACGGGCACGCCATGGGCCAGCCGGGTGACCTTTAGCGGCAGATGCGCCAGGAGATCGGTGATGAAATGCGCCGTGGTCTGGCCGTCGACCGTGGCGCTCAGCGCCAGGATCACCTCCTTCACCGCCGGGTCGGAGGCGCGCGCCACCAGTGCGTCGAGCGAGAGATGCTCGGGCCGCACCCCGTCCAACGCCGAAAGCACGCCACCCAGCACGTGATAGCGACCCGGCACGGCGCCGGAGCGTTCCAGCGCCCAGAGGTCGGAGATGTCGGCGACGACGACGATCAGACCGTCGTCGCGGCGCGGATCGCGGCAGAGCCCGCAGGGGTCGCTGGTGTCGACATTGCCGCAGGTCGAGCAGACCACGATCCGCTCCCGCGCCACGGCCATTGCCTCGGCGAGCGGGCCGAGCAGCGCCTCGCGCTTCTTCACCAAATGCAGCGCGGCGCGCCGTGCCGAGCGGGGCCCCAGGCCCGGGAGCTTGGCCAGCAGCTGGATCAGCCGCTCGATCTCGGGGCCGGCGATGGCGCGGGACATCGTTCTACCCTGTCATTCCGGGGCGGCCGAAGGCCGAACCCGGAACCCACGACCGGGCGAGCCATGCCTGTTTGACTGAAATGGGATCGAGCCGGTCGTGGGTTCCGGGTTCTTCGCTGTGCGAAGCCCCGGAATGACAGGCCGACGTCAAAACAGCTTCATGCCGGGCGGAATCGGCAGGCCCTTCGTAATCTCGGCCATGCGCTCCTGCATCACGCGCTCGGCGCGCGTGCGGGCGTCGCCGCAGGCGGCCACGACCAGATCCTCGAGGATCTCGCGCTCATCGGCGACCATCAGCGAGGGGTCGATCTTCACCGCCTTGAGCGCGCCCTTGGCCGTCATCGTCACCGTCACCATGCCGCCGCCGGCCGCGCCCTCGACCTCGATGGTGTCGAGCTCGGCCTGCACATTGGCCATCTTCTGCTGCATTTCCTGCGCCTGCTTCATCAGGCCCATGATGTCGCGCATCGGGTCGTCTCCCTCTAGTCGGTCAGAAATCGATGCCGTCGAAATCGGGCTCCGCATCGTCGAAGAGCGGCTCCCCGTCGGGCAGGTACTCATCGGCGGGAGGTGCCGCCTCTGCGATATCGGCCTCGGCCGCGCGGGGGTCGCGCACATCGACGATGCGCGCGCCCGGAAAACGCTCCAGCACCGCTTTGACGGCCGGGTGCGAGGCAGCGTCGCTTTCGCGCTGGCCCTTGGCGGCCTCGGCCTGCTCGCGCAGGGTCGCGCCGCCCTCGCCATTGACCACCGCGACCATCCAGGTCTGGCCGGTCCATTCCTTCAGGCGGCGCGAGAGATCGGTCGCGATGGTGCGCGAGCTGCCGCTCGCCAGCGAGAACTCGATCCGCCCCTGCTCGAAGCGCACCGGGCGGACATCGCGCTCCAGCGCGAGCTTCAGCGTGATGTCGCGGTTCTGCGAGGCGAGCGCGACGACGTCCTCGAGCGAGGCCACCGTCACGGCCGGCAGGGCCTGGGCGCGCGGCGCAGGCGCCATCATCGGTGCGGGGTTGGCGCTCGCCAGCACGGGACGCGCCGCCAGCGCCGTGTTGCCGCCGCCCGATGGCGGTCGCGGCGCGGAGGCCGTCGCCTGGCCTCCGACCGTGCCCGAGCCGTCA
Organism: Allobosea sp. R86505; assembly: GCF_042466375.1. NCBI lineage: Bacteria > Pseudomonadati > Pseudomonadota > Alphaproteobacteria > Hyphomicrobiales > Alloboseaceae > Allobosea > Allobosea sp. R86505. The sequence goes on along the minus strand of NZ_JAXHPY010000001.1, from coordinate 484,662 downwards.
CGCAGCATCCGCAGCGCCTCGTCGGGGGTTGGCAGATCGGCGGCATGCGCCAGGCGCACCAGCACCATCTCGGCGGCCATGATCGGCCGGTCGGCCTGCTTCACCTCACTGAGGCCCTTCAGCAGCATCTGCCAGGTGCGGGCGAGAATGCGGATCGACAGGCGCTGGGCGAAATCGCCGCCGCGCACGCGCTCCGCCTGGGACAGGCCATTGTCCTTGACCGCCTCGGGCACGAGCTTCAGCCGTGTCACCAGATGGGTGAACTCGGCGAGGTCGGAGAGGACGACGGTCGGGTCGGCGCCGGCATCGTACTGGCCGCGCAGTTCGCCCAGCGCCGTGGCGATGTCGCCCTTCATCACCGCCTCGAACAGGTCGATGACGCGGGCCCGGTCGGCGAGGCCGAGCATCGAGCGGACATCCTCGAGCGTGATCGTGCCGGCCGCATGGGCGATGGCCTGGTCGAGGATCGAGAGCGAGTCGCGCGCCGAGCCCTCGGCGGCGCGCGCGATCGCGGCGAGCGCCTCGTCATCGGCCTCGATGCCTTCCTGCCGGCAGATGTTGTCGAGGTACGGCACCAAGACGCCGGTTTCGATACGGCGCAGGTCGAAGCGCTGGCAGCGCGACAGCACCGTCACCGGGACCTTGCGGATTTCCGTCGTCGCGAAGATGAAGCGCGCATGCGGCGGCGGCTCTTCCAGCGTCTTCAGGAAGGCGTTGAAGGCCCCCGTCGAGAGCATGTGCACCTCGTCGACGATATAGACCTTGTAGCGCGCCGAGACGGGGGCGTAGCGCACCGCATCGTTGATCTGGCGGATGTTGTCGACGCCGTTGTTGGAGGCGGCGTCGATCTCCTGCACGTCGATGTGCCGGCCCTCGATGATCTCCCGGCAATGGACGCCGAACTCGCGCAGGTCGGTCGTCGGAGCGCCGCCGCCATCGGCCGTCTGGTAGTTCAGCGCCCGCGCCAGGATGCGGGCGGTCGTGGTCTTGCCGACGCCGCGCACGCCGGTCAGCATCCAGGCCTGCGGAATGCGGCCCGCGGCGAAGGCGTTGGTGAGCGTGCGCACCATCGCATCCTGGCCGATCAGGTCGCCGAAATGCGCCGGGCGGTATTTGCGGGCGAGCACGCGATAGGGGGCCGCCACCGTCGGCGGCGCCGGCGCGGGATCGAAGCCGGCAAAGCCCGGTTCGTCGGCCGGGGGCGCTGCGTTGCTGTCGTCGCTCATCGGTCTGGTTTGGCGGTTCGCCGCGCGAGGGTCAACGCCCGTTTCGATGCGGCGTCCGCACCCTGAGGCCGTCGCCTCGCGGGGCCTGTCGCGACGGTGGGAGGCTGGACGAAGACCCGTTCGGTCTCGTTAGGGCTGCTTCCTTCCGGACCTGACCCGGTTGGCGAGTGAGACGTCCCTCGCCAACCTCCCGCCCGCTATATCGGGGATAAGCCCGGCGAGTGCAAGCGCGCCTTCGGCATTGACTTGGACCGGGCCATCCGTCATAAGCCCGCCACTTGCGCAACCCTCGGGGCGGCGCGGAACCATTCGCATGCAGGCTCGGTCGGCCACGCTTTCTCAGGAAAGCTGCGGCCACTGTGCCGACGAGCCCCGGAGACGGACGATGAAGAGAACCTATCAACCCAGCAAGCTGGTCCGCAAGCGCCGCCACGGCTACCGCGCCCGCATGGCGACAGCCGGCGGCCGTAAGGTCATCGCCGCTCGTCGCGCTCACGGCCGCAAGAAGCTCTCGGCCTGAGTGGCCGGCGCGTGACAGCCGCGCGCCGCATCCGCGAGCGTTTTTTCCGGAAGACTGGCCAATCGCCATGCGCCTCGCCCGTCTGACGCAACGCAAGCAATTCCTGGCGGCGGCCGATAAAGGCCGCCGTTTTCGTTCGTCCGCCTTCACCGTCCAGGTTCTCGACGGGCCGCAGCGCGCGGCCGGCGAGCAGCCCGAGCCGGATGGCCTGCGTCTCGGCCTCACCGCCTCTCGCAAGGTCGGCAACGCCGTCATCCGCAACCGCATCCGGCGGCGTCTGCGCGTGGCGGCCGAAAAGGCGTTCGAGGCACAGTCCGGCCGGCCCTGCGACATCGTGGTCGTGGCACGGCCGGAGACGCTGACCGCCGATTTCGACATGCTGGTGAGCGAGCTTGCGGTCGCGGTCGAGCGGGCGCGCCCGCAGGGCCAGGGGCGCAGGCCGCGCCCGGCTCCGGGCCCCGCGGCCGGCAAGACGCGAGGCAAGGGCGGCGAGCGCCCGCCCGGCCCCCAGAACGACTGAATCCCCCGAGCCCGACGCGGCGTCAGCGAGATCTGTTTCCGATCATGATGAAAGAAGACAACCGCAACCTGCTTCTGGCGATCACGCTTTCCGTGGTCGTGCTGTTCGGCTGGCAGTACTTCTACGGCGTGCCGCAGATGGAGAAGCAGAAGCAGATCGCGCAGCAGAACCAGCAGGCGCAGAGCCAGACGGCGCCGGTGCCCGCACCGGGCAGCGCGCCGGCTCCGGCCGCCGTGCCGGGCCAGACCGTGGCGCCTGCCGTCGCTCCCGCGACCGGGGTGGCCCTGACCCGCGACCAGGCCCTGGCGCAGAGCCCGCGCGTGCGCATCGAGACGCCGAAGATCGCGGGCTCGATCGCCCTGACCGGCGCCCGCCTCGACGACGTCTCGCTCAAGGCCTATCGCGAGACGGTCGATCCCAACAGCCCGATCATCGTCCTGCTTTCGCCGCTCGGCGGGCCCAACGGCTACTATTCCGATTTCGGCTGGGTCGCGGGGCCCGGCGCCGCGGTTGCGCTGCCGAACGCCAGCACCGTCTGGACCGCCGACGCCCAGGTCCTGACGCCGGCCAAGCCGCTGACCCTGACCTGGGACAATGGCCAGGGCCTGCTCTTCCGGCGCATCGTCACCGTCGACGACAACGCGATGTTCCAGGTCAGGGACGAGGTCGAGAACAAGGGTGCCGCCGCCGTCACGCTGTTCCCCTATGCCCAGGTCGTTCGCCACGGCCGGCCGCCGACGCTCGGCTACTATGTTCTGCATGAAGGCCTGATCGGCGTCCTCGGTGAGCAGGGCCTGCAGGAGTTCACCTACGACCATGTCGACAAGGAGCCGCTGCTCGCGCCGGGCACCAATGGCAGGGTCTGGAAGGACGTGAGCGGCGGCTTCGTCGGCATCACCGACAAATACTGGGCGGCGACCGTCGTTCCCGACCAGTCGCGCAAATATGACGGCCGCTTCTCCTCGGTGCAGACCGGCGCGGCGCGCACCTACCAGGCCGATTTCCTCGCCGAGGCCGTGACGCTGGCGCCCGGCGCCAGCGCGACGAGCACGGCCAAGCTTTTCGCCGGCGCCAAGGAAGTCGCCGCCATCAACGGCTACGAGCAGAATCTCGGCATCAAGCGGTTCGACCTGCTGATCGACTGGGGCTGGTTCTACTTCATCACCAAGCCGATGTTTTTCCTGCTCGACTGGATCTACAAGCATGTCGGCAATTTCGGCGTCGCGATCCTGATCGTCACGCTGATCCTGAAGGGCCTGTTCTTCCCGCTTGCCTCGAAATCCTACGCCTCGATGGCCAAGATGAAGGCGCTGCAGCCGGAGATGCTGGCGCTGCGCGAGCGCTATGCCGACGACAAGATGAAGCAGCAGCAGGCTCTGATGGAGCTGTACAAGACCCAGAAGATCAACCCGCTGGCCGGCTGCTGGCCGGTGCTGGTGCAGATCCCGGTGTTCTTCGCGCTCTACAAGATCCTGTTCATCACCATCGAGATGCGGCATGCGCCGTTCTTCGGCTGGATCCGCGACCTCGCGGCGCCGGACCCGACCTCGATCTTCAACCTGTTCGGCCTGCTGCCTTTCGCCGTGCCGGCCTTCCTGCTGATCGGCGCCTGGCCGATCCTGATGGGCATCACGATGTTCATCCAGATGAAGATGAATCCGGAGCCGCCGGACCCGATCCAGAAGATGATGTTCACCTGGATGCCGGTGTTCTTTACCTTCCTGCTCGGCTCGTTCCCGGCCGGCCTGGTGATCTACTGGAGCTGGAACAACCTGCTCTCGGTGATGCAGCAGGGCTACATCATGCGCAAGCACGGGGTGAAGATCGAGCTCTTCGACAACATCAAGGGCATGTTCGGCAAGAAGCCGGACCCGGCTGCAGCCGGGGCGTCTGTGCCGGCCAAGCCCGCCAACAGCAACAAGAAGTGACGAGCGAGGGCGGGGATTTCCCCGCCCTTTGCCTTTGGTGCCGATGCCGCTTCCCGATCCCCTCACGCGCCATCCCGTCCCCGGCTGGAAGGGCACTGCCTTCCTGAAGGCGATCGTCGATCACCCGCTGATCGAGGTCGGCGACTACAGCTACTATGACGACTCGCGCGGCCCCGAGCATTTCGTCGCCCGCTGCGTGCGCTACCATTTCGAGGATGTCGGGGACCGGCTGGTGATCGGCCGCTTCGTCGCGATCGCCCAGGGCGCGCAGTTCGTGATGAATGGCGCGAACCATCCCACCGCCGGCTTCTCGACCTATCCCTTCGCCCTCTTCGACGTCGAAGGCGCTCCGCCGCGTGCGCAATGGCCGGGTCGCGGCGACACGATCATCGGCAACGACGTCTGGATTGGCCGCGAGGCCGTGATCATGCCCGGCGTGACCATCGGCGACGGGGCGATCATTGGCACCCGCGCGCAGGTGGTGAAGGATGTGCCGCCCTATGCGGTGGTCGCCGGCAATCCCGGCCGCGTCATGCGGATCCGCTTTCCCGCCGAGATCGTCACGGAGCTGCTCGCGATCGGCTGGTGGGACTGGGATGCCGGGAAGATCGCCCGCAATATCACCGCGATCGCGGGTGCCGACATCGACGCGCTGCGCCGGGCCGTGTAGGCGTAACGCCATGACGACCAGCGCCACCACCCCCTTCACCGACGACGAGATCGAATCCGCCCGCAAGCTCTTCGAGGGCCCGTGGGATTTCGTCTGGGCCTCGACCCATATCGACGACCTGCCGCCGATGGTCGGCCAGGAGATCGCCTTCGCCGGCCGCTCCAATGTCGGCAAGTCGAGCCTGATCAACGCCGTAACCCGTCGCAATGCGCTGGCGCGGACCTCGCACACGCCGGGCCGGACCCAGCAGCTCAACTTCTTCCGGCAGGTCGGGGGCGACGAGCGCCTGACGATCGTCGACATGCCCGGCTATGGCTATGCCGCCGTCGGCCGGGCCAAGGTCGCCTCCTGGACCAACCTGATCCACAACTACCTGCGCGGGCGGCCCAACCTGATGCGGGTCTATCTGCTGATCGACGCCCGCCATGGCCTCAAGGACGTCGACAACGCCGTTCTCGAAACGCTCGACAAGGCCGCGATGTCCTACCAGGTCGTGCTGACCAAGGGCGACGCCCTGAAGCCGGCCGACCAGAAATTCATGTGCGAGGCGACCTATGACGAGATCAAGCGCCGCCCGGCCGCCTTCCCCGAGGTGCTGCTGACCTCGAGCGAGACGGGCCTGGGCATCCCGCAACTGCGCGCCGCCGTCGGGCGTGTGCTGGCGGAGCGGGGCTGAGTCCCTTCCGAAGGCGAAGGCCACCAAATCTTTACATCGGCCATGCAGGATGCCGGGCGTGCCGCGGCGACGGCCGGGGCATGACGACCCGGTGCCCCCGGCTGGCTGGGGGCCTTCATGACGATCCTGAACCGCATCCGTTCGTTGGCCGTGCTGCTGGCGACGACCCTGGTTGTCGCGGGGCCGGTCTCGGCCCAGCAGGCGGCGCCGGCATCGGCCCCCGCAGCGCAGGCCACGCCGGTCAAGGTGGCGTCCGGCGTCCAGTATGAGCTGATCGGCCGCTGGGATGTCGCCCGGCTCAACCGGATCCTGACCACCGACACGCCCAAATTCGCCGGGATCACCGTCAGCTACACCCCGGCGCGCAACGCCGTGAAGCTCTACCGCGTCACCTATCCCTCGGTGGTGCCCGAGCAGGGCAACCGGCCGATCTCGGCGACCGGGCTCCTCGCGGTGCCCGACACGGCAGAGACCGTCTTCCCGATGGTCTCCTACCAGCACGGCACGGTCTACGGAAAGGAACAGGTCCCCTCCTTCCCCGAGCAGTCGCCCGAGACGCAGCTGATGATCGCCCAGTTCGCGGGCCAGGGCTATCTCGTCACCGGTGCCGACTATTTCGGCATGGGCGCCTCGAAGGAGCCGGAGGGCTACCTCGTCAAGGGCAGCCACCAGCAGGCGACCTATGACATGCTGGTCGCCAGCCGCGCCGTGCTGGCCGATCTCAAGCTCGCCGACAGCAAGCTCTTCCTCAGCGGCTGGTCGCAGGGCGGCTTCGTCACGCTCGCCATGCTGGAGAAGCTCGAGGCGGTCGGGATGCCGGTCAAGGCCGCGACCACCGCCAGTGCCCCGGCCGATGCCTTCGCCGCCTTCAACGGCTTCCTGAATTTCCCGCGCAAAATCGACGCGAGCTGGATCACGACGATCTTCATCCTCAACGTGTTCTCCTTCGAGACCTACCACAACATGCCGGGCCTCGCCCGCGCGCTCCTGACCGACGAGACCTACGAGATCTCGCGCAAGGCCTATCTGCGCGAGCCTTTCGACCAGAACGCCGTGCCGACCGACCTGCGCAAGCTGATCCGGCCGGAATATTTCGACGCCCAGTTCTTCGCCAACTCGGCCTATGGCCGCCTCGTGGCCCAGACCAGCGCCTATCGCTGGGTGATCAAGACGCCGGTGCGGACCTATTACGGCCTGACCGACGAGGCGATCCGCATCGAAATCGGCCAGCTGCCGATGACCTATCAAAAGGCGATCGGCAACGACAAGGTCGAGGCGGTGCCGACCGGTGACACAAGCCACCGCGGCACCTTCGCCACCGCCGTGCCGCAGTGGAAAGCCTGGTTCGACGGGCAGTAAGGCCGCGCGTCACCGGGCCGCTGCCGCTCCTGCTTGACGGGGGCGGTTGGCCGCCCCATCCCAGCTGCGCGTCCCGTGGGCCGCGACGCGCAGCCCGGGGATAACGATGACCGCAGCGAAGATCCACCTCGTGCTCGCCGCCCTGATGGGGCTGGCCGGTGTCGCGCTGCTCGCCGCAGCCGCCCATGTCACCGGCGCCAGCAACGTCCAGACGGCCGGCCAGATGCTGCTGTTCCACGCGCCGCTGGTCTTCGGCGCCACCGTCGCCCGCAAGGCCGGCTTCCTCGCCGATCTCATGGCGCGCATCGCGCTTTCGCTGATCATCGCCGGCGTCGCGCTGTTCGCGGCCGACCTCTCCCGCCGCGGCTTTTCCAGCGAGGCGCTGTTCCCCCGCGCCGCGCCGATCGGCGGTTTCCTCATGCTGGGTGGCTGGCTGGTGCTGGCGGGGTCGGCGCTGTTTGCACGGCGCGACTGACATCATTTTCGTAATACGGAAATTGACTTTCCAGCCAACCGTGCCACATAATTGGTTCTTGTGAAGATCGCCTTCCACGACGCGAAACGTGACGCGACATTGGCAGCGCGTGGACTCGATTTCGCCGATGCGGCGGTCCTTTTCGCTGGGCCGGTTCTGACCCAGCAAGACGACCGGTTCGATTATGGCGAAGAGCGCTTCCTGACGTACGGGCTGCTCGCCGGCCGTCTCGTAATGGTCGTGTGGACGCCGCGCGGCGAGGCGCGACATGTGATTTCGATGAGGCATTGTCATGAACGCGAAGCACAGCGTGTCCTCCCAGCCCTTCGTTGACCCCGATGATGGGCCGGAATGGACAGACGACCAGATCGCCCGTTCAGAGTTCGCGATCGGGGACAAGGTGATCCGTCCGGCCCAAGGCACGCTCACGCGCGGTCCCGGCCGGCCCCGGCTCGACGAGGCCAAGCAGGTCGTGACGCTGCGTCTGGAACCCAGCCTGATCGAGGCCTATCGGAATGAGGGGGCGGATTGGCGAGCGAGGATGGCCGAGGCGATCCGGAAGGCCGTGCGGCGCGCCTGACGCCGGCGGGTCGTTTGTCCGCTTCCTTACGCCAGCTTCTTCCTCTAGAAGCCGCAACCGGCGCGGTTGCCTCGCGCGCCGTCGCGGAGCCTCGACCGATGATCAATCCCGCCGCTCATCTGACGCCGTCGCAATCGGCCGACCTGCTGGTCCAGGCGCTGCCGCACATGCAGCGCTACGATCAGGAAATCATCGTGATCAAATATGGCGGCAACGCCATGGGCGATGCCGCGACCGCCGAGGACTTCGCCGAGGACATCGTCCTGCTCGAGCAGTCCGGCCTGAAGCCGGTGGTCTGCCATGGCGGCGGCCCGCAGATCGCGGCGATGCTGAAGAAGCTCGGCATCCAGTCGGAGTTCAAGCAGGGCCTGCGCGTCACCGACGCGGCGACCGTCGACGTCGTCGAGATGGTCCTCGCCGGTTCGGTCAACAAGGAGATCGTCGGCTACATCTCGCGCGAGGGCGGCAAGGCGATCGGCCTTTGCGGCAAGGACGGCAACATGGTCACCGCCCGCAAGGTGACCCGCACCATCGTCGATCCCGATTCCAAGATCGAGGAGGTGCTCGATCTCGGCTTCGTCGGCGAACCGGAGAAGGTCGACACCTCGGTGCTCGATTCGGTGCTCAAGGCCGAGCTGATTCCGGTTCTCGCCCCGGTCTGCGCGGCGGCCGACGGCCAGACCTACAATGTCAACGCCGACACCTTCGCGGGTGCGATCGCCGGCGCGCTGAACGCCAAGCGCCTGCTGCTCTTGACCGACGTGCCCGGCGTGTTGACCAAGGACAAGGTGCTGATCCCCGAGTTGACCGTCGAGGAATGCCGCCGCCTGATCGCCGACGGCACGATCTCGGGCGGCATGATCCCGAAGATCGAGACCTGCATCTACGCGCTGGAGAAGGGCGTCGAGGCGGTCGTCATCCTCGACGGCAAGGTGCCGCATGCGGTGCTGATCGAGCTCTTCACCGACACCGGCTCGGGCACGATCATCCGGCGCTGATCGTGACGCGTCCGCAGGCGACTGACCCGAACCCCGCCTCGATGTGAGGCGGGGTTTCGTTTGTGCCCTGCCCGCCGCTCGCCGGACCTGACCGATCTGTGATCCGCCGCCATCGCCGAGATGGCACAGCGCTTGCTGACCGCTTTGCGAACCGCAACGCGTGGAGGCGAGAATGGACCGCAGGAATCTGCTGAAATCAGGTGCGCTGGCCGCAGCAGCCACGATCGCCGCACCGGCTGTTGCCCGGGCGCAGAGCCGCTTCAGCTGGAAGATGACCAGCGCCTATGGCTCCCGCGCGGCGTTCTACTCCGTCGGTCCCGGCAGCGCGACCGATCTGATCAAGCGCATCGACGACATGTCCGGCGGGCGTCTCAAGATCCAGTTCTTCGGCGCCGGCGAGCTCGTCCCGGCCTTCGAGGGCTTCGACGCGGCGTCTGCCGGCACCGTCGAGATGAACTACGGCAACTCCTATTTCTGGACCGGCAAGAGCTTCGCCGCGCAATATTTCACCGCCGTGCCCTTCGGCCTGAACTTCCAGGGCATGAATGGCTGGCTCTATGAGGGGGGCGGCCTCCAGCTCTGGCGCGAGGTCTACGACCGCTTCGGCCTCGTGCCGCTGCCCTGCGGCAACACCGGCGTGCAGATGACCGGCTGGTTCCGCAAGCCGATCCAGACGATCGAGGATTTCAAGGGGCTGAAGATGCGGATTCCCGGCCTCGCCGGCCGTGTCTACCAGCAGCTCGGCGTCGACGTCCGCCTGCTGCCCGGAGGCGAGATCTTCCCGGCGCTGGAGCGCGGCGTCATCGATGCGGCCGAGTTCGTCGGGCCCTTCCTCGACCGACAGCTCGGGCTGCAGAAGGTGGCCAAGCACTACTACACGACCGGCTGGCACGAGACCGCGACCGTGTCCGAGCTGGTCATCAACAAGAAGGCCTGGGACAGCCTGCCCAAGGATCTCCAGGCGATCGTCACCAGCGCCGCCGATGCCTGCAATGCGGTGAGCGAGGCCTGGTGCCAGAAGAACAATTCGGAGGCGTTCGAGGACCTCGTCAAGAACCAGGGCGTCATCGCCGCGCCGCTGCCGGACGCCGTGGTCGCCTCGCTGCGCGAGATCACCGGGAAGGTGCTGGAAGAGGCAATCGCCAAGGACCCGGTGGCGAAGAAGGTCCATGAGAGCTACTTCGCCTTCAAGGCCAAATACGAGCCGTGGACGGCGCTGTCGGAGGGCGTCTACCACAGCAAGGTCAGGCTCTGATGAACGGGCTGGAGCGGACGGCAGCCCGGCTCGAGCGCGTCGTCGATGCCGGCGGGCGCCTGGGTGCCTGGTGCCTCTTCGCGCTCGTCCTGGTGATGGCCGGCAACGTCCTGCTCCGCTACGGCTTCTCGCTCGGCTCCGTCTGGGCGCAGGAGCTGGAATGGCATCTGTTCGTGCCGATTTGCCTGTTCGGCATGTCCTTTGCTCTGCTGCATGGCGATCATGTCCGCGTCGACATCCTCTACGCCCGCTTCGGCGAGCGCACCAAGGCTGCGATCGATCTCGGCTGCGCGCTCGCCTTCACCCTGCTGACCGGCATCATCATCTGGCTGTCCCTGCGCTATGTCGGGCAGTCCTATGCGCAGGGCGAGGGCTCGGCCAATCCGGGCGGTATTCCCTATCGCTGGGCCCTGAAGAGCCTGTTGCCGCTCGGCTTCACGCTGCTGCTGCTGCAGATGTTCGCCGAGAGCCTGCGCCATCTCGCGCGCCTGCGCCGGCTTGCCTGACCGGGAACGGTCAATCTGCGCCCGTCGAAGCCCGCCGCCTCGAAAGCTCCTGCCCGTGCCGATGAACGAAATCTACGCGATCGCGATGCTGGTCGCCTTTTTTGGCTTCCTCATTGTTGGCTTCCCGGTCGCGCTGACGCTGGCGCTGTCAGGCTTCGTCTTCGGTTATCTCGGCTTCGGTGCGGGTCTGTTCAACCTGTTGCCGAGCCGGATCTACGGCGTCGTCACCGGCTACACGCTGCTGGCCATCCCGCTCTTCGTCTTCATGGGGGTGATGCTGGAGAAGTCGCGGCTGGCGGAAGATCTGATGGAGGTGGTCGGCCACCTCGCCGGCAAGACCCGGGGCGGGCTCGGTGTCGGTATCATCCTGGTCGGGATCGTGATGGGCGCGACGACCGGCATCGTCGGCGCCACCGTGGTCACGCTCGGGCTGCTGACCCTGCCGAGCCTGCTGAAGCGTGGCTATGACAAGGGCCTCGCCTGCGGCGTCATCTGTGCCTCGGGCACCCTGGGGCAGATCATTCCGCCCAGCCTGATCCTGATCCTGCTCGCCGACATCATGAACGAATCCGTCGGCACCCTGTTCGCCGCCGCCGTGCTGCCGGGGCTCCTGCTGTCGGTCATCTACATCGCCTATCTGCTCGGGCTCGGACTGGTGCGGCCGGACATGGTGCCGCCCGTGCCGCAGGCCGAGCGCGACGCCATGGGTCGGCGCGAGTTGCTCACGAAACTGCTGCGGGTGGCGCTCCCGCCGCTGGGCCTCGTCGGCTGCGTGCTGGGCTCGATCATCGGTGGCATCGCCGCCCCGACGGAAGCCGCCTCGATGGGGGCGCTCGGCTCGCTGCTCGTCACGGCCATCGGCGGCCGGTTCTCTCTGAGGATCGTCAGGGAGGCTGTCTACGACGCCACCAAAATCACCGCGCAGATGATGTTTATCCTGATCTGTGCCCAGATTTTCGCCATCGCCTTCCGGGGTCTCGGCGGGGAAAGGCTGGTCGAGGACCTGTTCGCGATCCTGCCGGGGGGTGCGAACGCCGATGTCTGGTTCATGCTGACGATCGTCTTCGTACTCGGCTTCTTCATCGAGTGGATCGAGATCTGCTACATCGCCGTGCCGCTCTTCCTGCCAGTCTTCCAGAATGCGGGAACGGACCTGGTCTGGATCGCGGCCCTGATCTGCGTGATGCTGCAGACCTCGTTCCTGACGCCGCCCTTCGGCTGGGCCCTGTTCTATCTCCGGGGCGTGGCGCCGGCCGAGGTCAGCACCGGCGACATCTATCGCGGCGTCGTGCCCTTCGTCGGCATGCAAATGCTGGCAGTGCTCATCGTCTTTCTGGTTCCCGGTCTTGCGACGGCGCTACCGACGCTGATTGGCTGGTAAGGGCTGCGTCAGGACTTGCATGTCAGGCTCGCAGCCCCACATCACGGAGCCGCCCCGGCGCAAGACCGCAATGAACACGCACGCTGCCTCTCCCGTCGCGACCCCGCCGCTCCAGGTCGAGGCCTTCGCGCATGTCGACCATTGGGTCTTCGACCTCGACAACACGCTCTACTCGCATGAGAGCCGCGTCTGGCCCCAGGTCAACCAGCGCATCACCCTGTTCTTGCAGGAGCTGTTCGGGCTCGATGGCCTCTCGTCCCACGCCCTGCGCAATTACTATTACCATCGCTATGGCACGACCCTGAACGGCCTGATGGTCGAGCACGGGGTCGAACCCGACGACTTCCTCGACTTCGCCCATGACGTCGATCTCAGCCTGCTCGAACCCGATCCGGCACTAGGGGCGGCGATTGCGGCCTTGCCGGGCCGCAAGCTGATCCTGACGAACGGGTCCGTCGGCCATGCCCGCAACGTCGCCGGCAAGCTCGGCATCCTCGAGCATTTCGAGGATGTCTTCGACATCGTCGCGGCGGGCTTCACGCCGAAGCCCGAGCGCTCGACTTATGAACTCTTCTTCGCCAAGCATGCGGTCGATCCGGGCCGTGCCGCGATGTTCGAGGATATCGAGAAGAACCTTCTGGTCCCCAGCGCGATGGGCATGAAGACGGTCCTGATCATCCCGCAGACGCCCGATCCCTTCCGCGAGGCCTGGGAGCAGGCCGCGGTCGAGGCAGGCCATGTCCACCATGTCACGTCGGATCTGACGGGCTTCCTGACGCCGCTGGCCCGCGGATAGGGGGCGTACGCCGATGCTTATGGAGAAATTTGTTCTCCTTTACGGGCCTGCCACGCGATGATAATCCAAAGGTTCGTTTAAACGAACGCTTTGGAGCTTCTATCATGTCGGCAATCCCTGGCGACGTCGCCGGCCTTCACCCCGAGACGCGCCTCGTCCACGCCGGCACCCTGCGCTCGCAGTTCGGAGAGACGTCCGAGGCGCTGTTCCTGACCCAGGGCCATGTCTATGACAGCGCCGAGCAGGCCGAGGCGCGCTTCCTGAACAAGGATCCGGGCTTCCAATACGCCCGCTTCTCCAACCCCACCGTCGCGATGCTGGAAGCCCGCATGGCCGCCTTCGAGGGGGCGGAGGCCTGCCGCGCCACCGCGACCGGCATGGCCGCCGTCACCGCCGCGATCATGGGGCAGGTCCGCCAGGGCGACCATGTCGTGGCGGCGCGGGCGCTGTTCGGCTCCTGCCGCTATGTCGTCGAGGAGCATCTGCCGCGCTATGGCGTGACCTCGACGCTGGTCGACGGCACCGACCTCGTGGCCTGGCGCGAGGCCGTGACGCCGCAGACGAAAGTGTTCTTCCTCGAGAGCCCGTCGAACCCGACGCTCGAGGTCATCGACATCGCGGCCGTCGGGGCGCTCGCCAGGGAGGTCGGCGCGACGCTCGTCGTCGACAACGTCTTCGCCACGCCGCTCTTTCAGCGCCCGCTGCAACTCGGCGCCGATTGCGTCGTTTATTCCGCGACTAAGCACATCGACGGGCAGGGGCGCTGTTTGGGCGGGCTGATCCTGGCCTCACAGGATTTCATCGAGACGCATGTCCAGACCTTCCTGCGCCAGACCGGCCCGGCGATCTCGCCCTTCAATGCCTGGGTGATGCTGAAGGCGCTGGAGACCCTGCCGCTGCGCGTGCGCCAGCAGGCGCACAACGCCGCGATCGTGGCCGACTGGCTCCTCGCCCAGCCGCAACTGCCGAGGGTGATCTTCCCGGGACACAAATCCCATCCTCAGGCCGAGATCATCGCCCGGCAGATGACGGGCCCGTCCACGCTGGTCGCCTTCGAGGTGGAAGGCGGCAAGGAGGCAGCCTTCCGCTTTCTGAACGGGCTGAAGCTGATCCGCATTTCCAACAATCTCGGCGACGCCAAGAGCCTGATCGTCCATCCCGGCACCACGACGCATCAGCGCTTCAGCCCTGAAATCCGCGCCAGCATGGGCATCTCGGAGGGGCTGATCCGCCTCTCCGTCGGCCTGGAGCATGCCGACGACCTCGTCGCCGATCTGGAGCGGGCGCTCGCGGGGGTTTGAGCGTCGAGCGCCAACGCGTCATTCTCGGGCGGAGCGCAGCGCAGACCCGAGAACCTCCGGCAAGAGATGCTCCGGGCTGCGCCCGAGCATGACGGAGCCCAGAGCCAGCCATGGCCTTCGCGTCGGCCTCCTGCTAAAGCGGGGCCGAATTTCGTGAGGAAACCGAGGCCGTCATGCGTTCTGGCGAAGTGAAGCGCCGCACCAACGAAACCGACATAGCCGTCTCTCTCGTGCTCGACGGCACGGGCAAGGCCGAGATTTCGTCCGGTGTCGGCTTCTTCGACCATATGCTCAACCTCTTCGCCCGCCATTCGCTGATCGACCTCAAGGTCGCGGTGACCGGCGACACCCATATCGACGACCACCATTCAGTCGAGGACACCGGCATCGCGCTGGGCGAGGCTCTGAGGCAGGCGCTCGGCGACAAGAAGGGCATCCGCCGCTATGCCGACATCCACCTGCCGATGGACGAGACGCTGACGCGGGTCGCCATCGATGTCTCGGGCCGGCCCTTTCTCGTTTTCCGCACCCGCTTCGAGGCGCAGAAGATCGGCAGCTTCGACACCGAACTGGTGCGCGAATTCTTCCAGGCCTTCGCGATGAACGCCGGCATCACGCTCCATGTCGAGACGCTCTACGGCGACAATGCCCACCATATCGCCGAGAGCTGCTTCAAGGGGCTGGCGCGCGCGCTGCGCCACGCGCTCGAGGTCGATCCGCGCGAGGGCGGCCGCGTGCCCTCGACCAAGGGCGCGCTCTGAGAGGGTCGCATCATGGCATTCTACACGGTGATGATCCCGCCGCCGGGCTCGGGCGGTGCGCGTGACGAGATCGAACAGGCGCGCCTGCTGCCGGAAACCTTCGCCTGGGCGGCCTTCGTCTTCGGCGGCCTCTGGCTGCTCGGTAAACGGCTCTGGCTGGCCACGCTGATCTATGTCCTGCTCTGGGGCGCGCTGCTCTATGCCGGCAACCGCTTCGGCCTGACCAATGGCGCCATGCTGATCGCCCACTGGACGATCGCGCTCTTCCTCGGGCTGGAAGGCCACAACCTCGTGGCGCGAAAGCTCGCGCGGCAGGGCTGGCGCCTGGCTGATGTCGTTGAGGCTCGCGACCTCTCCGAAGCCGAGCGGCGTTACTTCGAGCGGGCGCTGGCCGGCGAGACGACTGTGTCGCGCCTGGCTCCGGCGGCCGCCCTGCGCAGCCAGCCGACGAGCTCCGTTCCGGTGATCGGCCTCTTCCCCGAGGCGCAGGGCCGATGAGCCAGTCCGTCGTCATCGTCGATTATGGCTCGGGCAACCTGCACTCGGCCGCCAAGGCCTTCGAGCGCGCCGCAGTCGAAGCCGGCATGGCCTCGACCATTTCCGTCAGCAGCGATCCCGATGTGGTCCGCGCCGCCGACCGGATCGTGCTGCCCGGTGTCGGCGCCTTCGCTGATTGCCGTCGCGGGCTCGATGCGGTGTCCGGCATGGTCGAGGCGCTGGAGGAGGCGGTCCGGGCCAAGGGCCGGCCCTTCCTCGGCATCTGCGTCGGCATGCAGCTCCTCGCCTCGCGCGGCCTCGAATACACTGTGACGGAAGGGCTCGGCTGGATCGCCGGCGACGTCACGCTGATCGTGCCGCAGGGCGAAGGCCTCAAGATCCCGCATATGGGCTGGAACACGCTGGAGACCCGCCGCGCACATCCGCTGCTGGCGGGCATCGAGACCGGTCCTTCCGGTCTGCACGCCTATTTCGTCCATTCCTATGCGCTGGCCGCCACCCATCCCGGGGAGGTGATCGCGGTCACCGACCATGGCGGGCCCGTCACGGCCATGGTCGGGCGCGACAATATCGCCGGCACCCAGTTCCACCCGGAGAAGAGCCAGACGCTCGGGCTCCGGCTGCTCGCCAATTTCCTGAGATGGACGCCGTGATCCTGTTCCCCGCCATCGATCTCAAGAACGGCCAGTGTGTGCGCCTGAAGCAGGGCGACATGGACCAGGCGACGGTCTTCAACGACGATCCCGCCGCGCAAGGAGCCGCCTTCGAGGCCCAGGGCTTCCAGTGGCTCCATGTCGTCGATCTCGACGGCGCTTTCGCCGGCAAGCCGATGAATGCGGCAGCCGTCGAGGCCATCCTGAAGCGGGTCGCCTTCCCGGTGCAGCTCGGCGGCGGCATCCGCGACATGAAGACGGTCGAGGGCTGGCTCGCCAAGGGCATCCGCCGCGTCATCATCGGCACGGCCGCGGTACGCGATCCCGGTTTCGTCCGCGAGGCGGCGAAGGCCTTTCCGGGGCAGGTCGCGGTCGGCATCGATGCGCGGGACGGATACGTGGCCGTCGAAGGCTGGGCCGAGACCTCGTCGCTGGCGGCCGCCGATCTCGGCCGCCGCTTCGAGGACGCCGGCGTGGCGGCGATCATCTACACCGACATCGCCCGCGACGGCATGCTCCAGGGCATCAACTGGGACGGCACGATCGCCCTTGCGAAGGCGCTGACCATCCCCGTCATCGCCTCGGGCGGCATGGCCTCGATGGCCGATATTGAGCGGTTGATGGCGCCGGACGCCGCGATCCTCGAAGGTGCCATCACCGGCCGCGCGCTCTATGACGGCCGCATCGACCCCGCCGAAGCGCTGGAGCGGCTGGCGCGCGCCGCCTGAGCGGAGCGGCCTTTACAGCATCGGCAGGGAGGCGGGCTTTCTTCCCAGCGGAAAGGCCGCGTTTATCCGCGCGAGGTCGCCCTCGGTCAGCGTGAGCCGCAGCGCGCCGGCATTGTCCTCGACATGGGCCAGGCTCGCGGCCTTCGGGATCGCGAACACACTGGCGCGGCCGGTCAGGAAGGCGAGCGCGACCTGCCGGGGAGTGGCGCCATGGGCCGTGGAGATCTCCGCCAGGACCCGGCCGCCAGTGCTTCCCGGGGCCGGGAAGCCGTCATGCCCGAACGGGCTGTAGGCGGTCACCGCGACGCCATGGCGCTCGCACCAGGGGATCACCGCATGCTCGATCGCGCGTTCGCGCAGATGGTAGAGCACCTGGTTGCAGGCGATCTGGCCGGGGCCTGCCGCTTCCAGCGCCTCGTCGAGATCGTCCTCGTCAAAATTGCTGACGCCCCAGGACAGAATCTTGCCTTCCGCTTTCAGCGCCTCAAAGGCGGCGAAGGTTTCCGCCAGCGGGTGCGGCCCGCGCCAGTGCAGCAGGTAACAATCGAGCCGGTCGGTCTTGAGATGGCGCAGCGAGCGCTCGCAGGCGGCGCGGACGCCGGCCTTCGAGGCGTTGTGCGGCAGCACCTTCGAGACGAGAAAGACCTCCTCGCGCCGCCCGGCGATGGCCTCGCCGATGATGGCCTCCGAGCGCCCGTCACCATACATCTCGGCGGTGTCGAGATGCGTCAGGCCGAGATCGAGCCCGCGCCGCAGCGCCACGACGGCCTCGGTGCGATCGCCCCGCTCGATATACCAGCTGCCCTGGCCGATGGCGGGGATATCACGGCCGGTTGATCCGAAGGGATGAGTCGCCATAGCTGTCTCCCAGACGCCTCAAACGGGCGGTGTGCCATTCGCCGACAGCACCTCGCCCGCGAGATACAGCGAGCCGCAGATCAGGATGCGCGGTGGGGCCGACCAGTCGCGCGCCGCGATCTCGCGCAGCGCCTGCTCGACCGAGCCCGAAACCTCGGCCGTGAGACCGGCCGCACGCGCCAGCCCCGCGACTTCCTCGGCCGGTCGGGCGACGAGCTGGTTCTGAATCGGCACGGCAAACAGCATCTGTGCCAGCCCCTTGAAATGACCGAGCGTCGCGCCGGCATCCTTGGTGGAGAGCAGCCCGGCGATCATCACCAGCGGCGCCGGGTTGCGGTCGGCGAGATCGGCCATCGCCTGGGCGAGCACGCGGCCGCCATCGGGATTGTGGCCGCCATCGAGCCAGAGTTCGGCGCGCGCCGGCACCAGTTCCGCGAGCCTGCCGCGCGCGATCCGCTGCAGCCGCGCCGGCCAGTCGGCATTCAGCATGCCCTGCTCGAAGGCGCAGCTCGGCAGGCCGCCATAGCCCGCGGCGCGCAGCGCGGCGATCGCGGTACCGGCATTGACGTGCTGGTGGCGCCCCGCGAGCTTCGGCAGCGGCAGGTCGAGCAGCCCGTCGCCATCCTCATAGACCAGCCGCCCGCCGGCCTCGTGGATGGAAAAGTCCTGCGCGCCGATCAGGACCTTTGAGGCGCCGACCCGCTCGGCGGTCGCTTCGAGCACGGCGGTCGGCTCGGGCTCCTGCGGGGCGATGACGGCCGGTGCGCCGCGTTTGAAGATGCCGGCCTTCTCGCCCGCGATCTTGGTGACGCTGTCGCCGAGATACTCGGCATGGTCGAGCGAAACCGGCGTCACCACCGTGCAGGCCGGGTTGGCGATGACGTTGGTGGCATCGAAACGCCCGCCGAGGCCGACCTCGAGCAGAACGACATCGGCCTCGCGCTCGGCAAAGAGAAGCAGGGCCACGGCAGTCGTGATCTCGAAAAAGGTGATCGCGTCGCCGGCATTGGCGCGCTCGCAGCGCTCCAGCGCCTCGACCAGAACGGCTTCGTCGACGAAGCGGCCGCCGCCGGGAGCCCCCAGCCGGATGCGCTCGTGGAAGCGCACCAGATGCGGCGAGATGTAGACATGGACGGACAGGCCCGCCGCCTCGAGGATCGCCCGCATGAAGGCGATGGTCGAGCCCTTGCCGTTGGTGCCGGCGACATGGATCACCGGCGGCAGCCGCTTCTGCGGGTCGCCGAGCCGCTCCAGCAGCGTCAGGATGCGCCCGAGCGAGAGGTCGATCAGCTTCGGGTGCAGCGCCAGCAGGCGCGCCAGAACCGTGTCGGACGACCCCATGATCCCGAGCGCCGCCTCAGACGGCTTCGGCGACCGGTGCGGCGGGCGCCGCAGGCTTGGCGTCCTCACCCGCCGCCGGCTGCTTCGTCAGCAGGCGGCCGAGGCGCGCCAGCGTCTCCGGCAGGTCGTGGCGGTGCACCACCATGTCGACCATGCCGTGATCCTTGAGATATTCGGCGCGCTGGAAGCCCTCGGGCAGCTTCTCGCGGATCGTCTGCTCGATCACGCGCGGCCCGGCGAAGCCGATCAGCGCACCGGGCTCGGCGATGTGGATATCGCCCAGCATCGCATAGGAGGCGGTGACGCCGCCCGTGGTCGGGTTGGTCAGCACGACGATATAGGGCAGGCCGGCCTTGCGCAGCATGCGGATGGCGACCGTGGTGCGCGGCAGCTGCATCAGGGAGAGGATGCCCTCCTGCATGCGCGCCCCGCCCGAGGCGGCGAAGACGACATAGGGCGTCTTCTTCTCGATCGCGGTCTGCGCGCCCTTGATGAAGGCCTCCCCGGCGGCCATGCCGAGCGAACCGCCCATGAAGTGGAAATCCTGCACCGCGATGGTCAGAGCGAAACCCTTGACCCGGCCATAGCCGACCTTGAAGGCGTCGTTCGCGCCGGTCTTGGCCCGGGCGTCCTTCAGCCGGTCGATATAGCGCTTTTCGTCGCGGAACTTCAGCGGATCGGTCGCGACCTCGGGCAGCGGAACGTCGAGCCACTTGCCCTCGTCGAAGGTCAGCTTCAGCCGGTCCTGCGCAGTGACGCGCATATGGTGGTCGGAGCCGGGAATGACGAAGCCGTTGGCCTCGACATCCTTGTGGAAGACCATCTGCCCGGAATCGGGGCATTTGATCCAGAGATTCTCCGGGCTCTCGCGCTTGAACAGCGTCTTGATGCGCGGCCGGACGACTTCGGAAATCCAGTTCATGGATCGGTCCCTGACGGTTGGGGCGCGGGCGGCGGGCGGGGCCGGTGGCCTCAGGCCGCCGCCTTCGCGGCGGAGCGGATGCCCGCCGCCAATTCCGACACCAGCGAGGTGACAGCCGAAACGGTCTTTTCCGTGGCCTTGCCCTGCGCGTCGAGCGAGAGCCGCACGCGCTCGACCAGCGCCGAACCGACGACGACGCCGTCGGCGCCACCAGCGATGGTCTCGGCGTCCTGCGCCGTCTTCACGCCGAAGCCGACGGCAACCGGCAGGTCGGTGTGCCGCTTGATCCGCGCCACGGCATCGCCGACGGCGTCGTAATTGGTGATCGCGCCGCCGGTCACGCCGGTCATCGAGACGTAGTAGACGAAGCCCGAGGTGTTCTGCAGCACCTTGGGCAGGCGCCGGTCGTCGGTCGTCGGCGTCGCCAGGCGGATGAAGCTCACACCCGCCTCCAGCGCCGGCAGGCAGAGCTCGGTGTCTTCCTCCGGCGGCAGATCGACCACGATGAGGCCGTCGACGCCCGCAGCGCGCGCATCCTGCAGGAAGCGCTCGACGCCATAGACATAGATGGGGTTGTAATAGCCCATCAGCACGATCGGCGTGTCGTGCCCAGCGCCCCGGAACTCCGCGACCATCGCCAGCGTCTTCTTCAGCGTCTGGCCGGCCTTCAGGGCGCGCTGGCCGGCGAGCTGGACGGGGATGCCGTCCGCCATCGGGTCGGTGAAGGGCACGCCGAGCTCGATGATGTCGGCGCCGGCCGCGGGCAGGGCGGTCAGGATCGCGGCCGAGGTCGCAAGGTCAGGGTCGCCCGCGGTGACGAAGGTCACGAGCGCGGCGCGGCCCTCGCTGGCGCAGGCCTGGAAACGGGCCTGGATGCGAGCCTGGCCGGTGGCTGTCTGAATGTCGGTCATGGCCTGAGCGGTTAGCATGACGCGCGCGGGCTGGCGAGAGGGTTGCGCTTGCGCGCGCTGGCGGGCTGCGTCACATCCCACCCGTCATGCGCGCCTTCGACACGCCCCTTCCGATCGACGCCGTCCTCGGCGAACTCGCCTCGGCCCTGCGCGCGCGGCCCAACGCCGTGCTGGTCGCGCCGCCCGGCGCCGGCAAGACCACGCGCGTGCCGCTCGCCCTGCTCGACGAGCCCTGGGCGAAGGGCGGCAAGCTGATCATGCTGGAGCCGCGCCGGCTGGCGGCCCGCGGCGCGGCCTCCCGCATGGCGCAGACGCTGGGCGAGCGTGTCGGCGACACCGTCGGCCTGCGCGTCCGCCTCGGCTCGAAGATCGGCCCGAAGACGCGCATCGAAGTGGTCACCGAGGGCGTCTTCGCCCGCATGATCCTCGACGATCCGGCGCTGGAGGGCATTGCCGCCGTGCTGTTCGACGAGTTCCACGAGCGCTCGCTCGACGCCGATTTCGGGCTGGCGCTCGCGCTCGATGCGCAGGCCGGCCTGCGCGAGGATCTGCGCATCCTGGTGATGTCGGCGACGCTGGACGGGGCGCGTGTCGCGAAGCTTCTCGGCGAAGCGAAGGTGATCGAGAGCCAGGGCCGGGCCTTCCCGGTCGAGACGCGCTATCTCGGCCGCGATCCGCTGAAGCGCATCGAGGACCAGGTCACGGATGCGGTGCTGCTGGCGCTCGCCGAACAGCCGGGCTCGCAACTCGTCTTCCTGCCCGGACAGGGCGAGATCAGGCGGGTCGAAGAACGCCTGCGCGAGCGCATCCGCGACAGGGATGTCGAGATCGCGCCGCTCTATGGCGCGCTCGACCAGGCCGAGCAGGACCGCGCCGTGCTGCCGGCGCCGCTTGGCCGTCGCAAGGTCGTGCTCGCCACGGCCATCGCCGAGACCTCGCTGACGATCGAGGGCGTGCGCGTGGTGATCGATTCAGGCCTCGCCCGCGTGCCCGTCTACGAGCCCGATCTCGGCGTGACGCGGCTGGAGACGCGGCGTGCCAGCCGCGCGGCGGGCGACCAGCGCCGCGGTCGCGCCGGCCGCACCGAGCCGGGCATCTGCTACCGGCTCTGGGAGGAAGCCGGCAACGGCGCGCTCGAAGCCTTCGCCCGCCCCGAGATTCTCTCGGCGGACCTTGCCCCGCTGCTGCTCGACTGCGCCGCCTGGGGCGTGTCGGACCCCACCGGCCTCTCCTTCCTCGACCCACCCCCGGTGCCGGCTCTGAAGGAGGCGCGCAGCCTGCTGACCGGCCTCCATGCGCTGGATGGCGACGGGCGGATCACGTCGGAGGGCAAGACGCTTCAAACCCTGCCGCTGCCGCCGCGCCTCGCCCGCATGGTCGTCGTGGCCGCGCGGTTCGGACAGGCGGGGCCGGCGGCCCAGCTCGCGGCGCTGCTGGTCGAGCGCGGGCTGGGAGGGGACGCGATCGACCTGTCGGAACGGCTCGACCGGCTGGAGCGTGAGAGAGGCGGCCGCGCCGCCGACATGCGCCGCCTCGCCGAGAGCTGGGCCCGCGCCGCCGAGCGGGCCGCAGGGTCATCGAGCCCCCGCGAAACCCTCTCGGTGGGGCTTCTCCTCGCCTTCGCCTATCCCGAGCGTGTCGCCAGGGCGCGCAGCGCCGGTTCGGGCCAGTATCTCCTCGCCAATGGCCGCGGCGCGACGCTGGAGGCGGCCCAGCGCCTCGCCCGCGAAACCCATCTCGTGGTCGCGGAGATGACCGGCGCGGCCCAGCAGGCGCGCATCCTCTCGGCCGCGCCCTTCACGGAAGCCGACATCGCCTGGTTGGTGGCCGAAGGACTCTCGCCCTTCGCGATCGAGGACCGCAGCGAGACGACCTTCGACCGGACCGCCCGCGCACTTCGCGTGCGGGCGGTGAGGCGCTACGGCGCCCTCAGCCTCGCCGAGCGGCCGCTGCCGGCGCAGCCGACGCTGGAAAATGCGACCGCCCTGGCGGACGGCATCGCCGCGCTCGGCATCGGCCTGCTGCCCTGGACGAAGGCGCAGCGGCAGTTGCGCGAGCGCGTCGGGTTTCTGCGACGGGCGGCGGCGGAGGCCGGCGCGACGGATGCCTGGCCGGACCTGTCGGATGAAGGGCTGGCCTCCGATGCCGCCCTCTGGCTCGCGCCTCACATCGTTGGGCGCGCTTCGCTGGCGGCGATCGAGCCCGGCGATCTCGATGGAGCAATGGCCGAACTGCTCCCCTGGGAGCTGAAGCGACGGCTCGAGGCCGAGGCCCCGACGCATTTCACCGCGCCGACCGGCTCCAGCCTCGCCGTCGACTATGCCGCCGAGGCCGGCCCGACGATCTCGGTGCGGGTGCAGGAGCTGTTCGGGCTGTCGAAGCATCCGGCGCTCGCCGGCGGGCGGGTGCCGCTGGTGCTGGAGTTGCTCTCGCCCGGCCACAAGCCGGTTCAGATCACCCGGGATCTGCCGGGCTTCTGGCGCGGCTCCTGGGCGGCGGTCAAATCGGAGATGAAAGGCCGCTATCCCCGCCATCCCTGGCCCGACGACCCCGCCGCCGCCCCGCCGACGACGCGGGCCAAGCCGCGCGGGACGTGAGGGATTGGCCGCCATTCTCGGGCAAAACGAAGCGCAGACCCGCGAATCTCAGGAAGGAAGGGGACGGGTTGAAGAGATGCCCGGGTCAGGCCCGAGCACGACGATGTCGATGCGTCTCTCAATTCCCCATCCGGTCGCGCCATTGCCGCTCGCCGGCCAGGCAGGTGGCGTTGCTGCCGGTCGACTGGGCTTTCTGGACCAGCGCCTCGCTCTCGCGCGAAATCTCCGCGATCTCGCGGATCAGCTTGGTGCGCGTCGCATCGACGAACTGGCTGCGTTCGCGGATCGGGATGACGAAGGCGCCCGGCCCCGTGACGACGCAGTCCTTGTAGTAGCGGTTGAGATTGTCGAGGTCGAAATAGCTCGCCTGCTTCAGCATGACCGGCAGGCCGTTGATGCTGATGCCCTTCGCGGCGGCCTCGTCACGGGCGATGGTGACGGGCCGCCCGTCATTGTTGGCGCCGTCTCCGGAGATGTCGATCACCTTGCGCAGCGGCATCACATTCGCCTGTTCGATCAGCTGGACGCCGAGGTCGATCGCGGCCGAAATCGAGGTTCGCCGGCCTCGCCTTGTCTGGGCCTCGCCGAGTTCCTCCGCGAAGGCGATCGCCGATTGGGGCGTATCGATGATCGTCCAGGATTTGACGACATGCTGGAAGTGCCCGCCGGCCCATTCGAAATAGGTCACGGCGATCTTGCCGATCGCCCCCTTGGCGATGGCGTCGTGCAGCGGCTTGGAGCGGAAGGCCTCGATGTAGCCGTTGCGCTGCAGGGCGAGTTCGTCGAGATCCATCGAGAAGGAGACGTCGACCGCCAGCACCAGCGCGACATCGACCTCTTCGGGGGGGCCGGCCGCCGATTGGGCATGGGCCGCGGCCGGGAGCGCTGCCACAGCCAGACTCAAGAGACCGCACAGCCAACGCCGCATCGCCACCTCCGTCATCCCCTCGTGACGAAACTGTGCGCCTGCTTTCGATTCGTTCCAAGCCTTAAAGGCGGGCGGTCACCGCTCCGTGAGAAGGCCCTGGGCTGCGGCTCGCCGCCGCTCGACGATCGCGATGGCGGCTGCGAGTGCTTCCTCGATCGTCAGGGCTGAGGTGTCGAGGATGACGGCGTCCTCCGCCGCTTTGAGCGGCGCGTCGCTGCGTCCCGAGTCGCGGGCATCGCGCCGGCGGATATCGGCGAGGATCCCGTCGAAGGTGGCACTTTCGCCGCGCCCGGCCAGCTCCTTCTGCCGTCGTGCGGCGCGGACCTCGGGCGTGGCCGTGACGAAGAGCTTCGCCGGAGCGTCGGGGCAGATCACGGTACCGATGTCGCGCCCGTCCAGCACCGCGCCGTCCGCCTGCGCAGCGAAGCGCCGCTGCCGCTCGACCAGCCCGCTGCGCACGGCTGGCATCGCGGCGACCACCGAGGCCGCCTCGCCGATCTCGCGCCCGCGCAGCGTATCCTCGTCGAAGGCGCCCTGGTCGAAGCGGGAGACGATATGCCCGGCCGCCGCCGCGTCGCGGATGTCGTGGCCGGCGTCGAGCATGGCGCGTGCGACCATGCGGTAGAGCAGCCCGGTGTCGAGATAGGGCAGGCCGTAATGGGCCGAGAGCCGGCGTGCCAGCGTGCCCTTGCCCGAGGCGGCCGGGCCATCGACCGCGATGACGAGCGCCGGTATCGCAGCGCTCATCCGATCTCGCCCCCGAGTCCGTTCATCAGGGCGATGAAGCTCGGGAAGCTCGTCGCGATCATCGCGCCGTCATCGACCTGCATGGGCTTGTCCGTCGCCAGCCCCATGACGAGGAAGCTCATCGCAATGCGGTGGTCGAGATGGGTGGCGACGATGCCGCCGCCCGTCACGGCGCCGCCCGAGCCCTCGACGACGAGGTCGTCGCCCTCGATCGCGCAGGTCACGCCCGCCGCCTTCAACCCGGCCTCGACGGCCGCCAGCCGGTCCGATTCCTTGACGCGCAGCTCCTGAAGCCCCCGCATCCGCGTGGTTCCGCTCGCAAACGAGGCCGCGACGGCCAACACCGGATATTCGTCGATCATCGACGGCGCCCGCTCGGGCGGCACTGTCACGCCCTTGAGGCCCGACGCACGCACCCGCAGCGTCGCCACCGCCTCGCCGCCCTCGTTGGCCTCGCTCTCGACCGTGATGTCGGCGCCCATTTCGCGCAGCGTGGTGAGGAGGCCCGAGCGCAGCGGGTTGGTCATCACGCTCTCGATCAGCACGTCGGAACCCGGGACGATCAGGGCGGCGACCAGCGGGAAGGCGGCCGAGGAGGGGTCGGCCGGCACCACGATCGGCGCCGCCTGCAGTTCGGGCTGGCCCTTCAGGACGATCCGGCGGCCATGCTCGCCCTCGGGCGAGACCGCCACCTCCGCGCCGAAATGGGTCAGCATCTTCTCGGTGTGGTCGCGGGTCGCCTCCGTCTCGATCACGGTCGTCTCGCCCGGCGCGGCGAGGCCGGCGAGCAGCACGGCGGACTTGATCTGCGCCGAGGCGACCGGGGTGCGGTAGGTGATCGGCAGCGCCTCCTGCGGCCCGCGCAGGGTCAGGGGCACGCGCCCGCCCTCCTCCTGCGAGACGATCACCGTCCCCATCAGGGCGAGCGGGTTGAGGATGCGGCGCATCGGCCGCTTCCGCAGCGAGGCATCGCCGTCGAAGGTCGTGGTGATCGGATGCGATCCGCAGACGCCCATCATCAGCCGCGAGCCCGTGCCGGCATTGCCGAAATCGAGGATGCCGGCCGGCTCGCGCAGCCCGCCGACGCCGACCCCGCGCACCCGCCATGAGCCGGGCCCGTCATGGTGGACGGTCGCGCCGAGTGCACGCGCCGCATCAGCGGTGCGCATGACGTCCTCGCCCTCGAGCAGCCCCGTCACCTTCGTCTCGCCGATCGCGAGCAGCCCGAAGATCATCGCCCGGTGCGAGATGGACTTGTCGCCGGGAACGCGGACACGGCCGCGCAGCGGGCCGCCGCGGCGTGCGGAGACGGGAACGGGTGTGTGAGCATGAGCCACGGTTGACATCTTCTGCAGGCTGGTCGATCGGAAACGGCGTGGCCTAGCATGCCCGCACGCTAGGCGTCACGTCCGCGTTGGTCCCTGCGCTGCCTTGCGGGGGTGAAGCAATACCGCTGCTGCGGTCCAATTCATGCAGTGGCCGGCGAATCAGCATTTGACAGGGCCGGCCGCCCCGACTAACGGACGCGCCTGCTTTTCAGAACATGAATGATTGAAGGTCCGACGCAGTGGCGAAACCGGAACTTGGCACCAAGCGCGTTTGCCCGACGACGGGGCGCAAATTCTACGACCTGAACAAGGACCCGATCGTCTCGCCTTACACGGGACAATCCTATCCGCGCTCGGTGTTCGAGCCGCAGGCGAAGGCGGCGGCCGCCGTTGCCGCCAAGCCCGACGAGGACGAGGATGAGGTCGAGGCCGCCGACAGCGCCGTCGAACTCGTCTCGCTCGACGAGGCCGATGCCGAGGCGACCGAGAAGGACGCCGTCGTCACCAGTGAGGACGACATCGAGGTTGAGGACGACGTCGCTCCCGATGACGACACCTTCCTGGAAGAGGACGAGCAAGGCGACGACGATGTCGCCGACCTGATCGATGGCGACATCGAGGGCGACGAGGACGTCTGACCCCCTCCCGCCGGAGCGGCGAAAAAGAATGACGATCGGGCGACATTCGGCGCTTGAGTCTTCCCCCGCTCCCGCCTATAGAGCGCTTCGCCGCTGACGCGGCGACCCGGTTCAGGGGTGGCCCGAGGCGAAAGCCCGGCGATCCCGAACCGAATAGACCCCGGCCGACCCCCATGTCCGCCGGCTGAGAGTGGGGCCATAGCTCAGTTGGGAGAGCGCTTGAATGGCATTCAAGAGGTCGGCGGTTCGATTCCGCCTGGCTCCACCATCTCCCTCTCACGACAGTCGCTGATCCAGATGGACGCTCTCGGCCTCCGAGGTGCCTGTCCCCCCAAGGTATGGCCGCGCCGTCTCACGTGCTGCTCGCACTTGCGTGCGTGTATCGCCGCCCCGACGGCCTTTGGGAGGGGATGAGGTCGGGGCGGCGAAGGTTTCAGCCGCGATGCAGCGACTGCTTCCTCAGTCGCGGCACGGAGCCCGCCGGTTCAAATGCGCCGCATCATCTTGCCTTCGATGGCTCTGGCGCGGGTTCCGGGCCGCCTCCTCAGGCGGCCGCGGCCAGGCCCACATCGATGGACGAGACCGTGACCGTCCCGCCCCGCACCGTCACCAGTGCATTGCAGGCCAAGGCCTGCCAGCACTCCCGCGCCGCATCCACCGGCTCCGAGGCGACGACGACGCTGTCGCTGCGCTGGCAGACATAGAGGCTCGGGGGCTTGTCGTCGGAGGCCCAGCGGATCGCGTGAAGGGTCTCGCCGTCCGAAAGCGCGGCGGCGCAGCGCAGCGGCTCCTCGGTGCCAGCCTGCCGCATCAGGGCCAGTGCATCGCCCAGCGAGCCCGCCAAAGCCTGGGCGGGAGCCATCCCCTCCTCGATTCGCGCCAGGGTGAGCAGGAACAGGGCCTCGGAATCCGTGGTCCCCACCCGCGCGCCATACAGCGAATCGGGAATCAGACTTTCGAGCCGCCGCCGAATCAGCCCGTAGCCGCCGATCTGGCCGTTATGCATGAAGAGATACCGGCCATGGGCGAAGGGGTGGCAGTTCGCCCGCGTCGTCGCGGTGCCGGTCGCCGCCCTGACATGCGCGAAGAACAGCGAAGAGCGAACCTGCCGTGCGATCGAGAGCAGGTTCTCGTCCGACCAGGCCGGCCGGACCTCGCGATACTGGCCGGGCTCGGGCCGGTCGCCATACCAGCCGACGCCGAAGCCGTCGCCATTCGTGCCGGTCTTGGCCTCGGCGGCATGGAGCGATTGGTGGATCAGCGAGTGGCAGGGGGCCGCGACGAGGTCCTCGAGAAAGACGGGGACGCCGGAATAGGCGAGGAAGCGGCACATGGCGGGGTCCGAATCGCGCGGCCCAGGCCGCCTTGCCGCAGGCTATCCGAGAAGGCGCGGCCTGCACCAGATTTAGCAGCCGGCTTCGTGAAGGCGGCGCTACGGCGCGCAGATCGATCCGTAAGCATTTATTGAATCCTTGCCGCCATGCTCGCGCCAATTCGGCCTGCTGCCTCGGATCTGTCGTCCCATGGGCCGGCCTGATCGACGGACAAAGCGCCGGAGAGCGCAGGGGGATCAACCGTGACGAGGACGACGACGCTTCTGGGCACCCTGCTCGGGGCCTGCCTTACGCCTGGACTGGCCCATGCCGCCAGCGATATCGGCGGCGCCTCGATGGGCGTGCTCTGGGCCCTGCCTTTCGCCGGCATGCTGCTCTCGATCGCGCTCGGCCCGATCCTGTTTCCGCATTTCTGGGAGCTGAACTACGGCAAGTTCGCTGCGTTCTGGGCCGCTCTCGTTCTCGTGCCGCTGGTCGCGTTGCGCGGCCTCGAGCCGGCGGCCGCGGCGTTGGCCCACACGGCACTGCTGGAATACATCCCCTTCATCATCCTGCTCTTCGCCCTGTTCACGATCGCCGGCGGCATCCTGATCATGGGCAATCTGCACGGGACACCCGCAACCAACACCGCCCTGCTGGCGATCGGCACGCTGATGGCGAGCTTCGTCGGCACGACGGGAGCTTCGATCATCATGATCCGCCCGGTGCTGCGCGCCAACGACAACCGGCGCCACAACGTCCATGTCGTCGTCTTCTTCATCTTCCTGGTCTCGAACATCGGCGGCTCGCTGACGCCGCTCGGCGACCCGCCGCTGTTCCTCGGCTTCCTGCGCGGGGTCAGCTTCTTCTGGACCACGACGCATCTCCTGCCGGAGACATTGCTGGCGGTCGCGATCCTGCTGGCGCTGTTCTACGCTCTGGACAACTGGTTCTACCGCAAGGAAGAGGGCATGCCCTCGCTGAGGGACCCGACGCCCGACCGCGACATCAAGCTCTATGGCAAGGTCAACTTCATCCTGCTGGGCGGGGTCATCGGGGCCATCCTGATGTCGGCGAGCTGGAAGCCGGGCATCGTCTTCGACATCCTCGGCTCGAAGGTCGAGCTCCAGAACCTCGTTCGCGACGTCGTGTTGCTCGCTCTGGCCGGTCTCTCGCTCAAGCTGACGCCGAAACCCGTGCGGGCCGGCAACGAATTCACCTGGGGGCCGATCCTCGAGGTCGCCAAGCTCTTTGCGGGCATCTTCGTCTGCATCATCCCCGTCCTGGCGATGCTGCAGGCTGGCCGCAACGGCGCCTTCTCCGGCCTCGTCGCGCTGGTCAGCAATCCCGACGGCAGCCACAACACGGTCGCCTATTTCTGGCTGACCGGCATCCTCTCGTCCTTCCTCGACAACGCGCCGACCTATCTCGTCTTCTTCGAGCTGGCGGGTGGCGATCCCCAGGTGCTGATGACGACGGGCGCGCTGACGCTTGCGGCGGTCTCGGCGGGCGCGGTCTTCATGGGCGCCAACACCTATATCGGCAACGCACCCAACTTCATGGTCTACGCCATCGCCAAGGACCGGAAGGTCAGGATGCCGAGCTTCTTCGGCTACATGGCCTGGTCGGGCGCGATCCTGATCCCGATCTTCCTCATCCAGACGCTGGTCTTCTTCCGCTGAGCGACCCCAACGAAAACGCCCGCCGGTTCGGACCGGCGGGCGTTTTGGCTTGTTCGGACGATGCTTTGGATCCGCTGCGGGGACCGAAGCGGGTGGCCGAGTCTCAACTCGCGATCTTCAGCCCCTTGCGCGCCGCACCGGCGCTCGCCTCGCGGCGGCCCTTGGCGGCCTCCATGTCGAGCGTCAGCATGAAATCGGCGATGCGCGGAGCGATTTCGGAGCGGAAGCGCGAGCCGTTGAAGACGCCGTAATGGCCGACGCCCATCTGCAGGTAGTGCGCGCGCCTGTCGTCTGGGATGTTGGGGCAGAGGTCGTGGGCGGCCTGGGTCTGGCCGACACCAGAGATGTCGTCCTTCTCGCCCTCGACCGTCATCAGCGCGACACGGCGGATGGCCGTGCAGTCCACCGGCTTGTCGCGATGCATCATCGTGCCCTTGGGCAAGGCGTGCTCGACGAAGACCGTCTCCACCGTCTGGAGATAGAACTCGGCGGTCAGGTCCATCACCGCCATGTACTCGTCGTAGAAGTCACGATGCTTCTCGGCGGAGTCGCCGTCGCCCGCGATGAGGTGCTTGTACATCTCGTAATGGGCGCTGACATGGCGGTCGATGTTCATCGCCATGAAGCCGGAGAGCTGCATGAAGCCGGGATAGACGTCCCGGAACGTGCCCGGATGCGGGAAGGGCACCTTGGTGATGCAGTTGCGGCGGAACCAGTCGGTGCCGCGCTCCATCGCCAGGCAGTTCACCGCGGTCGGCGAGCGGCGGGTGTCGATCGGACCGCCCATCAGCGTCATCGAGCGCGGGGCGCAGTCGTCGCCCTCGGCCTCCATCCGGGCGGCAGCCGCCAGCACCGGCACGGAAGGCTGGCAGACGGCCATGACATGCGTCTCCGGCCCGAGCATCTGCAGCATGGCGATGACATAGTCGATGTAATCGTCGAGATCGAAGCGGCCCGCCATCATCGGCACCAGACGGGCATCGACCCAGTCGGTGATGTAGACTTCGTGCCCGGGCAGGAAGGCCTCGACCGTGCCCCGCAGCAGCGTCG
This sequence comes from Allobosea sp. R86505, assembly GCF_042466375.1. Taxonomy (NCBI): domain Bacteria; kingdom Pseudomonadati; phylum Pseudomonadota; class Alphaproteobacteria; order Hyphomicrobiales; family Alloboseaceae; genus Allobosea; species Allobosea sp. R86505. The sequence continues at coordinate 453,516 of NZ_JAXHPY010000001.1, read as the reverse complement.
CGTAATGGCCCGACATCGGGGCGACGATCAGGACCTTGGGCTGCGGCTTGCGGCGGCCCTCGATGCGGCGGTCGAAATAGACCATGCGGCAGAAGGGCCGCTCCCAGACCACGCGCTCCTCGACCGCGACCTTGACGCCGTTGATCGTCGTCTCCGCCAGGTCGAAGGCCGGCTTGCCGTAGCGGCGCGTCGTCCGCTCGAACAGCTCGCAGGAGGCGGCGATGGTCCGCCCCATCGGCGTGTAGGTCATCGGATTGGCGGGATTGCGGAAGGCGAGATGCAGCGCGTCGGAAACACTCCGGGCCGGGCTGAGCATCATGTGAGCCGCTTCATAGGCATGGTAAGCGAACGACATGGCGGCTCCATACATGCGAATTCGATCCTTCCGGCGCTCAATCAATGCCGCGCCGCAACATGAACGCAGCCTATGCCTATTTTGTTCTCATTCAACCCTTCAAAAGGCTAAGATTTCACTCTCATGACGATTGCCCCCAGTTTGTCGTGCTCCGGCGGGCTGCGCTTGACCCCTGCATCGCCTATGGGTCAGACACGGCCATGACCTCGTTTGACGTTACGACACTCGCCCTGGGCCGCGTGAATCGTCACCTGCGTCTCGACACGCTGGTGCGTCTGCGCTGGCTCGCCATTGCCGGCCAGAGCCTGGCCGTGGCGGGTGTGCATTTCGGGCTGGGCTTCTCGCTGCCCTTCGGCTGGTGCTTCACGGCGATCGCCGTCTCATCCTGGCTGAACATCGCGCTGCGCATCCGCTTTCCGCTCAGCCACCGGCTCAGGCCGGGGGCGGCCACGGCCCTGCTCGCCTTCGACATCGTGCAGCTTTCGGTGCTGCTTTACCTCACCGGCGGGCTTCAGAACCCGTTCTCGATCCTGCTGCTGGCGCCGGTGATGATCTCGGCCACCGCGCTGCCGCCCCAGCGGACCCTCCTGCTCGGCGTCATCGCCATCGCGGCGGCGACGCTGGTCAGCCTCGTCCATCTGCCGCTGCCCTGGGCGGGGCCGGACCGGCCGTTCCTGCCCCCGCACTACCAGATCGGCAGTTGGGCCGCCGTCGTGCTCGGCCTCAGTTTCACCGGGATCTATGCCTGGCGCGTCGCCAAGGAAGCCCGCGACCTGTCGGATGCCCTGGCGGCGACGGAACTCGTCCTGGCGCGCGAACAGCATCTCTCGCAGCTCGACGGGCTGGCGGCCGCCGCTGCCCATGAATTGGGCACGCCGCTCGCGACCATCGCGCTGGTCGCCAAGGAACTGGCGCGGCTGGCGCCGCCGGACGGAGAGATGGCCGACGACATCGCCCTGCTGCGCGAGCAGGTTGAGCGCTGCCGCGGCATCCTCGGCAAGCTCGCCTCGCTGCAGGATGACGATGGCGGCCCGCTCGACCGGCTCGGCCTGCGCCTGCTGATCGAGGAGGCGGCCGGCCCGCAGCGGCCTTTCGGGGTTCCCTTCGAGATCGAGATGGTGGGCGAAAAGCCCGAGCCGGTCTGCCGCCGCAATCCCGGCATGATCTATGGTCTCGGCAATATCGTAGACAATGCCGTCGACTTCGCCCGCTCGACCGTGACGATCACGGCCGAATGGAACCAGGAACAGGTCATGCTCACCATTGCGGATGACGGCCCGGGCTTTCCGCCCGACGTCCTGCTGAGAGCCGGGGATCCCTATCTGACCAACGGCGCCAGCGAAACGCGCGCAGGCGGCGGGCTGGGTCTCGGGCTCTTCATCGCCAAGACGCTGCTCGAGCGGGGCGGCGCCGCGATCGAGTTTTCGAACCTGCCCGCGCCGGCGACCGGCGCCTGCGTGCGCATGATCTGGCTGCGCGAGGCTTTCGAGATCGACGTGCCGCCGGCGGGCCCTAACAAGGCGGAACCGGCGATCCTACATAGAGTTGGCTCATGAACGCCCGTCCAGCCCGTAGCGCGGCCCACCTTGCGGCCGAGGTCTCCGGGACAGAGCCGGGCCGGAGGATATGATGATTCAGGACATGCTGACCGAACAGCTCCCGGTCGCCGCGGCGGCGGACATGTCGCTGCTGCTCGTCGATGACGACAAGCCCTTCCTGACCCGGCTGGCCCGGGCGATGGAAAGCCGGGGCTATTCCGTGCGCATCGCCGACAGCGTCAGCGCCGGCATCGCGGCGGTGGACGACCAGGCGCCGGCCTTTGCCGTGATCGATCTGCGGCTCGCCGACGGCAACGGGCTCGACGTCATCGCCCGGCTGAAGGAACGCCGTCCCGAGGCGCGCGGCGTCGTCCTGACCGGCTATGGCAACATCGCCACCGCCGTCAGCGCCGTGAAGCTCGGCGCATTCGACTTCCTGGCAAAGCCGGCGGATGCCGACGAGATCCACGCGGCCCTGGCGGCGGCGCGCGATGCGCGGCCCCAGCCGCCTGAAAACCCGATGTCGGCGGATCGCGTCCGCTGGGAGCATATCCAGCGCGTCTACGAACTCTGCAACCGCAACGTCTCCGAGACGGCGCGACGCCTGGGCATGCACCGCCGCACCCTGCAGCGCATTCTCGCCAAGCGCGCCCCGCGCTGACGGCAGTCGCCTGCCCTGCTGCTGCGCCGCCTCATCGCAGCGCGGCGGGATCCTCCAGACCAGCCAGCCGCGCGGCCGCCAGCCGGCCGAAGGCGATGGTCAGCGCCTTGCGCCGGGCCGGTGCGAGCGGATGACGCGGCGCTTCGCGAATCAGCGCGCCGCCATAGCCGTCGGCGATGATCAGGCCGACATCCTCGGGCAGGATCTCGGCCGGGAACTCCGGCGCCACGGCGAAGAGGAAGGCATCGCAATAATCGCGATAATCCGGCCATTTGCCGTCGATGCGATAATCCTCGATACCGGACTTGACCTCGACGACCAGCAGGTCCCCCGACGGAGACAGCGCCACGATGTCGCCGCGGCGGCCGTTCGCGAAGGTCATTTCGGTGACGGTCGCGTAGCCGCGTTCGCGCAGGTGCCGGGCGGCGCCGCGGCAGACGCTGCGGGTGATGTCTGGCCGCCGCGGGGCCTGATCCAGGGGGAGATCGACGATGGACATGCCGCATGTTCCCTCTTTGTGCCGATTCTGACAAGGCGCAAGCGCGACGGCGCCCTCGCGGGTGGGAATGGGCTCCCGCTGACCCCCGTCATGCTCTAGGGATGGCCGGACATCGTTCCGGTTGATCTCTATCGTGCCCCAACCCTTCGCTCTGCTTCTGGTCCTTGCGGTCGCCGCTTCCGTTTCGGCGCTGTTGTGCGTGCTGCTGCGCCCGGTGCTGGTCCGGTACGCGCTCGCACGGCCCAATGCCCGCTCGAGCCATCGCATCCCCACGCCCCAGGGCGGCGGTATCGCGGTGCTCGGCGGCCTGGTCGCCGCGCTCAGCCTGACGGTAGGGATCCTGCCGCCCGTGCCCGGTGCCGGCAGCCTCGGTTTCGTGCTCGCCGCGAGCGTCGTGCTTGCAATGGTGGGCGCCTGGGACGACATCCGCCCGCTCTCGGCGGGGCTGCGGCTCGGCCTGCAGGCCCTCTGCGTCGCGGTCGTCATCGTCTATGCGGCCCCCGATGTTCGGCTGTTTCCCGCGGCCCTGCCCCTCGCGGTGGAGCGTCTGTTCGCTCTGCTCGCCGGCATCTGGTTCGTGAACCTGACGAACTTCATGGACGGGCTCGACTGGATCACCGTCGCCGGCTTCGTGCCGCTGGCCGGTGCGCTCGCCCTCGCCAGTGCCCTCGGGATCGTCGATCCGGCGACGGGTGCGCTGGCGGCGGCGCTTGCCGGCGGGCTCATCGGCTTCGCGCCTTTCAACAAACCAGTGGCCCGGCTCTTCCTCGGCGATGTCGGTTCGCTCCCGATCGGGCTGCTCGGCGCCTATCTGCTCTACCGGCTGGCCGGCAACGGGGCGCTGGTCGCGGCGCTCATCCTGCCACTCTACCCTATCGCCGATGCCACGCTGACGCTGCTGCGCCGGCTGGCGCGGCGGGAGCGCGTCTGGGAAGCGCATCGCTCGCATTTCTACCAGCAGGCGACAACGAACGGCCACGCTGTCCTGGCCGTGGTGACGCAGGTGGCCGGGCTCAATCTCGCCCTCGTCCTGCTGGCGGGCCTGACGCTGCTGCTGCCGATGCCGTGGGCGCAACTCGCCTGCCTGGCCGCGGCTGTGCTCCTGACGGCGCTGCTGCTGCGGCGCTTCGCGCGGCCGGCGGACTCGGCATGAACGGCGAGCGCGTTCTCGTCACCGGGGCCGGTGGCTTCGTCGGCCCCCATGTCGTCGCGGCGCTGCTGGCGGCCGGATACCGCGTCCGCGTCGCCCAGAGAACCGCGGCCGAGCCGCCGCCGGGCACCGAGGGCGTCGTCACCGGCGATCTCGCCGCGCCCATCGACTGGACGGCCGCGCTCGCCGACGTGGCTCACGTCGTCCACCTCGCCGGTCTCGCCCATGCCGGGCCGGGCCTCGACGAGGCGCTCTATCGGCAGATCAACACACAGGCGACGCTCGCCCTCGCGGAAGCGGCCTACCGGGCCGGCGTTTCGCGCTTCGTCTTCATTTCGTCGATCAAGGCGCAGACGGGAGCGTTCGACGGCCCGCCGTTGCGCGAGGACGACCCGCCAGCGCCCGACGATGCCTATGGCCGCTCCAAGCTCGCCGCCGAGCAGGGGTTGGCCGGTCTCGATCTGGACTGGGTGGCGCTGCGTCCGGTGCTGGTCTACGGGCCGGGGGTCAAGGCCAACATGGCGGCGCTGGTCCGGCTGGCGCGCCTGCCGCTGCCTCTGCCGCTCGGCGCGCTGACGGCGCCGCGCTCGCTGCTGGCGGTCGAGAACCTGGCCGACGCGATCCTCTTCGCTCTGACGCTACGCTGCCCGGTGCGGCGCGCCTTCACCCTGGCCGATCCCGAGCCGATCGGCGTGGCCGGCATCCTGACCGCCCTGCGGGCCGGCCTCGGCCGGGGGCCTGGCCTGATCGCGGTGCCGACGGGGCTGCTGCGGTGGGGCGCGCGCCTGGCCGGGCGGGGGGAGGCCTTCACCAAGCTCGTCGGCAGCCTCGTGGCGCGGCCCGAGGGTCTGCTCAGGGCCGGTTGGCGGCCGCCAGCCGAGACGGTTGCGGCGCTCCGGCGCCTGGGGGAACGCTCTGCCGCCGGCTGAAATCGGGGATCGCCTCGTCGAGGATCGAATCCGCCGCGGTCCGGTCATCCGCCTTCAGCGCTGCCTCGAGACGGGCCAGCCAGCCCTGCAGCCGGGCGCGGTTGGCGAAGACGGGCTTGGCCGCCATGACGCCGTCGAGGCCGGTCTCCGCCATCGGCTCGTCGCGCGCGAACAGGATCTCGTTCATGCGCTCGCCGGGCCTGACGCCGGTCACGACGATCTCGATGTCCTCGCCCGGCTCGAAGCCGGCGAGGCGGATCATCCGCTCGGCCAGGTCCATAATGCGCACCGGCTGGCCCATCTTCAGCACATAGACCGCGGCCCGCTCCGCCTCGACACCATCCGGCCGGGCATGTGAGGCGGCGGTCAGGACGAGGTCGCAGGCCTCGCGGATCGTCATGAAATAGCGGATCATGTCGGGGCTGGTGACGGTCAGCGGCCCGCCGCGCGCGATCTGGGCCTTGAACTTCGGCACCACGGAGCCGACCGAGCCCAGCACATTGCCGAAACGCACGGCGACGAGGCGCATGCCGGCCGCGGCCGCGACGAACTCGGCGTCGCGCGATTGCGCATACATCTCGGCGAAACGCTTGGTCGCCCCCAGCATCGAGACGGGCTCGATCGCCTTGTCGGTCGAGATCAGCACGAAGATCTTGGCGTTGGCCGCGATTGCCGCGTCGGTGACGTTCACCGAGCCGAAGATGTTGGTCTTGATGCCCTCGCTCCAGTCCGCCTCGAGATAGGGCACGTGCTTGAGCGCCGCGGCATGGATCACGATGTCCGGGGCGAAGGCGGTGAACAGGGCCGTGATCCGGTCGCGGTCGCGCACATCCGCCAGCACGCCGGAGACGACCGTGGCATGTTTCTGGACGCTGAGTTGCTCGGTGATCTGGAAGAGGGCGGGCTCCGAGCTTTCGACGATGAGCAACTCGGCCGCACCGAAAGCGGCGCAGCGCAGGCAGATCTCGGAGCCGATCGAGCCGCCGCCGCCGGTGACGATGACGCGCTTGCCCGCCAGGAAGGCGCCCAGCCGCTCGCGGTCGATCCGGACGGTCGAACGGACGAGCAGATCCTCGATTTCGAGCGGGGCGAGTTCGGAATCACGCGCGCCGCCTTCCCCCAGGCTGTCGATGCGCGAGATCGGCAGCGCGAGCTTGCGGGTCCGCGCCAGCCATTTGTCGGGCTCCGCCTCGGGCAGCAGCGCGCTCGGCGTCGCGACGATCCGGCGGAAGCCCTCGCCGCGCTCGGCCGCGTCTCCGACGATCTGCTCGATCTGTGACAAAAGGCCGAGCACGGGCACGCCCCGGATAGCCTGGCCGAGATCGTCGGCGCGCGGCGAGAGGATGCCGGCCGGCCGCAGCCGGCGCATCGTGCCGGCCTCCATGGCCCTAATCACCATCTCGACCTCGAAGCCGCGTCCCAGCAGCAGCGCCGGAAGCGACGCCTCGCGGGCGGCGTGGCTGCGCGAACGTGAGAACTTGAAATAGCGGTAGGCCAGCCGCGGACCGCCCAGCAGCGCGATCTGGACCAGCCAGTAAAGGGCGATGCTGATCTTGCCGAAGTAGAAGGCGCCGTAGAAATCGGGCGAGACCAGCACATAATCGACCACGACGAGCGACAGCGTCAGGATCGTGCTCGCCTTGACGATGTTCGACAGGTCCGGCAGCGAGGCGAAGCGCCATTTCGAGCGGTAGAGCGAGAACAGCCAGTAGATCAGGCCGCCATAGGCGACGAAGGCCGGCAGGAAGCGGGGCAGATAGCGCAGATGCTCCTCGAGCTGCGCGCCTTCGAAGCGGATGACGAAGACGAGCCAGATCGCGAGCGCCGTCGCCACGAGATCGTGGGCGATGACGGCGAGCTTCTTGACGCTCTGCTTGGAAGACTGGGCCATGACGGGCGGGGTATCCTGCTCCCTCGGCGGCTTGTCAACGCGGCGGCCGCCGCGCGGACACGCCGGACGGTCAGCCCGCAGGCTTTGGCGTCTCCAGCGCGGCCATGATGAACGCGATCATCTCCTCCGCGGAGGGGCCGGGAAAGCGTTCGCACTGCGCCATCAGCAACGGATGCTGGAAGCGGATCATCGCGGTCCGGATGCACTGCGTCGCGGCGACCGGATCCATCGCGCGGAACTCGCCATTGGCGACGCCTTCGGCCACCACCCGGCCGAGAAGCGCGTCGAAACGCTCGATATGTCCGAGAATGGCGTCCCAGCTCTCCTCCATCGCGGCGCAGACCATCTCCTGCATGCGCTGCTGGTCGGCGAAGCGGGCCTGGTTGATCCGGTGCGAGGTCAGCAGCATGTCGCGCAGGCGGGCGCCCGCCGAGCGCGGCTCGGCGATGATCAGCGACAGCGATTCCTCCAGCTCGCCCTTGAAGCGCGCCAGAACCGCCTCGTTGATCGACTTCTTGGAGTCGAAGAACCGGTAGACATTGGCCGGGCTCATTCGCAGCGACTTGGCGATGTCGGCGACGGTCGTCTTCTGATAGCCGATGTCGCGGAAGAAGCGCTCGGCCGTGTCGACGATGCTCTGCCTCGTATCGCGCTCGGGCTGACTCACGTGCTGGGCCTGTCCTGTTGGGTCGGCGGAGATGGATGGGAGTGCGACCGCTATGACGAATTTCGTCATTCGTCAACATTCTGGTGAATAAGCTTTTTCAATGCATGCCGCTTCGTCGCCTGTCGTGCATTGATCTGGATTAAGCGGCGCTGCCGAAGGGCGGCGGAAGGGGCGCTCGGCAGGAAGAACGCGCTGCGCTTCGCGCGGTTCCTGCGGTCGGGGTGTCTCAGCCCGGCGCGGGGCGCCGATGCGCCAGCGCCAGAAGGGCCTCGACGTCGAGATGGCGCGCCAGATGCGCCGCCAGCCGGTCGAGTGTCGCCTCGACATCGCCCTCATAGTTGGTGCCCGACGACAGCGGGGCGCCGGTGATCGCAGCCAGGCAGGCGGCGCGCACGGTATCCGAGGCGAAGACGCCGTGGAGATAGCTGCCGACCACGCGGCCATCGGGGCTCGCCGCGCCCTCGCCGCGATCGTCGACCCGGAACGGCGCCCGCGCACGATCGGCCCCCTCCGTCCGGCCGAGATGGATCTCGTAGGCCTGGCCGGCGGCGGCGCTGGCTGCATGCACGAAACCGGTCTCGCGGACGGTCTTGCGGCCTTCCAGCACGGTCTCGACATCGAGGAGGCCGAGCCCGGCGGCCTCGCCGGCCGGGCCTTCGAGGCCCAGCGGATCGCGCACCACGCGCCCGAGCATCTGGTAGCCGCCGCACAGGCCCAGAACATGGCCGCCGCGCCGGCGATGGGCGAGGATGTCGATGTCCCACCCCTGCGCCCGCAGCGCGGCGAGGTCCCGAAGCGTCGTCTTCGAGCCGGGCAGGATGACGAGCCCGGCATCGCCGGGCAGCGCCTGGCCCGGCCGCAGCAGCACGAGGTCGATCGCCGGTTCCAGCTTGAGCGGGTCGAGGTCGTCGAAATTGGCGATGCCGGGCAGGACCGGGACGGCGATCTTGAGGCGCGCGCCGGGCCGGGCCGGCGCGTTGCGCAGATCGAGCCCGTCCTCCGCGGGCAGGCGCGCGGCGTCCGCGAACCAGGGCACGACGCCCAGGCAGGGCCAGCCGGTGGCGCTGCGGATGGTCTCGACGCCGTCGGCAAACAGCGCCACCTCGCCGCGGAAGCGGTTGACCGCAAAGGCGCGGATCATCGCGCGGTCGGCCTCGTCCAAGACGGCATGGGTGCCGACGAGGCTGGCGATGACCCCACCGCGATCGATGTCGCCGACCAGAACGGCCGGCACGCCGGCGGTGCGGGCAAAGCCGAGATTGGCGATGTCGCGCGCCCGCAGATTGGTTTCGGCCGGTGAGCCCGCCCCCTCGACCAGCACGAGATCGGCGCCCGCACAGAGCCGCTCGAAGCTCTCCAGAACCTTGGGCAGGAAATCCCCGCGCCGGGCGAAGTCCCCGGAGGGAAGATGCCCGGCCACGCGGCCCTGCAGGATGATCTGGCTGCCGGCTTCGCTCTCGGGCTTCAGCAGCACCGGGTTCATGTCGACATGCGCAGGGATGCGGGCGGCGCGCGCCTGCAGCGCCTGGGCCCGTCCGATTTCGCCCGCGGCCGTGGCGGCGGCGTTGTTGGACATGTTCTGCGGCTTGAACGGCCTGACCCTGAGCCCGCGATCCGCGAAGAGGCGGCAGAGCCCCGCGACGAGCAGCGACTTCCCGACATTGGAGCCGGTGCCGAGGATCATCAGCGCGGGGGTACGGGGCGAAGCCATGCGCCTGATTAGGCGGCGTGTGCCGGAGCGGCAACCGTCGCGATGCGAGGCGCTGAAGGGAGGGTCGCCGGTTCACGCCAATTCCCGCTGCGCCAAAGGGGCGAAGTCGCAACAGGTGCCCGTCGTGAACCGGCTGAAAAGCACCCAACAATGATCAGTGATGAATGTCAACAATCATCACTCGGTATTTTTTATGGAAGCCTCATCGCCTGTGCAGGGTGTGCCTGCAGCCCCGGCGTGGTAGAGGCGCCAGAAAGCGTTCCTTTCCGCCGCAGCGACGAACCGCGATGAACCCGATCTTCTCCGCCCTTTCGACCAGCGTCTTCGAGGTGATGTCGCAGCTCGCCCGCGAGACCGGTGCGGTCAATCTCGGCCAGGGCTTCCCGGACGATCCCGGGCCGCTCGACGTGCGCCGCAAGGCGGCGGAGGCCGTCGTCGACGGCTGGAACCAGTACCCGCCGATGATGGGCCTGCCGGAACTGCGGCAGGCGACGGCCACCCATTACCAGCACTGGCAGGGGCTCGATCTCGACCCCGGCAGCGAGATCATGGTCACCTCCGGCGCGACGGAGGCCATTGCCGGGGCGCTGATGGCGCTGGTCTCGCCGGGCGACGAGGTCGTGCTGTTCGAGCCGATGTACGATGCCTATGTCCCACTCGTGCGCCGCGCCGGCGGCATCCCGAAATTCGTGACGCTGCGCCCGCCGCATTTCGGCCTGAGCGAGGAAGCGCTCGCCGCCGCGTTCTCGCCGCGTACGAAGGTCGTCCTGTTCAACAACCCGCTCAACCCGACGGCGACGATCTTCTCAGCCACCGATCTCGATCTGCTCGCCGATTTCTGCATCCGCCATGACGCGGTGGCGATCTGCGACGAGGTCTGGGAGCATGTCGTCTTCGACGGCCGGCGGCATGTTCCCGTGCTCGGGCGGCCCGACATGCGCGAGCGCACCGTCAAGATCTCCTCGGCCGGCAAGATCTTCTCGCTGACCGGCTGGAAGGTGGGGCTGGTGATGGCCGCGCCGCCGCTGATGAAGGTGCTGGCCAAGGCGCATCAATACATCACCTTCACCACGCCGCCCAATCTCCAGACCGCCGTGGCCTATGGGCTGGGCAAGGAGGACGGCTATTTCGAGAGCATGAGGGCGGATTTCCAGCGCTCGCGGGACCGGTTCGCGCAGGGGCTGACGGGGCTGGGCTTCAGCGTGCTGCCGAGCGTCGGCACCTATTTCCTCAATGTCGACATCGCCCCGCTCGGCGAGAGCGACGACGTCGCCTTCTGCCGGAAGCTGGTGATGGAGAACGGCGTGGCGGCGATCCCGGTCAGCGCCTTCTACGACGAGGCGGCGGTCAAAACCGTGGTGCGCTTCTGCTTCGCCAAGCGCGACGCCACGCTGGATGCGGCGCTGGAGCGGCTCGCCGATCTGCGCAGGGCCGGCACGGCGGCCTGAGCCCCTCAGCGCTTGCGCATGCCTTCGGCCAGGCTGCCGGCGAGGACGAGCTTCTTCTGCAGCATGGCGACGTCGGCGCTGTGGCCGGCCTCGCGCATCGCCTCGACGGCGGCGGCGATCTGCATGAAGGCCTGCTGCGCCATGCCCGGGTCCTTGCGGCGCGCCGCGAGTTGCATCGAGGCCAGGCCTTGGCTGGCGGTGCTGGCCGCCCAGAGCTGCGGGCTGCGATCTCGCCGGCGCTCTTCCAGGGCCGAACCGAAGGCGGCGACCGCCTCCTCCAGCACGACCGGCTCGCTGTAGCGCTCGCCCATCGCGGCCAGAACCCCGCCCATCTGGTCCTGCAGCTCGGCCCAGCGCAGCGGCTCCCGGGTGCGGTCGACGGCCTTGGCGACGCGGTTGAAGCCGTTGAAGGCGCGCTCGAGCAGAGCGAGGTCGCTGGTGCGACGGCCCAGCGCGGCGCGGCCGCGCGAGATCAGCTGCTCGGCCTCGAGCCAGCGGGCCTCGTCGCCGTCCTGGTTCCAGCGGGCGAGGGCGGTGGCCAGAGCGGAGATCGCCTCCTCCAGCAGATCGTCATTCTCGCGCAGCTCTCCAAGCGGAATGGCGATGCGACCAAAGCGCACCTTCAGCGCACGCCAGAGCAACGGCGCCTGGTCGTGCCGCAGATCCTCCAGGGCCGTGCGGCAGCAGGCCAGCGCCTCGTCCAGCCGCTTGTCGTCGCCCGCCAGATGGGCAAGGCCCGCCAGGGCGCGCGCCAGCCGCTCCTGCACGGTCGCCCAGGCGATCGTGTCGTCGAAATTGTCGAGCCGCGAGAGCAGGGTTCGGAAATGGGCGATCGCCGTCTCGAAACCAGCGGACTCGGCAAAATCCTCGCCGGTCCGCGCCAGAGCATCGCCCTGGCGCAAAGCGAATTCGCGGCTGCGCGCGAGATCCGCCTGACCGATGATGGCGGCTGCCTCGCCATAGCGCTGCGCCGCTTCCTTGCAGGCGGCGGGCGTGAGATCGAGCAGGGCAATGGCGGCGCGGTCGCTGCGTGCCTCGCCGGCGGCGATGCGCCGGTCGGACGGCATGGCCGACAGGTCGGTCATTCCGCCGAAGAAATGCAGTTCGAGTTGCGCCAGCGCCCGCTCGACCTCGACGAACTGCCCGCTCTCGAGAGCCCGCGCGGCCTTGCGGCGTGCCTCGGCGACCACCGCATCCGCGCTCGCCTGGCCGAGGCGGCGGCGCAGGGCCACGACCTCGCGGGCCTTGCGGCCGAGGAGTTGCTCCAGCCTCGCGAGGTTCGGCCGGACGCCGCTCCTGACCAGGCTGGCCATGACGGCGAGCAGCACCGCGAGCGGCACATCGTGCCGGTCCGCGACCCGCGCGATCATGGCGGACATGTCATCCTGAGAGGTCACTTGGCCACCTCCCGTCTCCTGCGGTCGCAGCATGCCCGAACGGCCCCGTTTGCCGGGGCCAGCAGCCGGTTACTTCGCGGCGATGACCGCGATCTCGACGGTGAATTGCGGCGCGGCGAGCTTGGCCTCGACCGTGGCGCGGCCCGGCGTCTGGCCGGCGACGACCCACTTGTCCCAGACGCCGTTCATCTCGGCGAAGGTCGACATGTCGGAGAGCCAGATGTTGACCATGAGAAGCTTGCTCTTGTCGGTGCCGGCCTCGGCCAGCAACCCGTCGATGATGCCGAGGATATCCGCGGTCTGCTCGGCGACGCTCTTGCCCGCCGCCTTGTCGGCGACCTGGCCCGCCAGATAGACGGTGTCGCCATGAACGACGGCCTTGGACATGCGCGGGCCGACGGCGATGCGATGAATGCTCATGATCAGATCTCCGGAAAAGGGCCTTCGCTGGTAGCCTGTGCCGACACGGCGCGCAACGCCGTGGAGGTTGCGGTATGACGTTAGGTCAATGCTGTCCAGCCGGCCCAGAGCATCGCATATCGTCCTGCCTTGCCCGCCAACACCAGCAGAACGAAGCGGCCCAGCGGAAAGTTCAGCGTGCCGGCCGCGAAGGTCAGCGGGTCGCCGGCGAGCGGTAGCCAGGCGAAGAGCAGCGACGGCCAGCCGAAGCGCGCGAACCATGCTTGGGCCTGCCAGAATCTCGCCGGGTCCGGCCGCAGGCGTAAAGGCAGTTTCTCGACGCCATGACGCGCGATCAGGCGTCCCAGCCACCAGTTGACGACCGAACCGGCCGTGTTGGCGAGGCTGGCGACGAGAAACAGCGCGAGCGGATCGACGGTCCTGGCCGCCAGGAGCCCGAGGAAGACGGCCTCGGACTGGGCCGGCAGCAGCGTCGCGGCGACGAAGGCGGCGCCCGCCATTCCGGCCAGTGACCAGAGGGCCTCCATCAGTGCGGCATGTCAGACAAGCGGGTCGGGGTTGCGCCGGGCGCCATCCCTAGAGCCGCCGCAGCGCGACCTGCTGGATCCGGTGGCTCGCCCCCTTTGTCAGGATCAGGCTGGCGCGCTGGCGGGTCGGCAGGATGTTCTCCTGCAGGTTCGGCAGGTTGATGCCGGTCCAGAGGTCCTCGGCGATCGACAGCGCCTCTTCTTCGCCGATCTCCGCATATTTGCGGAAGAAGGAGCGCGGGTCGCGGAAGGCGGTCTGGCGCAGCGTCATGAAGCGGTTGACGTACCAGCGGTGCAGGTCGTTCTCGTCGGCGTCGAGATAGACCGAGAAGTCGAAATAATCCGAGACGAAGGGGATCACCGTGCCGTCCTTCGGCATCCGGCTCGGCTGCAGCACGTTGAGCCCCTCGAGGATCAGGATGTCCGGCCGCTCGACCGTGACGCTCTCGCCCGGCACCACGTCATAGACGAGGTGGGAATAGACCGGCGCCTTGACCTGCGGCTTGCCGGCCTTGACGTCGGAGAGGAAGCGCAGGATCGCCGAGCCGTCATAGCTCTCGGGAAAGCCCTTGCGCTGCATCAGCCCGCGCCGCTCGAGCTCGGCATTCGGCAAAAGGAAGCCGTCGGTGGTGACGAGCTCGACCTTGGGCGTGTTGGGCCAGCGCGACAGCAGGGCCTTGAGCACGCGCGCCGTGGTCGACTTGCCGACCGCGACCGAGCCCGCGACGCCGATGATGTAGGGGACCTTGACCTCGGCCTCTGCCAGCAGGAAGCGCTGCGTCGCCTTGAACAGCCCCTGCGTCGCCGCGACATAAAGCGAGAGAAGCCGCGACAGCGGCAGGTAGATCGCGACGATCTCGTCGAGCGAGATCGGGTCGTTGATCGACTGCAGCTTCGTCAGGTCGTCGACCGACAGCGTCAGCGGCGTGTCGGCGCGCAAATGCGCCCACTCGTCGCGGGTGAAGCTGCGATAGGGCGAATCGAGTTCGGGGAGGGCCGGGGCAGGCATCGCGCGCTGATCCATGGGGCGACCCGCATTCCAGGCTTCGAGGTTCAACGCGGGACTAGCCTCGGCTCTTCAACGGGGGCGTGCGGCTTTCTCCGCCAGACCGGAGCGCACGGTGCGGCCCTCAAGCTGGCTCAACACGTCCTGCAATGCAACATCGCGGGCCTTCAGTACAACCAAGAGATGATAGAGCACGTCCGCGCTTTCGGCGATCAGCTCCTCCCGGTCGCCCTTCACGGCGGCGATCACGGCCTCGACCGCCTCCTCGCCGAACTTCTTGGCGCAGCGCTCGGGCCCGGCGGCCAGCAGCTTGGCCGTCCAGGATTCGTCCGGTGCGGCGGCGGCGCGCTCGGCGATGCGGGCTTCGAGATCGGAGAGGGTGAAGGTCATCGCTCAGTCCAGCCGCATCGCCAGGCCCGCCTGCGCCATATGCGCCTTGGCCTGCGGGATGGTGTAGGTTCCGAAATGGAAGATCGAGGCGGCGAGTACGGCCGAGGCATGGCCCTCGCGCACGCCGTTGACGAGATCGTCGAGATCGCCGACGCCGCCCGAGGCGATCACCGGAACCGTGACCGCATCCGCGATGGCGCGGGTCAGGCCCAGATCATAACCGACCTTGGTGCCGTCGCGGTCCATCGAGGTCACCAGCAGCTCGCCGGCACCCAGCGAGACGACCTCCTGCGCGAAGGCCACTGCCTCCAGCCCCGTCGGGTTGCGCCCGCCATGGGTGAAGATCTCCCAGCGCCCGGGTGTCACCTGCTTGGCGTCGATCGCCACGACGATGCACTGGTCGCCGAACTTCTCGGCCGCCTGCCTGACGAACTGGCGGTTGGTGACGGCCGCCGTGTTGATCGAGACCTTATCGGCGCCCGCCAGCAGCAGGCCGCGGATGTCCTCGACCTTGCGCACCCCACCACCGACGGTGAGCGGCATGAAGCAGGCTTCCGCCGTCCGCGTCACCACTTCGAACAGGATGCCGCGGTCCTCGTGGCTGGCGGTGATGTCGAGGAAGCAGAGTTCGTCGGCGCCGGCCGCGTCATAGGCCTTGGCGGCCTCGACGGGGTCGCCCGCATCGACGAGATCGAGGAACTGCACGCCCTTGACGACGCGGCCGTCCTTGACGTCGAGGCAGGGGATGATGCGGGTCTTGAGCATGGCGAAGCCGGCTTCCGGGAGGGCTGGCGCGAGCCTATGCCGGATTTCGGCCCCGCCGTCACCCTCACCGCGCCTCGGCGGCCTGCGCCAGCCGCGCCGTCTCGGCGATCCAGCCCCAGAAGCTGCGAAACCAGGCCTCGCTTTCCGCCAGAAGGCGCGGCGCCAGCGCGACCCGGCCCCGGCTGCGATCCTGCACCAGCAGTTCCTCCGCCTCGGACCGGTTGATGACGTTGCGGACATGGGAATGCGACAGGCCGAGGCGCGCGGCGACCTCGCGGGCGTGAAGGTCGAACCAGACCAGATCGCCGGGCTCGCCCGTCGCCGCGCGATGATGCGCGCCGAGGAGGACGAGTCCGATCCGGTCGCCGCAGTCGAAGCGGTCGAGCCAGGCCCAGGCGCCGTTTCCGGCCGTCGCCTCCCGCGTCCGTGCGAAGAGATCGCGGGCATGGCCGAGAAACAGCCGCAGGAAGGGGTCGTCAGCAAGCAGGCGCTGCGAGAGTCCGACCTCGGCCAGGCCCAGGATCTCGCCGCAGCCGGCGTGATGCGACAGCCATTGCCGCAGTCCCTCATAGAGCGGCGGCGCCGGCACCAGCCAGGCCGACCGGGCATCCCCGGGCACCGGCTCGCGCGTCACATAGCCGGCGAGCCGCAGCAGCCCAAAAAAGGCCGCGAGCGTGCGGGCACCGCCCATCTCGCGCTGGACCAGCGCCAGCGTCGGCCTCGGACCAGCGCCGCGCTCGGCCTCGCAATGCATGACGACGACGAGCCCGGCCGCATGCGATTGCAGGTTGCGGCCGAAGACCTTGCTGACGATCTTCTCGGCCACATGCATCCGCAGCACGCAGTCCGCGCAATGCAGCATCGCCGAGCGGAAGCTCGCAGATCCGCCCGCCACGGCTGAGATGGGAATAATTTGGCGCGAATTGTAATTCAACTGAAGATAAGGACCTGTTTCAGGGATCATTCAGCAAGTCCTCGTCGCAATCGGATTCAAGCAGACTTTGGACTGTTCAGCCATGGCAGCATCAATACCATCGCGGGGCAAGCCCGGATCACCGCTCCGTCCGGATGCGAAACGTCCGCTGGCCCGAGGAAGGCTCCCATGTGTGAACGCTGTGCCCCGAACGCCCTCTTTCCATCCCTTTCCCGCCGCTCCCTGTTCGGTCTCGGCGCCGGGCTCGCCCTGACGGCCGGCCTCACCCGTCCGGGCTGGGCGCAAGGCGCCGCCTCGCCACCCGCACCGATCAGCGGCGCGGAGGCGCTCGACCGGCTGATGGCGGGCAATGCCCGCTACGCCGCCAACAAGCCCAACCAGCGCGACTTCTCCGCCGGGAGGGCGGCGCGGACGCGCTCGCAGCATCCCTTCGCCTCGATCGTGAGCTGCGCCGATTCCCGCCTCGCGCCCGAACTCGCCTTCGACCAGGGTGCAGGCGATCTTTTCGTCGTTCGTGTCGCCGGCAATTTCGTCAACGAGGATGGCCTGGCGAGCCTGGAGTTCGGCGCCGCCGTGCTGCAATCGCCCCTGATTCTGGTGCTCGGCCACACGCGTTGCGGCGCCATCGCCTCGACGATTGACGTTGTCAAGAACGGCACGGAGCTGCCCGGCCACCTGCCCTCGCTGATCAACGCGATCAAGCCGGCCGTGCTCGACGCTCAGAAATCCGGTGCCGCCGATCTGCTGGACGCGGCCATCGCGGCCAATGTCCGCCTCAATGTCGAACGGTTGAAGAGCGCCGCGCCGATCCTCGCCGAGCGCGTCGCCCAGAAGAAGCTCACCGTCGCCGGCGGCGTCTACGACCTCGCCACGGGCAAGGTGAAGCTCATCTGAGCGTTGCGAGGCGCCCGTCGGCTCACAAGCCGGCGGCGCGGCGCAGCAGGTCGATGCCGACGACCGTCAGGATGGCCTTGATCGCGACGGCGAACCAGCGCTCGGGCAGCCGCTCCAGCAGCGTCGTTCCCAGCATCGTGCCGGCAAAGCCCGATAAGATCATCGCGCCGATCAGCGGCAGCCAGTCCGAGAAGGAAAAGCCCAGCGCCCCGAAGGCGAAGACCTTGAGCAGGTGCTGGATCGTCGTGCAGGCCGCATGGGTCGCGATCAGCTGCCGCTTTTCGAGACCCAGCGGCAGCAGCAGCGCCTGCACGAAGGATCCGGTCGCGCCGACGAACATGGTGATGATGGTCGAAAGTCCGCCGCCGATCACGAGCCCGCTCGAGGCCAGCCCCGGGATGCGTGGCTTCGGCAGCCAGGTCATGACGAGGATGAAGGCACCGAGCAGGCCGAGCAGGATACGCTCCGGCAGTTCCACCACCAGCAGCGCCCCGATCAACGCCCCGATCACGGAGCCCGCGGTGAAGCGCGCCACCAGCGGCCAGAGCGCATGCGCCCGCTGCACATAGGTACGCCCGACATTGGAGCCGACCTGCACCAGTCCGTGGACGGCGATGACCACGGAGGGCGACACCGTTCCGGCGAGCGCACCCAGCATCGCCACCCCGCCGCCGATGCCGAAGGCGGCGGTGAAGGCCGAGGTGAGGAAGCTGACGGCGATCAGCAGCAACGCGATGGTGGGCGCGACGCCGGCCGGCAGGAGCATGTCGAGCATGGAGGACCGCAAGGGCGGGAGGGGCGGGCATTCCTGCTACACCCACCCGCAGCCCTCGGCAAAGCCGGCGGCGCAGGTCGAAGACGCGATCCGCGCAGGGCCGGGGCCGCATGTCGGAAACCACATTCCGGCTCGGCGCTTTACAAGCACCTCCCGAGAGCGTTTCCTTGAGGGAATGGCGGCGGATATCGCTCCGACAACGCCGAAGCGATCAACAGTTGCGTCTTTGCGGAGTGGTGTGATGCGTCGCATGTTCGGCCTGCTGGCCGCTGTCCTTCTGTCGCTGGCCGGCATCGCCTCGGCTGAAGCCGGCGTCGATGTCCGCGTCGATATCGCCGCCCAGCGCGTCCAGGTCACCACGACCGACGGCGAGAGCTACAACTGGGCCATCTCCTCGGGCCGCAAGGGCTATCGCACGCCCAACGGCGTCTACCGTCCGACGCGGTTGGAGAAGAACTGGTACTCGCGCAAATATGGCGGCGCCATGCCGAGCGCCATCTTCTTCCGCGGCGGTTACGCGATCCATGGCACGACGGCCGTCGGCGCGCTCGGGCGCCCGGCCTCGCATGGCTGCATCCGCCTGCACCCGGCCAATGCCGCCAAGCT
Source organism: Allobosea sp. R86505 (assembly GCF_042466375.1). Classification (NCBI taxonomy): domain Bacteria; kingdom Pseudomonadati; phylum Pseudomonadota; class Alphaproteobacteria; order Hyphomicrobiales; family Alloboseaceae; genus Allobosea; species Allobosea sp. R86505. The sequence continues at coordinate 434,953 of NZ_JAXHPY010000001.1, read as the reverse complement.
CTTCGCGCTGGTGAAGAAGCATGGGCCGAGCCAGACGCGCATCGCGCTGAACGGCGTCGCGCCCGACAATCTCTCGCAATTCGCCAAGGCCAAGGGGGCTACGAAGACGAAACTCGCCAAGGCCAAGAGCAAGCAGCGCGCCGCCATCGCCCAGCAGCGCAAGGCGCCGAAATGGGATGCCGCCCGCGAGCAGATCCTCCTGCGCCCGGCTCTGCCCGCCGGCGCCTTTGGCTATCAGCCGACCAACCTGCAGCGCTATTACGAGACCGGCCCGCGCTGGCGCTGAGCGAAGCTCAGAGCGCCTCGGGAACGATCCGTAGCCAGCCTTCGAGCGTCTCGCCCGGGGCGAGCCGCGTGAGCGGCGCGGCTTCCCGCGCCGCTCTCTCGCTGGGCGAGCCGATGGCGTGGCTCTGCGGCTCGACACAGAGGAAATCCGCTCCCGGGGGCGCCCAGACCACCGGGCAGCGCAGGGTCTCGCTCGCCGTCAGCGCGATCGCGAGCCCGGTCGAGGGCGTCTCGATCCGCGCCGTCCCGTCCCAGCCGAGGAAGCTCCAGGCGACTTCCCCGCCCGTCGCGAAGGCAGCGCCACCGGCATAGGGCCCCCCGCCGTCGAGCGTGCGGGAGCCGGCGGCGCGATAGCCTTCGCCCTCGAACAAAAGCGCCCCGCGCGCCGTCATCCGCAGCCGCGTATCCGGCGTCGCGGGAAACCAGGGGTGATGGCCCAAGCCATAGGGTAGGGCCTGGTCTGCCTCGTTGGTGAGGACGAGTTTGACGGTCAGACCGGCCTCGTCCAGCGCGATCTCCTGGTTGACCCGGTAGCGATAGGGGTCGGGACCGGCCTCGCGCCGATGTTCCAGCACGGTATGGCCGGCGGTATGGCCGAGTACGACCCAGTTCGCCTCCCAGCCGAAGCCATGGATGCAGTGCCCGCCGCCCAGTCGGTTGTCCGGGAGTGCGAAGCGCTGCTCGCCATCGTCGACGACGCGGTCGAAGGCGCAGTTGGCGAAGGGCACCATGGCCCAGCTCCCCATCTTGTTGGGCGCTGCGGTCGAGGGCGCGAGACCCGGCGGCGCGCGCAGGAGCGGATGCAGGCGCCCATCCGGCCCCCGCCACTCCAGCGCGGCGATGATGCCGCCGATCTCGGGGTGGATGCGGGCCTGCAGCGGACCGGCCTTCAGCTCCAGCATGGTGTCGTCCTTCAGCTGATCAGAGGGCGCAGCAGCGCCTGGAGCTGGCGCATCCCCGGCAGGAAGCGATCGGCCATCTCCACCGCCGAGCTGCGCTGGACCTGGCCGGAGAGGTTGAAGGCGGCGACCACCTCGCCGCGCGCATTGAGGAGCGGCATGGCGATCGAGATCAGGCCCAGTTCGAGTTCCTGGTCGACGATGCAGTAGCCTTGCGCCCGCACGCCGGCCAGGATCTCGGCCAGCCGGTCGGGGTCGGTCACGGTGTGCGGCGTCAGGGCCCGGGGCCGGCCCGCGAGAATGCGCGCCCGGGCGTCGGCCGGATCGCGCGCCGCCAGCAGCACCCGGCCCATCGAGGTGCAGGAGGCCGGCAGCCTCGTGCCGACCGAGAGCCCGACGGACATGATCCGCCTTTGCGCCGAGCGCGCGATATAGACGATCTCGTGCCCGTCGAGCAGGCAGGCCGAGGACGACTCGTGCGTCTCCTCGGAGAGCCGCTCCAGAAAGGGCTGCACGAGCTGGGGCAGGGCGGCCGAGGCCAGCCAGGTATGGCCGAGCCGCAGCACGCGCGGCGTAAGCCGGAAGAACTTCCCGTCGAAGGCGGCATAGCCGATCCGTGTCAGCGTCAGCAGGCAGCGCCGGGCGGCGGCGCGGGACAGCTCCGTCGCCCGCGCGACCTCCGCGATCGTGAGTCTGTCGCGGCCGGCATCGAAGCACTCGATCACGGCCAGCCCCTTTTCGAGGGCGGCCATGTGGTCACGGTCGGGCGCCTCTCCAGCCATTCTTGACCGCCTGCCCCTCGCTGGCCTAACGTTCGATTATCAACACAGTGTGCGATAAACGCACAATCTGAGGAGATGTCAAGGTGGCGGAATTCGTCTCCCTCTCGCAGGGAATCGAGGCGGTCTTGAGCGATGGCTGTTCCGTCGCGATGGAAGGCTTCACCCATCTCATCCCGCATGCGGCGGGGCATGAGACGATTCGTCAGGGCAGGCGTCGCCTGACGCTGATCCGGATGACGCCGGACCTGATCTACGACCAGCTGATCGGCACCGGCTGCGCCGAGAAGCTGATCTTCTCCTGGGGCGGCAATCCCGGCGTCGGCTCGCTGCATCGCTTCCGCGACGCGGTCGAGAACGGCTGGCCGCACCGGCTCGAGATCGAGGAGCACAGCCACGCCGCGATGGCGAATGCCTATGAGGCTGGGGCGGCGAACCTGCCCTTCGCCGTATTCCGCGGCTACAAGGGCGTCGATCTGCCCAGCGTCAACCCGCAGATCCGCTCGGTCACCTGCCCCTATACCGGCGAGGTGCTGGCGACGGTGCCGGCGATCCGGCCCGATGCCGCGGTCATCCACGCGCTGAAGGCCGATCGCGAGGGCAATGTCCTGCTCGAGGGCATCGTCGGCGTGCAGAAGGAGGCGGTTCTGGCGGCGAAGCGCTCGCTCGTCACGGTCGAGGAGATCGTCGACGATTTCGGCCCGCGCAACGCCAATGCGGTGATCCTGCCCTCCTGGGCCGTCACCGCGATCGCCCATGTGCCGGGCGGCGCCTACCCGTCCTACGCCCATGGCTATTACAAGCGTGCCAACGACTTCTACATCGCCTGGGACAAGATCGCCCGCGAGCGCGAGACCTTCCTGGCCTGGATCAAGGACAACGTGCTGGAAAAGGGGCCCGACGCCTTTGCCCGCCATGCGACCCGGAAGGAGGCGGCGTGATGAGCGCGACACCCACCGAGATGATGACGATCGCGGCCGCGCGCCTGCTGACGAATGACGATGTCTGCTTCGTCGGCATCGGCGCGCCCTCGGCCGCCTGCAACCTCGCCCGCCTCACCCACGCGCCCAAGATCACGCTGATCTACGAATCCGGCACGCTCTCGACGCGGCCCAGCGTGTTGCCGCTTTCGATCGGCGACGGCGAGCTCTGCGACACCGCGCTGACCACGGTCGCGGTGCCCGAGATGTTCCGCTACTGGCTCCAGGGCGGGCGCATCACCATCGGTTTCCTCGGCGGCGCGCAGATCGACCGCTTCGCCAATCTCAACACCACGGTCGTCGGCCCCTATGACGCTCCGAAGGTGCGTCTGCCCGGCGGTGGCGGTGCGCCCGAGATCGCCAGCAATTGCGGCCAGATCTTCATCACCATGGCGATGGGTACCCGGGCCTTCGTCGACAGGCTGCCCTTCATCACCTCCTTCGGCCACGGCAAGGGCAAGGGGGACCGCGCCGCGCTCGGCCTGAAGACGAAGGGCCCGACCAAGGTGATGACCGATCTCTGCGTGCTGGAGCCGGATCCCGACACCGCCGAACTCACCGTCGTCTCGCTTCATCCGGGCGTGACGCGCGAGCAGGTCCAGGCCGGTTGCGGCTGGCCGCTGCGCTTCGCGGCCGACGTCGCGGAAACGCCCGCCGCGACGGAGCAGGAATTGTCGGTGCTGCGCGATCTCCACGCCCGCACCAAGCAAGCCCATGGAGTGGCGGCATGAGCCTGATCTATCCGCGCGAGAGCCTGGCGGCGCACCCAGTGAATGCCTCGCCCGCCTATGGCTCGACGGTGAAGCGCGCGCCGTCGAAGCCGCTGATCCTGCTGCCGCACACGCTCTCGGAGACGACGGGCCCGGTTTTCGGCCATGCGGCTGTCGGCGCGGGTGATTCGGACCTGACGCGCCAGCATGCGGGAGAACCGCTGGGCGAACGCATTATCGTCTCGGGCCGCGTGCTCGACGAGGATGGCCGGCCGGTGCCGCATACGCTGATCGAGATCTGGCAGGCCAATGCGGCCGGGCGCTATGTCCATGTCCGCGACCAGCATCCGGCGCCGCTCGATCCCAACTTCACCGGGGCCGGCCGGGCCCTGACCGATGCGGAAGGACGCTATCGCTTCGTCACGGTGAAGCCCGGCGCCTATCCCTGGCGCAACCACCACAATGCCTGGCGCCCGGCCCATATCCATTTCTCGCTCTTCGGGCCGAGCTTCCTGTCGCGGGTGATCACCCAGATGTATTTCCCGGGCGATCCGCTGTTCAAATACGATCCGATCTTCCAGTCGATCACCGACGCGCAGGTGCGCGAGCGCCTCGTCTCGCGCTTCGACCTCGCCACGACCGAGCCGGAATGGGCGCTCGGCTATCAGTTCGACATCGTCCTGCGCGGCCGCAACGCGACGCCGGTGGAGGAGCCGCATGAGCACTGATCCGCAAACGGCCCAGGCGCCCCTCGGCATCACGCCGTCGCAGACCATCGGCCCCTTCTTCGCCTATGCGCTGACACCGCGCGCCTATGGCGGCAGCGAGCTGGCGACCGGGACCGTCGCGGCCGAGAGCGTCGCCGGCGAGCGCATCCGCATTGCCGGCACGGTCTATGACGGCGATGGCGCCCCGGTGGGAGACGCCATGCTCGAGAGCTGGCAGGCCGACGCGCAGGGCCGCTACAACGCGGCCGGCAATGCCGGATTCACCGGCTTCGGCCGCATCGAGGCGACCGCCGAGGGCGCGTTCCAGATCGAGACCATCCGCCCCGGCCCTGTCGCCGCGCCGGACGGGACGATGCAGGCGCCGCATCTCTCGCTCTCCGTCTTCGCCCGCGGCATCCTGACCCGGCTGGCGACGCGGATCTATTTCGAAGGCGAAGCGGCAAATGCCGCCGATCCCGTGCTGGCGCTGGTCCCGGCGCAGCGGCGGCACACACTGATCGCGACGCGCCAGCCGGACGGCAGCTTCCGCTTCGATATCCACCTGCAGGGCGAGGACGAGACGGTCTTCTTCGCGGCGTGAGGCTATTCCCCTCCCCCTCGTGGGGAGGGGCTAGGGGTGGGGGGCGTAAAGGTGGAGCGCCTCGCATGCATCAAGGCGTGAACGGTTGATCCAGCGCTTTTGGTGATGCAACTGTCACCCGGTCGTTCGCCCCCCACCCCTGCCCCTCCCCACGAGGGGGAGGGGGTCCCGGAGCCTTCCCCCATGCCCAGACCCCTGATCGCGCTCGACTGGGGCACGACCCGCGCCCGCGCCTATCTCATCTCGGCAGCCGGAGAGGTGCTGGAGCGCCGCAGCGCTGACCAGGGCATTCAGTCGGTTCCCGCAGGCGGCTTCCCTTCCGCCTTCGAGGCCATCGCCGGCGATCTGCGCCGCACGGTGCCTGAGGCGCAAATCGTGCTGGCGGGCATGGTGGGCAGCCGCAATGGCTGGGTCGAGGCGGCCTATGTGCCATGCCCCGCCTCGCCGGATGCCATCGCCGCGGCCGGCCTGAAGGTCGCGCTGGCCGACGGCACACCTGCGCTGATCCTGCCCGGCCTCTCCAGCGACGAGGGCGCCTTCGACGTCATGCGCGGCGAGGAGACCCTGATTGTCGGGCTCGGGCTCGAGGACGGCATCGTCTGCCTGCCCGGCACGCATTCGAAATGGGCCCTCGTCGAGGGCGGACGGATCACCCGCTTCGCCAGCTTCATGACCGGCGAGATCTGGGGTCTGCTGCGGCAGAACTCGATCCTCTCCCGCCTCGCCGAGGAGCCGACCGAGGAGGGCGCGCAACTGGGTCTTTCTGCAGGCTTTGCCGCCTCCCGCCGCCCCGGCGGCCTGCTCAACACCGCCTTCGCGGCCCGCTCCGAAGTGCTGGCCGGGAGGCTGCCGGGTTCGGCCGTCGGCCCCTATCTCTCTGCCTTGCTGGTCGGCCACGAGATCGCCGGCGCGCTGGCGTTGTTCGGGCGGCATGACACCGTCCATCTCGTCGCCGACGGCGCCATGGCGGAGAGCTATGGCGCCGGCCTCGCTGCGGCGGGGCTCAAGGCCGTGGTGACCACGCCGGAAGCCGCCTTCGTCGCCGGCATCCGCCGTCTCGCCGGAGCCATCGCGGCATGATCGTCGTCTTCGGTTCGCTCAATGTCGATCTGGTTACCCCGGTCGAGCGTCTGCCCGGCGCCGGCGAGACCGTCATCGGACCCTCCTACGCCCTCCATCCCGGCGGCAAGGGCGCCAACCAGGCGCTCGCGGCCCGTCGCGCCGGTGCGCCGGTGCGCCTCGTCGGCGCGGTCGGGACCGATGCCTTCGCCGATATCGCGCTCTCGCTGCTGGCGGCCGATGGTGTCGACCTCGCTGACGTCGCGCGGGTGGCAATGCCGACCGGCGCCGCCTTCATCGCCGTCGCTGCCGACGGTGCCAACCAGATCGTCGTCGCCGCCGGCGCCAATGCCCAGGCGAGCGCGACGCCCCTGGCGTCGCTGCCGCTCGGCGAGGCCGACATCCTGCTGCTCCAGCGCGAGGTGCCCGAAGCGGAATGCCTCAAAGCGGCGCGGGCCATGAAGCAGGCCGGCGGTCGCGTGATCCTCAACCTCGCGCCCGCCGGGCCGCCCGATCCAGCGCTGCTTGCCGATCTCGACATGCTCGTCGCCAACGAGCACGAGGCGCTGGTGCTGGCGCAGTCGCTGGGCTGGGCCGAGCGGGAGCCCGACGACATCGCCCGCCGCTGCGACGGCGAACTCGGAATCGCCTGCATCGTCACGCTCGGTGCGCAGGGCGTCGTCGGCTGGCATGGCGGCGTCCGTCGCCGGCTTTCAGCCCCCGCCGTCAGCGTGGTCGACACCGTGGCCGCGGGAGACAGCTTCACTGGCGCCTTCGCGGCAGCGCTGTCTGCCGGCTTCGGCTTTTCGGGCGCTCTGCAGCGAGGGCTCGCCGCCGGCTCGCTCGCCTGCACGGCGGCCGGTGCCCAGCCCAGCATTCCCCGCCGGGATGCGATCGAGGCGCTGGTCGGGCAGTCCTTCCTCTAGGTCGAGACCCATTCGCGCGGTCGTGGCAAGGCGTGGTTAAGCCTGTCGCGCATCGATCGGCGCGCAATTCGGCATCCTGCGTCATCCCGCAGGCCGTCTTCACCCTTCCGCAGGAACTGCGCCGCATCGTCGCGGCAACGCAGGGAAAGGCAGGCCGATGGCGCAAAATCCGGTGGTCTGGGCGCTCGGGATCGCGGCGATCGCATCGCTGAGCGCGGTGGGGTACAGCGGCAGGCTGGCCGACCTCGTCGGTGTGGGCGAAGCGCCGAGCGCCGCGAGCATGACCGCGAGCCCCGCTTCGGCGAGGGCGACCGAGCCGGCGGCCGCACCCTATCGCCCGGCCGAGCCGCCGACCCTGACGGTGGCGGCCGATTATCGCGGCCACTATGTCGTGCACCCCTCGATCGACAATTTCCGTGTCAAGATGCTCGTCGATACCGGCGCCAGCCTCGTCGCGCTGACGGCGAAGGATGCGAGCGCGCTCGGCATCCGCCCCTCCCCGGGCGACTACAAGATGAAGCTGAACACCGCCAACGGCACCGTGAGGGGCGCCCGCGTCAACCTGCGCGAGGTCCGGCTCGGCTCCATCCTGGTCCGCAATGTCGAGGCGGTCGTCCTGCCCGAAGGCGCACTGTCGATGAGCCTGCTCGGCACCTCCTTCCTCGCCAAGCTGCGCGGCTACGAGGTCCAGACCGGCCGCATGATCCTGCGCGGCTGACGGCAGCCCCCTGCCGCCGACGGTGCATGGGTCGATTTCGCAGGCCAGATCCGCGACGTGGTCACCGTCAATGGCGTGCGCGTCACCACGCAGGACCGGGAAACTGGGCCCTGGTGCGCGCCTCGTCCAAGAAGCCCGGACTGGTCGTGGTCTGCGAGAGCACGGTGTCGGATGCGTGCGCGAGGTCTTCGCCGCGATCGATGCGGTGCTGCGGCTCAACCCGGAGGTCGGCGCCTGCAACCGGACGATCTGAGGCGATCGGACGCGAGCATCGCTCCGGTCAGCCGAAGCCGGGACACATCGCCACGCCGGACCGCTCGACCTGCTCGATGCTGGCGGTGCCGCCGGCCTTGCCGAGGCGCGGGCGCATATAGATCGGGTCGCCGCCGATCGAGATCGCGCCGCCCTTGATGAGCCAGCCGACCACGGGCGTGAAGTCGTAGCTCGCCTGCGCCATGATGAGCGAGCTGTTGGGCAGGCGAATATCCGCAGGGATGGTGACCGTGGTTCCGCGCGCGAATTTCGTCGAGTTGCGCTGTTCGCTCCAGCACACCTTCGCCACGCCGGCGCCGTCGACGACGATGTGGTGGACCGACATCTTCGGGTTGGCGCTGGTATAGGGCATCATCACGGTCTGCGCCGCATCGAAGATGTTGCTCATCTCGGTGTTGGAGATGGTGGTGGACTGCGCCGTCAGATCGGCGAGCGAGCGCGTCAATTGCGTGACCTTGCGGTCGATCATGACGCCCTGGCCGGTTTCGACGATCCCGAAATAGATCGCCAGCATCGCCGGCAGGATCATCGCGAACTCGACGGCGGCGACGCCGCGCGGATTGCCGCGGAAGCGTCGCGTCAGGCGTCGCAGGGCCGCCTTGTTGCGGCGCAGGGAGAAGGCGCGCGTCATCGGAGACCTCATGTCGCAGGCGCGTTGAAGGGCTCGGTCCGGAACGTCGCCGAGGCGACGATGCCGCGGCGGCCGGAGCCGATATTGGCCAGACTCGCGCTCCAGTAGGTGAAGTAGAGCGGGTATTCGAGGACGGCCCGCACCACCACGATCTGCTGCGGCTGGGGCGCATTGTAGCCGAAGCCGGTGGTGTTCAGCCCGCCTGCCGAGATCGGATTCGTGCCGTCGGTGCCGTTCTTCGCATTGGCGAAGGAACTGTAGGTGCGGACGTCGATGACCAGCTTCGAGCAGTCGACGAGCCCCGGGGCATTGGCGCAGACGTCGTTCTTGAAGGCTTGCGTGTTGGTGGCCGCATTGCCGGTGTAGCGCGTCAGCGCCTCGCCGGTGAGCAGGCGCCGCGAGGTCTGGGAGACCGCCTCCTCGAGCACCTGGCTGGTCCAGAACAGCAGCGCCGTTTCCAGGATGGCGGTGAGCAGCATCAGGAAGGGGATCGAGATGAAGGCGAACTCGACGGCGGTCGCGCCGTCCTGCGACCTGCGAAAGCGGGCGAGCAGCCGGAAGCGCGCGCGGCGTGCGGCCGGGGAGGCGGGGGACGCCGCGGGGTCGATGGGTGAAGGGTCGGTCATGTCGTCCGGGTCCCGTTGTCGCGTGCAGGTCGCTGCCGCGGGACCTCGGGCCGGCTTTCGCCTGTTGGCCCTTCGGATGCGGCATCGGTCAGATGACGCGTCCAGCATTACCGGCAAAGCATTGCCGATCCGTTAGACCGGTCGCGGTCGCGGTCGAATCGCGGTTAGCGGATGCTTAACCCTGAGGCGCCGAGTTTCAGCGCTTGCTCGCGCCCAGCGCCGCGCCGTTGCGGCTGCTGGCCTGGGAGCCGACCTCGCCGAAATATTTCTGCGCGTCGCCGAGCTGCGCCGCCGGCTGGCAGACCGGCGTGCAGGAATAGCTCTCCCGCTCCAGCCCGCGCTGCACGGTCAGGACGGAATCGGAATCCGCGCCCACGCGCACGAGGGATTCCGCCAGGAGCGTGCCGGACGCGTCGAGCGCGATCAGATTGGTCACGCCGAAGCTCTTGCCGGTGACGATCATGACGCCGTTCTTCTGCACGGCGACGTCGGCGATGGCGGGATTGCCGACGATCACGGTCTGCGCCTTCTCGGGCAGCCGCACCACCTTGGCGTGATCGACCTTGACGATGACGCTCTCGATCGTGCCCGTTGCGGGCGCCGCCGGCGCCGGGCCGGCACTCAATGTGACGCTCGCGACAACTCCCGCTACCGCGGCGATGGTCCGGGCGGAGCGGGGCCGATGGCGCCGAAGGGCGGCCGGGAGAGTGAACATCGCGCTGCCTCAAGATTTCCGTACCGACAGCTAAGCGGAAAATGATGAATCAAACCCTAATCTGGCTGTGCGGGCTGGTTTGGCGAGGGCGGTGGACACATGACCAAGGGAGAGAGACAGCGCCACCCCCTGATACCTGGACAGGATGATGCCGGCGCCGGATGTTGATGCGCAGGAATGGCAAACGTAAAACGGCTCATTAACTGTCAAAGACATGTAATAATCTAATTGAATCTGTCGATGATCATGGCAATTTGGCGTTAACCATCGCTCGAATGTCTTTGAGATCGAGCGAATTCTTCCTTCGCCTTAACCGATCGGCAAGAGGAGCGGGGTAATGTCCATCTCGTCGCTGACCGAAGCCACTTCAGAGCGAAGGCAGCCGTCAAACCGTGGTTCAAGAGGAGTTTCACATGACCAACGTTTTCGCTCGTTTCGTCAAGGATGAGTCCGGCGCCACCGCCATCGAGTACGGCCTGATCGCGGCCCTGATCGCCGTCGTCTGCATCACCGTCTGGACGAACATCGGCACCAGCCTGTCGGCCAAGTTCACCGCGATCAACACCGGCCTGCAGTAAGATCCGGCGGGCGGGGCAAATACGCCCCCGCCACCGCAAGCCTGAACGCCCCGGCTCGTCCGGGGCGTTTTGATTCGTGGCAGCCCCGCCGCCCTCTCATCGAACGCAGTAAGGCTTTGGTGAGACGCCTGCGGCAGGATCGCCTCCACCGCCGTCACCGCTCCGGAAGGGGATGTTCATGTCGCTCCCGCTCATCGCCCTGCTCTTCGTCTTTCCGGCGGCCATGGCCTATGCCGCGGCGAGCGACCTCGTCTCGATGACGATCTCGAACCGGCTCTGCCTCGTCCTGCTCGCGACCTTCGCCGTCTGTGCCGCCACGCTGGGACTGGGCTGGCACCAACTCCTCTGGCACCTCGCGGCTGGCGGGCTCGTCCTGGTGATCTGCTTCGGCATGTTCGCGGCGGGCTGGATCGGCGGCGGCGACGCCAAGCTCGCGGCAGTGACCGCGCTCTGGTTCGGCTTCGATCAGCTGATGCCCTATCTTTCCCTGGCGGCGATCGGCGGCGGCGTGCTCACCTTCGTTCTCCTCAAGCTGCGCTCCGGCCCGCTGCCGCGGGTCGCGACCGGCTGGTCCTGGGCGCGCCGGCTGCACTCGCCGAAGGAGGGCGTGCCCTATGGCATCGCACTCGCCTTCGCGGCCCTCCTCGTGCTGCCCGACAGCGCGCTGTGGCGGGCCGCGATGGGGCTGTGAGGGCACCGGCGCGGGCCGTCGGCCCGGCCTTCAAAAAAGATACGTCCGATTAACCATAAGTTGACGATTCCAGCCGCACGATCCTCGCCGAGAGCCAACTGGGTTTGGCCGAGGGTCAGTCGCTATGAGTCCCGCCCGCATCATCATCCTTCTGGTTGCGCTGGTCGCCGGTATCGGTGCCGCCATGCTGATCAGGAAGCCGTCTCAGGCTCCTGCTCCCGTCGCCCGGGTCGAACAGGCGCCGACGGTGCCCGTTCTCGTCGCCGCGGCGGACATCCCCGTCGGTAACGTCGTCGCCGCCGCCGACATGCGCTGGCTCGACTGGCCGCTCGCCAGCGTGCCGGCCGGCGTCATCCGCAAGGACGAGGCGCCGCAGGCCGAGACCGAGCTCGCCGGCCAGGTCGTCCGCTACGGCATGCTCGCCTCCGAGCCGCTCCGCCGCGAGAAGCTGATCAAGACCGACGGCACCGGCTTCCTCTCGGCGGTGCTGCCGTCCGGCATGCGCGCCGTCGCGATCTCGACCGACAGCCGCGGCGCCAACACGGCCGGTGGCTTCATCCTCCCCAACGATCGCGTCGATGTGATCGTGACCATCAAGGGGCCTGCGGTCGAGGGTGAAGGCGATGCCTTCCTCAGCGACACGATCCTGCGCAATCTCCGGGTCCTCGCCATCGGCCAGAACGTCCAGGAGCGCAACGGCGAGAAAGTCGTCGTCGGCGAGACGGCGACGCTCGAGGTCGAGCCGGGCCAGGCCGAAACCCTGTTCCGCGCGCAGAAGATGGGAACGCTCTCGCTTTCGCTGCGCAGCCTCAAGGATGCGGGCCAGGTCGTGACGGGCCCGACGGCCGAAGGCGCGATGACCATCGTGAAATACGGCGTGACCTCAAGGAGTGCGAACCAGTGAGCCGGCACCGTACCCTCCTCTCCGCCGCCCTCGTTCTGGCGCTCGCCGGGCCGGCCTTCGCTCAGGCCACCGGCAAGGCGCCGGTCCTCAATGTCGGCACCAGCGAGCACGCGATCTCGCGCAAGCTCGATCTCTCGATTGGCCGCTCGCTGATCGTCGAGCTGCCGCGCGACGCCAAGGAGGTCTTCGTCGCCAATCCGAAGGTGGCCAACGCGGTCGTCCGCTCAGCCCGCAAGCTCTTCATCATCGGCATCGCCGACGGTTCGACCTCGATGTTCGTCATTGACGGCGAGGGTCGCCAGATCACCGCGCTCGAAATCGAGGTCGGCCGCGATCTCAACGTGCTGCGCCAGACGCTGCGTTCGGCGATGCCGAGCGCCCAGATCGAGGTCAAGCCGGCCGGCAACTCGATCCTGCTCGTCGGCAATGTCGCCAACGCCTCCGAGGCGACCCAGGCCGTCGACATCGCCAACGCCTTCGTCGGCACCACGGCCGGGCTGTTCAGCTCCTCCAAGGGCGCCGTCATCAACTCGCTGACGATCCGCGGCCGCGATCAGGTCATGGTCAAGGTCGTCGTCTCCGAGGTGTCGCGCAAGGCGATCAAGCAGCTCGGCATCAACTCGACGGGTGAGTGGAAGCTCGGCAATTTCTCGATCATGCCGACGCTCGACAATCCGCTGCCGCTGCAGCCGCAGGCGCTGGCCGCGACCGCGGTTACCGCCGGCATCGGCAACTCGACCAATTTCACTCTTCGGGCCCTGGAACGCGCCGGGCTCTCGCGCGTCCTCGCCGAACCGACGGTCACCGCCATTTCCGGCGAAAGCGCCAAGTTTACGGCGGGCGGCGAAGTTCCGGTTCCCAGCGGCTATTCCTGCGACGGCACGGGCCTCTGCACGCTCGGCATCCAGTACCGGCCGATCGGTGTGGCCCTGAACTTCACGCCGATCGTGCTGTCGGGAAACAAGATCAGCATGCGCATCGCGACCGAGGTGACGGAGCTCGACTTCGAGAACCAGCTGCGCCTCAGCGACACCCGCAACAGCAGCCAGCAGGTCGTCAACGCGCCGGCTTTCCGGGTGCGCAAGTCGGACACCACCGTCGAACTGCCCTCCGGCGGCACGCTGGCGACGGCCGGCCTGATCCAGCGCGTCTCCAAGCAATCGCTCAACGGCTTCCCCGGCCTGATGAACCTGCCCGTCATCGGCGTGCTCTTCCGCTCGCGCGACTATCAGCGCGAGGAGACCGAATTGCTGATCACGGCGACGCCCTACATCGCCAAGCCGATGGAGCCCAACCAGGTGCAGCGTCCCGATGACGGCTTCGTCGATGCCCATGACGCACAGGCCGTGCTGCTCGGGCGCCTGAACAAGATTTACGGAACCGGCGGCGGGCCGGCGCCGCAGGCCTACAAGGGCCGCGTCGGCTTCATCGCCGACTGAAGCCGGTCGCGATGGCGAAGTCCGAACACGCAAGGGATGGCGAGACCATGATGGCTCGATCACAGCAGAACACCCGGCCCCTCGGCATCGCGCTCGCTGCAGCGCTGCTGCTCGGCGCCTGTTCCGGAAAGCGCGACCTCGCCGAAACGGGCGTGCCCGTGGATGTGCGCGAGCGCCATCCGATCGTGCTGCGCGACGCGCCGCGCTCGCTCGACGTCTTCGTCGGTCGTTCGGGCGGCAGGCTCGACGATCGCCAGGCGGAGGATGTCGCGGACTTCGCCCGCGAGTACCGTCGCTCCGGCAAGGGCGGGCTGGTCGCGCAGGTTCCGACGGGCACCCGCCGCGAGATGGCGGCGCATGACACGCTGAACGGCATCCGCTCGGCGCTGGCACGCGGCGGCGTGCCCGGCACGGCGCTGTCGGTCACGACCTATCCGGTTTCGGACGCCCATCTCGCCTCGCCCATCCGCCTGACCTTCGCCTCGCTCCAGGCGAAGCTGCCGCATGATTGCGGCCAGTGGCCGGCCGATACCGGCGTCTCCAGCTTCAAGGGCGACATGTCGAACGAACCCTACTGGAACTTCGGATGTTCCAGCCAGGCGACGCTCGCCGCCCAGGTCGCCGATCCGATCGATCTCGTCCGTTCGCGCAGCGAGGGTCGCCCCGACATCGCCAAGCGCATGGGCGCCATCGCCAAGATCCGCGAAGGCAAGGACCCGTCGACGCAGTACCGGCAGGAAACCCCGCAGATCAACTCGACTGTCGGAGGCCGTTGATGAACGCCGGGGAGGACCAGGGCATAGCTTCGGGCAGCGCGGTCGAGGATGTCGTCGCGCCATTGCCGCGCGTCACCCTGCAGGCGTTCTGCGAGACGCCGGGCGTGGCCGCGACCATGCAGGCCGCCATCGCCGACCGACGCATGGACAAGGCGCATGCGCGCATCCACATGGGTGGGCCGGCGGCGGCCGTCGAGGCCTTCCGCTCGGCGCCCACGCCCAACATCATCGTGCTCGAGACGGTCGCGGATGCGGCCAGCCTGATCGGCCATCTCGACATGCTGTCCGAGAGTTGCGACTCCGGTACGAAGGTCATCGTGATCGGCCACGTCAACGACGTGCAGCTTTACCGGGACCTGATCCGCCGCGGCGTCAGCGAATATCTCATCGCGCCGCTCGGCACGCTCGACGTGCTGAAGACGCTGTCGGAGCTCTATGTCGCGCCCGGCGCCCGCAATCTCGGCCGCATCATCGCCGTGATGGGCGCCAAGGGCGGCGTCGGCGCGTCGACCGTCTCGCACAACGTAGCCTGGGCGATCGCCCGCAACCTCGATGCCTCGACGGTGATCGTCGATCTCGACATCGCCTACGGCACCGCCGGCCTCGACTTCAACCAGGACCCGCCGCAGGGCATCGCCGAGGCGGTCTTCGCGCCCGAGCGCCTCGACGCCAACATGCTCGACCGGCTGCTCTCCCGCTGCAGCGACAATCTGGCCCTGCTGGCGGCCCCCGCGATGCTCGACCGCACGCTGGACCTGCCGGAGGACGCTTTCGAGCAGCTCTTCGACCTGCTGCGCGCCACCGTTCCCTGCGTCGTGCTCGACGTCCCCCATGTCTGGAGCGGCTGGGCCCGGCGGGCACTGATCTCGGCCGACGAGATCGTCGTGGTGGCGGGGCCGGAGCTCGCCTCGCTGCGCAATGCCAAGAACCTGATCGACCTCGCCCGGGCCAACCGCCCCAACGATGCCGGGCCGAAGCTCGTGCTCAATCAGGTCGGCATGCCCAAGCGGCCGGAGATCGACGCGGCTGAGTTCTCCAAGGCGCTCGGCATCGACGTTCTGACCTCGATCCCCTTCGACGCGCAGCTTTTCGGCACGGCGGCCAACAATGGCCAGATGATCGCCGAGGTACAGGCCGGCGGAAAGATCGCCGAGGCCTTCGTGCAGATCGCCAGCAGCCTCACCGGCCGCGGCGAGGCCAAGCGCAGCAAGCGCAGCCTGTTCGAGCCGCTCGTCGCCAAGCTGCGTCGCAAGGCCTGATCATGCAAGCGCACCAGGCCGCAGCCGACGTCGACAGGGCCATGAGCGGGAGAAGGTTGCCGGCCGGGCTGCCCGCTCCGGCCGTCTGCGTGCGAGAGGGTTGAGATGTTCGGAAAGCGATCTACCGGTGGAGCCGCGGCGCCCGCGCTGGCCGTGAGGGCGCCGACGCCAGCGGCCCCGGTCCAGCGCCAGCCGGAGCCGCAGGCCGCCGATCCCCGGCGCGGCGCGCCCGTCGCCGCCCCGGAGCCGCAGCGCTCCGAAGAATACTACCAGATGAAGAGCATGATCTTCGGTGCTCTCATCGAGGCCATCGACCTGTCGCAGCTCGCCAAGCTCGACGGCGAATCGGCGCGCGAGGAAATCCGCGACATCATCAACGAGATCATCTCGCTGAAGAACGTCGTGCTCTCGATCGCCGAGCAGGAGGAACTGCTCGACGACATCTGTAACGACGTGCTCGGCTATGGCCCGCTCGAGCCGCTGCTCGCCCGCGACGACATCGCCGACATCATGGTCAATGGCGCCACCCGGACCTTCATCGAAACCGGCGGCAAGATCACCCTGACCAACATCCGCTTCCGCGACAATGCGCAGCTGATGAACATCTGCCAGCGCATCGTCAGCCAGGTCGGCCGGCGCGTCGACGAGAGCTCGCCGATCTGCGACGCCCGTCTCGCCGACGGCTCGCGCGTCAACGTCATCGCCCCGCCGCTGGCCATCGACGGCCCAGCGCTCACCATCCGCAAGTTCAAGAAGGACAAGCTGACGCTCGACCAGCTCGTCAAGTTCGGCGCGATCTCGCCGCCCGGCGCCGAGATTCTGAAGATCATCGGCCGCGTCCGCTGCAACATCGTCATCTCCGGCGGTACCGGCTCCGGCAAGACGACGCTGCTCAACTGCCTGACCAACTACATCGACCTCGACGAGCGCGTCATCACCTGCGAGGACGCGGCGGAGCTGCAACTGCAGCAGCCCCATGTCGTGCGTCTCGAGACCCGGCCGCCCAATCTCGAGGGCACGGGCGCGGTGACGATGCGCGATCTCGTCAAGAACTGCCTGCGCATGCGTCCCGAACGCATCATCGTCGGCGAGGTGCGCGGACCCGAGGCGTTCGACCTGCTGCAGGCGATGAATACGGGCCATGACGGCTCGATGGGCACGCTCCACGCCAACACGCCGCGCGAATGCCTCAGCCGTATCGAATCGATGATCACGATGGGTGGCTTCTCGCTGCCGTCGAAGACGCTGCGCGAGATGATCTGTTCCTCGATCGACGTCATCATTCAGGCGCAGCGCCTGCGCGACGGCTCCCGCCGCATCACCCACATCACCGAGGTGATGGGCATGGAAGGCGACGTCATCATCACCCAGGATCTCGTCAATTACGACATTCTCGGCGAGGACGCGAACGGCAAGCTGATCGGCCGGCATCGCGCCACCGGCATCGGCCGGCCGCGCTTCTGGGAGCGCGCGCGCTACTACGGCGAGGAACAGCGCCTCGCCGCGGCGATCGACGAACTCGAGCAGGGCGAAGCCAATGTGGCCTGACGCCGCCACGAGCCCGGAGGGACGGCCATGGATCTGAGCGTCGTCGCCGTCATCCTGCTCGCGACGATCGCCGCGGGCGGTGTCACCTATGCACTGTTTTATCCGATGCTCAGCGGGCAGGCCCGCGCGGAGAAGCGTCGCAAGGAGTTCGCCGCACCGGTCGCCGCGCGGGTGATGGACCGCGACGCGCAGGCCCGGGTCAAGCGCGGGCAGATCGCCCAGAGCCTCAAGGACATCGAGAGCCGGGAGAACGCCCGCAACAAGCTCACGCTCGATCAGCGGATCCAGCAGGCGGGGCTGAGCTGGGACCGCAAGAGATATTACATCTTCAGTGCCGTCATGGCGGTTGGCACGGCCCTGCTCCTCTTCGTGTTGAGCGCCAACTCCATTCTGGCGCTTGTCGGCCTGTTCATCGGGGCGCTCGGCATTCCGCCCTGGTTCCTGCAGCATTGCCGCAACCGCCGGCTGAAGAAGTTCGGCAACGAGTTCCCCAACGCCATCGACGTGATCACGCGTGGCATCAAGGCCGGCCTGCCGCTGAACGACTGCCTGCGCATCATCGCGACGGAATCGGCGGAACCTGTGAAGACCGAGTTCCGCCTCATCATCGAGAGCCAGACGCTGGGGCTGCCGCTGACGGAGGCCATCGGCAAGCTGTATGAGCGCATGCCCTGCGCGGAGTCGAATTTCTTCGGCATCGTGCTAGCCATCCAGCAGAAGACCGGCGGCAATCTCTCGGAGACGCTGAGCAATCTCTCGCGCGTTATCCGCGACCGCCGCAAGATGCGCGACAAGATTCAGGCCGTCTCGATGGAGGCGAAGGCCTCCGCTGGCATCATCGCCTGCCTGCCGCCCTCCGTCGCCGCCATGGTCTACCTCACCAGCCCCCGCTACATCGAGCTGCTCTGGATCACCCAGGCCGGCAAGTTCGCCCTCGTCGGCTGCGCCATCTGGATGCTGATGGGTGTTCTGGTGATGCGCAAGATGATCAACTTCAACATCTGAGGCCGCAGCGATGATTTCCCTGATCGCGGACAAGGCCGTCGACAGCCAGTTCCTGCTGTCGCTCTTCGTCGCGATCGCGGCGGCGGCGACGGTGCTGACCATCGCCATTCCGCTGACAGAGGGCTCGAACCTCCAGAAGCGCATGAAGAATGTCGCGACCGAGCGCGAGAAGATCCGCGCCCGTGAACGCGACCGGCTCAACCGTCAGGGCGACCGCGCCTCGCTCCGCCAGGAGCCGAAGGAGTTCATGCGCCGCATCGTCAATCAGTTCAAACTCGGCGACTGGCTCGGGACCGAGACGGCGAAGCATCAGCTCACCATGGCGGGCTATCGCGGCCAGCAGGCCGAGGTCGCCTTCCTCTTCTTCCGGCTGGTGATGCCGATCGGCCTGTTCCTGTTCACGCTGTTCTACGTCTTTGTGATCAACGATTTCGGCCAGTCGGCCATGGTCTGCATCGGAATGGCCGTCGGCGGGGCCTATGTCGGCATCAAGGCGCCCGAGTTGTTCCTGTCGAACCAGATCAGCAAGCGGCAGGCTTCGATGAAGCTGGCCTTTCCCGACGCGCTCGACCTGCTGCTGATCTGCGTCGAATCGGGCATGTCGATCGAACATGCCTTTCGCAAGGTCTCGACCGAGATCGGTGGCCAGTCGGTGCCGCTGGCCGAGGAGTTCGCCCTCTGCACGGCCGAGCTGTCCTATCTGACGGAGCGTCGGCAGGCCTATGAGAATCTCTCCGCCCGCACAGGTCTGGAAGGGGTGAAGTCCGTCTCGACAGCGCTGATCCAGGCGGAGCGTTATGGCACGCCGCTCGGCACCGCCCTGCGCACGCTGGCCCAGGAAAGCCGCGACCAGCGCATGATGGAGGCCGAGAAGAAGGCCGCCTCCCTGCCGCCGAAGCTGACCGTGCCGATGATCCTGTTTTTCCTCCCGGTCCTCTTCGTCGTGATCATGATGCCGGCGGTCATCCAGGTGATGAAGCTGCAATAGGGGCGCCCGGTTGCGCCCGCGGCCCCGCATCCGGCGCCTGCCGGGCGGGGCTCTTGAGGGTTGTCAGCGCAGGTTTCGCCATCTCGGGAAAACAAGAGTTTGCCGGCTGACACCGAGTCCGGCCAGCTGGACAAAGGCACCGAAACCCCCCACACAAAGGCGGCTCAACGCTATCGCTGGAGTGCGCGTGCACGCAGGACAAACCTCCGCCGCCGCGGTCGCGCGCGGCGGCGGGTTTTGGGTCCCATTCCGCCGGCTTCAGCCCTGCGGCTCGCTCGGCTTGGGCGCGCGCGCCTGGGCGGGGGCGGTCTTGGCCTTTGGCTTGCCCGCACCCGTCTTCAGCATCTCCCAGCTGTTGGGCTGGCTCACGCTGCGCTTGAGATAGGCGACCGTCGCCGCGGCTTCCGCGGGGCTCTGGTCCTGGCGGGCGAGGGTTTCGGCCTCGCCGAACCGGCCCTGCAGGCCGAGAACGAGGACCAGGTTCTGGCGCACGCGCGGATCGCTGCGGCCGGCAGAGACGGCCTCGCGCAGCACGCGCTCCGCCTCCGGCAACTGCCGGGAGAGCGCGAGCGACAGGCCGAGATTGGACAGCACGGTCGGCTCGCCCGGCGCGATCTTCAACGCCGCCTGATAGATCTGCTGGGCGCGGGCATGCTCGCCGAGCTGGTCGGCGACCGTGCCCTGGGCCGACAGGATGCGCCAGTCCGGACGCTCCGGGGAATGCGCGCGCGACAGCACGTCGTCGGCTTCCTTGAGGCGGCCATTATCGGCGAGCGAGCGGCCATAGGCGCCCAGCAGCGCACGGTCGTTGCCATGCGTCAGCACGGCGCTCTGCAGCACGGCCAGGGCCTGGGCGTTCTGGTTGAGCGAGCGCAGGGCACGGGCGTAGTAGAAGGCGGCGTCGCGGTCCTTGGGGTTGGCTTCGTAGCGCTTGCCCCAGCGCTCGCTCTCGGCCTGCCAGTCGGCAGCGCCGCGCGGCTGCGAGGCGCTGCCGCCGATGGAGCCGGTGACGTCTCCCAGCCCACCGCGCCCCTGGCAACCCGCGAGCACGAGGCCGGCAAGGCAAAGCGACAGAGCAAGAGCGGGGCGGGACAGCCGCCGCGGCGATGCGACCGCCTCCGATGGCCCGAGATTCAATGACAGATGACTGGAAAACATGGGTCTCACCGCCTCGCCACCAATGGCCGATGTGGTCGAACCGGTGATAAAACGTTAACCCTAACGCATCCTTAACCGGCCTTAGCCGCCCTCCGCATCAGGTAGCCTCTCCCGTGAACAGCCTCGTCGTTGCAGCGTCCCCGGCCGCGATCCCCGTCCATTGCGTAACGAAATCCGGCCTGCGGGCGCTGCTCGCCGATCTCGCGCCGGAAGCCCGGCGCTTCGCGGAAGCCCAGGGCTTCGCGGCCCAGCCCAGCCAGCACATCGTCCTGCCCGACGCCGCGGGCGCCATCGCGGCGGTTCTGCTCGGCGTCGAAGGCATCGAGGCGCGGCGTCGTGATCCCTTCGCACCGGGGCGGCTCGCGGCCTCCCTTCCGGCGGGCGATTATGTGCTGGCGGGCGAGACGGGGGATCCCGACCTCGCCGCGCTGGGCTGGCTGCTGCAGGCCTATCGCTTCGACCGCTACCGCAAGCCGGCGCCCGCCGCGGCGCGGCTCGTCCTGCCCGAGGGGGTCGACGGCGCGGATCTCGCCCGGATCGCCGGATCCGTGGCGCTGGCGCGGGATCTGGTCAACACGCCCGCCAACGACATGGGCCCCGCTGAGATCGAACTCGCCATCCGAGCGCTCGCCGACGAGACCGGCGCGGTGGTGACCGCGATCGTCGGTGACGATCTCCTCGCCCGCAACTTCCCGATGGTGCACGCCGTCGGCCGCGCCTCGCCGCGCGCACCCCGGCTGATCGACCTCGTCTGGGGCGATCCCGCCCATCCCAAGGTCACCCTCGTCGGAAAGGGCGTCGCCTTCGACACGGGCGGGCTCGATCTCAAGCCCTCGGCCGGCATGCTGCTGATGAAGAAGGACATGGGCGGAGCGGCAGCGGCCATCGCGGCGGCGCGCATGATCATGCTGGCGAAGCTGCCGGTGCGGCTGCGCCTGCTCGTGCCGGCGGTGGAGAATGCGGTCTCGGGCTCCTCCTTCCGTCCGGGCGATGTCCTGCCGAGCCGGAAGGGGCTCAGTGTCGAGATCGGCAACACCGATGCGGAAGGCCGCCTGATCCTGGCCGACGCGCTCGCGCTCGCCGACGAGGAGGCACCGGAGCTGCTGATCGATTTCGCCACGCTGACCGGCGCGGCGCGCACGGCGCTCGGCCCCGAGCTGCCACCCTTCTACACCCATGATGAAGGGCTGGCCTCCGAGATCGCGCGGCTGGGGCAGGCGGTCAACGACCCGGTCTGGCGCATGCCGCTCTGGCCGTCCTATGAGCGCATGCTCGATTCGCGCATCGCCGATCTCAACCATGTCTCCGGCGGCAGCTTCGCCGGTTCGGTCACGGCGGCGCTGTTCCTCAACCGCTTCGTCGAGACGACCCAGTCCTATGCCCATTTCGATATCTATGGCTGGAACCCGTCGGCGAAGCCCGGCCGGCCCGAGGGCGGAGAATGCCAGGCGGCGCGGCTGACCTATGCGCTGGTCAAACAACTCCACCCGCCCGGTTAAGCCTGTCGACAGAAGCCGATTGCGCGACTATCGCGGCACGTTAATGATACGGGTCCGTAACGATCGGGATCCGTCCTGCCCATGCCCCTGGAGATCAGGCCTTCGCAGGCCCTCAGATTGTGGCGCCAGGTCCATCTCGACCTGGTGCGCGACGGGGAGTCCGACCTCTCGGCCCGCCAGACCGCGATCCTGCTGACGATCTATCTGGAGCTGCCGCCGCACACCGTGCGCGGCCTCGCCGCTCAGCTCGGCGTAACCAAGCCGGTCATCACTCGTGCTTTGGACAGCATGGGCAAGCTCGGGCTGGTGACGCGCCGGCGCGACGAGACGGACCGCCGCAATGTCGTGATCCAGCGCACGGTCGCGGGTGCTCTCGCCGTCGAGCGCCTCGCCGACCGCGTCGTTGAGCGGGCGCGCGAGATCGGCGCGACCTGAGCGTTCCCGCCGAAGCCCCGCGGCGATAGAGTACCGCGATGACCACGATTCTCAACCGCCGCCTGACGCCCGCCCGTCCCGACCTCGCCGCCCGCCATCTGATCGGGCAGGTTGAGGCGCGAGCCTTCGTCGATCCCGAGCCGATGCGCGTGGCCGCGCCTTCGGCGCCGCTGCGGCGCGAGCCGCGGCCCGACGCCCCGCTCGATAGCGAGGCGCTCTGCGGCGAGGCGGTCGACGTCTACGAGCGCTTCGAAGGCTGGGCCTGGGTCCAGCTCCGTTCGGACGGCTATGTCGGCTACGTGCCCGACGACGCGCTGCGGCCGGATGCGCTCGCGCCGACCCACCGCGTGAGTGCGCTGCGGACCTTCGTCTATCCGGGCCCGTCGATGAAGCTGCCGCCGCTGGCGGCGCTGTCTCTGGGGGCCGGTGTCGCGGTCGCCGGCGAGAGCGGGGAGTTCCTGACGCTCGCCGAGTTCGGCCGCTATGCCACCGGCTTCGTCTTCGCGCCGCATCTCGCGCTGCTGGAGCAGCCCGCGCCCGACTTCGTCACCGTCGCCGAGCGCTTCCTGAACGTGCCTTATCTCTGGGGTGGCAAGACCAGCCTCGGCCTCGACTGCTCCGGGCTCACACAGCTCGCCCTCGCCGCAGCCGGAATCGCGTCACCCCGCGATTCCGACATGCTGGAGCGGGAGATCGGCGCGCCTGTGCCCTTCGACGACAGGCTGCAGGGCCTGCGGCGCGGCGACCTCGTCTTCTGGAAGGGCCATGTCGGCATCATGACCGATCCCGACACATTGCTGCACGCGACCGCCTATTCGATGACGGTGATGAGCGAGCCGCTGCGCGCCGCCCGCGATCGCATCCAGGCCAAGAGCTTCGGCGCGATCACGAGCATCCGTCGGATCGGCTAACCCAACCCCTTCAGTCGATACAGCGCCTCCAGCGCCTCGCGCGGCGTCATCTCGTCCAGGTCGAGTCCGTCTAGGGCGAGGCGCAGCGGGTCTTCAGTCGGCAGAGCGGGCGGCGCGGCGGCGCGGCGCTGGGGCGCCGCGAAGAGCGGCAAATCGTCGACCAGCGAGGCGACGGGTTTCTCCCGCTCGCTCTTCTCCAGTTCGCCGAGGATGGTCCGGGCGCGCTCGACCACCGCCGGGGGCAGCCCGGCGAGCTTGGCGACCTGGATGCCGTAGGAGCGATCGGCCGCACCGGGAACGACCTCGTGCAGGAAGACGACCTCGCCCTTCCACTCGGTGACGCGCACCGTCGCGTTGCTGACACGCTCCAGCCGGTCGGCCAGAGCCGTCAGCTCGTGGTAATGCGTTGCGAACAGCCCCCGGCAGCGATTGACCTCGTGCAGATGCTCGATCGCGGCCCAGGCGATCGAGAGCCCGTCGAAGGTCGCGGTGCCGCGCCCGATCTCGTCGAGAATGACCAGGGCGCGCGGCCCGGCCTGGTTGAGGATCGCGGCGGTCTCGACCATTTCGACCATGAAGGTTGAGCGCCCGCGGGCGAGGTCGTCGGCGGCGCCGACGCGGGAGAACAGCCGGTCGACGATGCCGATATGGGCGCTCGACGCCGGCACGAAGGCCCCCATCTGCGCGAGCACCGCGATCAGCGCATTCTGCCGCAAGAAGGTCGACTTGCCCGCCATGTTGGGGCCGGTGATCAGGCAGATGCGCCCGCCCTTCGCACCGTCGCCCGGCGGGGAGAGGTCCGTTTCGTTGGCGACGAAGGGCTTGCCGTCGCGCTTCAGCGCCGCTTCGACCACCGGATGCCGGCCGCCGGCGATCGTGAAGGCCTCGCTGGCATCGACGAGGGGCCGGACCCAGCTCTCCCGCGCCGCCAGTTCGGCGAGTCCCGCGGCGACGTCGATCTCCGCCAGCGCCGCCGCCGCCCGCTTGATTGGTTCGGCCTGGGCGAGCACCGCCTCGCTCAGCCCGGCGAAGATGCCGAGCTCCAACTTCAGCGCCCGGTCGGCCGCCGAGGCGATCTTGGCCTCCAGCCCGCCGAGTTCGACGGAGGAGAAGCGCATCGCGTCCGACATCGTCTGCCGGTGCACGAAGGTGGCCCGCCAGGGCTCCTTCAGGAAATCCTCGCCGATGGCCTGCGGCACCTCGACGAAATAGCCGAGCATGGCGTTGTGCTTGATGCGCAGCGTCCGGCACCCGGTCTCGGCCGCATAGCGGGCCTGCAGCTGCGCGATCACCTTGCGCGAATCGACCTGCAGCAGGCGCAGCTCGTCCAGCGCCGGATCATGCCCTTCCCGCACGAAGCGCCCGTCGCGCCGGTTGAGCGGCAGCTCCTCGGCCAGCGTCGCGTCCAGCCGTGCCGGCAGGTCGGGGTCGATCTCGGACAGGGCTCGCGAGGCCTTCGACAATTCGGCCGGCAGAGCCGCCCGGTCGAGCAGCATCGCGACGATCGCCCGTGCCGCGGTCAGCCCCGCGCCGAGCGCGGCGAGGTCGCGCGGGCCGCCGCGGTTGAGCGCGAGCCGCGCCAGCGCCCGGGCGATGTCGGGCACGCGGGCGAGCGCGGCCTGGAGGTCTTCGCGCAGGGCGCCGTCGGCCACGAGCGCGGCCACCGCATCATGGCGCGCCGCGATCGCCTGTGGATCGGTCAGCGGCCCCGCCAGGCGCTCGGCCAGCAGTCGTGCCCCGCCGGGCGTTACCGTCCGGTCGATCGTCGCGAGCAGGCTGCCGCCTCGTTCGCCTGACAGGGTCCGCGTCAATTCGAGATTGGCCCGCGTGGCCGCGTCGATCAGCATCGTGTCGGTGCCGGAATCGCGCACGGGCGGGGACAGGGGCGGGCGGGCGCCGAACTGCGTCCGCTCGACATAGGCCAGCGCCGCGCCGGCCGCCGCGATCTCGGCGCGGCTGAAATGGCCGAAGGCGTCGAGCGTGGCGACGCCGAAGAACGCCTTGAGCCGGCGCTCCGCCGAGGCGGCGTCCAGCCCCTCGCGCGCCAGCGGCGTCACGGGCAGGCCGAGGTCGAGCCAGAAGGCCCGCAGGGCGGGATCGTCATGGATCGCGTCGGGGCAGACGATCTCGCGCGGCTCGAGCCGGGCGAACTCGATCGCGAGCCGCTCCTGCGGCGTCTCCATGACGCTGAAGCGCCCGGTCGAGATGTCGATCGCTGCAATCCCGTAGAGGGCGCTGGCATCGCCGAGCTTCCGCCGGGCGACCGCGACCAGCAGGCTGGCCCGGCCGGGCTCCAGCAGGCGCTCCTCGGTGATCGTGCCGGGGGTGACGAGGCGTACCACGTCGCGCCGCACCACCGATTTCGGCCCGCGCTTCTTCGCCTCGGCGGGATCCTCGATCTGTTCGCAGACGGCGACGCGGTGCCCGGCGGCGATCAGCCGCTGCAGATAGTCGTCGGCGCGCTCGACCGGCACCCCGCACATCGGGATGTCGTCGCCCTGGTGCTTGCCGCGCTTGGTCAGCACGATGCCGAGTGTCCGCGAGGCGATTTCGGCGTCGTGGAAGAACAGCTCGTAGAAGTCGCCCATCCGGTAGAACAGCAGGCAGTCGGGATTGGCGGCCTTGATCTCGATGTACTGCGCCATCATCGGCGTGACGCGCGCGCCGTCGTCGCGGTTTGCGGCCACGGGGGTGGCGGGCCGATCGGCCGGATCGGCGAGAGACGGGCTGGCGCGGTGCATGGTGGCGGGACGCTAGCGTTTCGGGTCTGGGTTGGAAACCGCGACGCTCCGGGCCTGCCCGTTTCGCGACCATTTTGGTGTGGATGCGCGCGGCACGATCCTGCAACGCAACAAGGTTCAGGATTCGTTAGCAGCAATCGCAGTAGACCATGGCGATGCCGTTCTCAGCCGCAGCAGGCCAGACGATATGCTACTGGAACTGACCCGGGGTCTCGGTTACCTCATCGTCGCAGCCGTGCTGGTGCCGCTCGCGACGCAGCGGCTCGGCGAGTTCCATCGGCTTCGGCAAGTCGTCATCGGCGTGATCCTCGCAGCCGGCGGCAGCGCCAGCATGTTCGATCCCATCGTCGTCCAGACAGGTATCCTGCTCGATTTCCGCAACATCGCCGCCGTTCTGGCCGGCCCGTTGGGCGGTCCGATCGCCGCTGTGATCACGGCGGCAGGACTGGCGACCGTGCGGCTCTACATTGGTGGCGTCGGAGCGGAAGCCGGTGTGGTCGGCCTCATACTGTGTTCGCTCATCGGGCTCGGAGTCTCGCTCTGGCTCAGGCGTACGGCCCGCAGCCTCACCATGGCAGGGTTCGTCGGCCTGAGCCTCGTGGCAGCCTGGATGCCGGTGGCGATCATCATCGCTTATGTGCCCTTTCCGCGTGCCTGGGACCTGATCGTCGCGATCTCCGGACCGGCCGCGACGGCGGTCAACGTCGCCGGCGCGCTGCTGATCGGCTTCATCATCAAGAGCGACCATCAGCGCGTCGAGGCGATGCTGCGGCTCGAGGCCTGCACGGCCAACATGCCGGGCGTGATCTATCAGAAGATCCTGCGGCCGGACGGCACGATCCAGCACAAGCTGGCCAATTCCCGTATCGAACAGTTCCTCGACGTGACCCGCGAGGAGGTTGAGCGTGACCCCGAGAGCTGGCTGCGCTGGATGGTGCCCGAGGATCGCGAGTTTCTGGCCAAGTCAAATGCCGCCGCAGTGGCCGAGCGCACGCTCAAGCCCTGGCGCTTCGAGGCGCGGCACATCCGCGACGACGGCTCGCTGATCTGGCTGCGCACGGACGCCGCGCCGCGCCGTCTCTCGGACGGGTCGATCTGCTGGGACGGCATCATGACCGACGTCACCGCCGAGCGCACGCTGGCCCAGCAGCGCCAGGAGATGGACGCGGATCGCAAGGCCGCGGTCGAGGAACTCGCGGTGCAACTCGAGGCCAAGGTCGGCAAGGCCCTTCAGGAGGTCACCTCTTCGGTCCGCGGCATGCATGACGCGGCGAACGCCATGGCGGGGAGCGCCCACAACACGGCTTTGCGGGCCGGTGAGGTGACCCGCGAGGCCGATCTCGCCTCCCGCCGCGTCGGCAGCGTGGCGATCGCCGCCGAGGAGATCGAAGCCTCCATCCGCGAGCTGACGCGCCAGACAGCTCATGCCGACCAGACGGTGCGGGACGCGGCGAGCTATGTCCGCACCACGCGGCAGGACGTGGCCGGTCTCGGTGCCGCAACCGACAAGGTCAGCTCGGTGCTGGACTTCATCGAGGACATCGCCTCTCGCACCAACCTGCTGGCGCTCAACGCCACGATCGAGGCTGCGCGGGCTGGCGCGGCCGGTCGCGGCTTCGCCGTCGTCGCGGGCGAGGTCAAGAACCTCGCCGAGCAGACGCAGAAGGCGACGCGCGACATTGCCGCGACGCTCCAGGACATTCGCGGCGCCGCGGCGACCGCGTCCGATGCCGTCGCCCAGATCGAGGTGACGATGACGACGATCGAGCAGACCTCGGGGGTCATCGCCAGCGTCGTCAGCCGCCAGGCCGACATCGCCTCGACCATCACCGCCGATGCGCAGGCGGTTGCGGGCAGCACCACCGCGGTGACCTCCAACGTCGGTTCGGTGGCCGCAGAGGTCTCCGTCACAGGCGATGCCGCCGAGCGCGTTCTCGATGTCGCCCGCAAGGTCGACGAGCAGACCGCTTCGCTCGACCGCTATGTCGGCGAGTTCGTCGGCAGCCTGCGGCGCAGGCTCTAGGCGCGCGGTCATGGGCGCGCCCGGCTCTCTTTCTCCGGCTCCGGGCGGCCCGCTCCGGCCGTTTGCAGGCGCCGCGTGATGCAATTGATCATCGCCCTCGTCGAAAGCCTGTCCTTCATTCTGCTGGCCGCGCTCGCCGTGACCGTCGTGACGGCCAGGATCGAGCGCTACACGGTGCTGCGAGCGATGGTGGTCGGCCTGCTCTTCGCAGCGGCGGGCCTCGCCAGCATGGCGCACCCCTTCATGATCGCGCCGGGCGTGTCGGTCAGTTCCCGCAACATCGCGGCGCTGCTGTCGGGGGTGGTCGGCGGACCGCTCGCGGCCGGCGTCACGGTCCTGCCGCTGGCGATGCTGCGCTATTCTCAGGGCGGCAACGGCATGATCATGGGCATCATCGGCATTCTGCTCAGCGGCGCCTGCGGCCTGGCGATCTTCTGGCGCAGACCGCGTCGCGAGCGCAGCATCGTCAAGGGCGACATCCCCCTGATCGCGCTCGTCGCCGCCGCCGTCCTTCTGCCGACGCCGCTGCTGCTGCCGGACACCGAGATGATCTGGACGGTCTACACCCATGCGCTGCCGCCGACGCTGCTCGTGAACGTGATCGGGGCGACGCTCGGGGCGCTGATCATCCTGATCGACGCCGAACGCCGGGAGATGGCCTATCGCTTCCGCAGTCTGGCGGAGCGGGTACCCGGCACGCTCTATCAGCGAATCCTCTCTCCTGGCGGCCGCGTCAGCTACCGCTTCGCCTCCTTCCAGCTCGGCGAATTATTGGGGCTGAAGCAGGAGGAGGTTGAGCGCGACGCCCGGGTCTGGATCGACCGGATGATCCCCGAGGATCGGGCCCGCTTCGAGCATGGCTGCCGCAACGGCTTCGATCCGAGCGACAACTGGCGTCTGCACCTGCGTTATCACGGCAAGGACGGAGTCATCGTCGCCCTGCGCAGCGAAGCGACGATGCGAGAACTGCCGGACGGCACGAGAATCTGGGACGGCATCCTGTTCGACGTCACCGACGAGCGGACGCTCGAGGTGCGGCGGGCCGAAATCGAGACGGCGCGCCGCCGGCAACTCGACGATCTCGCGGGGCAACTCGAAGTCACGGTCGGCAAGGCGCTCGGCGACGTCGCCCGTTCGGCCCGCAGCATGCACGAGGCTGCGAGTGCGATGACGCGAAGCGCCGATGCCACGACGAGCCGGGCGGTGGCGGCGACGCAGGAGGTCGAAAGCGCGTCGAGCCGCATCGCCAGCGTCGCGCGGGCGGCCGAGGAGATCGACGCGTCGATCCGCGAGCTGAACCGCCAGGCCGACCATGCCGACCGCTCCGCTCAGGAGGCGGCTTGCTATGTCCGAGAATCGCAGCGTGACGTCGCCGGCCTCGAGACCGCGGCCGACAAGGCCAGCGACGTGCTGAACTTCATCGAGGACATCGCCTCGCGGACCAACCTGCTGGCCCTCAACGCCACGATCGAGGCTGCGCGCGCGGGCGCCGCCGGCCGCGGCTTCGCCGTCGTCGCGGCCGAGGTCAAGAATCTCGCCGAGCAGACCCAGAAGGCGACCCGTGACATCGCCGCGACCTTGCAGGACATCCGGGCCGCGGCGTCTACGGCCTCGGGCGCCGTCGCCTTCATGGACAGGACCATGGGCGACATGGAGCAGAATGCCGGCATCATCGCTCGGGTCGTCAACCGGCAGGCGGACCTCGCATCCACCATTGCGGCCGATGCGCAGGCCGTCGCCGGCAATGCGGTGCTGGTGACCAGCAATGTCGGCTCGGTCGGTCACGAGGCGCATGTCACGGGCGAGGCCGCGCGTCTCGTCGTCGAGGCGGCGCGGACCGTCGAGGAGCAGACCGGCGCGCTCGACGCCTATGTCGGTCAATTCGTCGCCAGCGTTCGCCGCCAGCTCTGAGAACGGGGCGCGAGGCCGCCTCGCCCCGCCCCGCCGTCGACGGTCGCCCCCGCCCGCATGCGTGACCCACGCCGGCCCGGCTTGTAGCCGCGGCAGCCCTTGCCTATGGTCCGCGTCCTCCAGGAAACGCCGACAAAAAAGAACAAGCCCATGCCCGACCAGCCGCCGATCAAGCGCACGCGCCCGACCTTCACTGACCAGGAAGCCCTGCTTTTCCACTCGGAGGGGCGCCCGGGCAAGCTCGAGATCGTCGCGACGGTGCCGATGGCGACGCAGCGCGATCTGTCTCTCGCCTATTCGCCGGGCGTCGCCGTGCCCGTGCTGGCGATCGCGGAGGATCCGACCCGCTCCTATGACTACACGGCGCGCGGCAACCTCGTCGCGGTGATCTCGAACGGCACCGCGATCCTCGGCCTCGGCAATCTCGGCGCGCTCGCCTCCAAGCCGGTGATGGAGGGCAAGGCGGTCCTGTTCAAGCGCTTCGCCGACGTCGACTCGATCGACCTCGAGGTCGATACCGAGGATGCCGACAAGTTCATCGAGGCCGTGCGCTATCTCGGGCCCTCCTTCGGCGGCATCAATCTCGAGGACATCAAGGCACCGGAGTGCTTCATCATCGAGCAGCGCCTGCGCGAGCTGATGGACATTCCCGTCTTCCATGACGACCAGCACGGCACCGCGATCATCGCCGCCGCCGGCCTGATCAATGCGCTCGATCTCACCGGGCG
Source organism: Allobosea sp. R86505 (assembly GCF_042466375.1). Taxonomy (NCBI): domain Bacteria; kingdom Pseudomonadati; phylum Pseudomonadota; class Alphaproteobacteria; order Hyphomicrobiales; family Alloboseaceae; genus Allobosea; species Allobosea sp. R86505. Next base: position 404,450 of record NZ_JAXHPY010000001.1, on the reverse strand, counting down.
CGACGTGAAGACGACCCGCCTCGTCATCAACGGCGCCGGCGCGGCGTCCATCGCTTGCACCGAGCTGCTCAAGGCGATGGGCTTCAAGCCCGACAACGTCATCCTCTGCGACACCAAGGGCGTGATCTATCAGGGCCGCACCGAGGGCATGAACCAGTGGAAGTCCGCCCATGCCGCCATCACCGACCGGCGCACGCTGGCGCAGGCGCTGGACGGGGCGGACGCCTTCTTCGGCCTGTCGCAGAAAGGCGCCGTGACGCCCGAGATGGTCGCCTCGATGGCGAAGAACCCGATCATCTTCGCCATGGCCAATCCCGATCCGGAGATCACGCCGGAGCAGGTCCATGCCGTCCGTGACGACGCCATCATGGCGACGGGGCGCTCGGACTATCCCAACCAGGTCAACAACGTCCTCGGCTTCCCCTTCATCTTCCGCGGCGCGCTCGACGTGCGCGCCAAGACCATCAACATGGAGATGAAGATCGCAGCCGCCGAGGCGCTGGCCTCGCTCGCTCGCGAGGACGTTCCCGACGAGGTCGCCGCCGCCTATCAGGGCTCGCGGCCGCGTTACGGCAAGGACTACATCATCCCGGTCCCCTTCGACCCGCGGCTGATCCAGGTCGTGCCCGTGGCGGTGGCGAAGGCGGCGATGGAAACCGGCGTCGCCGGCAAGCCGATCGTCGACATGAACGCCTACAAGGCGCAGCTCTCGGCGCGGCGCGACCCTGTCGCGGGCACGCTGAACCGCATCTTCGAGCGCGTCCGGCGCTACCCCAAGCGCGTCGTCTTCGCCGAGGGCGAGGAGGAGCAGGTCATCCGCGCCGCGGTGTCCTTCGTCAACCAGGGGCTCGGCCACGCCATTCTGGTCGGCCGTGAGGAGCGCGTCTTCGAGACCGCGACCTTCCTCGGCATCGACCTCGAGACCAAGGGCATCTCGGTCCAGAACGCGCGGCTGTCGAAGCGCAACGCGGCCTATGCGCAATATCTCTACGAGCGCCTGCAGCGGCAGGGCTATCTCTTCCGCGACTGCCAGCGCCTGATCAACCAGGACCGCAACCATTTCGCCGCCGCCATGGTCGCACTCGGCGATGCGGATGCGATGGTGACGGGCGTGACCCGCAACTACTCGATCGCGCTGGAGGAGGTCCGTCGCGTCATCGACGAGAAGCCGGGGCACCGCGTCATCGGCGTCTCGATCGTGCTCTCGCGCGAGCGCACGGTGCTGGTCGCCGACACCGCGATCACCGAGATGCCGACGGCGAAGGAGCTGTCCGAGATCGCGATCGAGGCCGCGGGCGTGGCCCGGCGGCTCGGCTACGAGCCCAAGGTCGCGATGCTCGCCTTCTCGACCTTCGGTCACCCGGCCGGCGAGCGCTCGGAAAAGGTGCGCGAGGCGGTCAAGCTGCTCGACGGTCAGCGCGTCGACTTCGAGTATGATGGCGAGATGGCCGCCGACGTCGCGCTCAACCGCGATCTGATGGCGCAGTATCCCTTCTGCCGCCTGAGCGGGCCGGCCAATGTGCTGATCATGCCGGCATTCCACTCGGCCTCGATCTCGACCAAGATGCTGCAGGAACTCGGCGGCTCCACCGTGATCGGCCCGCTGATCGTCGGCCTCGACAAGCCGGTCCAGATTGTCCCGCTCGGTGCCAAGGACAGCGACATCGTCAACATGGCGGCGCTCGCCGCCTTCAATATCGGCGGCTGACAGCGAGGCTCAGGGCTCGGCGGCGCGCTTCTTGCGCGTCGCGGCCACCTTCTCGGCCGAGGCCGAGCGCTGGGCGGCGGTGCGAGATGCCGAGGCCTTGCCGCCGATCTCGCCGCCGCGTTGGGACGCGCTGTGGTCGTCGGGCTTGCCGCGTCCGGATCCGCTCTTGTTGCCGCCGCCACTCTCCCTGTTAACGGTGGCCCAGGCGCGCTTCTCGGCCTCCTCCTTCGGGACGCCGCGCTCTTCGTATCCTTCCTCGATATGCTCCGCCTTGCGCTTCTGCTTGTCGGTGTAGGCGGACTTTTCGCCACGTGGCATGCTGCGTCTCCCGGTTGCTGTCGCGGGAACGTCGCCGTCGTCCCGTGGTTCCCGTTCATTCTGAGTTCATTCGGCCCCAGCCAGCCTGTCGCCAAGGCCGGAAAACCGGCGGTTGGGGATCGTGGGGTTCGTGCGGGCGGCAAGCGAGATGCCGGGGCGGGAGGCTGTGCCGGGAGATCGGCAGGTGGCGTTGCGCTTCGCGCGGCTCACCGGCGGCTTCTGGCGTGGCGAAACGGCAGGTCGGGCCTGGTTCTGGTCGCTGCTTCTGGCGTCTGCGATCATCCTTGGCGTCTTTGCCAACGTCACCGTCAACCGCTGGAACGGCTGGTTTTTCGACGCGCTGGAAAAGCGCGACAGCGAGAGCGCCCTGGTCGCCATGGCGGTCTTCCCCGTGCTGGTGCTGATCGTCGCCGGGCTCGGGGTGGTGATCCTGGTCTCGCGCGAGACCTTCCAGGTCCATTGGCGGCAATGGGTGACGGCGAAGCTGGCCGATTCCTGGGTGGGGCAGCGCCGCTTCTTCCGACTCAGCCTCTCCGGCTACGAACCCGCCAATCCGGAATACCGCATCGCCGACGACGTGCGATGGGCGACGGAGCCGGTGGTCGATTTCGCGATCGGCCTGCTTTCGGCCGTCATCACCATCATCACCTTCATCGAGATTCTCTGGAAGATCGGGGGCGCGCTGACCGTCGAGGCGGGCGGCACGACGGTGGTGATCCCGGCCTATCTGGTCCTCGCCGCGATCGTCTATGCCGTGCTGGTCTCGGGGCTGATCACGATCGTCGGCCGCAAGCTGCCTGGCCTCATTGCCGCCCGCAACGAGGGCGAGGCGCGCCTGCGCTTCTCGCTGATGCGCATCCGCGACCATGGCGAGACGATCGCCCTCTCGCGCACCGAAGCGGGCGAGCGCCGCGCCGTCGCGCGCACCTATGACAGCCTCGTCGGCCGCTGGCTCGCCATGATCCGCCAGCGCGGCCGGCTGACCTGGATCACCAATGGCAGCGGCGCGCTGGTGCCGGTGGTGCCGCTGTTGCTGGCGGCGCCCAAATACCTGTCGGGGGACATGTCCCTGGGCGGCGTCGTGCAGGTCGCGGCCGCCTTCGTCGCCGTGCAGAATGCCTTCAACTGGGTCCTCGACAACTTCATGCGCATCGCCGAATGGCTCGCCGCGGCAAGGCGCGTCAACGAACTGGCCGATGCCCTGGAGCGTGTCGACCACGAGCCGCCGGGCGAGCATCTGGCGATCGCGCCGAGCCCCGACGGCCAGTTGCATCTCCAGGATGTGACCCTGATCGACCGCGACGGGCGAACGCTCGTCGCCGACATCTCCTGTGCGCTGGCGCCGGGGACGACTCTGCATGTCTCGGGCGAGCTCGGCTTCGGCAAGGCGGCGCTGATCCAGGCCGTGGCCGGCCTCTGGCCCTGGGGGCGCGGCGAGATCCGGCGTCCGGCGGGTGCCTTCGTCACGGCCGTGCCGCACAAGCTGCACCTCTCGGAAGGCAGCCTACGCGCCGTCATCGAGACCGGCCGCACCCTGCCGGAGGAGCAGCTCCAGAACGTCCTGCGGCGCTACGGCCTGTCCTCGCTCGCCGCCATGCTGGACGAAACCCGCGACTGGGACCGGGAACTCGCCACCGGCGACCGGCAGCGCCTGGCGCTGGCGCGGGCCGAGCTGGAGCAGCCCGACATCGTCCTGCTGGACGAGGCCACGAGCGCCTTCGACACCGATGCCGCGCTGGAACTGCTCGGCCATCTGCGCGCCGCGCGACCGGATGCCATCATCATCGCCTTCGGACAGGGCGCAGGTTTCGCCGAGGCGGCGACGCATCGCCTCCTGCTGAAGCGCGCCGGCGGCGTGGTGCGGATGGCCTCGCGGAGCGCCGCCTCCGAACCCGCCGTCCTGCCCGGCATCGTGCCGGTCCATGCCGAACCCGCCGAATGACCCTCACCGCTTTCTGGAGCCCGTGACGATGACTGCTGCCGCGATGAACATCTGGGACGTCTATTGGGGCCTGCGCGTCGAGCAGTGCCCCTGCGACGTGCATTTCGTCGAATGGCTCGAGGAGCTCGGCCTCACCGGCCAGCGCGTCTACCATTTCGGCACCGGCGGCCATCACTATGTCGGCATTCGATGCGCCGAGCCCGAGCTCGACTGCACGGTGCTGGGGATCACCGCTTCGCCCAAGGAATACGATACCTTCGTCAAGCTGGCGACGGGCAACCCGACCATCACCAAGACCTATAGTGCCTATTTCGGCGACATCTATACGAGCAATGCCAAGCTGCTGCCGCGCTTCGACATCGTCACCCTGTTCCATGCCTGCGAGTTCAGGACGGAGGCGAACGACGCCTATGGCGCCCTGACCGACCGCGAGGTGATCGAGCTCTTCACCAACCAGACCGATGCCGGCGGCTATCTGCTGTTCTATACAGGCTCATTCGCTTATGCGACGGCCGAGCCGATCATCGCCGACTGGGCGAAGACCGCCCCTGTGGAGGAGGTCGCTTCCTTCAAGACCCTGCGGGTCTTCCGCAAGACGGGCTGAAACGCCCCCGCGCGGGGGGCATGGCGCGTATTCGTCGCGCCCACCCGCCTTGTGGATTGGCGCGCAGGCGCTATGTCTCCGCCGGGGCCAGCTTGCGCCTCGTGCCCGCAATCGGCACCGCCGGCCCTCCGGCCCGGTGCCAGAACCGACCATGAGTGCGCATGTCGTTCGGCCCGCTCGAGCCTGGATTGCCGCCGCGCCGGCGCAGCCGCTGGTGGTGGCTGGGCCCGCTCGCCAGCGTCGTCATCTTCGGCGCCTCGCTGGTGGTGCTCTGGTACATCGTCCGCGAGATCGAGCCCGGCGAACTCGCCAATGCCTTCGCCAATGCGAGCCTGCGCCAGCTCGGCCTCGCCTGCGCCTTCACCGCCCTGAGCTATCTGTTGCTGACCGGCTATGACGCGCTGGCGCTGAAGCGGCTCGGCCTGTCGATCCCCTATCGCACGACGGCGCTCGCCTCCTTCACCAGCTATTCGGTCTCGTTCACGCTGGGTTTCCCGATCGTGACCGGCGGCACCGTACGTTACTGGATCTATTCGCCCAAGGGCGTGCGCGCCTCGGAGGTCGCGAGTCTGACCGTCATCGCCGGGCTGACCTTCTGGCTCGGTCTGGGTGCCATCCTCTGCGTCAGCCTGTTCTATGCCACGCCCTCGGTAGCGATGCTGGCGCGAACCTCGCCGCTCGTCGTGCAGGCGGTCGGTGCGGCCGTGGCGGCCGGCACCATCGGTTATCTGATCTGGATCGCGAGCGGCGAGCGCACCATCCGTGTCCGCGGTTGGAACCTGCCGCTGCCGGGTCTCGCGATCACGCTCGGTCAGATGTTCCTGGGTGCGGCGGAGGTCTGCGCGGCGGCGGCCGTGCTCTTCGTCCTGCTGCCGGGCGGCCATGGCATCGACTACCCGACCTTCCTTGCCGTCTACGTCTTCGCCTGCCTCGTGGGGATTGCCAGCCATGCGCCCGGCGGGCTCGGCGTTTTCGAGGCGACGATGCTGGTCGCGCTCAGCCGCCTGCCCTTCGAGCATGTGCTCGGCGCGCTGCTGATCTTCAGGATCGTCTACTACGTCCTGCCCTTCATCCTGGCGCTGGTGCTGCTCGCGCTGAACGAGATGGTCCGGCGCATCCGCCGCCATGAGCGCTGAGGCCGGCGCTCACTTCAGCGCCACCACGATCAGCAGGAACATCAGCACCAGCGCGATCTGCTTGAGGCTCCAGGCGATCCGGCCGAGCCCGTCCGCGGTCGTCTCGCCGGGCTCCTCCTCTGGGGAGGGAGCGGGCTCGATGTCGCCCGCGACGGGCGAATGCCACTCCAGGCTCTCGACCAGCCCGCGGGCTGGCGCGCTCCCGCGCCCGTCTGCCTCGAGCCCCAGATGCCACGTCACCGGCAGACCGGGCGCCGCCTCGTGGTCGCTTTCACGCGCCCAGAGATTCGTCATGGCGGAGATGAGGAGCCTCTGCGCCGCTCCACTGGAGACGGCACCGCACAACGCCTCGAACACGGGCGCAGGCGCATAGATGTCCGCATGATAGGCCTCGTCGAGTGGATCGCCGCCCTCCCGGAAACTCAACAGCAGCAGCGCGCGTCCCTCTCCGGCCTTGGCGAGCGGGCGTATCGTGAGGGCGATCGCATGCGCCTCTCCGGCATAGCCTGCACGCATGAGCCGATCCGCGACCAGGCTCGCATGCCCCTCGATCCGCGTCGCCGCCTCGATCTGTCCGTCGCGCAACGCAAAACCGCCGATCGGCCGTAGCCGGTCGGCGACGAGTCGCAGCGGCCGCCCGAGGCCTTGGGCGAACCGCTCCGGCGAGCCTTCGATCATCATCACGCGTTGTTCCATGGCGCCGCGTCGCGTCGTGCCTGCATTGACCCATCCATGGCAGCACCCCAACTCGCAGCAACGATAACAGGTCGCCGGTCGGCGACGAAGCCGGCAGTGCAAGGGGTGCCGCCGAGGCTTGCGCCAGGCTTGCGCCTCGGCCTCACGCGCCTTGCGCATGAGCGTAGCTTTGCGGCCCGGGTTGTCACGCGTTTCGCGAAGCCCTAGAGCGGCAGGCAGGGGCTTACGACCACTGCGCCCGCCGTCAGGCGAGGGCGCCCCGACAGGCTGCCATGACCGACGCTTCCCTGACCGCCGGGCCCCGCCACGGCATGCGCTTCCGTTCCTTCGTCGCGCTGATGGCCGCGCTGATGGCGGCCAATGCGCTGGCGATCGATTCGATGCTGCCCGCTTTGCCGCAGATGGCCGAGGCGCTCGGCATCGCCGGCGCCAATGAGCGCCAATGGATCATCACCGCCTATCTGCTCGGCTTTGGCTCGGCGCAGATCGTCTACGGCACGCTGGCCGACCGGTTCGGGCGCCGCCCCATCCTGCTCTTCGGCCTCATCGTCTATGTCCTGGCCAGCATCGCGGCGGCCTTCGCCGGCTCCTTCGAGGCGATGATGGCGGCGCGCGTTGTCCAGGGCGTCGGCGCGGCGGCAACGCGCGTGCTCGTCGTCTCGATCGTGCGCGACTGCTACTCCGGCCGCGACATGGCGCGGGTGATGTCGCTGGCGATGATCGTCTTCCTCGCGGTGCCGATCCTCGCCCCATCGATCGGCCAGGCGATCCTGCTCGTCGCGCCCTGGCGCTGGATCTTCGGCGTGCTGACGATCTTCGGGGCGCTGGTGATGGCCTGGACGATGCTGAGGCTGCGCGAGACGCAAAGCCCGGAGGATCGCAAGCCCATCGAGGTCGCCACTGTGGTCGCCGCCTTCCGCACGACACTGACGACGCGGCTGGCCGTCGGCTACATGCTGGCGATGGCCTTCGTGCTCGGCGGTCTCTTCGGCTTCATCAATTCGGCCCAGCAGGTCTTCGTCGACGTCTTCGATGCGCCGGAATGGTTCACGACCATCTTCGCCCTGATCGCGATGTTCATGGCCGCCGCCTCGCTGCTGAATTCGCGCATCGTCGGCCGCCTCGGCATGCGCCGCGTCTCCCATGGCGCGCTGCTCGCCTATATTGGCCTCACCGGCACCCATGCCGTGGTCGCCTGGTGGGGCTATGAATCGCTCTGGAGCTTCGCCGCCTTCCAGGGCGGTGCGATGTTCTGCTTCGGGCTCGTCGCGCCGAATTTCGGAGCCATGGCGATGGACCCGCTCGGCCATGTCGCCGGCACGGCCTCCTCGGTTCAGGGCTTCGTCACGACGACCGTCGGCGCCCTGCTGGGCTTCTACATCGGCCAGCATTTCGACGGCACGGTCGTGCCGCTGACGCTCGGCTTCGCTCTGTGCGGGCTGGTGGCGCTCGGGATCGTGCTGGTGGCCGAGCGGGGCCGGCTCTTCCGCCCCGCCGCCGGGCGGACCTGATACCAACGGCCCTCATTCCTGACCGATATGCGCCCATTCACGCCTCCCGATGGATGTGATGGTCCTGGGCTGATCGACGAGGCGGTTCCACGCGTCGCAGGCGGCGTCGATGATGTCGTCGTAGGTGTCGAAGACGCGGTTTGAGAGCCAGTTCGCGCGCAGATACTGCCAGATGTTCTCGACCGGGTTCAGTTCGGGCGAGCGCGAGGGCAGGAAGATCAGCGAGATGTTTTTCGGCACGACGAGCTTGGCCGTGGTGTGCCATCCGGCGCGATCGAGCAGTAGGACGGCATGGGCGCCCTTCGCGACCGTCCTGGCGATCTCGTCGAGATGGGCCTGCATGGCGTGGGTATCGGCGAAGGGCATGGCGAGCGCCGCGCCGACGCCGCGGGCCGGGCAGATCGCCCCGAACAGATAGGCGCTCTCGTAGCGCTGGTCGGCGGGCTGGCGCGGCCTGGTTCCGCGCCTGGCCCATTGCCGGACCAGGCCGTTCTTCTGGCCGATGCGGGCTTCGTCCTGGAACCAGAGTTCGATCGGCTTGCGCTTCGGCACATGGGCGAGATGGGCCCCCAGCGTCACCGCGAAGTTTTTTTGAACGCCTCGATCACGCGCGCGTCCTGCGCCGGGTGGTGCGGGCGCGCGCTGATGTGGGAAAAGCCGATCTGCTTCAGAAGCTTCCCGATCGTGCGCTCGTGATAATCAACGCCGAAGCGCTCACGAACGACCTTCTGCAGGTCGATGCGCCGCCAGCGCACCACGCCATTGACGGCCCGGTCGGGGCCCGTCTCGACGATGGCCGCCAAGGCGGCGAGCTGATCGGTCGAGAGCCTGGGCGGATGTCCCTTGGAACGAATGTCCTTCAGCCCGTCGGGGCCGCCTTCGTTGAACCGGTGAACCCAGTCGCGCAGCGTCTGGCGATCCATGCCGCCGATCCGCGCGGCCTGCTCCCGATCCATACCGTCGAGAACCGCCGCCAGCGACAGAAGCCGGCGGCTCTGGTTGGCGTGCCTCGACCCCGCCGCAAGCCGACGCAGGTCGAGGGCCGAGTAGTCCGTTCGAAGCTTCACCGCAGCAGCCATGGCGCGAATCCTCCTCGCGCACATGGAATCAGCGAAACGAGCCGCCGAAAAGACCCCCGTGAGTCAGCCGCGATGGCCGTTGGTATGACACCACCGGAGCCAAACCATCACGATGGGCTCGCGACAAGACCGAAACCAGACCAGAAAGTTGATGATGAAATCCCGGCTGTCGACATAGCGTAACCTATCGTTACAGTCTTATATTTTAATTATTCTAATCAATTATTGAAACGTCTATTTACAGTTACAATCTAATTCTGTGTTGATCCAATGTTAATTATTGAGCTACGGCTCCGGAAAGACGACTTTCTGGAGACGCTGGATGAACCGCTCGATCATGGCGCTGTCGGCCGTGGCTGCCCTTGTGCCCACCCTGCCGGCGAGCGCGCAGCAGGCGCGGGTCGAACAACTGGACGAGATTGTCGTCCAGGGTGAGGCGGCCCGCCGCCCCGGCAGCGGCGCCACCGGCGTCGTCGCCAATGAGGGTTACGTTCCCAAGACGACCCGGACCGCCACCAAGACCGAGACGCCGGTGGCGGAGACGCCGCAGACCATCAACACCGTCACGCAGAAGCAACTCGAGGAGCGCCGCCCCCAGTCGCTGACCGAGGCGCTCGGCTATACGCCCGGCATCCGCACCGGCGGCTACGGCTTCGACCCGCGCTTCGACAGCTTCACCATCCGCGGCGTCGACATCACCTATACCGGGGTCTTCCGCGACGGCCTGAGGGACTTCAACAGCCCGAGCGGCCTGTTCCGCCTCGAGCCTTACGGCGTCGAGTTGATCTCGATCCTGAAGGGCCCGGCCTCCTCGCTCTATGGCGACACGCGCGTGCCGCCACGGCGTGAGCCGCGTCACCGGGACGACGCTGGGTTGGGCGAGGGGAGTGGGCCGCTTCGGCTCGGAAGGGCCTTGGCCAGGTCTTCGGGGTAACCTCACCGCCGCCATCGAGGCGACGGGCATGCCGGGAATCGTCTTCAGTCCGGATAGATAGAGAGATTCGCAGTGGCTCGGGAAGCGACGCCGCCGATCGGCCTCCCGTCTCGGTCTCAGCTCACGCCGTCTTGAGGTTGACGGCCGAAGACTTGCCCGTCTTGCGATCGGCCTCGAGATCATAGCTGATCTTCTGGCCTTCGTTCAGGCCGCGCATGCCGGAGCGCTCGACTGCGCTGATGTGCACGAACACATCCTGCCCACCCTGATCAGGGGTGATGAAACCATAACCCTTGGTTTCGTTGAACCATTTCACAGTACCTGTGGCCACGTGACGTTCCTTTGGTCTCAGTTCAGCCCGGCACATGCCGAGCCGAACCTACTGTAGGGGGCAAATCACTCCGGTTGCAATGACGCGCCGCACAACGGGAATTTGAGTCGCAGGGGCGAGCTGCCGCGGCCGCCGGGCGCGACATGCCGCAGGAGCAAGGCCGGGCGCAGGCGGGGGCCTTGCCCGCCGCGCCGCGCTCACGCATGAACGACACCGACGAGAGCGCAGGAGAGCCTTCCCATGACGACGTATGTGATCGATCCGCCGGCGGTGACGGCCGTGCCGGTGGCGGGCGGCGGGATGTTCCCAGTGCGCCGGGTCTTCTGTGTCGGCCGCAACTATGCCGAACACACCCGCGAGATGGGCGGCGATCCCGACCGCGAGGAGCCCTTTTTCTTCACCAAGCCCGCCGACGCGCTGCTGATCAACGGCGCCGACATGCCCTATCCGACCAAGACCGCCGATCTCCACCACGAGATGGAACTGGTCGTGGCCATCGGCACCGGCGGCAGGGACATCGCCGAGGCCGATGCGCTCGCCCATGTCTTCGGCTATGCCGCGGGCCTCGACATGACCCGCCGCGATCTCCAGGCCGCTGCCAAGAAGGCCGGGCGCCCCTGGGACATGGCCAAGGGCTTCGATCTCTCAGGACCCGTCGGCGAGATCGCCCCTGCGAGTCAGATTGGCCATCCGGCCGCCGGCAAGATCGAGCTCGTCGTCAATGGCGTGCCGCGCCAGAGTTCGGACCTCGCCAAGCAGATCTGGAACGTGCCGGAGACGATTTCCTATCTCTCCGGCCTAGTCGAGCTCGCCCCGGGCGACCTGATCTTCACCGGCACGCCCGAGGGCGTCGCCGCCGTCGTCAGCGGCGATGTGCTCGAAGGCGAGATCGCCGGCGTCGGCACGGTGCGGACCCGAATCGTCTGAGGCCCATGAACCTCCGCCGTCATCCCGGACAAGCCGCTTAGCGGCGCCGCTCCGGGATCCATCGTAGGGCTCGAGAGTACTCTGTGATGGATCCCGGAGCCCCGCTGCGCTGCGCCCGGGATGACGGGGAGGGCATTATTGATGCCGTTTCCAGAACACCACCCAAGCCGGGAGCCCTGCCATGACCCTGACCGCCGACGCCGCTGGCGTCTTCCCGATCGCGCCGACCGCGTTCAACCCCGACGGCTCGGTCGACTGGGCTTCCACCGAGAAGCTCTTCGCCTTCTATGACGAGATCGGCTCGGACGGCACGACGGTGCTGGGCATCATGGGCGAGGCGCCCAAGCTCGAGCCGGAGGAATCGCTTCGCATCGTCAAGACGGCGGTGGCTGGCATGCCGGGCAAGCCGGTCATCGTCGGCGTCTCGGCGCCGGGCTTCGCCGCCATGCGAACCCTGGCGCGCCAGTCGATGGAGCTGGGCGCCGCGGGCGTCATGATCGCGCCGCCGCCGAGCTTGCGCACCGACGACCAGATCACCGGCTATTACGCCCAGGCCGTCGAGGCGATCGGCAGCGACATCCCCTTCGTCATCCAGGATTATCCGCTGACGCTCTCGGTGGTGATGACGCCCGCCGTGATCCGCAAGATCGTCACCGAAAACCCCTCCTGCGTCATGCTCAAGCACGAGGACTGGCCGGGGCTGGAGAAAATCTCGACTCTCCGCAAGTTCCAGAAGGAGGGCTCCCTGCGCCCGATCTCGATCCTCACCGGCAATGGCGGCCTCTTCCTCGATTTCGAGATGGAGCGCGGCGCGGATGGCGCCATGACCGGCTACGCCTTCCCGGAGCTGCTGATCGACGTCGTGAAACTGCAGAAGGCCGGCAAGCGCGACGAGGCGCATGACATCTTCGACGCGCACCTGCCGCTGATGCGCTACGAGCAGCAGCTCGGCGCCGGCCTCGCGGTCCGCAAATACACGCTGATGAAGCGCGGCATCCTCGCCAGCGACGCCCAGCGCAAGCCGGGTTCCGCCATCAGCGCGATGGCCAAGACCGAGGTCGACTATCTGCTGGCGCGCGTGGCGAAGACCGACAAGCGCGCCGCGCTCTAAAGCGGCAGCCGGGGCCGTCCCACGGGGCGGCCCCGCTCCTGACAGCATCTTGCGGATCGGCCGCCCGCGCCGATGGACACAGGTTGCGCCGGGCCACTATGGTCCGCGCCATGAGCGAGACAGCCAAACCCACCGCCGGTGCCGCCGCAGGCCCCGCCCTGAAGCCCGGTGACCATCTCTTTCTGGTCGACGGCTCCAATTTCATCTTCCGGGCCTATTTCCAGTCGATCAATCAGGACCGGAAATACAATGTCCGCTCGGACGGTTTGCCCTCCGGCGCGGTGCGGCTCTTCGCCACCAAGCTCTTCCAGTTCGTGCGCGACGGCGTGCTCGGCGTCCGCCCGACGCATCTCGCCATCGTCTTCGACAAATCCGAGAACTCCTTCCGCAAGGCGATCTACCCTGCCTACAAGGGCAACCGCTCGGACCCGCCGCCCGATCTGATCCCGCAATTCCCGCTGATGCGCGAGGCGGTGCGCGCCTTCGGGCTGCTGCCGGTCGAGCAGGATGTCTACGAGGCCGATGACCTGATCGCGACCTATGCGAAACAGGCGCGCGAGGCTGGCGCCGACGTGCTGATCGTCTCGGCCGACAAGGATCTGATGCAGCTCGTGCGGCCGGGCGTGGCGATGTACGACCCTGCCTCCGGCGACGCCAAGAAGGGCGCGGGCTTCCGGGCCGAGCGCAAGATCGGCGAACCCGAGGTCGTCGAGTATTTCGGCGTCACGCCCGACAAGGTCACCGATGTCCAGGCGCTGGCCGGCGATGCCACCGACAATGTGCCCGGCGCGCCCGGCATCGGCATCAAGACCGCCGCCCAGCTCATCGGCGAATATGGCGACCTGGAGACGCTGCTGGCGCGGGCCTCCGAGATCAAGCAGCCCAAGCGCCGGGAGACGCTGACCAATCCCGAGATCGTCGAGAAGATCCGCATCTCCCACAAGCTGGTCTGCCTGGTCGACGACGTCGCCGTCGAGACGCCGCTCGAGAACCTGACGCTCGGCCAGCCCGATCCCGTCCGGCTCGTCGCCTTCCTCAAGGCGATGGAGTTCACCACCATCACAAAGCGCGTGGCTGAGGCTTATGAGGCCGATGTCGCGGCCATCGACGCCGATGCCGATCTGGCGCCGGGCGGCGCGCGTGCGGCCGAGCTCAAGGCGCTCCATGTCGGCGCGGACGCTGGCGAGGGCGGGCCTTCGCTCGGGCAGGCGGCCAGCGCGGCCGTCACCCAGCCGACGACGGCCTCCGAGAGCGATGGCTGGCTGAAGCCCTCGGACCTCGCGGCCTCGCGCAAGAACGAGGCGATCGCGGCGAAGATCGACCGCACGGCCTATGAATGCGTGCGCGATCTCGAGACCCTGCAGCGCTGGATCGGCTGGGCCTATGAGGCCGGGCAGATCGCGATCGACACCGAGACCAGCGCCATCGATCCTATGCAGGCCGATCTCGTCGGCGTGTCGATGGCGGTCGCGCCGGGCAAGGCCTGCTACATCCCCCTGCAGCATCGCGGCGGCACGGACCTGTTCGGCGGTGGCATGGTCGAGGGCCAGATCCCGCTGGCCGATGCGCTGGCGGCGCTAAAACCCCTGCTCGCCGACCCCGGCGTGCTCAAGATCGGCCAGAATCTCAAATACGACCTCGTGCTCCTGGCGCGCTATGGCCTCGACGTCGCGCCGGTTGAGGACACGATGCTGATCTCCTATGCGCTCGATGCCGGCAACAACAGCCACGGCATGGACCGCCTCTCCGAGTTGCATCTCGGCCATGAGACGATCACCTTCGGGCAGGTCGCCGGCACCGGCAAGGCGCAGGTCACCTTCGACAAGGTCGCGCTCGACAAGGCGACGGACTACGCCGCCGAGGACGCGGACGTGACGCTGCGGCTCTGGCGCACACTGAAGCCGCGCCTCGCCGCAGAAGGCCGCACCACCGTCTACGAGACGCTGGAGCGCCCGCTGATCGCCGTGCTAGCCCGCATGGAAGCGCATGGCATCTCGATCGACCGGCAGATCCTGTCGCGGCTGTCGGGCGACTTTGCCCAGTCGCTGGCGCGGCTCGAGGACGAGATCTACGAGATCGCCGGCGAGAAATTCACGATCGGCTCACCCAAGCAGCTCGGCGACATCCTCTTCGGCAAGATGGGGCTGTCCGGCGCCAAGAAGACCGCGACGGGGCAATGGGCCACCGGCGCCGGCGTGCTCGAGGAGCTGGCCGAGCAGGGCCACCCGCTGCCGTCGAAAATTCTCGAATGGCGCCAGCTCGCCAAGCTGAAATCCACCTATACCGACTCGCTGCCGGCCTATGTGAACCCGCAGACGCAGCGCGTGCACACCTCCTTCGCGCTGGCGGCGACGACGACCGGGAGGCTCTCCTCCTCCGAGCCCAATCTCCAGAACATCCCGATCCGGACCGAGGCCGGCCGCAAGATCAGGACGGCCTTCGTCGCGGAGAAGGGCTACAAGCTCGTCTCGGCCGATTACAGCCAGATCGAGTTGCGTCTGCTCGCCCATATCGCCGAGATCCCGCAGCTGCGGCAGGCCTTTGCCGACGGCATCGACATCCATGCGATGACGGCCTCCGAGATGTTCGGCGTACCCGTACAGGGCATGCCGAGCGAGGTGCGGCGCCGCGCCAAGGCGATCAATTTCGGCATCATCTACGGCATCTCGGCCTTCGGCCTCGCCAACCAGCTCGGCATCGGCCGCGAGGAGGCGAGCGCCTATATCCGCAAGTATTTCGAGCGCTTCCCCGGCATCCGCGACTACATGGACGCGACCAAGACCTTCGTGCGCGCCAACGGCCATGTCGAGACGATCTTCGGGCGCATCTGCCACTTCCCGGCGGTGGCCTCGAAGAACCCCTCCGAGCGCGCTTTCGTCGAGCGCCAGGCGATCAACGCGCCGATCCAGGGTTCGGCGGCCGACATTATCCGCCGCGCCATGATCCGCATGGAGGATGCGCTGGCGGTGGCGAGGCTCGATGTCCGCATGCTCTTGCAGGTGCATGACGAACTCGTCTTCGAGGTTCCGGACGCTCAGGTTGAGGCGGCGCTGCCGGTGATCACCAAGGTGATGGTCGAGGCGCCGCATCCGGCGGTGCAGCTACGGGTCCCGCTCCAGGTCGATGCCCGCGCGGCGGGCAACTGGGACGAGGCGCACTGACGGGAACATTCGCCGGCCAGAGCACGTTGTCGCTGCACACGCGCCGGGGGGCGCTGCTGCGCGTCGGAACCGGACATCATGCTCAACTCGTCTGCCTGGAGGCCGTTTCCGCGCTATATGGCGGAGCCCGAAGTCGAGGCTGAGGACCTGCACGAGGACGTCACTCCGTCCGAGCATGATCTGATCGTCCGCTATGCCATCATCGGCATCTTCGTCATTCTGCTGACGGCCGCGCTCTATCTGACCCGTGTCATCGCGCTGCCCATCACCGCCGGCATCATCTTCGGCCTCGTGCTCGGTCCGGCCGTCGACGGGCTCGTGCGGCGCAACGTGCCCCAGCTTCTCGCTGCTGCGATTGTCGTGCTGCTGTTCCTCGGCGTCATCGTGACGGCGATCACCGTGCTAGCCGTCCCCGTCGCCAGCCTGAGCGACCAGGGTCCGGCAATGATGGCCGCGCTCAAGACCAAGCTCGCCGGCATCTTCGTCATGATGGACGAGGCGAAGGCGGCGATCGGGACGCTCATGGGCAAGACCGGCGCCGAACTCAACGTCTCGCAGGGCAACCCGCTGATCGACCTCGCCATGTCGTCCTCCGCGATCGCGGGCGGCATGCTGATCTTCGTGGCCACCGTCTATTTCTGGCTCGCCACGCGCCGCCACCTCAAGGCCCGGGCCCTGCGACTCTGCCTCGGCCGGGGCGCTAGGAAATCGGCCGGCGTCTTCTTCCAGGAGATCGAGACGCGCGTGGCCCGCTATTTCGGCCTGGTGACCTTGATCAATCTGGGGATGGGCGTCCTCACCATGGGCATCGCCTGGCTGGCCGGCCTGCCCTATCCGATTTTCTGGGGGGCGCTCGCCTTCGTCCTCAACTATCTCGCCTTCATCGGTCCGATCATCGTCACCGCCCTGCTGTTTGCAGGCGCACTGGTCGATGCGCCCAACGTGCTGACGGCGGTCGGGCCGGCGGCGGCCTATTTCGTCGTTCATCTGATCGAGGGCAATGCGGTGACGCCGGTCTTCGTGGGAAGCCGGCTGACGGTGTCGCCCTTCCTGGTCTTCATCGGCTTCATCTTCTGGCTGTGGCTCTGGGGGCCGGTCGGCGCGGTGCTCTCGACTCCGATCCTGCTCGTCGCCATGGTGGCCCAGGAGGAATTTGCGCGCTATCGGGCGGCGCAGGCCGAGGAGCAGGCGGAGGCGAAGCCGGCCTGAATCGGCGCAGGAGGGAACCGGCATGCGGTGCAGGCGTTGGCCCCAGCATCGGACCCGGACCGATGCCGCCAGCCGGGGCGGATCGTCGAACGATCGATCGAGTTGATTCACGCAAGGACAGGATGACCGACATGGCCAACAGCACCACTGCAACCGAAGGCGCAGCCGCTTCCGCGAAGCGGGCCAAGGACGAGGTCGTCGCCGGCGGCGCGGAACTCGCAGGCGAGGCCCGGGAAACCGCCGCCCGCGCCAAGCGCGAGGCCAATGCGATCGAGGACAGCCTCACCCGCGGCGCCGAGGATCTGGTCGCCACCGTCAACGAGAAGCTCCGCTCCGTCGGCGTCGACACCGACCGCATGGCCGATGTCGCGAAGGAGCAGGCCACCGAACTCCAGCGCCTGATCGAGGAGGAAATCCGCGAGCGGCCGCTGCGCGCGCTCGGCCTCGCGGCGGCGGTCGGCCTGTTCGTCGGCTTCCTCTCGGCGCGCTGACGTCATGATCGGTGGCATCGGCGCCTATATCGCCGGCGAAATCTCCGGTGCGGTCCGTCGCAACGTGACGGTCGGCGTCTTCATGGGATTCGGCGTCCTCCTCCTGCTCTGCGCCGGCGGCTATCTGGTGGCGGCCCTGCATACCGCCCTGGCCCTGCGCTATGGGTCGGTCGAGGCCAGCCTGTTCGTGGCGGGCGGCCTGTTCGTGGCGGGGCTGGTGGCGATCGCCATCGGCTTCTACGTCAAGAACCGCCCGCGACCCGCCCGCCCGATGGCTGCCACGGCTCTGGTTGCGGCGCCGCTGGCGGCCAAGCTGGTCGGGTCCGGTCTGACGTCGAAGAAGGGCTGGCGCGTCGCCCTCATCGGCGGTGTCGTCGTCCTCGGCGCGCTGCTGGGCCGGCGGTTCCTGACCGGGGAGGATTCCGATGGCGAAGCCTGAGGCGCGCCGGACCTTGCTTGTGTCATTTTACATAGGTGGGGCCGGCCATTCGCGCTAGACCGGGCTCATGTCGACTCAAGCGCGTCCGCGCATCAGGTTTCTCGCGCCCGCAATTCCAGCCCTGCGGGCGCGCCTTCGGGCCGCGACAACGACCGTCATCGCCATCGGCGTCGTCGCGATCGCGATCCTGCTGGCGGCCTGGATCAACCGGCAGGCGCAGCAGACGGCCGAACAGGTCTCGCGCGCGATCGCAGTGCGCGAGAGCGCCGAGCGCTTCCTGGGCCATCTGCGCGACGCCGAGACCGGCCAGCGCGGCTACCTTCTGACCGGGCTGGCGAGCTATCTGCCGCCCTTCACGGAAGGCCGTGGCGCGGCCGTGCCGGCCCTCGAGGCGCTCGAGGGGCTCGTCGGGGAAGACCCCGCCCAGCGGGAGCGGATTGCCGCTCTGCGCGTACAGATGCAGCTGAAGCTCGACGAACTCGACGCCACCATCGGACTGATGCGGGATGGACGTCAGGCCGAGGCGCTCGCGCTGATTCGCCGTGGACAGGGCATCGGCGCCATGGAGGCGTTGCGCGACCTCGTCCAGCAGATCCAGATCGCCGAAAATGTCCGCCTCGTCTCGCTCAATCGCTACGAGGAACGCCGGCGGCTGCTGGCCAGCATCGGCATCGTCGTCGCGCTGGCTGGCCTGGCCTTCGCCGCCTGGCAGCAATTGCGCCTGCGCCAGCGCCGCAGCACATCCCTCGCCGAGAGCAATGCGGAGCTGGAGCGGATCATCAGCGAGCGCACCCGCGAACTCGAGAACGAGCGGCTGCGCATCGAGGCGCTGCTGCGCGACGTCAACCACCGTGTCGGCAACAACCTCGCCATGGTCTCGGCCCTGCTCAGCGTCCAGAGTCGCCAGAGCCGGGAGCCGGCGGTGCGGGCGGCGTTGCAGCAGGCGCAGTCGCGCATCCAGGCGATCGCGGCCGGGCAGCGCCGCCTGCGCCTCGATCTCGACACCGACGAGATCGAGGCGCGGCCCTATATGGAGGATCTGCTGGCCGAGATCGGCAAGGCGGCCGAGGGCCGGCCGATCGAGATCGCGCTCGCCATGGACGAGATTCGCCTGCCCGGCCGCGACGCGGTGTCCTTCGTCGTGATCGTCAACGAGCTCGTCACCAATGCGATCAAGCACGCTTTCGCCGATGGCGGGCCGGGTCGCATCGTCATCCGCTTCGAGGAGGCGTTCGCTGACGATGCACCCGCGCTCGCCCTGACGGTCGAGGATGACGGGGTCGGCCTGCCCGCTGAGGTCGAAACCAAGGGGCTCGGCCAGACGGTTCTCGCCAGCCTGCTGCGGAGCATGCAGGCGACGATGACCGCCGCCCCGCTCACGCCCGACAGCAGGCGCCCCGGAACCTGCATCACCCTGCGCTTTCCAAAGCGCGACGCAGCCTGAATGCAAAAAGGCCCGGCGCGCAGCCGGGCCTTGGTCGATGGCTGGGTCCGTCAGAGGCCTTCGAACAGGGCGCTGGAGATGTAGCGCTCGGCGAAGGAAGGGATGATCACCACGATCGTCTTGCCCGCGTTCTCAGGCCGTGCCCCGACCTCGAGCGCCGCCGCGATGGCGGCACCCGACGAAATGCCGCCGGGAATGCCCTCGCTCTTCGCGAGCGCCCGCGAGGTCTCGAAGGAGGTCTGGTTGCCGACGGTCACGACCTCGTCAATCACCGAACGATCGAGGATGCCGGGCACGAAGCCGGCGCCGATACCCTGGATCTTGTGGGGCCCCGGCGCGCCGCCCGACAGCACCGGCGAATCCTCCGGCTCGACGGCGATGATCTTCACGCCCGGCTTCTTCGCCTTCAGCACCTGGCCGACGCCGGTGATGGTGCCGCCCGTGCCGACGCCTGAGACGAAGATGTCGACCGCCCCTTGCGTGTCGTTCCAGATCTCCTCGGCCGTCGTCTTGCGATGGATCTCCGGGTTGTGCGGGTTCTCGAACTGCTGCGGGATGATCGAGCCTGCAATTTCGGCCTTGAGCTCCTCGGCCCGCGCCACCGCGCCGCGCATGCCGCCGGGGCCTGGCGTCAGCACGAGCTCGGCGCCCAGCAGCGCCAGCATCTTGCGCCGCTCCAGCGACATTGTCTCGGGCATCACCAGGATCAGCCGGTAGCCGCGCGCCGCCGCCACGAAGGCGAGCGCGATGCCGGTGTTGCCCGAGGTCGGTTCGATCAGCGTGCCGCCCGGCTTCAGCGTGCCCGACGCCTCCAGCGCATCGATCATGTTGACACCGATGCGGTCCTTGACGCTCGAGATCGGGTTGAAGAATTCGAGCTTGGCCAGGATCACCGCCTTGACCCCGCGCTCGGCCGGCAACCGGTTGAGCTTGACCAGCGGCGTATCGCCGATCGTGTCGGTGATCGATTCATAGATGCGGCCGCGCCCGGGCAGCTTGCCCTGGCCTGGATCCTGTCTGCGCGCTGCCTCGGTCATGACGTGCTCCTTATGTCGCCGGCGAAGCCGAACGAGCCCGCAGGCTAGAGCATTTCACATGCAATGTCGATAAATCGAATAAATAACATTTCTATATTGTAAAATCAGAGGTGACCCGGTCTCTGCCCAGCCCCGGCAGGACCTGGGCCCGCCGGCACAGCTCATCCACGGTCACCTCGTCCAGAATGGTGAGAAAGGCGCGCGAGGCCCGCAGCACCTCCGGCCCGACGATGGCGTCGACCAGCGCTGATTGCGGCGCCGGCCCGATCCCATCGTCACCGGATTCCTGCATGGCGGCGCGCGCAATGTCCCCGGCCGTGATCTTGCGCCGCTCGCGCGCCAGCTCGTAGCCGCCGCGCGGGCCGCGCACGCCCTTGAGGATGCCGACCCTGACGAGGGCCTGCAACATGGTTTCGAGATGGCGCGGCGGCAGGTCGTGCCGCGCCGCCAGCAGCTTGGCCGCCACCGGGGAGGGACGGGCATGGAGGGCAATATCGACGACGGCGGCGATGGCGAGCTGGCTACGCCGAGAGAGAAGCATCATGCCGTTTGATCCGCGATAGGGGTAACGCTATGGGGGGGTGCGCCGGAGACGCCGGTCGAGCCGAACCCCGCCGCGCCACGCTCGGTGCCGGGCAGCGCGGCCTGCTCGCGCGCGACCACGCGCGACACCGCTGCGACGACCAGCTGGGCGATTCGGTCGCCTCGCTTGATCGAGAAGGGCTCCTGCCCGTGATGGATCAGGATGACCTTGATCTCGCCGCGATAGTCGCTGTCGACGGTGCCGGGCGCGTTCAGAACGGTGATGCCGTGGCGGGCCGCGAGCCCGGAACGAGGCCGCACCTGGGCCTCGTATCCCTCGGGCAGATGAAGGCAGAAGCCGGTAGGCACCAGGGCGCGCTCTCCCGGCGCCAACTCCAGCGTTTCGCCCTCCGGGAGGGCCGCGGGCAGATCCATCCCCGCGGCGCCGGCGCTCGCATAGCCAGGCAACGGCAGCCCCGTCGCATGAGCCAGCCGCAGGAACGCGACCTCGACCGGCCCGCTCATGCGCCGGACCGCGCCGCAGACAGCCGCGCGAGATAGGCGACGAGACGGGTGGCGACATCCGCCTTGGCGAGCGTCGGCCAGCTCTCGACGCCATCCTGCGTCACCAGATGCACCGTGTTGGCATCGCCGCCCATCACGCCGGTGCCGCCGACATCATTGGCGACGATCAGGTCGCAGCCCTTCCGGGCGAGCTTGGCCTGGGCATGGGCGACGACGTTCTCGGTCTCGGCCGCGAAGCCGACGACGAGCTCCGGCCGGCCCGAGCTGCGCCGCGCGATCGCCGCGAGGATGTCGGGGTTCTCCACCAGCGCGAGCGGCGGCAGGGCGCCGCCGTCCTTCTTCATCTTCTCCGGCGCTTCCGCCGCCACGCGCCAGTCGGCGACGGCGGCGGCGAAGATCGCGATCTGCGCCGGCAGGGCGGCTTCGACCGCCGCCAGCATCTCGCGGGCCGATTCGACATGCACCGTCTCGACCCCCTCCGGATCGGGCAGGGCGACCGGCCCCGAGACGAGCGTCACGCGCGCTCCGGCCGCTGCGGCGGCCGCCGCGATGGCGTGGCCCTGCTTGCCGGAGGAGCGGTTGGCGATGTAACGCACCGGATCGATGGCCTCATGCGTCGGGCCCGATGTCACCAGCACATGCTGACCGGCGAGGAGGCCGGGGGCCTCGCCGCCGCCTCCGGGCAGGCGGCCGAGAAAGCCGATCGCCCGCTGCGGCGCAGGCGCTTCGCCCGCGAGGGCCAGTTCGATGGCGGCCAGGATCTCGGCGGGCTCCGCCATGCGACCGACGCCGCTTTCGCCCCGCTCGGCCATGGCGCCGGAATTGGGGCCGACGACGAGCACGCCGTCCTTTTCGAGCTGCGCCATGTTCCGGCGCGTCGCCGGATGCTGCCACATCCGCGGATTCATCGCGGGCGCGATCAGGACGCGCTTGTCGGTCGCCAGCAGCGCCGTCGAGGCGAGGTCGTTCGCCAGCCCGTTCGCCATCTTGGCGATCAGGTCCGCCGTCGCGGGCGCCACGACGAGCAGATCCGTCGAGCGCGACAATGCGATATGGCCGATATCGGCCTCGTCGGTCAGCGAGAACAGATCGGTGAAGCAGCGCTCGCCGGCCAGCGAGGAGACCGAGAGCGGCGTCACGAACTCTTCGCCCGCCTTGGTCAGGATGCAGCGCGAGGCGATGCCGCGATCCTTGAGACGCCGGATCAGCTCGAGGCACTTATACGCGGCGATGCCGCCGCCGATGATCAGCAGGATGGAGCGGGAGGCAGACAAGCGGCGGTTCCTGAAACCCGGGACGCTGCTTCCTAGCACCGCATGGGGCGACCTGTCATGAGGGCCGTTCCCCTGGGGCAATCGGGCCGGTCAGGAGGGCGCACCGGTCGCGCGGAGAAGATCGGTCCTCTCTGCCCTCGCCGCGGGTCGCGGACCATCTCCCGAAGGGCGTTTCTTTAAAAGAACGATTATGTTGACAAACAGGACGAATTTGGGGAGAGTGCCGGCGTCGTCGGCTCTGCCGATGGCCGCGGGGATTTGAGCGAGCAGCTTGCGCCGCGTCACCAAACGCTAAAGCGCCACGACGCGGTCGTGGGCTCCATCGACAGGAGAAGACCATGATCGAAGCGACCCCGCATCCCCTTTGCTCCCTCATCGAATCCGGCCGCTGTCGACACTGATCGTCGAGACGCTCGCCAGGCGAGCTTTCCAAACCAGTGTCCATTAGCGCCGCGGTTGCGGCGGGAGCTTCACCATGAATGCCAATCTGTCCGGCGCGGGCCGGCCCAACCGGGGCCTGCCGCCGCGCGATCCGCAGGCCTATGTCATCGAGATCGGCGAGACGCAGGCCGGTCTCGTCAGCCGCCGCGGCGAAGAGCGCTTCTTCACCTTCATCGCCGCCTCGCCTGTCTTCCATGCGATCGAGGGTCATCGCTTCGCCACGCCGGACGCCGCCGAGCGCGCGGCAAGGCAGCTGGCTTCGCTCCGGCGCCGCCCCAACCAAATCCCGTCCTGAGGCTAAAATGAACGCTCCCCTCAAACCCGACGCTTTCCGCGTCGAACCCGGCCCCGTGCCGGAGCAAGCCCCGCCGATCATCCGCTTCGCGCAGATCGGCAAGACCTATGCCGCCCGCGGCGGGCAGGGCTCCGTGTCGGCCCTGTCGGGCGTCGACCTCGACGTGCCCGCAGGCGCCATCGTCGGCGTGATCGGCCGCTCGGGTGCGGGCAAATCCACGCTGATCAGGCTCGTCAACGGGCTGGAGCGGGCGACCTCGGGCCGTCTCCTGATCGAGGGCGAGGACGTCACCGACCTCACCGAGGCCGGCTGGCGCAGCCGCCGGCGGGCGACCGGCATGATCTTCCAGCACTTCAACCTGCTGTCCTCGCGCACGGTCTTCGACAATGTCGCCCTGCCGCTGGAGATTGCGGGCACGCCGAAGGCTGAGATCGAGGCAAAGGTCGCGCGGCTGCTCGATCTCGTCGGCCTCGCCGACAAGCGCGGGCGCTACCCGGCCGAGCTCTCCGGCGGCCAGAAGCAGCGCGTCGGCATCGCCCGCGCCCTGGCGACCGACCCCAGGGTGCTGCTCTGCGACGAGGCGACATCCGCGCTCGATCCCGAGACGACCAAGTCGATCCTGGCGCTGCTAAGACAGGTCAATCGCGATCTCGGCATCACCATCCTGCTGATCACCCACGAGATTCCCGTCATCAAGGAAATCTGCGACCGCGTCGCGGTGATCGAGGATGGCCGCATCGTCGAGGAGGGCGACGTCTTCTCGGTGCTGACGCGCCCTCGGCATCCGACCACGGCACGTTTCGTCGAGGCGGTGACCGGCGTCGAATTGCCGGCCTATCTCACTGGTCGCATCCGTAAGGACCCGCAGCCGGGCGACGACACCGTGCTGCGCATCACCTTCACCGGCGAGAACGCGACGGCACCCGTGATCAGCCGGTTGAGCTCCACCATCGGCGTCGACGTCAACATCCTCGCCGGCCGCATCGACGCCATCGCCGGCAAGCCCTTCGGCAGTCTGCTGGTCTCGGTGCCGACCCGCGAGCCCGAACTCGCCGCCGTGCTCGGCGCACTCAACAGCCTCGAACTCAAGGCGGAGGTCATCGGCCATGTTTCCTGAGATCATCTCGCCCCAGATTCTCGCCCTGATCGGGCAGGCGACGCTCGACACGCTGCAGATGGTGGCGGTCGCCACCGGCCTCGGGACGGTGCTCGGCCTGCCGCTCGGCGTCTTCCTCGCCACCAGCAAGCGCGGCGAACTCTTTGCCGCGCCCCTCGTCAACACGCTGCTCGGCGCGCTCGTCAACGCCACGCGCTCGACGCCCTTCATCATCCTCGTCGTCGCGATCATCCCCTTCACCCGGCTGATCGCGGGCACCTCGATCGGCACCCAGGCCGCGATCGTGCCGCTGACGGTGGCGGCGACGCCCTTCATCGCCCGCCTGATCGAGGGCGCGATCCGCGAGGTCGACCAGGGCCTCGTGGAGGCCGCCCGCGCCATGGGCGCAACGCCGCTGCAGATCGTCCGCAAGGTGCTGGTGCCCGAGGCGCTGCCGGCGATCGCGCTCGGCCTCACGCTCGCCATCGTCAGCCTGATCGGATTCTCGGCCATGGTCGGCGCGGTCGGCGGCGGGGGCCTGGGCGATCTCGGCATCCGCTACGGCTACCAGCGCTTCATGCCCGAGGTCATGGCCGCCGTCGTCGCCGTGCTGATCGTGCTGGTCCAGACCGTCCAGACCATCGGCGACCATGTCGCCCGCCGGCTCAACAAGCGCCTGCGCCACGCCTGAAGAATCCGGGGCTTTCACCCCGGTCATCACCCCTCAGCCATCATCCTGAGGAGCAGGCGGAGCCTGCGTCTCGAAGGATGGTCCAGAAGGCTCCTGCGCAGGCTGGAGCATCCATCGGGACGCCGCGTGCCGCGGCTCTTCATGATGAGGGCTGGGATTTTCGCTCCAAGCAAGGGAACTGCCTCCATGACAGCCATCACCCGCCGCGCCGCCCTCGCCGCCACGGCCCTCGCCGCTCTCGCTCTCTCGGTCCCGGCGCTGGCCCAGGCCCCGCAGATCGTCCGCATCGGCGTCTCGCCCGGCCCCCATGC
Source organism: Allobosea sp. R86505 (assembly GCF_042466375.1). Taxonomy (NCBI): domain Bacteria; kingdom Pseudomonadati; phylum Pseudomonadota; class Alphaproteobacteria; order Hyphomicrobiales; family Alloboseaceae; genus Allobosea; species Allobosea sp. R86505. The sequence continues at coordinate 379,217 of NZ_JAXHPY010000001.1, read as the reverse complement.
CGAAATCCTCGAGCAGGTGAAGCCGCTGCTGGCCAAGAAGGGCATCGACCTGAAGATCGTCGAGTTCTCGGACTATGTCGTCCCCAATCAGGCGCTCGACGCGGGCGAGCTGGAAGCCAACTCCTTCCAGAACCAGCCCTATCTCGACAACCAGGTGAAGGACCGCGGCTTCAAGCTGGTCAGCGTCGGCCTGACCGTGAACTTCCCGCTCGGCATCTACTCGGCCAAGCACAAGACCTGGGCCGATGTGCCGGACGGATCCGCGATCGCGATCCAGAACGACCCGACCAATGGCGGCCGCTCGCTGCTGCTGCTTCAGGACAAGGGCGTGATCAAGCTGAGGGACGGCGTCGGCTTCAAGCCGGGCCCGGTCGACATTGTCGCCAACCCCAAGAAGCTGAAGTTCATCGAGGTCGAGGCGGCGCAGACCCCGCGCACGCTGGCCGACGTCGCCGCCGCCGCGATCAATACCAACTACGCCGTCGACGCCAGGATCGAGCCGACCTCCGCGATCCTGCGCGAGGATCCGAAGGGGCCCTATGTGAACGTCATCGCCGTGCGCGCTGCCGACAAGGACAAGCCCTGGGTGAAGACGCTGGTCGAGACCTACCAGTCGCCGGAGATCAAGGCCTTCGTCGCCGAGCGCTTCAAGGGCAACGTGCTCGCCGGCTGGTAATCCCGTTCCTCCCCACCTGGCTTTCATCTCGCCAGGAGCCTGCCCCGGATGCGAACAGCGTCCGGGGCTTTTTGTTGGCCATCGTCATGCTCGGGCTCGACCCGAGCATCTCATGACCAGATGGCCCCTTGCCGTGTTCGGCCTGAGATTCTCGGGTCTGCGCTTCGCTTCGCCCGAGAATGACGCGTGAGCTGGCTGTCAGTTGGCGATCTTGCCCAGCGCGAAGAACTGCGTCTCGCCGGAGGAATTGTCGACGCCGTCATTGTCGGTGACGACGAAGAGATTGCCGTCCTTGTCGAGCGCCATGCCCTCGACCTTGTCGAGGCCGTAGCCATTGAGCGCCATCAGGCCCGGGGTCAGGTCGCGCAGCAGCTTTTTCTCGACGGTCGGGATCGAAGCCGCGCCGAGCGGCGCCGGCGTCAGCCCCTTGACCGAGAAGGTCGCCAGCGTCTTGACGGCCTTCGCGCCGAAGCGATTGTCGCGCTCGATCACCGCGAAGCGGTCATCACCCAGTGCGGTCAGCTCGGACAGGCCCATCCAGGCGCCCGCAGTCGGAGTGGTCAGCGGGTAGTGCAGCACGCCCCAGGTCTTCGTCGCGGGCTTGTAGGCCAGGATCTTGGCCTTGCCCTTGGGGTCGTCCTTCCATTCGCGCTGCACCGCCAGCCAGATCGTCTCGTCCGCCCCGGAGCCGGTCACGGCCACGCCCTCGAAGCCGAAGCGGGTCGCCTGCTTCGCCAGCTCTTCCGGCAGCCGGATTTCCTCCTCGACCTCGCCCTTGGCCGAGACCCGCAGCAGCATGCTCTGGGTCGGCTTGTCCTTGTGCTCGGGGTTGCCCTCGGAGGCCAGCCAGAAGCCGCCGCCGGTGCGGGTGGCGATGCCCTCGAGGTCATAGGCGGCCGGCTTGCCGTCCTTGGTCACGGTGATGGCAGCGGTGATGCGGGCCGGCTTCTGCGTGGCGTCGATCTCGAGGATGCGCGAGGGCGTATAGGCGCTGTCGGTGACCGCGTGGAGCCGGCCGGCCAGCGTCGGATGCGCCGACAGGCCCGAGAGCGCGCCCCAGCCGATCGGGGCGCCGTCGACCTCGCCCGAGACGAGCGTCGGATAGGCCGCCGGAGCTTCGCTGCGCTGGTAGATCGTCACGGCGGATCGCGGTCCGCCCTTGGCGACGAGGTCGGCCTCCGAGGCCGTGACGAGGAGATTGCGCTGCGGGATGGCGAGCAGCCCCTCCGGCGCGATGCCGCCCGACAGCGCCTGGAGATAGCGCGGGGCGCGGCCCGGGCCCTCGTCCTTGTAGACCAGCACCAGCGAAGCGCGCTCCAGCCCGACGAAGATCAGCCGGTCGTTGCCATAGGTCCCGACCTCCATGCCTTCCGGCTCGCTGCCCTTGGCGGCCGAGCGGCGCTCGGGATAATGACCGAGGCTGATCGCGAGATGGTCGGTGGTCGCGCCCGAATCGAACTCGACGGTGCCGTCCTTGCGGAAGATCGTGAAGCCGCGCGAGCCGCCCTTCCAGTCGCCCTCATTGGCGGTGACGAAGCGGTCATTGTCGAGCCAGCGCACCGAATCGGGCTCGCGCGCCACGCCCTTGAGTTCCTCGACGGGCCGGATCTGGCCGTCGCGGGTCTTGTCGATGCCCTTGAGATCGACCGCGCCCGCCGGGAAATGCGCCACCAGCTTGCCGGTCTTGGTGTCGACGATGGCGATGTGGTTGTTCTCCTGCAGCGTCACGACCGCCAGCCCGTCGGCGTTGACGTCGACGAATTCGGGCTCCGGATCGGTCGGTTCGACCGCCGCGATGCCGGTCAGGTCGACGATCTGACGCGAGGCGCAATCGACGGCGCCGTCCTTGAGGCCGATCAGCGTCAGGTTACCGGCCGGCAGCTGCGGCAGGGCCCCCTTGTTGAGCTTTTCATCGCGCTCGTTCTCCATCGCGATGACGATCTTCGCCTTGTCCTTGCTGAGCGTGATCGAATCCGGCTGGCCGCCGAGATCGCAGGTCGCCACGACCTGCTTTGTCTTCAGGTCGACCGTGGCGAGATGACCGGCCGGCTCCTTGAAATTGTCGCCCGAGGTCACGACGGCGACGAAGGCCTTGTCGCGCAGAACCACGACCGAGGTTGATTCACCACCGAGCGGGATGAAGCCGGCGGGCTTGGGCGCGGCGGGCGTGGTGATGTCGATCAGGCCGAGCGCCTTCTGCTCGCCATCGGTATAGGCGAGCAGCGTGCCGTCCTCATTGGCGGCGATGATCTCGGCCACCGTCTTCTTCGATGCGTCGCGATCCGCGGGAAGGTTCAGCGGCACCTGGAAGGTGGCGATGCGGTTGAACATCGGCTCGGCGAGCGCAGTGCCCGAGAGCATCAGGGTGGCGAGCGCGGCGAGAACCAGGGGCTGGCGCATGGGGGCAATCCTCGGGCCGGAATGGCGTGGGCTCTTTCGGTTATTGGCCCCTCATGACGGTTGCGTGACAGTCGTCACGACGCGGTACCACTCTGCGTCGCCAAGACCGGTCTACCGCTGGTCGAGCGCTTCAGCCCCGTCATTTCCAGCGTCGTGATGGCGAGGACGGCCGCCGCCTGCATCAGGACGAAGCCGACGCCGAGCCCCGTCGGGTCAAACCAGCCGAGCATGAGCAGAGCGAGGCTGTCCGCGACCCAGAGCAGGTTGAGCCCAATGACCGCGAGAACCGCCAAGCGCGGCACGGTCGCATGGGCGGCGAGCCATGCCAGCAGCGCCGCGCAGGGCAGCAGCAGGAGGCCGGCCCCTCTGAGAAGGTCGGGTGGCAGCGCAAACAATCCGGATAGCGGACCCGCAGCGACGCTCAGCAGTGCGCCTATGCCGGCGCAGGCGGCGGCGTCGAGCGCGAGGGCACGGCGCAGCAGCGGCGAGGACTGGATCATGGTCATCGATGTCTCCCTGGTAGGAGGCGCCACCGGGACGCCTCGGTTGGATGGCGAAAGGGTGGCGGGCGCAGCTCGGGCCGTCGATTAAGCCGAAGGTAATTGGAACGACGCCGGGGGCCCGGTAGCGTGCCGAGCATGAACAGCCATCGCTCCGCGGCTATCGGCCCCCTCATCCGCGACTGGCGGCAGCAGCGCCGCCTCAGTCAGCTCGAACTCGCGCTCGAGGCGGAGATCTCGCAGAAGCACCTCTCCTTCGTCGAGAGCGGCCGCTCGCAGCCCAGCCGCGACATGGTGCTGCTGCTGGCCGAGCATCTCGGCGTGCCTCTGCGCGAGCGCAACACGCTGCTGCTCGCGGCCGGCTATGCTCCGGTCTATCTGGAACGGGCGCTGGAGGATCCGGCGCTGCAGGCCGCCAAGGCGGCGGTCGATCTCGTTCTGACGGGGCACGAGCCCTATCCGGCACTGGCGGTCGACCGGCACTGGACGCTGCTCGCGGCGAATGCGGCCGTTGCGCCGCTGCTGGCGCTGGTCGGCGATGCCGACCTGCTGCGCCCGCCCACCAACGTCCTGCGGCTGGCGCTTCATCCCGGGGGGCTCGCCCCGGCAACCGTTAACTTCGACGAATGGCGCGCCCATCTCCTGGCTCGGCTGCGACAGCAGGTGCGGCTCGCGGCCGATCCGGTTCTCGCCGACCTCCTGGCCGAGTTCCTCGCCTATCCCGCGACCCCGGTGTCGTCCGCGGCCAGCGCGGTATCGGCGCCTGTCATGGAACCCGCTATCGCGGTGCCACTCCGGCTGCGCGTCGGCGAGGCGGTGCTCTCCTTCATCTCGACCACCACGGTCTTCGGCACCCCGGTCGACATCACCCTGTCGGAGCTGGCGCTGGAGACCTTTTTCCCGGCGGATGCGGCGACGGGCCAGGCGCTGCGCGCGATGGCCGCGACCCGATGCGGGGCCCCTGACTGACCCTCGATTCACCGGGAACCTTTCCGCCGGGTCGCCGGTTGTTGAAACGAAGCCGCTGGGGCGGCAACGAATTCAACAGAAGGAGCACCACGATGGGCAGCACCATGGACAAGGTCAAGGGCATGGCCAACGAGGCCACCGGCAACGTCAAGCAGGCCGCTGGCAAGGCGATGGACAAGCCCGAGCTCGAGGCCGAGGGCTTCGCTCAGGAGCGCAAGGGCGAGGCCCAGCAGGCGCTGGGCAAGGGCAAGGATGCCGTCAAGAAAGTGGTCGACAAGGCCTGATTTCGATCAGAGTCTGACCAAGAACGGGCTGCCGCAAGGCGGCCCGTTTTGCCATGCGCCTCAGGCGGTGCCGCCGATGCCGCCCAGGAAGTCCTTGACGCGGCCGAAGAAGCCCGCCGCCTCGGGATGGGTGGCACCCGAACTCTCGCGCTCGAACTCCTGCAGCAGTTCGCGCTGGCGGGCGGTGAGCTTCTGCGGGGTTTCGACCACGACCTGGATATAGAGATCGCCGACCTCGCGCGAGCGTAGCACGCTCATGCCCTTGCCCTTGAGGCGGAACTGCTTGCCGGTCTGCGTGCCCTCGGGGATCTTCACCCGCGCCTGTTCGCCGGTCAGTGTCGGCACTTCGATCTCGCCGCCGAGCGCCGCCTGCACCAGTCCGATCGGCACGCGGCAGAACAGGTCGGCCCCGTCGCGCTGGAAAATCGCGTGCGGCTGGATCGACAGGAAGATGTAGAGGTCGCCCGCCGGCCCGCCGCGCAAGCCCGCCTCGCCCTCACCCGCGAGGCGGATGCGCGTGCCGTCCTCGACACCGGCGGGGATGTTGACCGAGAGCGTGCGGTCGCGCGTGACGCGGCCGGCGCCCTGGCAGTTCTTGCAGGGGTCGTCGATGATCTCGCCGCGACCGGCGCAGGTCGGGCAGGTCCGCTCGACCGAGAAGAAGCCCTGATTGGCGCGGACCTTGCCGTGGCCGCCGCAGGTCGGGCACTGGCGCGATTTCGAGCCGGGCTTGGCGCCGGTGCCCGAGCAGACCTCGCAGGCGATCGAGGTCGGCACGCGGATCGAGGCGTTCTTGCCGGCGAAGGCGTCCTCCAGCCCGATTTCGAGATTGTAGCGCAGATCGGCGCCGCGTTCGCGGCCATTGGCGCTGCGCGGCCCGCCGCGGCGGGCGTCGCCGAAGAAGGAATCGAAGATGTCCGACATGAAGTCGGAGAAGTCGGGATTGCCGCCGCCCCCGCCCTGTTCGAAGGCCTGATGGCCGTAGCGGTCATAGGCGCCGCGCTTCTGGCCGTCCGAGAGCACCTGATAGGCCTCGTTCAGCTCCTTGAACTTGGCCTCTGCCGCGGTGTCCCCCGGATGCCGGTCGGGATGGCACTGCATCGCCAGCTTGCGGAAGGCGCTCTTCAGCTCCGCCTCACTGGCGGTCTTCGAGACGCCGAGGATTTCGTAGTAGTCGCGCTTGGACATCAAACAGCGGCCCCTTCGCTCCTGCGGGCGGCAGCGGGTCTCAGGCCCGTCGCCGCAGCGCGCAAGAACGAGATTGTTGCGTCACGACGCAATCCCGTAACGCGATGGCCGGGTCAAGCCCGGCCATGACGTCGTCGTCGAGGAAGAGGAGCGCTCAGGCGCTCTTCTTCTTGTCACCCTTGTCGTCGCTGACATCCTTGAAGTCGGCGTCGATGACGTCGTCCTCCTTCTTGGCGTCGGCGGCAGCGGGCTCGCCTTCAGCGGCGCCATCGGCCTGGCTGGCGGCATACATCGCCTCGCCGAGCTTCATCGAGGCCTGCATGACGTCCGTGGTGCGCGCCGTGATGGTCTCGGCGTTGTCCTCGGCCAGCGCCGCCTTGAGCGCGTCGAGCGCGGTCTCGATCGCCGTCTTGTCGGCGGCGGAGACCTTGTCGCCATAGTCCTTCAGCGACTTCTCGGTCGAATGCACCAGGCTCTCGCCCTGGTTCTTCGCCTCGACCAGCTCGCGGCGCTTCTTGTCCTCCGTGGCGTTGGCCTCGGCGTCCTTGACCATCTTCTGGATGTCGGCCTCGGAGAGCCCACCGGACGCCTGAATCCGGATCTGCTGCTCCTTGTTGGTGGCCTTGTCCTTGGCGGTCACCGAAACGATGCCGTTGGCGTCGATGTCGAAGGTCACCTCGATCTGCGGCATGCCGCGCGGGGACGGCGGAATGCCCATCAGGTCGAACTGGCCGAGCATCTTGTTGTCGGCCGCCATCTCGCGCTCGCCCTGGAAGACGCGGATCGTCACCGCGTTCTGATTGTCCTCGGCGGTGGAGAAGACCTGGCTCTTCTTGGTCGGGATCGTGGTATTGCGGTCAATGAGACGCGTGAACACGCCACCCAGCGTCTCGATGCCCAGCGACAGCGGGGTCACGTCCAGCAGCAGCACGTCCTTGACGTCGCCCTGCAGCACGCCGGCCTGGATCGCGGCGCCGATGGCGACGACCTCGTCCGGGTTGACGCCCTTGTGCGGCTCCTTGCCGAAGAACTGCTTCACGACCTCCTGGACCTTCGGCATGCGGGTCATGCCGCCGACGAGAACGACCTCGTCGATCTGCCCGGCCGAGAGCCCGGCATCCTTGAGCGCCTTCTTGCAGGGCTCGATCGTGCGCTGGACGAGATCGTCGACCAGGCTCTCGAACTTGGCGCGCGAGAGCTTGATGGCGAGATGCTTCGGCCCCGAGGCGTCGGCCGTGATGTAGGGCAGGTTGATCTCGGTCTGGGCCGTGGTCGAGAGCTCGATCTTGGCCTTCTCCGCGGCTTCCTTCAGGCGCTGCAGCGCAAGCTTGTCCTTCTTCAGGTCGATGCCCTGCTCGCGCTTGAACTCGTCCGCGAGATACTCGACGAGGCGCATGTCGAAGTCCTCGCCGCCGAGGAAGGTGTCGCCATTGGTCGACTTCACCTCGAACACGCCGTCGCCGATCTCGAGGATCGAGACGTCGAAGGTACCGCCGCCGAGGTCATACACCGCGATCGTGCCGGCCTGCTTCTTGTCGAGGCCGTAGGCGAGCGCGGCCGCCGTCGGCTCGTTGATGATGCGCAGCACCTCGAGGCCGGCGATGCGGCCGGCATCCTTCGTCGCCTGGCGCTGGGCGTCGTTGAAATAGGCCGGGACCGTGATGACGGCCTGCGTCACGGGGGAGCCGAGATAGGCTTCCGCCGTCTCCTTCATCTTGGTCAGCGTGAAGGCCGAGATCTGCGACGGCGAATAATCGGTGCCGTCGGCCTCGACCCAGGCGTCGCCGGACGAGGCCTTCTTGATCTTGTAGGGAACGAGCTTCAGGTCCTTCTGCGTCATCGGATCTTCGAAGGTGCGACCGATGAGGCGCTTGATCGCGAAGAAGGTGCGTTCCGGATTGGTGACCGCCTGGCGCTTGGCCGGCTGGCCGACGAGACGCTCGCCATCATCCGTGATCGCGACGATCGACGGCGTGGTGCGGGCGCCTTCAGAGTTCTCGATGACCTTAGGCGTCGTGCCTTCCATGACCGCGACGCAGGAATTGGTCGTGCCGAGGTCGATACCGATGACTTTACCCATGGAGGGGATCCCTTTTGAACTGAGCAGATCGCCGGCCTTCGGCGTTGATCGCCTCTGCCCGGCCCATGGACCGGCCCGCCCCCACCTGTTGCGGCGAACGAAACCGGCATTCCACGTTCGACGGTCGTGAAACCGTCCCTTGGCGCCGTATATAGGGAGCCGGTTCCCGCCCTTGCAAGACAGGCGAGCCGATTAAGAATCAGGGTCGGCGTGCTTTCCGGCGACAGGGTTGACGGCACTCATTGCCGCCGAGTGTTGCGGATGTGCCCTTGCGTCGTCGGGCGCGACATTTCATGCAAAACGGGCTGAATCCCTTTTCGAGCTGGCTTTTCGTGATCCGACCGCCCCATGCCGCCCTCCGCCTCGCTTTGCTGGTCCTCGCCGGCACGATGCAGGCCGCGCTGGCGCAGCCACTGCAACTGCCGGGAGCGCAGCCCTTCAATGCACCTGGCACGCAGCAGGCGGCGCCACCCTCCAGCGGCGGACCGGCTGCGCCGAGGCCCCCTTCGATGCCCGCGATCAAGGTGGCCGGCGAGGACGCCATCCTGGGACGCGTGCTGCGTCACAATGGCGGTCTGGGCGAAGCCGTCTTCGAGAAGACGGCGGCCGGCTACGGGCTCAAGCTGACCGCGGACGGCTTCCAGTCCGGCAATCTGGTCGAGCCCTGCGCGGTCTCTTTCGGCGAAACCCCGGTGCCGGTGACATCGCTCGGCCGGCCTGCCGGCGTGCCGCGCTACCGGCTCGAAGCCTCGATCTGCCCCATGGTCTTCGACGTGCTGGACGGTGCCTTCCTCGTCGTCGAGCCGGCCCAGCCCTGCGTGATCGAAGCCGCCGCCTGCCGCATCGACCCGCGCGGCCTGTGGGGGCCCGACGCCCGCACCCTGGCCACACGCGCCAAGGAGATCGAGGCAGCGCGCGGCGCAGCCGAGCGAGCGGTCCGCGAGGGCTATCGCGTCCTGACCGCCCGCGCCGATGCGGTCGAGCAGCGCGGCGTCGCGCGCGAGCAGGCCGGCTTCTCCGCCGAGCGGGAACTGGTTTGCCGCACCTATCAGCGCGAGGGCCAGTACGGCTTCTGCGGCGCGCGCCTGACGGAGGCGCGTGCCGCCTCGATCCGGGCGCGGCTCGGGCTGGCCAGCGAGCCGGCCAAGGCCGCGCCACGGCCTGCCCGGCCACGCCCCACGCCACCGGCAGGCGGAGCCGGCCCGCTGCCGCTGATGCCGCAATAGGGTCTCCCCCGCCCGCATTCGCGGCCTGGAGCCTCGGATCGGCGTTGGAGCACCTTCACTGCCTTGTCATTGGCGTTGCGGGCTGCGATCGGTCACTCATCGCGACCAGTTGCAAGGATGATGACGCGGATCATGGCCTACGCCCTCAACCGACAGCTCTGGCGCCAAGCGGCGCTCGCTCTCGCCCTGCTCGTGCCGAGCCTGGCGCAGGCGGCGGAATCGGCCGCGGTGACGAGCCCGCGGGTGACGGCGACGCTTCTCTCCAGCCGTGACGCCGTGGCGCCGGGCGAGCGCTTCCAAGTCGGGCTCGTCCAGAAGATCGCGCCCGGCTGGCACACCTACTGGGCCAACCCGGGCGATTCCGGCGAGCCGACCCGCATCGCCTGGACATTGTCGCAGGGTGCGACCGCAAGCGAGATCCAGTGGCCCGCCCCCAAGGCGATCCCCGTCGAGCCGCTGGTCAATTTCGGCTTCGAGGGCACGGTCCTGCTGCCCGTGGAGATCGCGGTCCCGGCCGAGGCGAAGATCGGCGAGCGCCTGACACTGCAAGCTGCCGCCACCTGGCTCGTCTGCGAGAAGATCTGCATTCCCGAGGAAGGGACGCTGACGCTCAACCTGCCGGTCGCGCCGGCCGCCATCGTCGCCGAGGCGGCCCAGTCCCGGATCGAGGCCGCCCGTGCGGCCCTTCCGGCGCCGGCCGGCTTCCGCGGCAGGCTCGCCGCCGAGGGCGAAGCTCTCGCTCTGACGCTGCCCGGCCTGCCGGCCGCGGCGACCGAACTGCGGGTCTTCCCGCTGTCCGACACGCTGATCGACCATGCCGCCGCGCAGGAGGTTCGCACCGCCGACGGGGCAACCCGGGTGCGGCTCGCCCGCTCCAGCGCCTTCAAGATCGCCGCCGGCGAGATCGCGGGCGTCCTGACCTATCGCGAGGGCGGGCTCTCGCGGGCGCTGACCTTCGCGGCCGACGTCGATCCCGCTCTCGTCGGGGCGGCCGCGGGCCCAGCCGCTGCGCCGGCTGTGCCCCGGATTCCGCTTCCGGCCGAGGGCGTCGACCTGACGCTGTGGGCGGCGCTGCTCTTCGCCTTCGCCGGCGGGCTGATCCTCAACCTGATGCCCTGCGTGCTGCCGGTGCTCTTCATCAAGGCGCTGGGCTTTGCGCAACTGGCCCGGGCCAGCCGTTCGCAGGTCCGCGAGCAGGGGCTGCTCTTCCTCGCGGGTGTGCTCGTCACCTTCATGGCGCTGGCGGGGCTGGTGATCGCGCTGGGGGCGTTCGGCACGAGCGTCGGCTGGGGCTTCCAGCTGCAGTCGCCGCCGCTGGTGATCGCGCTCGCCGTGGTGATGACGCTGATCGGCCTCAACCTGCTCGGCGCCTTCGAGGTCGGGACCTCGGCGGCTGGCGTCGGCCACGGCCTCGCCGGCCGGGGCGGGCGGCTCGGGGCCTTCATGACCGGTGCGCTGGCGGTGGTCGTCGCGACGCCCTGCACGGCGCCCTTCATGGGCGCGGCCATCGGCTATGCGGTGACGCAGCCGCCTGCGCTGGGCCTCTCCGTCTTCCTGTCGCTGGCGCTGGGCTTTGCGCTGCCGGTGGTGGCCCTGTCCTTCGCGCCGGGCCTGCTGCGCCTGCTGCCGAAGCCCGGCCGCTGGATGCTGATCCTGAAACAGGCCTTCGCCTTCCCGATGTTCGCCACCGCGATCTGGCTGATCTGGGTCGCCTCGGTCCAGGCCGGGCCGGGCGGCGTTCTGGCGGCGCTCGTCGCGGTGCTGGCCGCGGGCTTCATCGTCTGGCTGGTCGGGGTCGCACGGAACAGCGGAAGGGGGCGGCTCGCCTCCTCGCTCGTGGCGCTCTTGATCGCCGTCGGTGCCGGCTGGTTCGTGACGCAGAGCGCCGTGCCGGAGCTGGCGCAGGCGCGCGCAGGCGACACCCAGGTCTGGTCGCCGGAGCGGGTCGCGGCGCTGCAGGCCGAAGGGCGGCCGGTCTTCGTCAACTTCACCGCCGCCTGGTGCATCACCTGCCTCGCCAATGAGCGCGTCGCGCTGTCGCGGCAGGAGGTCAAGGACGCTTTCGCCGAGCTCAAGGTGGTCTATCTCAAGGCCGACTGGACGAACCGCGACAGCCAGATCGCCTTCGCGCTCGCCGAGCAGGGTCGGGCGGGCGTGCCGCTCTATCTCTTCTACCCCGGCCGACAGGGCGCCCAGCCGGAGATCCTGCCGCAGCTCCTGACACCCGACATGGTCGTGACAGCCGCGACCCGCGCGGCGGGCAAAGAGGTCAGGACCGCAAACCGCTGACGCCTTTCACCTCACGCAGACCCAAAGGAGACAGACGTGAAGGCCAACCTGACCCGCCAGACCTTTATCGCCGGCCTCGCCCTCGCCGGGTTTTCTCTCGCGGCAGCCCCCGCTCTGGCCCAGTCCGCCGCCAGGATCGGTGCCCCGGCCCCGGCTTTCGAGGCGGTGGATTCCGACGGCAAGACCCGCAAGCTCTCCGAATTCGCCGGCAAGACGGTGATCCTCGAATGGACCAACCATGACTGCCCCTATGTCCGGAAGCACTACACCAGCGCGACCATGCAGACGCTGCAGAAGGACATGGCGAAGGAGGGCGTCGTCTGGCTCTCGGTGATCTCATCACCGGTCGGTGAGCAGGGCCATGTCGACGGCGCCAGGGCCAACGAGCTGACCAGGAGCCGCGACGCCGCGCCGGCCGCCGTCCTGCTCGACCCCAACAGCAGGATGGCCCGCGCCTATGGCGCCACCACGACACCGCACATCTACATCGTCGATCCCAAGGGCACGCTGGCCTATATGGGCGCCATCGACGACAAGCCCTCCGCCAGCGCCGCCAGCCTCACCGGCGCCAGGAGCTATGTCCGCCAGGCGGTCGCCGAGCTCAAGGCCGGCAAGCCGGTCTCCGAGGCGAGCACCAAGGCCTATGGCTGCGCGGTGAAATACGCGCCGGTGAGCTGAGGGCGGCCTCAGGCGTCATACTCGGGCTTGACCCGAGCATCTCGTCAACCAGTGTCCTGTCTTGGATGAGATTCTCGGGTCTGCGCTTCGCTTCGCCCGAGAATGACGCTTCGCTAGACCCGCCCCAGCCGCGCGCCCGTCTGGCTGTCGAAGACATGGACACGGTCGGGGTCGACCGTGATCCAGATGCGACCGGCCTGCGCCGCGATGACGTCGGTCGCCGCCTGCATCACGAAGGGCAGGCCTGCGAGCTGGCCGTGGAAGAGCTGGGTGGCGCCCAGCTCCTCGATGAACTCGACATCGAAGGGCAGCGAGCCGGCCTCGCCCTCGGAGGCGATCTCGACATCCTCCGGCCGCAGGCCGACCTCGACCGCGGTCTGGGCCGGCAGGTCCAGGCGCAGGTCGCGCGCCTCGAGAATCGCATCGCCCAGCGCCACGATGCCGGGTCCGTCGATCGTGCCGGGCAGAATGTTCATCGGCGGCGAACCGATGAAGGTGGCGACAAACTTGCTCGCCGGCTTCTTGTACACGTCGGCCGGCAGGCCGATCTGCTCGACCTCGCCGCCATTCATCACGACGAGCTTGTCCGACAGCGTCATCGCCTCGACCTGGTCATGCGTGACGTAGATCGCGGTGACGCCGAGCGCGCGCTGCAGCTTCTTGATCTCGACGCGCATCTGCACGCGCAGCTTGGCGTCGAGATTGGAGAGCGGCTCGTCGAACAGGAAGACCTGGGGCTTGCGCACGATCGCGCGGCCCATCGCGACGCGCTGGCGCTGGCCGCCCGAGAGCTGCTTCGGCCGCCGCTCCAGCAGCCCCTCGATGGCCAGGATCCGGGCGGCTTCCTTGACGCGCCGGTCGATCTCGTCCTTCGGCGTGCCGCGGTTGCGCAGGCCATAGGCCATGTTGTCGTAGACGCTCATATGCGGGTAGAGCGCGTAGTTCTGGAACACCATCGCGATGTCGCGATCGGCCGGGCCGATCTCGTTGACGACGCGTTCCCCGATCGAGACCTCGCCCGCGGAGATCGTCTCCAGCCCGGCGACCATGCGCAGCAGCGTGGATTTCCCGCAGCCGGAGGGACCGACGAGCACGCAGAAGCCGCCATCGGGAATGTCGAAGGACACGCCCTTCACCGCCTCGACGCCGCCGGCGTAGACCTTCTTGACGTTGGTGAGAGTAACCTGGGCCATCGGCGACTTATTTCTCGGTTTCGACCAGGCCCTTCACGAAGAGCCTCTGCATGACGATGACGACGAAGACCGGCGGTAGCATCGCCAGCATGGCGGTCGCCATCGCCAGCGGCCATTCGGTCAGCGCGTCGGAGGTGACGATCATCTTGCGGATGCCGATCACGATGGTCTGCATCGAGTCCTTCGTGGTGATCAGCAGCGGCCAGAGATACTGGTTCCAGCCATAGATGAACTGGATCACGAACAGCGCCGCGATCGTGGTGATCGAGAGCGGGATGACCGTGTCCTTGAAGAAGCGGAACGGCCCGGCACCGTCGATGCGCGACGCTTCCAGCAGTTCGTCGGGGATCGTCATGAAGAACTGTCGAAACAGCAGCGTGCCGGTCGCCGAGGCGATCAGCGGGACCGCGAGCCCCTGATAGGTGTCCAGCATGTTCAGGTCGGAGACGACCTTGAAGGTCGGGAAGATGCGCACCTCCACGGGCAGCATCAGCGTGACGAAGATGATCCAGAAGGCCGCCATCCGGAAGGGGAAGCGGTAATAGACCACCGCATAGGCCGACAGCACCGAAATCACGATCTTCCCGATCGCGATCGCCATCGCCATCACGAAGGAGTTCAGCATCATGCTGGCGACGGGTTCGCGGGTCGAGCCGGACGTGCCGACGAACAGGATCCGGTAGTAGTTGTCGAACAGGTAGGGCCCCGGGTAGAGCGGCAGCTGACCGTTGATGACCGTCGCATTGTCCCAGCTCGAGGCGACGAAGGTCAGCCACACCGGAAAGGCGACGATCAGCACGCCGATCGACAGGATGACATAGGCGATCGCATCGCCCAGGCGGCGGTCCTCGACCATCAGTAGCTCACCTTGCGCTCGATGAACTTGAACTGCACGGCGGTCATCGCGATCACCATGACCAGCAGTATGACCGACTGCGCCGCCGAGCCGCCCAGGTCCGAGCCGCCCTTGCCATCCGAATAGACCTTGTAGACGAGGGTCTCGGTCGCGCCCGAAGGCCCGCCGCCGGTCACCGTGTCGATGATGCCGAAGGTGTCGAAGAACACGTAGACGATGTTGACCACGAGCAGGAAGAAGGTCGTCGGCGACAGCAGCGGGAAGACGATCGTCCAGAAGCGCCGCATCGGCCGCGCCCCGTCGATCACGGCGGCCTCGATCACGCTCTTGGGGATCGACTGCAGCCCCGCCAGGAAGAACAGGAAATTGTAGCTGATCTGCTTCCAGGTCGCGGCCAGGATCACGAGCAGCATGGCGTCATTGCCGTTGAGGCGCGGGTTCCATGCGATCCCGAGCGACTGCAGGCCTCGGGCCAGCATGCCCAGCGAGGGATCGAACATGAACAGCCAGAGCACGCCCGCAATGGCCGGCGCGACCGCATAGGGCCAGATCAGAAGGGTCTTGAAGGCCTCTGCCCCGCGCAGTTGCCGATCGGCCATGACCGCGAACAGCAGCGCGATCGACAACGACAGGATGCAGACGAAGGTCGAGAAGATCGCCGTATTGACGAAGGCCTTGTAGTAGCCGGGGTTCGAGAACAGCGTGACGTAATTCTCGAACCAGACGAAATCGGTCGAGATGCCGAAAGCGTCCTGCAGCAGGAAGCTCTGCCAGACCGCCTGGCTCGCGGGCCAGTAGAAGAAGACGAGCGTGATCGCCAGCTGCGGCAGAAGCAGCAGAGCCGGCACCGTCAGCCCGCTGAAATAGGCGTTCTTCTGCATGGCGTGTCCGAAACGAACCGCCGCCCCGGGGAGGGGGCGGCGGCGATGGTGGTGGGAAACGGATCAGCGACCGGCCGTCCGCTCGAACTGGCGCAGCGTCTGGTTGCCACGCGCGGTGGCGGCGTCGAGCGCTGCCTTCGGGGTCTTCTGGCCGTTCAGGGCCGCTTCGATCTCCTCGGCCCAGATGTCGCGGATCTGCACCAGGCTGCCGAAGCGCACGCCGCGCGAATTGTCCGTCGGCGCCTTGTTGTTGAGCGAGAGCAGCGGCGTCTCGAGGAACGGCTTGTCCTTGTAGAAGCCCGACGCCTTGACCTTCTCATAAGCGGCCTTGGTGATCGGCAGATAGCCGGACTCGGTGTGCAGCTTCACCTGCCGGTCGACGTTGGAGAGGAAGGAGAAGAACTTGGCCACGCCCTTGTACTCGTCGGCCTTCTTGCCGCCCATCACCCACAACGAGGCGCCGCCGATGATCGAGTTCTGCGGCGCGCCCGCCGCATCGGGGTAGTACGGCATCGGCGCATTCGCCCATTCGAACTTGGCGTTGGCGCGGACATTGCCGAAGAAGGCCGAGGAGGTCAGGAAGATCGGGCATTCACCCGAGGTGAAACGACCCTCGCCGGTGTTGGTGCGGCCGGAATAGTCATAGGTCTTGTCCTTCTGCATCTCGACCAGATTGGTCAGGTGCTTCAGGAAGACGCCCTTGTTGAAGACGAATTCGGTGTCGAAGCCATCGAAGCCGTTGGACTTCGTGCCGACCGGCTCGTTGTGCCAGGCGCCGAGCTGCTCGATGTTGACCCAGGTCACCCAGCCATTCGAGAAGCCGCACTTGTCGTAGCCGGCGGCCTTGAGTTTCTTGGCGGCGTCGAACACCTCGGGCCAGGTCTTGGGCGGCGCGTCGGCGTTCAGCCCGGCCTTCTTGAAGGCGTCCTTGTTGTACCACATCACCGCGGAGGACGAGTTGAAGGGGAACGACAGCATCTCGCCCTTGGTCGTCGAATAGTAGCCGGTGATGGCTGGCAGATAGCTCTTCGGATCGAATGTTTCGCCGGCTTCCTTCATCAGGTCCTGGACCGGCTTGATGGCGCCCTTGGCGGACATCATCGTCGCGGTTCCGACCTCGAAGACCTGCATGATGTGCGGCGCATTGCCGGCGCGGAAGGCGGCGATGCCGGCGTTCAGCGTGTCGGCATAGGAGCCCTTATAGGCGGGGACGACCTTGAAGTCCTTCTGGGAGGCGTTGAATTCCTCGGCCAGCTTGACGACGACGTCGTTGTTGGCGCCGGTCATGGCGTGCCACCACTGGATCTCGGTCTGCGCCAGCGCAGGCGCGGCGCCGCCCAGCACGAAAGCCGCGACGGACATCAGGATGCGTGATTTCACTGTCATCTCTTTCTCCCTTCCGCCCTCGGTTCGCTTGGGCGGCTGTTCTTGTTGGTGCGCAAGCTAGCATGAAGGGCCGGCGACGTTTCAATGACAAAATGATGACGGACGCAAGCGCGCGTCCGGGCTGCTCCTGTGTGCAAGCCCTTGCGTAATCGTCCGGAAGGCGCTGTTCTCGCCGTCCCCTGCCCGCCTTCGATGGATCATCGCCATGCCGCGCCTGTCCCTGACGCCCGAACGGACCCTCCCCCAGGACGCACCGGCCGCGGCCCTGCTCGGGCGCATCTGGCGGCCTGATGTCGCAGGCCCCGCGATCGTCACGTTGCGCGACGGAATGGTCGTCGACATCACCCGCGCTTTTCCGACCAGCCGGGACCTCTGCGAGGCGCCCGGTCCCGCCGCCGCTTTGCGGGCCGCTCCGGGCGAGCCGGTCGCGACGCTCGCCGACATCCTCGCGAACACGCCGGTCGACGGCCGCGACCCCGCACGGCCCTGGCTGCTCTCGCCGCTCAACCTGCAGGTGGTCAAGGCCGCCGGCGTCACCTTCGCCGTCTCGATGCTGGAGCGCGTCATCGAGGAGAAGGCGCGTGGCAACCCCGCTGCCGCCGCCACGATCCGCGGCGAGATCGGCAAGCTGATCGGTGACGATCTCTCGAAGCTGAAGCCGGGTTCGCCCGAGGCGATGCACCTCAAGGAGGTGCTGATCAGGCAGGGCGCCTGGAGCCAGTATCTCGAGGTCGGCATCGGACCCGATGCCGAGATCTTCACCAAGGCGCCGCCGATGTCCTCGGTCGGCACCGGTTTCGACGCCGGGCTGCACCCGTCGTCGACCTGGAACAATCCCGAGCCCGAGATCGTGCTCGTCGTCGCCTCCGACGGCCGCATCGTCGGCGCCACGCTCGGCAACGACGTCAATCTGCGCGATGTCGAGGGCCGCTCGGCGCTCCTTCTGGGCAAGGCGAAGGACAACAACGCCGCCGCCGCGGTCGGCCCCTTCATCCGCCTCTTCGACGCCGGCTTCACGCTCGACCATGTCCGCAACACCACGGTCACGCTGACGGTCGAGGGCGAGGACGGCTTCACGCTGGAAGGCTCCTCCTCGATCGCGAAGATCAGCCGCGATCCCGCCGATCTTGCCGCGCAGATGATCGGTCCCCATCACCAGTACCCGGACGGGGCGGCGCTCTATCTCGGCACCATGTTCGCGCCGATCAAGGATCGCGACACAGCCGGAGGCGGCTTCACCCATAAATACGGTGACATCGTCACCATCGCGGCCCCGGAACTCGGGGCGCTGGTCAACCGGATGAAGCGCACCGACCATTGCGAGCCCTGGACCTTCGGCACCTCGCATCTGATGCGCAGCCTGGCCAAGCGCGGGCTGCTGTGAGCCCAGGCGAGATCCTCGTCGTCGGCGAGGCGATCGGCGATTTCATCCCGCGCGACCCAGAGGGTCTGCGCTACGAGGCCGTGCTCGGCGGCTCGGCCTTCAACGCGGCCATCGCGCTCGCCCGTTTCGGGGCGAGGCCGGCCTATGCCGGCGCGCTCTCGACGGATGCACTCGGCCGGCGCTTCCGCGCCGCGCTGGCGGCCGAGGGCATCGATAGGCGTTTCATCCAGGACAGCGCACGCCCGACCGCCGTGGCGATCGTCTCGCCGCTGGGGCCCGACGGCACGCCGGAATTCGCGCTTCATCTCGACGGCACGGCCCATGCGGAGGCGGCCCGCACCCCGCGGGCGATGCCGCACGGCGTGGTCCATCTCCACGCCTCCTCTTTCGGCGCCACCACCGGGCCCTCTGGGGAGGCCGCCGCGATCCTGGCGGCGAGCGCCCGCGCCTCTGGTGCCACCGTCAGCTACGACATCAACATCCGCGCCGCCGTCCTGCCCGGGCGAGAGCGGGCGCGTGAGTTGATCGAGGCCCGCATCGCCCAGGCCGACATCGTCAAGGCCAGCCTCGAGGATCTCGCCTGGCTCTATCCCGGGGAGCCGGTCGAGGGCGTGGTTTCGCGCTGGCGGGGATGGGGCGCGTCGCTCGTGCTCATCACGAGAGGCGCCGATGGCGCCGTCTGTCACGGTCCGGGGCCCCCTCTCACCGCGGCCGCCGCCCCCGTCGCGGTATCGGACACGATCGGGGCCGGCGACACCTTCATCGGCGGCTTCGTTGCCGTACTGGCGGCAAGGGGGCTGCTGGGACGCGGCTTCGCCGGGGCCGGCCGCGACGATCTTCAGGCGGCGCTCGACTTCGCCTGCGCAGTGGCGGCCGACAATTGCACCCGCCCCGGCTGCGATCCGCCGCGCCGCATCGCCGTCTGACGGGAGGTCCGATGCAGATCCGCTATCTCGACTATCACACCTGCGGCGAGCCGGTTCGCATCGTCACGGGGGGCTACCCCCTGCTCAGGGGTGCGACGATCCTGGAGAAGCGCCGCGACGCGCGCGAGAATCACGACCATCTGCGCCGGGCGATGATGCTGGAACCGCGCGGCCACGCCGGGATGTATGGCGTCATCCCCGTCGTGGCCGCTCACCCGGAGGCCGCCTTCGGCGTGCTCTTCACCCATAACGAGGGCTACTCGACCATGTGCGGCCACGCGACCATCGCGCTCGGCCGCTACGCGATCGAGCATGGGCTCGTGCCGGCGGTCGAACCGGTGACCCGCTTCTGCATCGAGGCCCCCTGCGGCCTGCTGCGGCTGGAATGTGCGGTGCGCGACGGCAAGGTGGGTAGCGTCGTCTTCGAGAGCGTGCCGGCCTTCGTCTTCGCCCGCGATCTCGTCGTCACCCTGCCGGGCTATGGCGAGGTCGTCACCGACATCGCCTATGGCGGCGCCTTCTACTGCATCCTCCCGGCCTCGCGCTTCGGGCTCGACCTGTTCGAGACGCCGGTCTCGGCCCTGACCGACGCGGCGGCTTCGCTGACCGACCATCTGCGCGCGAGCCTGCCGGTGACGCATCCGACCGAGCCCGAACTCGGCTTTCTCTACGGCACGATCATCACCGACGAGGCTCAAGCCGACGAGGAGAGCTTCAACCTCTGCATCTTCGCCGAGCGGCAGATCGACCGCTCCCCGACGGGCTCGGGCGTCACGGCGCGGATGGCGCTGGACCATGCCAAGGGCCTCGCCGAGACCGGCGCGACGCGCCACTTCCGCAGCATCACAGGCGGCACCTTCACCGGCCGCGTGGTGGGGGCAGCCGCAGGCTTCGCGGATGACGCTGTCACGGTTGCGGTCGGCGGCACGAGCCACTTCGCTGGCGAAGGAACCTTCACGATCGAGGAGGATGATCCGCTAGGCCATGGCTTTGCGCTGCCTGGGCGCTTTGCCGAAATCGCGCACAACTGACGTCGTGCGGGGCGCGGACGGCGCCCTCGTCGCAGCTCAGTCTGCGGCCGTCTGCCCGGCCTCCCAGCCGAGGATCGCGCGCTTGCGCGTCAGCCCCCAGTGATAGCCGGTCAGCGCGCCCGATTTCCCGATGACGCGATGGCACGGCACGACGAAGGAGATCGGGTTCTTGCCGACCGCCATGCCGACCGCCCGCGAAGCCGAGGGCTTCCCGATCCGGCTGGCGACGGCGCCATAGGTGGTGGCACGGCCGACCGGGATCCGCAGCAGCGTCTCCCAGACCCGGACCTCGAAATCCGTGCCGATCAGCACGACGCGCAGCGGCGTCTCCGCCGACCACGCTTTCGGATCGAAGATGCGTGCGGCATACGGCGCCGTCGCCTGCGGGTCGAAGCGGTACTCCGCATGCGGCCAGCGCCGCATCATGTCCGCCAGCGCCTCCGCCCGCCCGCCAACGACCTTGCCGCCGTCGAGCCCGTCCGAGACCCAGCCCAGCCCGGCCAGCCCGCGCGGCGTCGCGACGATGAGCGCCTCGCCGAAGGGGGACGGGTGGAAGCCATAGGCGAGGGCGAGCCCGCCGCCGCCGGCCTTCCATTCGCCGGGCGACATCGCCTCATGCGTCACGAAGAGATCGTGCAGCCGCCCCGGCCCCGACAGCCCGACGTCGAGTGCCGTGTCGAGCACGCTCGCGGAGGCGCCGAGCAGCCCCTTGGCATGGTCGAGCGTGATCGCCTGCAGGAAGGCCTTTGGGGTGAGCCCGCACCAGCGCCGGAACAGGTGGTGGATGTCGGTCGGCGTCGCACCGGCGGCTTCCGCGATCGCCTCGATCGACGGCTGGGCGCGCCAGTTCTCGGTGATATAGGCCAGCACGCGGCGCACCGTGTCATAGTCCGAGCCGGGTGCGACCGTCGGGAACGCGGCCGCCGCCGGCATCGCCTCGGCTGCGCGCGCCAGAACCGCATCGGAAAACCGGGTCCGCTTCATCGCGCCGAGCTTCTGCAGGGGAGCGTTCATCGCCGTCACCTTCGCATCTTCGATCATACGGTGACATTAGGGGCGCCCGAAGACGGTCTCCACCCGAAAGCTGGCAGGGCGAGCAGCCCGCAGAACGCTTCCGACATCAAAGCGCCGCGCCGAGATCGGGCAGCGTGATCATCAATGTCATCGGAGCCAGTGGCGACGGCTCGAACCCGACACGCTGGTAGAAGGCTTTGGCGTCTTCCGACAGCGCATGCACGAGGAGCCCTCGGATACCGATCAAATCGGCTGCATCCAGGACCCGCAGGCCGGCATCGCGTATAAGTGCCCGTCCCAACCCTTGTCCCTGAGCACCGATGTCGATGGCGAGACGGCCGAGGACGACGACGGGTATGGGGTCGGGCATGTTGCGGCGAAGGCGACCGGTCGCCATCGCCGCCGTGACGGCGCCCGACGCCAGCGCATAATAGGCGAGGGCGCGGGTTCCCTCGCAGGCGACAAAGGTCCGCGAAGCGCCGGTCATCTGATTCTTGAGCGCGCGTTGCCGCAGCCAGTCATCGAGTGTCGGGACGCCGCAGCGGAAGCCGGTGAGATCATGGCTGTCTGAGAGCGGCTCTGGCGCCGAGATCACGGCTTGTCCCAGGGGGCAGGGGTTTGCATCGTCTTGCGCAGCCGTTCGTTCGGATCGGGCTGCTGGTCGAGCCTGGCCAGGAACTGTGCGTATGCTTCAGGGCTGACGGTGAGGACGACCTGACTGAGCAGGGCCTCTTCGGCGGCCAATCGTGCGGCGTCCAGAATGAAGTCCGTACGGTTCTTGCCCTGGCTCTGGGCTGCCCGGTCGATCAGGCCGCGCTCCTCGGGTTTGATGCGGATGTTGAGCGTCTCGCGCTTCGGTGATGCCGTCGCAGTCGTCATGACAGTCCTCCGGATCGGAGAGCTATCCTACGGCGCCGCAATGACGTTGTCATTACCGCTATTGTGGCAGGCGCTCGTAATCCGGCCCGCGCCGCGCCGTCGCCAGCGCCCGGCCGAGCGCGTCGGCAAAGCCCTCGCGTTCGCCCGGCGACAAAGCGGCTGCAACGGCGACCCGCCGGCCGCGCGACACCAGGTCGAGCCCGAGCAGGCCGTAATCCTCGTCGGTCTGGCGCTCCAGCTTCGTCCAGGCCGGATTCGAGCGCCAGACGGCCTCCTGCCCGTGATGCGACACCTTCCGCAGCCGCACCTCGAGCGGTGTGACGACGACGCGCTCGAAGGCGCGTGCATGCCGGAAATTCACCTGGAAGGCGATGAACAGCGCGACGACGTCCAGCCCCATGAAGCCCGCCACCGGCCAGGCGCCGAGCACCATGAAGGGGATCGAGGAGGCGATGGCGGCGATGCAGACCAGCGTCATCACGATGCGAAAGGCGTTGCGGTTGAGCGAGCGATGCGGCGTGATCGTGGCGTCGAAGACCGGCCGCTCGGCCCGCGCCAAGGCGTCCTCATCCGCTGCGGTGGCATGGCGCTTGCCGAGGTCCATGGCGCGACTATAACGCCCGCATGACGCCAGAGAACAGGGCCAAGCGCCGCGCCCCGGCCGCGCCGCGGATCACGAAGCCGCGCGCCAGGAGCGCCGCTGGCGTGCGCGAGATCTTCGCGCGCTTCGAGGCCGCCAATCCCGAGCCCAAGGGCGAGCTCGACTACGTCAATCCCTTCACCCTGCTGGTCGCGGTCGTGCTCTCGGCACAGGCGACCGATGTCGGCGTCAACAAGGCGACGCGCAAGCTGTTCGCGATCGCCGACACGCCAGAGAAGATGCTCGCGCTCGGCGAGGACGTGGTGCGCGACCATGTCCGCACCATCGGGCTGTTCCGCACCAAGGCCAAGAACGTGATCGCGCTCTGCGAGAAGCTCATTGCGCAGTTCGGCGGCGAGGTGCCGACGACGCGCGAGGCGCTGGAGAGCCTGCCGGGCGTCGGCCGCAAGACGGCCAATGTCGTGCTCAACATCGCCTTCGGCGCGATCACCCACGCCGTCGACACCCATGTCTTCCGCGTCGCCAACCGGCTGCGGATCGCGCCGGGCAAGAATGTGCTGCAGGTCGAGATGGGGCTGGAGAAGGCCGTGCCGGCGGAATTCGGCCGCCATGCCCATCATTGGCTCATCCTGCACGGCCGCTACACCTGCAAGGCCCAGCGCCCCGAATGCGGGCGCTGCCTCCTCAACGATCTCTGCGACTTCCCCGACAAGAGGGTCGCTTGACGCTCGTCCCGCGATAGGTTCACCTCTTGGGCTCAGGCGCTCCGGACGCTGACGAAGCGATCCCAGAAGAGAGCGCAAGGTCAGAGGAAACGCGGGAGATCTCCATGTTCAGACAGATGTTGTTTGCTGCCGGTGCCGCTTTGGCGGTTTCGGCTTTTTCGTTGCCGGCGCTGGCCCAGGCCAAGGGCCCGATCATCGGCGTGAGTTGGTCCAATTTCCAGGAAGAGCGCTGGAAGACCGACGAGGCCGCGATCAAGTCGGCGATCGAGAAGGTCGGCGGCACCTATCTCTCCGCCGACGCGCAATCGTCGCCGGCCAAGCAGCTCACCGATGTCGAGAGCCTGATCGCACGCGGCGCCAAGGCGCTGATCGTGCTGGCGCAGGATGCCCAGGCGATCCGGCCCGCCGTCCAGAAGGCCGTCGACGAGGGCATCGCGGTCGTCGGCTATGACCGGCTGATCGAGATCCCACAGGCCTTCTACCTGACCTTCGACAATGTCGAGGTCGGGCGCATGATGGCGCGCGAGATCCTCAAGGCCAAGCCGGAGGGCAACTACGTTTTCATCAAAGGGTCGTCGACCGATCCCAATGCCAATTTCCTCTACCAGGGCTCGATCGAGGTTCTCAAGCCCGCGCTCGACAGCGGCAAGATCAAGAATGTCGGCGAGGCCTCGACCGATGGCTGGCTGCCGGCCAATGCCCAGAAGAACATGGAGCAGATACTGACGCGCAACGCCAACAAGGTCGATGCCGTGATCGCCGCCAATGACGGTACGGCGGGCGGCGCCATTGCCGCCATGGCCGCGCAGGGCCTGGCCGGCTCGGTGCCGGTCTCCGGGCAGGACGCCGACCGCGCCGCGCTGAACCGGATCGCGCTGGGCACGCAGACGGTGACGATCTGGAAGGATGCGCGCGATCTCGGGCGCACAGCCGCCGAAATCGCGATCAAGCTCGCAGGCGGCGCCAAGCTGACCGAGATCGCGGGCGCCGCAAGCTGGAATCAGGGTCCGGCCAAGCAGGCCATGACGGCCTTGTTCCTCAAGCCGGTGCCGGTGACGCAGGAGAATCTCAAGGTCGTGATCGACGCCGGCTGGGCGCCGAAATCGGCCGTCTGCCAGGGCGTCGCGGCCGGCAAGGTCAAGGCTTGTGACTGACGTCGCGCCGGCTCCGGCCAAGCCGGGACCGAGCAGCAGGGGCCTGGCCGACCATCTGCGCGAGATCGAGTTCGATCCGCGCATGATCGGCATGATCGCCGCACTGGCGGCGATCTGGCTCGGCTTCGACGCGTTGTCCGGCGGCGCCTTCCTGTCGCCGCGCAACCTCTGGAACCTGCTGGTCCAGTCGGCTTCCATATCGGTGATGGCCTGCGGCATGGTGCTGGTCATCGTCACCCGCAACATCGACCTGTCCGTCGGTTCGATGCTGGGCTTCATCGGCATGGTCGTCGGGCTGATCCAGGTCCGGCTGCTGCCGGAGGTCTGGGGCTTCGAGCATCCCGCGACCTGGATCCTCAGCCTCCTCGCCGCGGTGGCGCTCGGCGGCGTCATCGGCCTGATGCAGGGCGCGCTGATCGCTTGGCTCGCCATTCCCTCCTTCATCGTCACGCTGGGCGGGCTTCTCGTCTGGCGCGGCGCCGCCTGGTGGGTGACGCAGGGCCAGACCATCGCGCCGATGGATTCGCGCTTCCGCCCGCTCGGCGGCGGCATCGAGGGAGCGATCGGCACCAGCGCCTCCTGGGCGATCGGCCTGGCGATCTGCGCCGTTATTGCCGGCGGCAGCGTCGTCGCGCGCCGCCGGCGCCGGCGTTTCGGCTTCTCGCTGCGCCCGCTCTGGGCCGATCTCGTCATCGCCGCTCTGGGCTGCGGCGCGGTGGTCGCGACCGTGATGGTCGCCAATGCCTATGCGCTGCCGACGGGGATCGCGCGCCGACTGACCGAGGCCCGCGGGCAGGTCTGGCCGGAAGGCGGGCTCGTCATCGGCCATGGGCTGGCCGTGCCGGTGCTGCTGGCGCTGGCCGTCGGCGTCGCCATCACCTTTCTGGCGACGCGGCTGCGCTTCGGCCGCTATGTCTTTGCCATCGGCGGCAATCCCGAAGCGGCGCAACTGTCCGGCGTCAACACCCGCAAGGTGGTGATGCTGGTCTATGGGTTGATGGGCGCGCTCGTCGGCATCTCCGCCTGCATCGCGACGGCGCGGCTGAACGCGGCGACGAACTCCGCCGGCGCGCTCGACGAGCTTTACGTCATCGCCGCGGCCGTGATCGGGGGCACCTCGCTCGCCGGCGGCGTCGGCACCATCGCAGGCGCGATGCTCGGCGCGCTGGTGATGCAGTCGCTGCAGTCGGGCATGGTGCTGATCGGCGTCGACACGCCGCTCCAGAACATCGTCGTCGGCCTCGTGCTGGTCGTCGCAGTCTGGCTCGATGGCCTCTATCGCAAGCGGTTCGGGTGAGCGCCATGGACATCGCCAGCCCTCTCGTCGAGATGCGGGAGATTTCGATCGCCTTCGGCGGCATCAAGGCGGTCGACGCGGTCAGCGTCGATCTGCATCCCGGCGAGGTCGTTGGCCTTCTCGGGCACAACGGCGCCGGAAAATCGACCCTGATCAAGATTCTGTCGGGCGCCTACCGGGCCGATTCCGGCGAGATCCGGGTCAATGGCGAGCCGGTCTCGATCGCCAGCCCGCGCGACGCCAAGCGCCATGGCATCGAGACGATCTACCAGACGCTCGCGCTCGCCGACAATGTCGACGCCGCCGCCAACATCTTCCTCGGGCGCGAATTGCTGACGCCCTGGCGAACGCTCGACGATGCGACGATGGAGGCCGAGACCCGCAAGGTCATGGGCCGGCTCAACCCGCATTTCCGCCGCTTCAAGGAGCCGGTGAAGGCGCTCTCTGGCGGTCAGCGCCAATCGGTGGCGATCGCCAGGGCGATCTATTTCAACGCCCGCGTGCTGATCATGGACGAGCCGACGGCGGCGCTAGGGCCCGCCGAAACCCGGCAGGTCGCCGAGCTGATCCTCGAGCTCAAGCGCCAGGGCATCGGCATCTTCCTGATCAGCCATGACCTGCACGACGTTTTCGATCTCGCCGACCGCGTCAGCGTGATGAAGAACGGCCGTGTCGTCGGCAATGCCCGAACGAGCGACGTCACCCAGGATGAGGTCCTGGGCATGATCATCTCGGGGAAATGCCCGGCCGGGGCTGTGCCCGGGCCCGGCGCGCTGCGTGGATAGGACACGCCGTGTCGACGCCTGCACGTTGCGAGGGCCGGAATGCGGGCGCTGCCTCCAGTTCGATTTCTGCGATTCGCCTGACAAGCGCCTCGCCTGAGCGGTCGTCTACTGGCTGGTCGTGGTGCAGGCGCCGTTGACGCAGGTCGTTGTCACCGTCTTGCAGACGCCGTTCACGCATTCGCGCCGGGACTGGCTCGTGGTCCGGCCCTGCGGCTGGGTCGACTGCGTCGGGATCGTCAGCGACGGCGCCGGCCGCATCGGCGTCGGCTGGATGCGCGTCGGCTGGAAGGTCGTGCTGGGGATCCGTATCGTCGGCGTCATCGGCAGCGGCGAGGGGCGCGGGGGGCCGGGCGGGTCGACGCGGCCGCGGATCGCGGCGGCCATCGCAGCGTCGGCCCGGCGCTGGTCGGCCCTGTCGCGCGCCTCGGCCTGGAGATCGGCATCGGGAACCGGCTGGCCCAGCCGTGCCAGAGCCTCCGCAGCCTGCAGGCTGCCCCAGCGCGCGCCTTGCGTGTAGTAGAACAAATACACGTTCTCCTCCTTCGGGAAGCCGGCGATCCCGAGTTCATGGCAGCGCCCGGTGGCGAACAGGTTCGAGCCGGAGTTGGGAGCGAGCGACTTCGCGGCCGCGCACCATTCCGGCGAATAGGCCGGAGACGAGGCGAGCGTCAGCTGCGGCGTCGCCTGGCAGGCCCCGAGCAGGGCGGCCACGACGAGAACGGCGGTGAGGCGGGGACGAGGCAGGCTGGAGAAGCGGGTCACGGGCAGGTCTCGCGAAGCGTCTCCGAGAATGTCTAGCGCTCGCCATGCGGCAGGCAAGGTCCAAAATCTGCAACGATCGCCTCATGCGGCCTTGGGCGGCGGCCGATCCCGGCGCGTCCTGGCGCGAGCGCTGCGATCCGATCCCGCGCCATCATCGCGCCCGCATCGGGTGACACGACGGCCGCAGACATGACGGCGGCCTGGCCGTTCGCGCACCCCGAAAGGTTCGACATGACGACGACAGCGATGGACATTCTCAGCCCCGGCCATGTGGCGGTCGTCACGGGCGCCGCCTCCGGCATCGGTCTGGCCGCAGCCCGCGCCTTCGTCCACCGCGGCATGAACGTCGTGCTCGCCGATCGCGACGAGACCACGCTCGCTCTGGCGATGGCGGAATTCGCGGGCGCCGAGGCGTCCGTACTCGCGCGGCCGGTCGACGTCTCGGATCGCGGTGCGCTGGAGACGCTGCGCGACGAGGTGATGGGCCGCTTCGGGGCCGTGCATCTGCTGATGAACAATGCCGGCATCCAGCCCGGCAGCGCCCTGTTCTCGCCCGTCGAGGACTGGCAGCGCATCCTCGCGGTCAATCTCTGGGGCATCATCAACGGCACCCAGGTCTTCGTGCCGGCCATGCTGGAGAGCGGCCAGCCCGGCATCGTCGTCAACACCGGCTCGAAGCAGGGCATCACCACCCCGCCGGGAGACCCAGCCTACAATGTCTCGAAGGCGGCGGTGAAGGCCTTCACCGAGGCCCTGCAGCACGATCTGCGCGGTCGCGCCGGCTGCCGGATCAGCGCCCATCTGCTGATCCCCGGCTTCGTCTTCACGCGCCTGACGGCGAAGGGCCGGCTCGACCAGCCGGACGGCGCCTGGACGCCCGACCAAACGGTCGCCTTCATGCTCGAACGCATCGAGGACGGCGACTTCTACATCCTTTGCCCCGACAACGAGACGCCGCGCGCGCTCGACGAGAAGCGCATGGCCTGGGCGATGGGCGACATCATCGAGAACCGACCGCCGCTGTCGCGCTGGCACCCGGACCACGCCGAGGCGTTCAAGACCTTCCTGACGCGCGACCGCTAACGTGTCTCAGTAACCCCGGGCGGGATCGACGACGTGTTCCAGCGGCTCGCCGGCCTCGAGCCGGCGGATCTGCGCGGCGATCAGTGTCGCGATCGCCTCCGGCTCCGACATCGCCGCATTGTGCGGCGTGACGGTAACGGCCGGATGCGACCAGAGCGGCGAGTCGCTCGGCAGCGGCTCGGTCTCGAAGACGTCGAGGGTCGCACCCTTCAGCGTGCCGGCCTCCAGCGCGGCCAGAATGTCGGCCTCGACCTGAAGTCCGCCGCGGCCGGCATTGATCAGGAACGGTCCGCCGAGGCGGCCGCCCTGGGCCAGCCCGGCGAGCAGCTTGGCGTCGATCAGGCCACGCGTGTCCGGCGTCAGCGGCAGCAGGCTGACAAGGATGTCGGTGCGCGCCAGGAAGTCCACCATGCCGTCGCTGCCGGCGAAGGTCGCGAGACCGTCGATCGTCTTAGGGGAACGGCTCCAGCCGGCGACATCGAAACCCATCACCTGGAGCTTGCGGGCGGCGTCCTGCCCGAGCTCGCCGAGCCCCATGATGCCGACGCGCACCGAGCGCGCGGCGGGCTGGTTGCGATCGTCGTCCCAGATCGTCTCGCGCTGCTGCCTGTCGTAGCGCGGCTGCTGGCGCAGATAGCGCAGGCAGTGCAGCACGACATATTCGCTCATCCGCGTCGTCAGGTCGGGATCGACCACGCGCGCGATCGGCACCTCCGGCAGACGCGTATCGGCGAAGAGATGGTCGACACCGGCGCCGAGCGAGAAGACAGCCGCGAGGTTCGGCAGGCCCGACAGGCTGCCCTCGGGATGTTTCCAGCTCGCGACGTAATGCACCGAGCGCCGGTCGAAGGGTTCGCCCAGGATCACCACCGGCATGTCCGGCAGCAGCGCCGCGAAGCGCGCGCGCCAATCCTCGACATGCCATCCCGTCATCGCCAGCAGCAGGCTCATGCGTTCGTACTCTCCGTGATCCGTTCGGCGATCAGCGCACCGCGCCGCGGCGCACCCTCTCCCAGGCGATAGGCCTCGCGCAAGCGCCTCTCGGCCATGGCATAGCCGGCCTCGTCGCGTGCATGAACGATGCCGAGCGGCCGGTCGGGGCCGACCGCCTCGCCGAGGCCTGCGAGATCGACGAGGCCGACGGCATGGTCGATCGCATCCTGCGGCCGCGTCCGCCCGCCGCCCAGCGCCACCACCGCCAGCCCGACGCCGCGCGTGTCGATCGCCTGGACGAGGCCGGGCGCGGTCGGAAAGACCGGCCGCACGATCGGCGCCCGGGCGAGATGGCGCTCCGGCCTCTCCAGCAGATCCGCCGGCCCGCCCAGCGCCGCGATCATCTTCGCGAACCTCTCAGCCGCCGCCCCGCTGGCGAAAGCCGCCTCGATCTTCGCTGTCGCGTCGTCGATGTCGGCGGCGAGCCGCCCGAGCAGCAGCATCTCGGCGCCGAGCGCGACCGTGACCGCGTGGAATCGCGGCTCGCGCCGTATCCCGCTCAGATGGTCGAGCGCGTAAGCAACTTCGAGCGCATTGCCGGCCGCGCTCGCCAGCGGCTGGTCCATGTCGGTCAGCAGCGCCGTCGTCGGCAGGCCGGCCCCGTTGGCGACGCCGACCAGAGCATCGGCGAGCGCGCGCGCCTTCATGGGATCGGGCAGGAAGGCGCCCGAGCCGAATTTCACGTCCATCGCCAGCCCGTGCAGCCCGGCGGCGAGCTTCTTCGACAGGATCGAGGCCGTGATGAGCGGGATCGCCTCGACCGTCGCAGTGACGTCGCGGATGGCGTAGAGTCGCTTGTCGGCGGGGGCGAGATCGGCGGTCTGGCCGATGATGGCGCAACCCTGCTCGCGCACCACCTTGCGGAAGAGATCGTTGTCGGGCTGCGTGACATAGCCCGGCACCGCATCGAGCTTGTCGAGCGTGCCGCCGGTATGGCCGAGGCCCCGTCCCGAGATCATCGGCACATAGCCGCCGCAGGCCGCCACCGCCGCCGCCAGCGGCAGGCTGACCGTATCGCCGACGCCGCCGGTTCGAGTGCTTGTCGAGCGCGGGGCCTGGCAGATCGTCCCAGTTCAGCACCGTGCCGGAGTCCCGCATCGCGAGGGTGAGTGCGACGCGCTCCCTGGCGCTCATGTCGCGGAAGAACACCGCCATGGCGAAGGCGGCGGCCTGCCCCTCGCTGACGCCGCCGTCGCTGATGCCGGCGATGATCTGGCGGATGTCGGCCTCGGGCAGCTCGGCGCCGTCGCGCTTGGCCGCGATGATTTCCTGCGTCAGCTTCATCTCAGTAGGACCCGCTCGCGGTGCCCGATGCCCCGCCCGCGATCGCGTCGACCAGCACCTGATGCAGCCCGCTCGCGCCGAAGCGGAAGGTCTCGGGCGTTGCCCAGCCCGGCCCCATGATGGCGTCGGCCAGTTCCAGATAGCCCGCGGCATCCGCGAGCGTGCGAATGCCGCCCGAGGGCTTCAGCCCGACCGGTTGCCCAGCCGCCGCGATCACCTCCAGCATCGTCCGGGCCGCCGGGAGGCTCGCCGAATGCGCGGTTTTGCCGGTCGAGGTCTTGATGAAGTCGGCCCCGGCCGCGATGGCGAGTTCGGAGGCGGCGCGGACCTTGTCCAGATCGGGATACTCGCCGGTTTCGAGGATGACCTTCAGCCGCTTGTCGCCGCACGCCTCCTTCACGGCACCGACCATGGCCTCGGCCCCCGCCGCGTCGCCGGCCAGAAAAGCGCGCCAGGGCAGGACGAGGTCGATCTCGTCGGCTCCCGCCGCGACCGCGCCCTGCGTCTCAGCCAGGACCTCGGCGCCCGTCGCCTCGCCCTGCGGGAAATTCACGACCGTCGCGATCCTGACGGGCGCTCTCCCCAGCATCGTGCGCGCCTGCGCCACGAAGCGCGGCCAGATGCAGATCGCCGCGACCGGTACGGGTTCCCCGACCGCGCGCGCGCAGAGCGCAGCCAGTCCCGCCTCGTCGGCATTGTCGGAGAGATCGGTGAGGTTGAGCAGGGACAAAGCCCGCCGCGCGGTCGCGAGGGTGGAGGCCGACATCACAGGCTCCTCAGGAAAGCGCGCAGCAGGCGGGCGAGGTCGGCCGCCGCCCGGCCGGCCACGTCCTTGGTCTCGTCGTGATGCGGCGCCCCGCCATGCAGGCCCGCGCCCATATTGGTGACGATCGACAGCCCCGCGACGCGCAAGCCTTGCCGCCGCGCCAGGATGACCTCGGGCACGGTCGACATGCCCACCAGATCGGCGCCCATCACCTGCGCCATCCGGATCTCGGCCGGCGTCTCGAAGCTCGGGCCGGAGAACCACATATAGACGCCCTCGCCCAGCGACAGCCCTTCGGCCGCCGCGGCGCGCGCCAGGCCCGCCCGAAGCGACGGGTCATAGGCGTCGACCATCGGCACGAAGCGCCCGTCGCCGGCGTCGCCGACGAGCGGGTTCGGCCCGTTCAGATTGATGTGGTCGGTGATGACAGCGAGGCTGCCCGGCGGCATCTGCGGCTTCAGCGAGCCGGCGGCATTGGTCAGGATCAGCGGCGGCGCCCCGAGCTCGCAGAGCATGCCGAGCGGCACCCGCATCACCGCGGGGTCGCCGCCCTCATAGTAATGCGCCCGGCCCTGATAGATCAGCACCGTCTTGCCCTCGAGACGGCCGATGCAGAGCTGCCGCGCATGGCCGGAGACGCCGCCCGCGGGAAAGCCGGGGATCGCGGCATAGGGAATGCGGATCGCATCCCCGAGCTGGTCGGCCAGTCCGCCGAGCCCTGTGCCGAGCACGATGGCGCAGTCGATCGGGGCCGTCGCGCCATGGGCGCGGACGGCTTGCGCGGCTTCGGTGAAGGCAGTGTCGGTGCTCATTCCGTTACAGTCCAGTTCAGCCCTCATCCTGAGGAGCCGCGTAGCGGCGTCTCGAAGGATGGTCCAGTGCGCTCCGAAGCATCCTTCGAGACGCGGCCGCCCGTCACCGGCGCAGATTGTCCGGTCCGAAGGAGGCGGGCAACAGCTCCGCCAGCGAGAACATCTGGCGGATGCCGCCGGGCCCCGCGATCGCGACGGGCGTCTCCGGCGCGGCGAATTCGCGGATGCGCTGGCGGCAGGCGCCGCAGGGCGTCACCAGTTCCTCGCCGTCGCCGACGACGAGGATCGCGCGAATGCGTCGGCCGCCCCCGGCGATCATCGCCGAGATCGCGCCCTGTTCGGCGCAGCTTCCGGACGGATAGGCGGCGTTCTCGACATTGCAGCCGGGATAGACGACGCCGTCGTCGCCGAGGATCGCGGCGCCGACGCGAAAGCGCGAATAGGGGGCATAGGCGAAGGTCTGCACCCGCGCGGCGGCCGCAAACAGCGCCTCGAAATCGATCGCCTCGGTGCTTCCGGCCATGGCTCAGCGCTCCTTCACATAAGGCAGGCCGGCGGCCTTGGGCGGCGTCGACCTGCCGATGAAGCCGGCGAGCAGGATCACCGTCATCAGATAGGGCAGCGCCTGGATCGCCTGCACCGGCACCTGCCCGATACCGGGCAGCGCCACGCCCTGCAAACGGATCGCGACCGCGTCGAGCCCGCCGAAGAGCAGGCAGGCCCAGAGCGCCGGCCAGGGCCGCCAATTCGCGAAGATCACGGCGGCGAGCGCGATGAAGCCCTTGCCGGCGGTCATATGCGGCAGGAAGCCGGCCGATTGCGAGACCGCGAGATAGGTGCCGCCCAGCCCGCACAGCACGCCGCAGATGATCACGGCGCTGTAGCGCAGCCCGGCCACCGAGATGCCGGCGGTATCGACAGCCGCCGGGTTCTCGCCGACGGCGCGCAGCCGCAGGCCGAAGCGGGTGCGCTTCAGCACCAGCGCCGTGAGAACGACCGCCAACAGCGCGAGATAGGCCGGCGCGGACTGGCCCGAGATCACCTCGTCATAGATCAGGCCGAGTCCCGGGACCTGTTCCCCCAGCGTCTGCGCGAAGGGCAGGGTGATCTCGCCGAAGCGCGCGGCGCCCTCCAGCGTCGGCGTGCGCCCGCCCTGGCCGAACCAGGCATTGCCGAGGATCACGGTCAGCCCCGCCGCCAGCATGTTGATGGCGACGCCGGAGACGATCTGGTTGCCGCGCCAGGTGATCGCGGCAAAGCCGTGGACCAGCGACAGCATCACCGAGGCGAGGATGCCGGCGCCGAGCCCCGCCCAGGCCGAGCCGCTCTGCGCGGCGATGACGGCGGCGGCGAAGGCGGCGACCAGCATCTTGCCCTCGAGCCCGATGTCGACGACCCCGGCCCGCTCCGACCAGAGGCCCGCCATGGCCGCGCAGAGCAGCGGCACCGAGAGGCGGATCGCGGAGTCGAGGACGACGGCGAGGGTGGCGATTGCGTCCATGGTCAGGCTGTCCGTCCCGGCCGCAGCAACGCCGCCACCGCCCGCCGGAACAGCCCGTCGAGCGCGCCGGCGAAGAGGATGATGACCCCGCCGATCACCACCACCATGTCGCGGGTGATGCTCGGCTTGTCGAAGGAGAGTTCCGCCCCGCCCTGGTAGAGCACGCCGAAGAGCAGCGCCGCCAGCGCCACGCCGACCGGGTGCCCGCGCCCCATCAGCGCCACCGCGATGCCCACAAAGCCGTAGCCGGCGGTGAAATCGAGCAGCAGCCGGTGCTGCACGCCCATCACCTCGTTGACCGCGAGCCCGCCGGCGAGCGCCCCCGAGATCGCCATGGCGACCATGGTGATGCGCGCGGGCGAGATGCCGGCGTAAGTCGCGGCCCTCGGATTGGCGCCGACGGTGCGGATCGCATAGCCCAGCCGCGAGCGGAAGATCAGTGCCCAGACGGCGACGAGCGCGGCGAGCGCCAGCAGGAAGGCGCTGTTCAGCGGCGTCGAGGGCAGGGTGATGCCCAGCGGCGCCAGCAGCTTGTGCATGGGGGTCAGGACCGCATGGGCGGCGAATTCCGGCGTCTCCGGCTGCATCGAACCGGGTTTGCCGATAACTTCGACGAGCAGATAGACGGTCAGCGTCGCCGCCAGGAAATTGAACATGATCGTGGTGATCACGACATGGCTGCCGCGCGTGGCCTGGAGCCAGCCGGGGATGAAGCCGTAGAGCGCGCCGCCCGCCGCCGCCGCCAGGATCGCGAGCGGGACCAGGAGCAGGCCGGGCAGCGGGGCGAGCCACAGGCAGGCCAGCGCGGCGAAGATGCCGGCGATCGTCGCCTGGCCCTCGCCGCCGATGTTGAACAGCCCGGCATGGAAGGCGACGGCCACGGCGAGCCCGGTGAAGATGAAGTTCGTCGTGTAGTAGAGCGTAAAGCCGATGCCCTCGGCCGACCCGAGCGCGCCGCGCAAGAGCAGCGCGGTCGCCTCCAGCGGGCTCTCGCCGATGCCGATGACGACGAGCCCGGAGACGGCCAGCGCCGCCGCGACGGAAACCAGCGGCACCAGCGCCGTATCGGCCCAGCGCGGCAATTCGATGGGGGCGGCGCTCATGGGCGACCCGCCGCTTCGACGTCTAAGCGCGGGAGCCCCTCCCCCTTGTGGGGAGGGGTGGGGGTGGGGGTGGTTCCGCTCGGCGCGCGCTCATCATGCGGGACGACCCCCATCCCTCTCCCTTCCCCACAAGGGGGAAGGGAAGAGCCCGTCTCGCGAAGGCTTGTGCCTGCCATCACGCCGCCTGCTCCGTCACGCCGGCCATCAGCAGCCCGAGATCGCGCTCGTCGGCCTCGCCGGCCACGCGTTCGCCGGTGATGCGCCCACCGCACATCGCGAGAATCCGGTCCGACAGCGCCATCACCTCCTCGAGCTCGACCGAGACGAGCAGGATCGCGACGCCCGAATCGCACAGGGCGATCAGCCGGCGGTGGATGGCTTCAATCGCGCCGATATCGACCCCACGCGTCGGCTGGCCCACCAGCAGCACCTTCGGCGCCCGCTCGATCTCGCGGGCGAGCACGATCTTCTGCTGGTTGCCGCCCGAGAATTTCGCGGTTTTCAGGCCCGGATCCGGCGGGCGCACGTCATAGGCCGCGAAGGTCTCGCGCGCCCGAGCGGCGATCGTCGCCGGTGACAGAAAAGGACCGGGCCCCAGCACCGGATCGTCCTGATAGCCGAGGATCGCGTTCTCCGCGGCGGGAAATGCGGTGACGAGCCCGGTGCGCAGCCGGTCCTCCGGCACATGCATCAAGCCGAGCTTGCGCAGCCGCGCCGGATTGCGGTCGGCCGAGGTCAGGACCTGGCCGTTCAGCCGGATGACGCCGCGCGAGGGTTGGGCCAGGCCGGCCAGCACCTCGAGCAACTCGCTCTGGCCGTTGCCCGCAACGCCGGCGATGCCGACGATCTCGCCTTCATGCAGGGTCAGGTCTATCCCTGAGAGCAGCGCCACGCCGCGCGAATCGACGATGTCGAGCCCGACCGCCTCGAGCACCTTCGCCCCGCGCGGCCGCGCCTCCTTTTCGACGCGCAGCAGCACGCGCCGGCCGACCATCGCCTCGGCGATCTCCGGCGGCGAGGTCTCAGCCGTCGCCAGATGCGCAACCATCTCGCCGCGCCGCATCACCGAGACCCGGTCCGTGATCGCCATGATCTCGCGCAGCTTGTGGGTGATCAGGATGACCGTCTTGCCCTGCTCCCGCAGCGCCCGCAGCAGGGCAAAGAGCTGGTCGGCCTCCGGCGGCGTCAGCACGGCCGTGGGCTCGTCGAGGATCAGGATCTGAGCCCCGCGATACAGCGCCTTGAGAATTTCGACGCGCTGCTGCAGCCCGACCGAAAGGTCGCCGACGATCGCGTCCGGGTCGATCGCCAGCCCATACTGGTCCGACAGCCGCGCCAGTTCGGCCCGCGCGCGCTTGACGCCGCTGCTGAGCCAGGCGCCGCCCTCGGCCCCGAGCACGACGTTCTCGACGACGCTCAGCGTCTCCACCAGCATGAAGTGCTGGTGGACCATGCCGATGCCGAGCGCGATCGCGTCCGCCGGGGTGCGGATGCGGCAGACCTGGCCGTCGACCGCGATCTCGCCCGCATCGGCCTCGTAGAAGCCATAGAGGATCGACATCAGCGTCGACTTGCCGGCGCCGTTCTCGCCGACGATGCCGTGGATCGAGCCGGGCGCCACCGAGAGCGACACGTCGCGATTGGCCTGGACGGGGCCGAAGCGTTTCGAGATGCCGGTCAGTGCGATGGCGGGGGTGTTCATGGTGCGGTCGGCGCGACGCAACCCCCTCCCCACGGGGGGAGGGGGAACGGTCGGGCCGCCTTACGCCGCGCACTTCGAGTCCGACATGTAGTCGTGGACCTTCACAGCGCCGCTGATGATGTCGGCGCGGGCCTTGTCGGCGGCGGCCTTCAACTCGGGCGTGATCAGCGCCTTGTTGGCGTCGTCCAGCGCCCAGCCGACGCCGTCCTCCTTCAGGCCCAGCACCGAGATGCCCGCCTTCCAGTTGCCGTCGCGGGCCGCCTTGAACGACGAATAGGCGGCGACGTCGACGCGCTTGAGCATCGAGGTCAGCACCTTGCCGGGCTGCAGGCTGTTCTGGTTTGAATCGACGCCGATGCCGAGCTTGCCGGCGTCGGCCGCCGCGCGCAGCACGCCGATGCCGGTGCCGCCGGCGGCGTGGTAGATCACGTCGGCGCCGCGGTCGATCTGCGACTTGGCGAGCTCGCCGCCCTTGACCGGGTCGTTCCAGGCGGCCGGCGTCGAGCCGGTCATGTTCTGGAAGATCTCGGCGTCCTTCTTGGCCGCCTTGACGCCCTGGACATAGCCGCAGGCGAACTTCCGGATCAGCGGGATGTCCATGCCGCCGACGAAGCCGACCTTGCCGGATTTGGACGCCATGCCGGCGAGCAGGCCGACGAGATAGGAGCCCTCATGCTCCTTGAAGACGACCGACTGCACGTTCGGCAGATCGACGACCATGTCGATGATCGTGAATTTCAGCGCCGGGAACTCGGCCGCGACCTTCTGCAGCGCGGTCGCCTGCGAGAAGCCCACCGCGATGATCGGCGAATGGCCGTCGCGGGCGAAGCGGCGCAGTGCCTGCTCGATCTGGGCGTCGTTGGTCGGCTCGAAGTCGCGGAACGCGACCCCTGTCTCGGCCTTGAACTTCTCCGCGCCCGCGAGGACGCCCTCATTGAAGGATTTGTCGAACTTGCCGCCCTTGTCGTAGACGATGGCCGGCTTCACCACGGTCTGCGCCATCGCGACGACGGCCGAGAGGGCGACGCCGGCCAGCGCCAGCGCGAGCGATTTGAGCTGCATGCGAGATCCCCTGTCGATGGATGGGGGCGTTGGTCGCCCCGTCTGGCTGTCACGATGGCATGGCTTTCAGGCGCGGCCAAGCGGGTCCCGGGGGTCGATTCCGGACCTGCGTCTTCAAAGGGTCGTCAGTGCGGCCGGTGCGATTGCCCTGCGGGCGGGATCGGCCTAACCCTTCCGCCCATGAGCCTGAACGAGGACGAGATCGAGCGCTATGCGCGCCATCTGGTGCTGCCGGAGATCGGCGGCCCCGGCCAGCAGAAGCTCAAGCGCGCCCGGGTGCTCGTCGTCGGTGCCGGCGGCCTCGGGGCGCCGCTGATCCAGTACCTCGCCGCAGCGGGCGTCGGCCATATCGGCATCGTCGACGACGACACCGTCGCGCTGTCGAACCTGCAGCGCCAGACGATCTACGGAACGGACGATATCGGCGCCCACAAGGCGGTGGCGGCCGCGGCCTTCGTCAAGCGGCTCAACCCGCATGTCGTGGTCGAGGAGCATGTCACGCGGCTGGACCCGCACAATGCCCGCGCCCTCATCGCCTTCTACGACGTCGTCGCCGAGGGCTCGGACAATTTCGCCACCCGCTATGCCGTATCCGACGCCTGCTTCCACGAGCGCAAGCCGGTCGTCATGGCGGCGCTCGGTCGCTTCGACGGCTCGCTCACGACGATCCGGGCGCATGAAACGGGGGCGGACGGCCGCCCTAATCCGACCTGGCGCTGTCTGTTTCCCGATGTGCCGCCGCCGGGTACGGTGCCGACCTGCGCCGAGGCCGGCATCCTCGGTGCGCTGCCGGGCGTGATGGGCTCTCTGATGGCGCTGGAGGTCATCCGCGCCATCACCGGCTTCGGCGAGCCGCTGGTCGGCAAGCTCCTGCTCGTCGACGCCCTGACGATGCGCTTCGAGACGATGCGCTATGGCTGGGACGAGACCAACAGCCTGAACGGCGCAACGGCCGGATAGCGGCTCCCGTCGTGGCGCGCCGGCCGCCTCAGCTGCGCGCGACCTTGCTCTCGATCACGTCGAAGAGCTGCGCCGCCAGATCCGGCCCGCCGAGCTTCTTGATCGCCCGCACGCCGGTCGGTGCGGTGACGTTGATCTCGGTCAGCTTGCCATGGATCACGTCGATGCCCACGAGCAGCAGCCCGCGCTCGCGCAGCGAAGGGCCGATCGCCTCGCAGATTTCGAGTTCCTTCGCCGAGAGGTCGGTCGGCCGCGCCGCGCCGCCGCGCACCATGTTGGCGCGCAGGTCGCCGACCGCCGGCACACGATTGACCGCACCCGCCGCCTCGCCGTTGATCAGGATGATGCGCTTGTCGCCCTCCGAGATCTCCTTGATGTAGGCCTGCACCACCCAGGGCTCGCGGAAGAGATTGGCGAAGAGATCGTAGAGCGAGCCGAAATTCGGGTCGTCCTTGCTGGTCTTGAACACCGTCGCGCCACCATGGCCGTAGAGCGGCTTCATCACGATCTCGCCGAACTCGTCGCGGAAGGCCTCGATCTCGGCCTTGTCGCGGGTGATCAGCGTCGGCGGCATCAGCTCCGGGAAATGCGTGACGAAGATCTTCTCGGGCGCATTGCGGACATGGGAGGGGTCGTTGACCACCAGCGTCTTCGGGTGGATGCGCTCCAGCATATGCGTGGTCGAGACATAGGCCATGTCGAAGGGCGGATCCTGCCGCAGCAGCACGACATCCAGCGTCGAAAGATCGGTGCGGACCTCGGCACCGGCCGTGAAGTGGTCGCCCTCGACGTCGCGCACCGTGACCGGGCGGATCGGCGCCGTGACCTTGCCGTCGCGCATCGAGAGCTTGTCGGGCGTGTAGGTGAACAGCGTGTGCCCGCGCGCCTGCGCCTCCAGCATCAGCGCGAAGCCGGTGTCACCGGCGACCCGCAGGCGCTCGATCGGGTCCATCTGGATGGCGACGCTGAGGGTCATGATGTGCGCTCCGGTTCTGGAGCGACCTTATCGACTGATGGGCGGGTGATCGGCAAGGGCCCGCGCCCGCGTTGCGCGACGCGCCATCGTGAACGGGAAACATGCGTCAGGCGAGAGGGCGCTGGCCGGAGCTGCCCATCTCCCTACAGCCCCAGTTCAGCGACCGCCCGCACATGGCGCGGCCAGCGCCAGGGGGCGAGAAAGACCGCGTCCGCGCGCAGGTGATGATCCATGGCCCAGGGATTGAGCGCCAGCCATTGCCGAATCCGCGCCTCGACCAGCCGGTTCTTCTCGGGGGTGATCGCGATCAGCGCTTCGTGCATCGCCCCGCGCGCCTTGACCTCGACGAAGGCGATGGTTCGCCCGCGCTTCATGATCAGGTCGATCTCGCCGCCCTTGCCGCCAAAGCGCCGCGCCAGCGGACGATAGCCCTTCAGGCCGAGCCAGAGGATCGCGAGCCACTCCGCGCGCCGCCCCGTCACGCCGGAGCGGCGCGCGCGGCGGCTGCGGGCCTCGCCTGTCACGGCTCCCCGCGCGTCAGCTCCAGCGCGCGGGCATAGACCTTGCGCCGGGGCTGGCCGGTCTCGGCCGCGACCTGCGCGACCGCTTCCTTCAGCGAGAGGTCGGCCAGCGCGATCCGCAGGCGCTCGCCGACCGCGTCGCCCGCGGCGCCTTCCGTTTCGGCACCGGGCGGGCCGATGACGACGACGATCTCGCCGCGCGCCTCTTCCTCGCCCTCGTAATGCGCCGCCAGCGTCGACAGCGGCCCGCGCCGCACGGTCTCGTAGAACTTGGTCAGTTCGCGCGCGACGGCGCCCGGGCGCTCGCCGAGGACGGCCGCCGCGTCCGACAGCATCTCGGCTAGCCGCCGCGGCGATTCGAAGAAGACGAGCGTGCCGGGAATGGCGGCGAGTTCGGTCAACCGGCCGCGCCGCGCCGCCGCCTTGGGCGGCAGGAAGCCCTCGAAGAAGAAGCGGTCGGTCGGCAGCCCGGCCAGCACCAGCGCCGCCAGCACGGCGGAAGGACCGGGAATGCCGGTGACCGGCAACCCCTCCGCGACGACCTCCGCCACCAGCTTGTAGCCGGGGTCGGAAACCAGAGGCGTCCCAGCATCGGAGATCAATGCGAGCTTGCCGCCCTCGCGCAGCTTCCCGAGGATCTTGGGCCGCATCTGCTCGGCGTTGTGCTCGTGATAGGGGTAGAGCGGTGTCGAGATGCCGTAATGCGCCAGCAGCGTCTTCGAGGTCCGCGTGTCCTCCGCGAGGACGGCATCCGCTGCCGCCAGCGTCGCCAGCGCGCGAAACGAGATGTCGCGCAGATTGCCGATCGGCGTCGCGACGATGTGCAGGCCGGGCGCCAGCGCTTCCGCCTCCGCCCTGATCCCGAAGGCGGTGTAACTGGGTGCGCGGGGCGCGACGGGAGCGGGGGTCGACATGGCCACGAACCTGCCACAGCCGTCGCCAGCGCGCCATCCGCGCAGGCGACGGGCTCCACGCCCGCGGCCGCAACTCAGAGTTAACAACTTGAAAATACCCTGCCGCACTGGCAGGAGATTCCCCACGGTCGGGGGACTGTAACGCCGGATGGGCCTGCACCGTCCGGCACGAGATCTGGAGATCGCCCGTGTCGCGTCATCCGCTCAGGGAATCGGTCAGCCGCCGCAGCCTGTCATCGCTGGTGGCGCTGGCCTGTCTTTCGCTCGCCGCCTGCAGCGGCGGGCCGAGCGGGCTGCCGGGCTTCGACACCGGCACCCCGCAGGCGCAGCCGGCCCAGCCCACGGGCCAGACGATCGGCACGGGCAAGGTCAAGGTCGGGTTGATCCTACCCCTGACCGCGGAAGGCCAGGGCGCCGTCGTCGGCAATTCCCTGAGGAATGCCGCCGAGATGGCGCTCTCGGAATTCCCCAACGCCGATCTGACGCTGTTGGTGAAGGATGACCGCGGTACGCCCGAGGGCGCCCAGGCCGCGGCGCAGGAAGCGATCGCCGAGGGCGCCGAGCTCATCATCGGGCCGCTCTTTGCGCCCTCCGTCCAGGCGGCCGGCCAGGTCGCGCGGGGCGCGAACCGTCCGGTCATCGCCTTCTCCAGCGACACCAACGTCGCTGGCCGCGGGGTCTACCTGCTCTCCTTTCCGCCCGAGAACGACGTCAACCGCGTGATCGCCTATGCCTCGCAGCAGGGCCGCAAATCCTTCGCCGCCCTCGTGCCGGACACCGCCTATGGCAAGGTCGTCGAGGCCGCCTTCCAGCAGGCTGTCGCCGGGCGCGGCGGCCGCGTCGTCGTGATCGAGCGCTTCTCGCCTGACTCCAATTCCATGGCCGCCGCGGCCAGGCGCCTGGTTCCAGCACTGCAGCAGGCCGATGCGCTCTTCGTGCCCGCCGCCGCCGACACCATGCCGGCGCTCGGCCTCGCTTTGCAGCAGGCGGGCTACGATCCTGCCAAGGTCAAGCCGCTCGGCACCGGCGTCTGGAACGACGCCAATGTCGCGCGCGTCCCGGCGATCCAGGGCGGCTGGTTCGCCTCGCCCGACACGGCCGGCTTCAACGCCTTCGCCGGCCGCTATCAGGCGCGCTTCAACAGTGCCCCGACCCGCACCGCGACGCTGGCCTATGATGCGGTTTCGCTGGCGGCGGCGCTGGCGCGCACGCAAGGGTCGCAGCGCTTCTCGGAAGCTGTCCTGACCAACGTTTCGGGCTTCGCGGGTGCCGACGGCGTCTTCCGCTTCCGCCCCGACGGCCAGAACGAGCGCGGGCTCGCCGTGCTCGAATTGCGCAACGGTCAGATCGTCACCGTCAACGCGGCCCCGCGCGATCTCGGGGCGCGCACGCAGTAATGAAAGCACGTCATGCTCGGGCTCGACCCGAGCATCTCCTGCAGGAGAATCTCGCGTCTACGCTTTGCTCCGCCCGAGAATGACGGGTGTCACGCCGCCAGATCCGCCACCACCGCGTCCAGCACCAGCGCGCCTTCGGGCGTGCAGGCGAGCTTGCCGCCGGGCTTGCGGACGAGCAACCGGTCGAGCACGAGGCTGGTCACACGCCGTTCGTTCAGCGCGCGGCCCGACAGCGCCTTGAACACGGCGGGGTCGATGCCCTCGAACCAGACGCAGCCCCATCAGCAGATATTCGTCGCCCTGCGCCTCGGCATTGAGCCGCTCGTTCTCGACCAGCGCCTGACCCTCCGCCTCGACGCGCTCGAGCCAGGCCTCGGGACGTTTCTCGGTCGAATGCGCCATCCGTCCCTCGGCTGTGACCAGCCGCCCATGGGCTCCGGGCCCGATGCCGGCATACTCGCCATAGCGCCAGTAGACGAGGTTGTGGCGGCATTCCGCGCCGGGGCGGGCGTGGTTGGAGATCTCGTAGACCGGCAGTCCGTGCTTGGCCGTGATCTCCTGCGTGATCTCGTAGAGCGCAGCCCCCGCCTCATGGTCCGGCACGGCGAGCTTGCCGGCCTTGAACAGCCGCTCGAACATCGTGTCGGGCTCGATGGTGAGTTGGTAGAGCGAAAGGTGCTCGGCGGCATGGCTGATCGCCAGCTCCAGCTCCGCCCGCCACAAGGCCGGCGTCTGCTCCGGCGAGCGGGCATAGATCAGGTCGAAGGAGTAGCGCTCGAAGTATTTGCGGGCGATCGCGACCGCATCCAGCGCCTCGCGCGTCGAGTGCATCCGCCCGAGCGCCTTGAGATCGGCATCGTTGAGCGCCTGCACGCCGAGCGAGACGCGGTTGACGCCGGCGGCCCGGAAATCGGCGAAGCGGCCGGCCTCGACGCTGGTCGGGTTGGCCTCCAGCGAGACCTCGCAATGCGGGTCGATCGCCCAGACCTCGCCGATCGCGTCGAGGATCGCGCCGACGGTGCGGCCCTCCATCAGCGAGGGCGTGCCGCCCCCGAAGAAGATCGAGGTGACGGTCCGCCCCGGCGCCAGCGCAGCCCGATGGGCGATCTCGCGCCGGAAGGCTGAGACATAGCGGGCCTGGTCGGGCGGCTGCAGCCGGACATGCGAGTTGAAGTCGCAATAAGGGCATTTGGCCAGGCAGAACGGCCAGTGCACATAGACGGCGAAGCCCGCATCCGCGGTCGGATGCAGGATCGGGGAGGTCGGCGCGAGGGCGGTGGCGCCGATCACGCCGGGGCCCTGAGGCAGGCGGCTGCCAATTGCTTGAAGGCGCGTGCCCGGTGCGACAGTGCGTCGTCGGCGCCGCTCTTCACGGTGCTCGTCATTTCCGCGAAGGTCACGTCGTAGCCGTCGGGCTGGAAGATAGGGTTGTAGCCGAAGCCGCCCGTCCCGCGCGGGGCGTCGACGATGCGGCCATGGACGCGTCCCTCGAACAGCTCCTCATGGCCGTCCGGCCAGGCGATCACCAGCGCCGAGACGAAATGCGCCTTGCGCTGGTCCGGCGCCGTCGCGCCGCGCTTGGCCATCTCGGCCAGCACGCGCGCCATCGCCGGCTTAAAATCCTTGCCCGGCCCGGCCCAGTTCGCCGAGAACAGGCCCGGCGCGCCGTCGAGTGCATCGATGCAGATTCCGGAATCGTCCGCCAGCGCCGGCAGGCCAGAGGCTTTCGCCGCCGCATGCGCCTTGATCGCGGCATTCTCGGAGAACATGTAGCCGGTCTCGTCGGGCTCGGCTAAGCCGAGTTCGCCGGCCGAGACCAGCTCGATCCCGAAGGGCGCCATCAGCTCGCGCATCTCGACGAGCTTGCCCTTGTTATGGGTCGCGATCACGACCTTGCCGGTAAGGAGGCGGTGTTCAGTCACTGGTCCAGCCCTTCCTGGTTCGGAAACGCGCCGTCATCCCGGAGCTTCGCTTCGCTGCGTCCGGGATGACGACAGGTTCACGAGGCAAACGACAGGGCTGTTCAGGCCACAGCCGCCTTCTGCAGCGCCACGAGCTTGCTGACCCCGCCCTTGGCGAGCCGCATCAGCGCCATCAGCTCCTCCTCGGAGAAGGGCGCGCCCTCCGCCGTGCCCTGCACCTCGACGAGGCCGCCGGTGCCGGTGATGACGAAATTGGCGTCGGTCTGCGCGCCGGAATCCTCGACGTAATCGAGGTCGAGCACCGGGTTGCCGGCGACGATGCCGCAGGAAATCGCCGCGACATGGTCCTTCAGCGGGTTGGAGCCCTTCAGCATCGAGCGCGCCTCCATCCATTTCAGCGCGTCGTGCAGCGCCACCCAGGCGCCGGTGATCGAGGCCGTGCGGGTGCCG
Source organism: Allobosea sp. R86505 (assembly GCF_042466375.1). Taxonomy (NCBI): domain Bacteria; kingdom Pseudomonadati; phylum Pseudomonadota; class Alphaproteobacteria; order Hyphomicrobiales; family Alloboseaceae; genus Allobosea; species Allobosea sp. R86505. The sequence continues at coordinate 334,607 of NZ_JAXHPY010000001.1, read as the reverse complement.
CCATCGGCCTGCAGCACGTCGCAATCGACGACGATCTGGCGCTCGCCGATCGCGGTCAGGTCGACCACGGCGCGAAGCGAGCGCCCGACCAGACGCTGGATTTCCTGGGTGCGGCCGGACGGCTTGCCGGAGGTCACCTCGCGGCGGTTGCGCTCATGGGTGGCGCGCGGCAGCATCGCATATTCGGCGGTGACCCAGCCCTTGCCGGTGCCGCGCAGCCAAGGCGGGCCCTTCTCCTCGACGGTCGCGGCGCAGAGCACTCGGGTCTCGCCGAACGAGACCATGCAGGAGCCTTCCGCATAGCGCACGACGCCGCGTTCGAGCGTGACCTTGCGCATTTCGTCTGCGGCGCGTTTCGAGGGTCGCATGGCGATATCCTGATTGTTCGGGGTTGGCGGCTTGTAGGCGGTCGCCGCGGGTGCGGCAAGGCGGACAGGGGTCGCACGCGTTTTCGCTTGATCGGGCGCCGGTCCGGATCAACAATAAGCCCATGTCGAGAAAGCCGTTTCGCCGCAGATGAGCGCCCACACGCCGCGTCCCGACACAGCCAGCGGGTTGATCGAGACCGATCAGCGCTCGCGCGAGATCTTCCGCCAGATCGTCGACGGCTATCTCGCCACTGGCGAGCCGGTCGGCTCGCGCAACATCGCCAGGCTGCTGCCGATGGCGCTGTCGCCGGCGACGGTGCGCAACGTCATGACCGATCTCGAACTGGCGGGGCTGATCTACGCCCCCCACACCTCCGCGGGGCGTCTCCCGACGGAAAGAGGCCTGCGCTTCTTCGTCGATGCGATGATGGAGGTCGGCAATCTGACCTCGGACGAGCGCACCCGAATCGAGGCGCAGATGAGGGCCGCCGCCACCGGCCGCACGCTCGACGGCACCCTGACCGAGGCCTCGGCCCTGCTCTCGGGCCTCTCGCGCGGGGCGGGCGTCGTCGTCACCACCAAGGCCAATGCCCGGCTGAAGCATATCGAGTTCGTCCGGCTCGACCCGACACGCGCGCTCGTCGTGCTCGTCGCCGATGACGGCACGGTCGAGAACCGGCTGCTGAGCCTGCCGCCCGGCCTGCCGGCCTCCGCCCTGATCGAAGCCGCCAACTTCCTCAACGCCCGCATCCTCGGCAAGACGCTGGGCGAGTTGCGCGCCGAGATCGCCCAGCATCGCGAGCAGATGGAGCGCGAGCTCGACTCGTTGACCGCAAGGCTGGTCGAGAGCGGCATCGCCACCTCCTCGGGGCCGACGAGCGACCGCCATCTCATCGTGCGCGGCCAGGCCAATCTGCTGGAGGATCTCAAGGCGCAGGAGGATCTGGAGCGCATCCGCCTGCTCTTCGGCGATCTCGAAACCCAAACCGACGTCATCGACCTGCTGGCGCGGGCCGAGGCCGGCGACGGCGTGCGCATCTTCATCGGCTCGGAGAACAAGCTGTTCTCGATGTCCGGCTCCTCGATGGTGGCGGCCCCCTTCCGCGATGCCGAGCAGCGTATCGTCGGCGTCGTCGGCATCATCGGGCCGACCCGGCTGAACTATGCCCGCATCGTGCCGATGGTGGACTACACCGCCAAGGTCGTCGGGCGGCTGCTGGACGGGGAGCGGTAGAACGACCGTTCGTACACGGCCTCCCACTCGCCGGCCTGCCCGTTTCGTGCTACATATCATTTCGATCTGATATGTACCGGAGGGTGCCTGTGACCGGAGCCAGAGCGAAGACCGCCCGATCGAAGGCGAGCCCTCCCGGTGAAGCCAAGCTGTTCTGGTCCGGACGCTCCCAGGCCGTGCGGCTGCCGAAGGAATTCCGCTTCGAAGGAGAATCGGTAAAGATCCGCCGTGAGGGACGGCGGGTGATCATCGAGCCCGTCGAGGACCAATGGGCTTGGCTGGACAAGATCACGGGAGAATTCGACCCGTCTTTCGAAGATGCGATCAACGAGGAGGTGCCTCAGCAGGAGCGACCCGAACTCGATGACTTCTTCAAATGATCTACCTGCTGGACACCAACGCCATCACGGCATTGATGCGGGGTCATAACGCCGTTCGCGAGAGGATAAGGGGTTCCGACATCGGCGACATCGCGCTCTCCAGCATCGTGATGCACGAGTATTATTACGGCGCGTTTTTTGGCAGCCGGACGGATGATACCCTGTCGCGGGCCGAAGCGCTCCCGTTCGCCCGTCTCGATTTCACCGACGCCGACGCCCGCAGCGCCGGCCGGATTCGTGCCGCGCTCCGCGCCCGTGGCACGCCGATCGGCCCCTATGACGTCCTGATCGCGGGACAGGCACTGGCGCGAGGGCTGGTCCTCGTCACCAACAATACCGCCGAGTTCGCCCGGGTCGATGGGCTGCGCGTCGAGGATTGGCAGGGCTGATCTGCAGGATTTGGCATCGCCGCCGGATCGCGCTACCTGTGCGCCAAGGCGGCCTGGCCGCCATCCGACACGCGATTCCTAAGGCTCCCGCCATGACCGACACGCTCCCCGACCGCCTATCCTCCAATCCCAACAGCCCGTTCTACAACGAGGAACTGCTGGCGCGGGACATCGGCGTGCGCTTCAAAGGCGTCGAGAAGACCAATGTCGAGGAATACTGCGTCAGCGAAGGCTGGGTGCGCCTGACCGCCGGCAACGCCAAGGACCGCTTCGGCAACCCGATGACGGTGAAGCTCAAGGGTGAGGTCGAGCCCTATTTCCGCCAGCCCACCGAGGGCTGAGCCGCCTCAGCGCAACTCCTTGTAGAAAAACGTCGAGCCGCAGTCGCTTCCATCCGGCATCAGCGCATAGCGCGGGATGGTGCCGACCTCGGTCCAGCCGAGCTTGCCGTAGAGCCGGCGCGCCGCGCTGTTTTCGTCGGTATCGAGCACCAGCAGGTCGCGCTTGGCGCATCGCGCCGCCGTTTCCGCCGCCTGCATCAGGGCTGCGCCGAGACCGCGCCTGCGTGCGCTGGAATGCACCAGAACCTTGGCGATTTCGGCGCGATGCGGCTGGTTTGGCTTGCCGATGAGCTGCAATTGCGCCGTGCCGAGCACGTCTGCGCCCTGGCGTGCGGCGAACAGGATCGTGCGTCCGGCCACCACATCGGCCGCGACGCCCGTCCAGAACGCGACATAATCGGACAGCCCGTTCCAGTGCATGAAGCCGACCGAGGCCCCGCTCTCGACGGCGTCGGCGAGGATCTCCGCCAGAGCCGGGATCGCGGCTCGCGCGGCCTCCCCATCGAGCAACTCGACCGTGATCGCATCGTCCTGTGTCATGGGTTCTCAGTCCGTCTCAGAGGTCTGCGGCGGTCAGCACCACCGCGTAGCGCGCTGGGACATCGCCCGGATTGTGGAAGGCGATCGGTCCGTCGAGCAGCATGGCGAGGCAGTCTCCCACCGCCAGCCGATGCTCGCGTCCGCCGACATTGAGGCTGAGCTCGCCCTCAAGCAGCCAGAGCTGCTGGTTGAGCCGGAAGCCGCCTCGCGGCGCGTCGAGCAGGACGCGCGCGCCCGCCGGCATCTCGACCTCCACGATCTCGAGGCGAGAGCCCGTTCCAGCCGGCGAGACGTTGCGCCGGACATAGCCGCTGGCGGGATCGGTCCAGACCGGTTGGTCGGCCCGCTTTGCCAGCGGGCCGGCTTGCGCCTCGTCTCTAAAGAGGGCCGACAGCACGATTCCGAGCCCGGCGCAGAGCCGGTCCAGCAGGGCTGCCGTCGGGCTCGATTCGCCGCGTTCCACCCGCGAGATCATCGCGCGGCTGACGCCCGAGCGTGCCGCGAGCTGGTCGAGCGTCAGGCCGCGGCTCTGGCGCAGCCCCTTGATGCGGGCGCCGAGACGGCGGTCCAGGTCGATGTCAACGAACGAATCCATGATGAGAGAATATTTCTATGATCTCGGAAATCAAGTGATTTCCAGCCGAACCGCCCCTACGCGCTCGCACAGTCCGTCAACGCGGATTTCACCACGATTCCAGCTTCCCGCCAGCGACCGGGCCGATCTTTCCAAAACATCAGGGAAACCGCGCTCATATGCGGGGAACGACGCTCAGAAGGGCGCTGGTCGAGGGAACGGCCATGGATCGAGGTCTGGAGTGGCTTGGGAAGGCCGTCGTCGGCTTCATCACCCGCGGCAGGGCGGAGCCGCGGGCCTGCGACGAGAAGGCCCTGGCGAGGCTGCGCGCGGCGCTGCGTCCCGGCGACGTGCTGCTGGTCGAGGGCGGCATGAAGGTCTCCTCGGCGATCAAATACCTGACGCAGTCGACCTGGTCCCATGCTGCGCTCTATGTCGGCGAGACCGGCGAGTTCTCTGACGAGGGTGAGCCGCTCGTGCTGGCCGAGGTCGAGATGGATGTCGGCTGCGTGCTCTCGCCGCTGTCGAAATACGGCGCCTTCGGCACCCGCATCTGCCGCCCGCAGGCGCTCGACGACGAGGGCCGCACCGTCGTGGTCGAGCATGTCCTCAGCCGGCTCGGCACCCAGTACGACCTCAAGAACATCATCGACCTGATGCGCTGGCTGATTCCGCTGCCCTGGGCGCCGAAATCCTGGCGCCGGCGCATGATCGCGCTGGGCTCGGGCGATCCGACGCGGGCGATCTGCTCCACCCTGATCGCCCAGGCCTTCGAGGCGGCGCGCTACCCCGTGCTGCCGACCATCGAATATGCCCGCGCCATGGAGGAGGCGGATTTCGAGGAGATCCTGCACATCCGCCATCACTCGCTCTACATGCCGCGCGACTTCGACATCTCGCCCTATTTCGCCGTGGTGAAGCCGACGCTGGAGGCGGGCTTCGACTACCGCGCCCTGACCTGGGCCCGCGAGGCCGCGCCGGCCGGCCACCGGATGGCTGCGGCGGAATAGCCGGGCTCGCGGCAAACCCTTGGCGTGCTGGGGCTTGGCTGCTATGGCCCGCGCATGAGCACCCGCACCTTCGACAACATCCGCAACTTCTCGATCGTGGCCCATATCGACCACGGCAAGTCGACGCTCGCCGACCGTCTGATCCAGCAGACCGGCACGGTGGCGGCCCGCGACATGAGCGAGCAGATGCTCGACTCGATGGATATCGAGAAAGAGCGCGGCATCACCATCAAGGCGCAGACCGTCCGGCTCGATTATCGCGCCCAGGACGGCAAGGATTACATCCTGAACCTGATGGACACGCCCGGCCATGTCGACTTCGCCTATGAGGTCTCGCGCTCGCTGGCGGCCTGCGAAGGTTCGCTGCTGGTCGTCGATGCCTCCCAGGGCGTCGAGGCGCAGACGCTGGCCAATGTCTACCAGGCGCTCGACGCCAACCACGAGATCGTCACCGTCCTCAACAAGATCGATCTGCCCGCCGCCGAGCCTGAGCGCATCAAGCAGCAGATCGAGGACGTGATCGGCCTCGACGCCTCGGAAGCCGTCGCGATCTCGGCCAAGACCGGCATCAACATCGAGGGCGTGCTGGAGGCGATCGTCCAGAAGCTGCCGGCCCCCAAGGGCGACAGTGAGGCCCCGCTGAAATGCCTGCTGGTCAATTCCTGGTATGACGCCTATCTCGGAGTCGTCGTGCTCGTGCGCGTCATCGACGGCGTGCTGAAGAAGAACATGACCATCCGCATGATGCGCGCCAACGCCGCCTATGGCGTCGACCGCGTCGGCGTGTTCAAGCCGAAGATGACCGAGGTCAAGGAACTGGGCCCCGGCGAGGTCGGCTTCTTCACCGCCTCGATCAAGGAGGTCGCCGACACGGCGGTTGGTGACACCATCACCGACGAGAAGCGCCAGACGCCCCAGGCCCTGCCGGGCTTCAAGCCGGTCCAGCCGGTGGTGTTCTGCGGCATCTTCCCGGTCGATGCCGCCGATTTCGAGACGCTGCGCGCCGCGATGAGCCGCCTGCGCCTGAACGACGCCAGCTTCTCCTATGAGATGGAGACCTCGGCCGCGCTCGGCTTCGGCTTCCGCTGCGGCTTCCTCGGCCTGCTGCATCTGGAGATCATCCAGGAGCGGCTGGAGCGCGAGTTCAACCTGAACCTCATCTCGACCGCGCCTTCGGTCGTCTACCACCTCAAGCTGCGCGACGGCACGGTGCTGGAACTGCACAACCCGGCCGACATGCCCGATGTGATGAAGATCGAGACGATCGAGGAGCCCTGGATCAAGGCCACGATCTTCACCCCCGACGAATATCTCGGCTCGGTGCTGAAGCTCTGCCAGGACCGCCGCGGCGTCCAGACCGACCTGTCCTATGTTGGCTCGCGGGCCAAGGTCGTCTACGATCTGCCGCTGAACGAGGTGGTGTTCGACTTCTACGACCGGCTGAAGTCGATCTCGAAGGGCTATGCCTCCTTCGACTACGCCATCACCGACTATCGCGAGGGCGACCTCGTGCGGATGTCGATCCTGGTCAATGCCGAGCCGGTCGATGCGCTCTCCATGCTGGTCCACCGCTCGCGCGCCGATGCCCGCGGCCGCGCCATGTGCGAGAAGCTCAAGGACCTGATCCCGCCGCACATGTTCCAGATCCCCGTCCAGGCGGCGATCGGCGGCAAGATCATCGCGCGCGAGACGATCCGCGCGCTGCGCAAGGACGTCACCGCCAAATGCTATGGCGGCGACGCCACCCGCAAGCGCAAGCTTCTGGAGAAGCAGAAGGAAGGCAAGAAGAAGATGCGGCAGTTCGGCAAGGTCGAAATCCCGCAGGAGGCCTTCATCGCCGCGCTGAAGATGGACAGCTGAGCCGTGGAGGTCGCTATCCTACCGCATGCGCTGGAGCGGGCGGAACTGAGGGGCGCGACGGCAGAAGAGATCGTCGAGACGGTTCGGCAGGGCGAGTAGGCTCCTGCCAAACTGGGAAGAACGACCTTTACGCTCAACCATCCGGGTCGCTGGATGTGGCGAGAGCGCAGTTATGATACAAAGCAACTTGAGGTGATCGCCGTCTTCGAGGACGGGGCTTGGTTGGCCATCACTGTGATCGTGAAGTTCTTCTGAGGGGTCGGGCCGCGATGCAATTCACCTATGATGCGACACACAACATTGCCTATCTGCGCTTCGCCGAGGCTGCTGGAGATGTCGAGACGGTACGCGTCAGCGAAGATGTGCTGATCGATCTCAACCCCGATGGCTCGGTCTGCGGCATCGAGTTGCTGGATGCCGGCAAGCAGCTTGCCGGCGTAGGTGGGGCCTCTCTTCTGGTCGAAGCCGGCGGCCGCACTGTCACTCTGCCGCTGGTCGCAGCGGAATAACGCTACAGGCTCGTCGACGCGTCATCCCGGACAAGCTGCGTAGCAGCGCAGATCCGGGATCCATCGAAAGGCGCCGGAGCTCTATGATGGATCCCGGCGCTTCGGCCGGGATGACCCGTGGTGGCTCCGGCGCCGGTGCCGGATCAAAGCGCCGAGAAAAGCTTCACCAGCCCAGCGCGCAGCCGTCCTTGCGGTGGTCGGAGCCGGCCGACAGCACGCCCGTGACGGGATCGATCGCGATCGCCTGGCCGCCGCCGATCGCCGCTCCCGGCGCCGTGAAGACGAAGCCGCGGCGCTCCAGCTCGGCGCGCGCGGCCGTAGGCACCGTCTTTTCCGCCTCGATCGCGGTCTGCCCCGGGCGCGGGAAGACGCGCGGCAGCGAGATCGCGCTCTGCAGGTTGAGCCCGTAATCCAGTAGCTTGCTGACCAGATGGGCGTGGCCCATCGCCTGGTAGTGGCCGCCCATCACGCCGAAGGACAGGCAGACCTTGCCGTCGCGCAGCATCATGCCGGGGATGATCGTGTGCAGCGGGCGCTTGCGCGGCGCGATCGCATTGGGGTGGCCGGACTTCAGCACAAAACCCTGGCCGCGGTTCTGCAGCAGCACGCCGCTCTTGGGCGCGACCAGCGCGGCGCCGAAGGGGTGGAACACCGAGTTGATGAAGCTCACCGCCATGCCGTCGCCGTCGACGACGCTGATATAGACCGTGTCGGCATGCTCCACCTCGGTGGGCGCGAAGCTCGGCAGCTCCTTGATCGCCTGCTTCAGGTCGATCTGGCTGCGCAGCTGCGCCGCCAGCTCTTCCGAGAGCAGCCAGTCCAGCGGCACGTCGCTCTGGCTCGGGTCGGCCAGCACGGCGTCGCGCACCGAATAGGCGAGCCTGGCCGCCTCGATCTCGATATGCAGCCGGTCGGCCGACAGCGGGTCCTCGCCCGGCTCGAAGCCGGAGAGGATGTTGAGGATCATCAGCGCGATCACACCCTGGCCGGCGGGCGGGCACTCGAACACGTCATGGCCGCGGAAGCGCGTGTGGATCGGCGTGACATAGCCGCCCTTGGCCTCGCGGAAATCCTCAAGGGCATGCAGGCCGCCGAGCTCGCGCAGCCGGTCGACCATGTCCTGCGCGATCGCGCCCTCGTAGAAGGCGCTCGGCCCTGTCTCGGCGATGGCCTGCAGCGTCGCGGCCAGTTCGCGCTGATGGTGGATCTCGCCGGCGCGCGGCGCGCGGCCCTCGGGCAGGAAGACGCGGGCCGTCGGCTCGTCCTTCGCCATCAGCGCGGCCTGCCCGGCCCAATCGGCGGCGGCACGCGGCGCGACCACATAGCCGTCCCGCGCCAGATCGATCGCGGGCTTTAAGAGCTGAGCCAGCGGCAGGCGGCCATGGTCCTTGACCAGCGTCGCCCAGGCCTCGACCGAGCCCGGGATCGTCACGGCATGGGGGGACTGGCGCGGGATCTCGCTGAAGCCCTGCTCCAGATACCAGTCGAGCGTCGCCGCCGCCGGCGCGCGGCCCGAGCCGTCATAGGCGAGGACTTTGTCGCTACCGCTCTTGGCCATCAGCACGAAGCAGTCGCCGCCGATGCCGGTCGAGCCCGGCTCGACCACGCATTGAACCGCGCAGGCCGCCACGGCGGCATCGATCGCATTGCCGCCGGCCTGCAGGATGTTGATCGCGGTCAGCGTCGCGGTCGGGTGGGAGGTCGCGGCCATGCCGCGCCGGCCCATCACCACGGAACGGCCGGGGAGTTCGTAATCACGCTGGTTCGGGTTGCTCACGTCGTCGTCTCCCAGGGCGGCCGGCTTTGTCAGGCTCTCCAGACCGCACTCGCTTAGCCGGCCGGATTTGGCAAGCGCCGCTGGCGCGCTGCGGCCCTGCAATGGGTTCCACACGGGCCGGAGCGCTGATAGGACCTGAGGATCGCGAAGAGATTCCGGCGTCGAGGAATCCGAAGCTGGGGAGATCGCCACCGTGCCGCTACCGACCACGCTCGCCGGGCGCCTGCGCCTGCCCGCCATCGCTTCGCCGATGTTCCTCGTCTCGGGCCCGGATCTCGTCGTCGAAACCTGCAAGGCCGGCATCCTCGGCACCTTCCCGGCGCTGAACCAGCGCACCAGCGAGGGCTACGCCGCCTGGTTGTCGGAGATCGAGGCGCGCCTTTCGGATGTGCCCGAGGCCGCGCCCTTCGGCGTCAACCTGATCGTCCACCGCTCCAACCCGCGGCTGGAAGCGGATCTGGCGATCACCGCCAGGCACAAGGTGCCGCTGGTCATCACCTCGCTCGGCGCGGTGCCCGATCTGGTCAAGGCCGTGCATGGCTATGGCGGGCTGGTCTTCCATGACGTCATCAGCCTGCGCCATGCCCAGAAGGCGGCCGAGGCCGGCGTCGACGGCATCATCGCGGTGGCGGCCGGCGCCGGCGGCCATGCCGGCACGATGAGCCCCTTCGCGCTGGTCTCCGAAATCCGCCGCTTCTTCGCGGGCACGATCGTGCTGGCGGGCGCGATTTCCAACGGCGCCCAGATCGCAGCCGCACAGATGATGGGCGCTGATCTCGCCTATCTCGGCACCCGCTTCATCGCCACGACCGAGAGCATGGCGGATCCCGAATACAAGGCGATGCTGCTGCGCAGCCAGGCCTCCGATATCCTCTACACCCCGGCGATCAGCGGCGTGAACGCCAACTTCATGCGCGAGAGCATCCAGGCGGCGGGGCTCGACCCCGACAACCTCACCGGTCACGGCAAGCTCGATCTCGGCAACGAGGCCAAGGTCTGGAAGACGATCTGGTCGGCGGGTCAGGGCGTCGGCGCGATCGAGGACGTGCCGACCACGGCAGAGCTGGGCGCGCGGCTGCTCGCCGAATACCGCCAGGCGCGGGCCTCGCTCGCGGGCTGAGCGAGCCAGTCGGCCGGCCCGTCATTGCGAGCGAAGCGAAGCAATCCAGGGGACGTCGAGCGAGCCGTTCTGGATTGCTTTGCTACGCTCGCAATGACGACTTCACATGCAAAGACTTGATCATCCCGGGCAAGCCCGGGATGACGGTCGTGGGTCCGAGCCCGCTGTAGGCCCGATCAGCCCTTCAGCTTGGCGTTGCACTGGCTCCAGTAGCCGCCGCCCTTCTCGATCCACTTCAGCTCGCCATTGGCGTTGGCGGTCTTGTTGGCGTTGTACTGGTCGGCGCAGGTCTTGAGGCGCGCCTTGCCGGCGGTGAGGTCGTTGTACTTGGTCGCCACCGCCTTCGGGAACACTGCGGGTTTGGCTTTGGCCGTGCTGGCGGGCTTGGCCGGCGTGGTCGCCGGGGCGCTCGCGGGGGTCACGGCCGGCTTGGCGGGCTCGCTCACGGCCGCGGCGGCCTCGGCCTCGTCGGCGTCGTCATCGGCGCATTGGGCCTTGCGGAAATCGTTCCACTTCTGGCCCTTCAGCGTGTTGGCCGTCTTCGCCGCCTGGTACTTCGCGCTGCATTCCTTCATCGTCAGGGCCGCCGCCGGGGTTACCGGCAGGGCGGTCAGCGCCAGTAGGGCCGCGCCGGCAAGGATGGTAGTCCTCAACATGGTCGTCTCCATCGCAGGGGCGCGTCTGCCCCTGCGGCATGGCACTCCCATTCCGGCCGGCTGGCAAGCGGGATTTTTGACGACCAGCCGGAATCCCGACGGACGCGGCCGGAGGATCAGCCCAGCGAGCGGAGGTCGAAGGCCGGGTCGCCCGCCTGCTCCGGTGTCGGCGAGAGGCCCGCTGCGATCAGGCGCCGGCCCATCATATGGTCGGCCGGCCGGTTGATGCTCTCGATCGCGGCGAGGCGGGGCCCGTCATAGCGAAACAGCGAGAAGCGCCCCTCGGCCGGCGAGCCGCGCAGCACGGCGGGTCCACCCGGAACGCCGATCCCGACCATCTGCAGCTTGACGTCGTACTGATCCGACCAGAACCAGGGCACGGCGGCATGAGGCTCCGCCCTGCCGGCGATTGTCGCGCCGACGATGCGCCCCTGATCATTGGCGTTCTGCACGGAGCTGAGGCGCAGGCGCCGCCTCGCATGGACATTCGGGTGGCTGGTGCAATCGCCCGCCGCGAAGATCAGCGGGTCGGAGGTGCGCCCGCATTCGTCGACCGCGATCCCGTCCTCCATCGCGAGGCCCGCGGCCGCTGCGAACTCGACATTGGGCACGGCCCCGACCGCCGCCAGCACGAGGTCGCAGGGCAGGCGGGACCCGTCGGCGCAGAGGACTGCCGTGACCCTGCCACCCTCGCCCTCGATCCGCTCGACGCGGGTGTCGAGGCGAAGAGTGACGCCATGGCGCTCATGCACGCCCTGCAGATAGGCGGAGATCTCCGGCGCGACCGCGTGGCCGATCAGCCGCGGTCCGGCCTCGACCACCGTGACGGGCTTGCCGAGCGTTACCGCGGCGGACGCGACCTCGAGCCCGATGAAGCCACCGCCGATGATCACGATCGCCTGCGCTGCCGCGAGCCGGGCGCTGAGCGCCTGCGCGTCGTCGAGCGAACGCAGGGCGAGAACGCCGTCGCGCTCCGCACCCTCGCAGCGCAGCGTTGCCGCCCGCGCGCCGGTCGCGAGCGCCAGTTGCCCGTAGCTCAGCACCGAGCCGTCCGCGAACCGAACCTGCCGTGTCTGCCGGTCGAGCGCGACCGCATGCCGGCGCGGCAGGAAGGCGATGCCGGCCTCGGCGAAGAAGGAAGCGGCTTTCAGCGGCAGATGGGCCCCGGCCTTGCCCAGCAGGAAGCCCTTCGACAGGGGCGGGCGCTGATAGGGCAGTTCGGCCTCGTCGCCCGCGAGCGCGATGCTGCCGGCGAAGCCCGCCTCCCGCGCGGCCGCGGCGATGGCGAGCCCCGCATAGGAGGCGCCGATCACGAGGAGATCGAACGCGTCGGCGGGCGGCGGGGTCGGGGAAGGGGTGGTCGGCATCGGGCGGACGTCCAGGCTCTCGGCGCCCGAGGGGATATCCGGGGCGCACCACGCCCGAAGGCGCGCCCCGTATCTAGGCGAGACGGCCGCCGCCGCCTATCCGAAAAGCAAAGGCGGCGGCTGCAGCGGATGGGGCTTCAGAACGAGGTCGTGAGCCGCGTCAGCCACTCCGGCGAAGCGGCGACGAGGGCGGCTTCGAGGCTCTTGTCCCAGCCGGTGAGGATCAGGATGCCGACGGCGACCAGGAAACCGCCCAGCGCCGTCTTGAAGCCCTGGCCGGCCGACATCATGCGGTTGCGCAGGCTCATCAGCCGGGCCCGCGACAGCATGCCGAGCGCGATCAGTGGCAGGCCGGCGCCCACGCCGAAGGCGAGCATCGTCAGCGTCACTGCCCCGAGATTCTCCCCCTGCGCGGCAAGCACCGAAGCCGCCCCCAGCGTCGGCCCGACGCAGGGGCTCCAGACTGCGCCGAGCAGGAGCCCGACGCCGAACTGGCCGCGCAGGCCGTTCGGCGAGAAGCCGCCGAAGCGCTGCTCGGTCCAGTTGCTGAGCGGGCCGCCCGCCGCCGCGACCCGCGCATGCAGCACGGGCAGCATCAGCACGAGGCCGAGCAGGACGAGCATGACCGCCGCCGCCATCCGGAAGACGCCGGTATCGAGGCCGATCGCGAAGCCGATCGTCGCCACGAACAGCCCGATCGCGGTGAAGGACAGCGCCAGCCCCGCCGCCAGCGCGACCGGCCCGTGCCGATGCTCCGACACCGCCGTGCCGAGCACGATCGGCAGCAGCGGCAGGACGCAGGGCGACAGGATCGACAGGATCCCCGCAATGAGGGCGAAGCCGGCGCTGGCCATGATGAAGCCGCCTCAGATCGCGCGGGCGAGGAGGGCTTCGATCGACGTCTTGTTGGTGTCGCCGACCGAGCGCCCCATTTCCGCGCCGCCCTTGAAGACGATCAGCGTGCTCTGCTGCTGCGCCTTCAGCCCGCGCAGCGCCTCCTTCTGGCTGTCGAAGTCGACATTGAAGACGACGAGGTTCTTGAAGCGCGGCTGCTTGGCGAGCTCCGACAGGATCGGCGCCTGGGCCTTGCAGGTCGGGCACCAGGGCGCAGAGACGTCGATCAGCACCGGCTTGCCGGCCTTCATCGCGGCGTCGAAGGCGGCCTGCGAGAAAGCGGTCTTGTCGAGTGCGAGGGCCGTGAACCCGGACAGTGTGACGGCCGAGGAGGCGAGGGCAGCGAGAGCGTGGCGACGGTTGAGCATGGGAACCTCTGCGGATGACAGGACGGCGGGACTCTGAGGAGCCGACTTTCACCTCTTCGGCCCGCCGGATGTTTCCGTTACGTCTTCACATCGAGTTGATGACGAATCGCGGGTGAGGCCCGGCCCGAAGACAGTCCGAGACCATGGTCCGCGCAGGACTCCGCCTGAGCCCTGACCCGTGCCGCGAGGTGCCCGTCTCCAGTCCCGGCACTTAACCTGGCTGCGCTCTTGCCCGAGGCCGGTGGCATGGGGCAGGACCAGCATCGTGGCGGCCGCTGCCACCAAGGCGGCGACATCACCCCTGGTCTCAGTCATCATGTCGGCGCTCCCCGTCGAAACCTCGGTGGTCGCCGCTGGGGGGGCTAGCAGAGCGGTCGCAGCCGCGGGACGCTGCGTGGAGATGTGAGCGTAACGAAACGCAGCCTTGGCCCGAAACATGGTTATGGGCGGCGCGGGTCTTCAACGGTGCCCTACGCCATCCCGTCAGTCCCCTGCATTCGATGATCGGGCCACGATGATGCAGCGATTCGATCTGATCCTCGCGGCCGCCAATGCCGATTCCACCGGCAGGAGCATGGTGAAACACGCCGCTGGGGCTTGGCCGCCGGCCCATGCCCCGCACCGGTTGCGGCCGCTGGTCGCTTGCGTCCAGCGCTGGCGGCGGGGCTAGCCATGCTGGACCGTTTTCTCCTGCCCGTCGTCAAAAGCGTTCTGCAGCCGGTCGCCGCGGCGCTGGCGCGGCGCGGCGTCGGTGCGGACGGCCTGACGGTGGCGGGCTTCGCCATCGGCCTGGGTGCCGTGCCGGCACTGGCCCTGCAGTTCTACGGGGTCGCACTGATCGCGATCCTGGTCAGCCGCCTGTTCGATGCGCTGGATGGGGCGGTGGCGCGGTTGAACGGCCCGACCGAGCGCGGCGCCTTTTTCGACATCACTCTCGACTTCGCCTTCTATGGCTGCATCCCGCTGGGCTTCGCGCTCGCTGATCCGGCCCAAAACGCATTGCCGGCGGCGGTGCTGCTCGCGGCCTTCATCGGCACGGGATCGAGCTTCCTTGCCTTCGCCGCCATCGCCGCCAAGCGCGGCCTCACCAGCGACGTCTATCCGCAGAAGGGGATCTACTATCTCACGGGCCTGACCGAGGGTGCCGAGACGATCGCAGCCCTGGCCCTGATGTGCGTCTTCCCGGGGTCGTTTCCCCTCATCGCCTATGTCTTCGCCGCCGCCTGCCTCGCCACCACGCTGACGCGGCTGCGCCAGGGCTGGGTGGTCTTCGCGCCGCCGCCGCCCGGGACCGACGGGAAGCCCTTGCGGCCGACGCCGCCACGGGACGCGGGTTGATGGACTCTGCCGGCGCGCTCGCCCACACGCCGGCAGAAACGGTCAGTTCAGGAACTCCGGCGAGATCAGGCTCGGCAGGAACAGCGAGACGCTCGGCCACATGATGATCAGCGCGAGCACCAGGAACATCGGGATCAGCATGATCAGCGTGTCGCGGATCGCCGAGCGCATGCTGATGCCGGCCACCGAGCACGAGATCATCAGGCACAGCCCATAGGGCGGCGTCACCAGTCCGAAGGCGAGGCTGACGATGCCGATCATGGCGAAATGGACCGGGTCCATCATCACCGTCTTGGCCAGCGGCGCCAGGATCGGCCCGACGATGATGATGGCGGGAATCGCGTCGAGGAAACAGCCGACCAGCAGGAAGACGCCGGAAATGAAGAAACCGGTCTCGTAGAAGCTCATGCCCCAGGCCGAGACGCCGGTCAGGATCGCCTGCGGCATCTTGTAATAGGCCATCAGCCAGCCGAAGGCCGACGCGGTGCCGACGCAGAACAGCGTCACGCCGGCGAGCCTGCCGGTGTCGAGCAGGGCCGCATAGAGCCCCTTCAGATTCATCTCGCGATAGACGAAGAGCGACAGGAAGCCGGCATAGACGACCGCGATCGCCGCCGATTCCGTCGCGGTGAACCAGCCGAACACCTTTCCGCCGATGATGATGCCCGGCGTCAGCAGCGCCAGCGCGGCCCGCTCGAAGGCCGAGAATACCTGTCTGATGGAGGAGCGCGGATAGGTCGGGTAGCCGCGCCGGACCGCATAGGTGTGCACGGTCGCCATCTGCGCCACGCCGATCAGCAGGCCGGGGATGACGCCGGCGAGGAAGAGCGCGCCGATCGACGTCGTCAGGATCCCGCCCCAGACGATCATCAGGATCGAGGGCGGGATAATGACCGCCAGCACGGCGGAGACGGCGGTGATCGCGACCGAGAAGCTGTCGTCGTAGCCTTCCTTGCGCTGAGCGGCGATGAAGATCTTGGACTGGCTCGCGGCATCCGCCGTCGAGGAACCGGAGATGCCGGCGAAGAAGAAGGACAGCACCACGTTGATCTGGGCCAGCCCGCCGGGGAAATGTCCGACGAGCGCCCGCGATAGGTTCATCAGCCGGTCCGTCACCCCGCCGACATTCATCAGATTGGCCGTCAGCAGGAAGAACGGGACGGCGAGAAGGATGAAGGAGTTGAACGCGTTGAACGTCTCGCTCATCAGCGTCATCGTATCGAGCCGGGGCTCGATGAGCAGGATCGGGAGACAGGCCAGGCCGAGTGCGAAGGCGACGGGGATGCGCAGGAAGAGGCCGAGGAAGAAGCAGCCGAACAGGATCATGGCAGCCTCGCCCGACGAGAGAACGCTGCCGGTCATGGGCTGATGGTCTTTCCGAAGAGAACGCGAAGATCGTCTGCGAACTGCTCGCCGAGGAAGGCGATCCAGCTCACCCCGGCGATCGGCCAGGCGACATGGATGAGCCAGAGCGGCAGTTCGGCCAGCTCGGAGGTCCTGTTCCAGGCGAATTGGGTGAATTCGATGCCGCCGGTGACGAAGACGATGGCGATCGCGAGCACGCCGAGCTTGGCGACGATGCGCATGAAGGCATCCCCCCGGGCGCCGAGCGGGGGCAACAGGTCGACGTCGAAATGGGCCGAATGGCGGACGCCCAGCATCGCGCCGATCATCACCGTCCAGATGAACAGGAAGCGCGCCAGTTCCTCGGTCCAGATGTAGGACGGAATGAGGTTGGTGTAGCGCGAGACGATCTGCAGCATCACCGGCACCACCAGGATGGCGACGGAAAACACGACGATGGCCGACAGCAATTGTGCATAGGCCGCCGTAAAGCGCCGCCACAGGCCGGGCCTGCCAGACAGAGAGGCATCCATGAGAGGGTTCCGCATGCGAAGGCGAGGCCCTGGGCGCGCAGGCGCCCAGGGCTGGCGGGATCGGGCTGAGGGGCTCAGACGCCGGCGATGGCAGCCTGGATGCCGCTGGCGTCGATTTCCTTCGCATAGGCCTGCATGATCGGCTCGGCGAGCTTCTGCATGGTCGGCCGGTCCTCGAACGGGATGCGCTTCAGGCGGCCCGCCGCCTCGAGCCTGGCGAGGATCTCGGAATCGCCGCCCGACTCGACCTTGCGCTCATAGTCGGCCGCTTCCTTGCCGGCTTGGATCACGGCCGCCTGCAGGTCCTTGGGCAGGGTCGCCATGGTCTTCATCGAGAAGCAGATCGGCCTGACCGAGACGGCGTGCTGGGTCATCAGGATATTGGGCGCGACCTCGAAGAACTTCATCTGCTCGATGCCGGCCGCCTCGTTCTCGGCCGCCGAGATGACGTTGTTCTGGATGGCGTTGTAGACCTCGTTATAGGCGATCACGGTCGGCGACATGCCGATGGCCGCGAAGCTGCGCGACCAGATCGGCGCGCCCTGGACGCGGACCTTCAGCCCCTTGATCTCGGCGACGTTCTTCAGGGGCTTGTTGGCGAAGAGATTGCGCACGCCGCCGCCGCCATAGCCGATCAGGCGGACGCCGGCCTTCTTCTCGATCTCGTCGGCGATCGGGTTGAGCAGACCCTTGTTCACCACCGCTTCCATATGGGCGAAGTCGCGGAACACGAAGGGCGCGTCGATGAAGGGCGCGGCCTTGGCGAAGGTCGACATATGGGCGGGCGAGACGATCGCGTAGTCGACGTTCTTCCCCTGCGCCATATACTCGAAATACTGCTTTTCGAGCCCGAGCGAGGAATCCTTGTGCAGGGTGAAATTGACCGGCTTGTTGTAGAGCGCCTTCACGCGCTCCTCGAACTTGAGCAATCCCTGCGTGAACGGATGCGCGTCGTTGAACTGCACGGCGCCGACAAGGGTCGGCACGGCCTGCGCCCTGACGACCGCGGGGGCGGCGATGGTGGCGGCCACCGCACCGATGCCCTTGAGCAAGACTCTGCGTTCCATGAAATGATCCTCTCCCTGCACGCCCCTCTGATGGGAGCTGTCGACAGTTTGTCAGACAAGATCCGGTTTGGCCATCATGTTGAAAGGCCAATTGAAAAACATATGGAAGCGTCTGATATATAAGCGGAACCAGCTGGGCGCCGGTCCTGTCGGTCGGCGCAGTCGTCGTCACATTTCACCGTGATCGCACCGGAGCCGTCCGGCGATCCGCTCGTGATTCACGCGCCGTCGGGTTCCTGACCGTCATCGGCGGAAGGTGGCTCGCCAGTGGGTTGGTCGATGGGGCTGGTGGGCGATCGACGCTGGTGCGCCCGCCGGAAGCACGGTCGTCGGCGTCACCTCATGCACTACTGCATCTGCCTGAGCAGAAGATCTTGCAGCAGATTGTTTGGGAATTGGCGTGCGATCGTGACAGCATAGAAGCGCTCGACGATGCCGGGCAGCGCCGCCCCGATGGCGAGAAGGCCCTGGGAGAGTTCGTCCTGGATCACGATGGGCGGGAGTACGCCGAGGCCGACGCCCTCACGCACCAGAAGGCGCATCATCGCCATGTCGTCGACCTCGGCAGCGATCCGCAGCGTGACGCCGGTCCGGTCGACCAGCGCGTCGATGTCGTCCCGCAGGCCGCTGTGGAGCGGCGGCAGGATGACCGGATGGCGCGCGAGAAGGCTCTCGAAGCCTGCGGCGTCCGCCACCAGATCATGACGGCCGACGAGGCTGACCGGCTGCTCCGCCAGCTTGTGGGTGAGGAAGGCGCGTTCGGGGTCGGCGGCCGGAGGCTGGTTGGTCAGCACCGCATCGAGCTGATGGGCGCCCAGCGCCCGCAACAGTTCCAGCGTTGCGCCGGCTTTCAGCACGACTTCGACATCCAGCCGCCCGAGAATCGGGCGCAGGAAGGCGAGCTGGAAATTGCGTGACAGCGTCGCCTGCGCCCCGACGCGCAGCACATGCCGCGACAGGCCGCTTTCCCGCAGCGTGCCGAGCAGGTCGTCGCCCGTGGCGAAGATGATGTCGGCATGGTCGCGGGCGATGCGCCCGGCCTCGGTCAGCAGCAGGCCGCGCCCGGCGCGCTCGAACAGCCGGTGGCCGAGTTGCTCCTCGAGCCGCTTGATCTGCACGGACAGGGCCGACTGCGTCAGGTTCAGGCGCTGCGCCGCCCGGCCGAGATGGCCCTCCCGCGCGACCATCCAGAAATAGCGCAGGTGATTGTAGTTCAGCCCTGACATTGTTCGATTATAGCGAACGGAATCACGCAAACAATGAATTTTTAGCGCATGAAGCACGGTGCTATTGCGGTGCGAGATCATCCCGTCCGCGAGCCTCGCCGTGCCCCAATTCGCTCTCCCGCTCCTTGCCCCGGTCATTCTCGCCACGGCGGCACTGTTCCTGCTGCGGCGCGAGCCGTCGGCGGCGAAGGGGCAGGGGCCGCTGGCCGAGATCGCCGCGGCGCTGGCGCTGGTCGTCGCCCTCGGGGCGGCCGTGCAACTCGCCCTGTCCGGCCCCGCGACACTGACGCTGCTCGCCACCCGCGGGCTCGGCCTCTCGGCGCGTCTCGACATCGTCGGCGTGTCGATGCTGCTGCTGATCACCTTCGTCGGCTGGGTCGTCCTGCGCTTCAGCCGCGGCTATCTCGCCGGCGAGCCGGCCGAGCGGCGCTTCACCGGCTGGATCTGCGCCACACTCGCCGCGGCCCTCCTGCTCGTCTGTGCCGGGAACCTGCTGCAGCTTCTCGCCGCCTGGATCGCGACCAGCCTCTGCCTGCATCGGCTGCTGCTGTTCTATCCCGCCCGGCCGGCGGCGCAGCGGGCGGCCCGCAAGAAATTCGTCGTCGCCCGGCTGGCGGACGCGGCCTTGCTGCTGGCCTGCCTCGTCCTGTTCGCGGGCTACGGCACCGGTGACATCGGCACGATCCTGGCGCAGGCACGCAGCGGCCCGGTCCCGGCCGGTTCGGGCTGGGCGGTGGCGCTGCTGGTGACGGCGGCGCTGCTGAAATCGGCGCAGTTCCCCGCCCATGGCTGGCTGGTCGAGGTCATGGAGGCGCCGACGCCGGTCTCGGCCCTGCTTCATGCGGGCATCATCAATGCCGGCGGCTTCCTGCTGATCCGCTTCGCCGATCTGCTGCTGACGGCGCCGGGCGCACTGGCGGCGCTGGTGCTGATCGGCGGCTTCACTGCCCTGCTCGGTGGTCTGGTGATGCTGACCCAGTCGGCGATCAAGACCTCGCTGGCCTGGTCGACCGTGGCGCAGATGGGCTTCATGGTCCTGCAATGCGGGCTGGCGCTCTTTCCGCTCGCGCTGCTGCACATCGTCGCCCACTCGCTCTACAAGGCCCATGCCTTTCTGTCCTCGGGCTGGGCGGTGGAGCAGGTCGCGGCGACCCGCCGCCCGGGGCCGGTCGCGGTCGCCGGCCTTCGCGTGGTCGCGCAGGCCTTCGCCTTTGCGCTGGCGCTCTACGCCCTGCTCGGGCTGAGCTTCGGCTTCGCCGACAAGTCGCCGCAGGCGATCGCGCTCGGCGCCATCCTGGTCTTCGGCGTCGCCTATCTGATCGCGCAGGGCCTGGCCGACGCCGCGCCACGCGCGCTCACCCTGCGCACATCGGCGGCCGCCATCGCCGCCTCGCTCTCCTACTTCCTGCTCCAGCGCTTCGCGCAGTGGCTGACCTCCGCGACGTTGCCGCCGATTCCGCCGCCGACCGCTTTGGAATGGGCGCTGATCGTGCTGACGCTGCTCTCCTTCGGCGGCGTCGCCTTCGCCCAGGCCCTGTTCCCGCACTGGGCCGGCCACCCGGCCCTGACCGGGCTGCGTGTCCATCTCGCCAACGGCTTCTACGGCAACGCCATCTTCGATCGTCTCACCGGCGGCTGGGCCCGGCCCAAATCATCCCACCTGACCAGCGAAAGGAGCCCGTCATGACCGCGCAGCCCGGACAGGACGCCCTGCAGGCGGCCCTGATGGCACAGGCCGCCCGCGCCGCCCGCATCATCCCGCCGCTCTGGCCGCTCTCGGCCTCCGTCGCGGTGAACCCCTTCCTCGGCCTCGCCGGAGAAACGCTGCCCATGGCCGCGGCGCGCCTCGGGCGGGCAGGGGGCATCCCCGTCACCATGCCTCGCAGCTTCTACCGGGAGCGCTGGCAGACGGGTGAGATCACGCCGGGTGATCTCGCCGCCGCCATCGCCGATCATCCCGGCGCGCCCGATCGCGTCGCCGTCGAGGCCGCCCTCGCCGGGGACCCGGCGCCCGCATCCCCGATCCCGACCGTCGCGGCGCTCTGCGCCGACGCCACCGGCATCGATTGGCCGGGCTTCGTCGCGGACCGGATCGGCGCCTGGGCCTCGGGCCATTTCGATCTCGGCCAGGCGATGTGGCCGAAGACCCAGGCCGCCGGCGCCTATGAATCCTGGCGCGCCTTTGCGACGCAGGATCTCTCGCCCGAGATCGCGGGGCTGAAGGGTTTCTGCCTTCGCATCTCGCGGGAGCCGCAGGCCGCCCCGGCGGCGATCCGGCGCGCCTGCCTCGCGCTCGGCCTGCCGCAGGACGCGGCCGAGAGCTATTTCACCACGCTACTGACCGGGCTCGGAGGCTGGGCGCAATATGCTCGCCATTGGCACTGGCAGGCGGAGCGCGACGGCGGCACCGACGCGACGATCAGCGACCTGCTCGCGATCGCGCTTGCCTTCGAGGCGGCCCTGCAGGCCCAGTTCGGGCGGCAGATCGCCGAGCCCTGGCGGCAGGCGATCGACGCCCATGCCGCTCCCGCCGAGCCCAGCTCCGACCAGATCATCGACGCTCTGCTGCAGGAAGCCTATGACCGCGCCGCGCAGCGCCGGTTTTTCGCGGCCTGGCGGCCGGCTGCCTCCCGGACGGAGCCGCCCGCGCACCTCTCGGTTCAGGCCGCCTTCTGCATCGACGTTCGCTCCGAGATCATCCGTCGTGCGCTGGAATCGCTGGATCCCGGCGTGGAGACGCTCGGCTTCGCCGGCTTCTTCGGCATCGGCGTCTCGCACCGTCGGCTCGGCTCCCTGAATGGTGAGGCGCGGTTGCCGGTCCTGCTGAAGCCGGGGCTCGGCTCCTTCACCTGCGACATTCCCGTCGAGGCGGCGGAGGAGAAGCAGCGCATCGGTGCCCGCGCCCGACGCGCCTGGGGCCGCTTCAAGCGCGCGGCGGTCTCGTCCTTCGCCTTCGTCGAGGCGAGCGGGCCGCTCTACCTCTGGAAGCTCTTCCACGACTCCGTCATGGCCGATCACCGCCCGAACGGCGACGGGGCCGCGCCGCGGCTCGACGCCTCGCTCACGGTGGCACAACGGGCCGAGATGGCGGCGACGATCCTGCGGGCGATGTCGCTGACCTCGCGCTTCGCCCGGCTGGTGCTGCTGGCCGGCCATGGCGCGCGGCTGGTCAACAACGCCCATGCCAGCGCCCTGCAATGCGGCGCCTGCGGCGGCTTTCCCGGAGACGTCAATGCCCGCCTGCTGGCCGGGCTGCTGAACGACGACGCGGTCCGCAGCGACCTCGCGGCACAGGGCATCGAGATCCCGGCCGACACCCGCTTCGTTGCGGGACTGCACGACACGGTCAGCGACGAGGTCACGCTGTTCGACCGCGAGGCGCTGCCGCCCTCGCACGCCGCCGATCTCGCCAGGCTGGACGCGCTGCTGGCCTCCGCCGGACGTCTAGCCCGAACCGAGCGGGCGTTGCGCCTGCCCGGCGCGACCGGCGAGAGCGATGTCGCCCGGCGTGGCCAGGACTGGGCGCAGGTGCGGCCGGAATGGGGGCTCGCCGGCTGCAAGGCCTTCATCGCCGCGCCGCGTCGGCACACGGCGGGGGCTTCGCTCGCCGGGCGCGCCTTCCTGCACAGCTATGACTGGCGCGCCGACCCCGGGTTCAAGGTGCTCGAACTGATCCTGACCGCGCCCGTCGTCGTCGCGAGCTGGATCAGCCTGCAATATTATGGCTCGGCCGTCGCACCGGCCGCCTTCGGTGCCGGCAACAAGCTGCTGCACAACGTCGTCGGCGGGATCGGCGTGTTCGAGGGCAATGGCGGCCTGCTACGCGGCGGTCTGCCCTGGCAGTCGGTGCATGACGGCGAGCGGCTGATGCACGAGCCGCTGCGCCTCTCCGTGGTCGTCGCGGCCCCGCGCGAGGCGATCCTCGGCGTCCTCGCGCATCATCCGAACCTTCGGGCGCTGTTCGACCAGGGCTGGCTGGCGCTGTTTACGATGGACGATGCAGGCCGCCTGGACGGGCGCTACCACGCCACGAAGGGCTGGACCGATGTCGAGATCGAGCAGGAGGCGGGGCCCCTGGCGGCCTGACGCCTCGCCGGCCGTCCAGATCGCCGTCGCGCCCGCTCGTGACCGGCGGCCTGGGCCATGGGGGCAACCGTCACCGCCCGGCGAAGATGGGCGCCCGCTTGCCGAAAAAGGCGGCCGCGCCTTCGTGGAGATCATCCGAATCGAAGATGCGCTGCTGAGCGACATTGGCCTGCATCAGCCCGGCGTCGAGCGGCAGATCACCGGAGCGGTCCACGATCTCCTTGGCCAGACGGTTCGAGATCGGGCCGCGCTGGGCGATTTCGCCAGCCATCCGGCGCGCGGCGTCGAGCGCCGAACCCTCGGACGCGACCTCGTTGACCACACCCCAGGCGAGAGCGGTCTCGCTGGAGATCGAGGTTCCGGTGAAGAGCATCTGCTTGGCGCGGGCCGGGCCGATGAGCCTCGTAAGCCGAACCGCGCCGCTGCCGGCGAGCCCGCCGAGGTGACATTCCGG
Source organism: Allobosea sp. R86505 (assembly GCF_042466375.1). Taxonomy (NCBI): domain Bacteria; kingdom Pseudomonadati; phylum Pseudomonadota; class Alphaproteobacteria; order Hyphomicrobiales; family Alloboseaceae; genus Allobosea; species Allobosea sp. R86505. The sequence goes on along the minus strand of NZ_JAXHPY010000001.1, from coordinate 311,172 downwards.
CAGGCCGATGGCGACCCCGGCTCGGAGAACCCGCAGATCGCAGCAGAGCGCGAGCTCCAGCCCTCCGCCCAGCGCAGGCCCGTCGATCGCGGCGATGGTCGGCATCGGCAGCCTGGCCAGATTGCGCAGCACCATGTCCTCGAACAGGATCTTGCGCTCGCTGGCATCGGCTCCGAGCGGGCCGAACTCCTTGATGTCGCTGCCGGCGCAGAAGGCGCGCGCCTCCCCGCCATGCAGGATGACGCAGCGCAGGTCGGTACGCCCTGCGAGTTGGCGCAGAATGCGGTTGAGCTGCCGCAGGAGCGGGCGCGTCACCAGATTGAGCGGTCCGTTCGCCATCGCGATCTCCGCGACGGGGCCCCGCTCGGTCAGCACGGCGCCTGCTGTCGCCGGCGCGTCGGCGATGTCGGCCGGCATGCTCAGGCCGCGCTCTGTTGCGGCAGCGTGATGCCGTGCAGCACGCCCATGCGCTCGAACTGATGGTGGATGCGGTCGACATAGGCCGCGAAGGCCGCAGCGTCGCCGAGCACGATCGGGCGAGGGCGCGGCAGGTCGACCTGGATGTCGTCGATCACCTCGCCGGGGCTCGGGCTCATCACCAGAATGCGGTCGGACAGGCCGACGGCCTCCTCGACGCTGTGGGTGATGAAGAGCACGGTCGGGCGCCGGCGCAGCCAGAGGCTTTCGAGGTCGGTGCGGACCTGCAGCCGGGTGAGGGCGTCGAGCGCGCCGAAGGGCTCGTCCATCAGGATCAGCGGCGGTTCGTGGACGAGGGTGCGGATCAGCGAGACGCGCTGGCGCATGCCGCCCGAGAGCTGGTTGGGATATTTGTCCATCGCATGCTCGAGCCGCAGCTGCGCGAAGAGGTCCTTCGCGCGCCGCGCCAGCGTCTCCCGGTCGAGCCCGCGAATATCGGCATGCAGCATGACGTTTTCGAAGGCGGTGCGGAAATCGAGCAGGAGATGATCCTGGAAGGCGATGCCGAGATCGGTGAGCGGCCGGGTCACGGGGCGCCCATCGACGATGATCTCGCCCGTCGAGCGGGCGAGCAGCCCGGCGACCATCAGCATCAGCGTGCTCTTGCCGCAGCCCGAGGCCCCGACGACCGAGATGAACTGGCCGGCGGGAATCGTGATGTCGAGCGGCTTCAGGGCGCGGAAGGGCTTCTCGTCCTCGGCTCCGAAGATCTTGGAGACGTTGCGGATCTGGATCGTCACACCGGACTTCTGGTCGTGATCGGTCATGGCCTGTCCGTCAGTTGGCCGCAGGGGCGGTGGTCGAGGCCGCGACGGCATCGAGCGGGACCTTGGAGACCAGCAGGGCCTTGCGGCCCTGCTGCACGAGGGTGCCGTCCTGCTTGACGACCTTGACCTCGAAGGTCGCGATCGCCTGCGTCGGCCGCGAGCGGCTGTCGCGCAGTTCGGCGAGTTCGTAGTCGACGAAGATGGTGTCGCCGACGAAGACCGGCCCGACGAAGCGCCAGCCGTCGATGCCGAGGAAGGCGATCGCCGTCTCGCGCAGTTCGCCGGTGCGCGCCCACATCAGGCCATGGGCATAGGCGAGACCGAGCATGCCATGCGCGACCCTTCGGCCGAACTGGCTGCTCTGCGCATAGACGTCGCTGGTGTGCAGCTCCGAATAGTCGCCGGTCAGCCCCGAGAAGCCGACGAGATCGGCGTCGGTGATCGTCCGGCCGGGGCTGCGGAAGCGCATCCCGACAGAGAGATCGTCATAGCGGTAGCCCAGTCTCGGTTTGTCCTGCATGGCGTGCGCCGTGGTCCTGGTGTGAGGGAAGCGGGGCGGCCTGCGTTTACTTGCAGGCGCGCATCTCGCTCACCGGCGGCAGATAGTCGTTGGTGTAGTAGTTCTTCGGATCCTGACCCTCGGGCAGGAGCTTGACCTCGGAGAGCAGGGCCTGGGTGCGGGTCCAATGCGCGTCCTCGGCCTTGCCGATGAACTTCGCGCCGCCGCTGCAGAACAGCGGGGTGATGGCGGCGAGCTCGGCGCTGGCGAGCTTGACGTTGGTGTCGGGGAACAGCGTCTTGACGTGCTCGGTCGCCTTGGCCGGGTTGTCGAGGGCGAAGGACCAGCCCTTCAGGCTCGCGGCGATGAACTTCTTCAGGACGTCGGGATTCTGCTTGATGAAGTCGTTCGAAGCGAAGATCGAGGTCGCGACCGTGGGCACGCCATGGTCGGCGAAGGGGAAGTTGGTCAGCTCGGCGCCCTGCATCTCGAGCTGGATCTGGTAGGCGTCGAGCGAGCCGAGAATGGCGTCGACCTGGCCCTGCAGCAGCGACGGCACCATCGCGGCCACCGGCATGTTGATCAGCGTCATGTCCGACTCCTTCAGGCCGTTGGCCTTCAGCAGGAGCGGCAGCATGGGACCCTGGGAGGAACCGGCGGGAACGCCGACCTTCTTGCCCTTGAGATCGGCGATGGACTTGATGCCGGTCTTCTTGAGCGCGTTCACCGAATTGGGGTTCGACTGGTAGACGGTCGAGACGATCTTCATCGGCGCGCCCTTGGCGATGAGCTGGCTGACCGCCACGGCATCGGCATAGGCGAGCTGCGAGCGCCCGCTGGCGACGAGCTGGGCGGTGTTGCCCGAGCCGTTGCCCTGCACGACCGTCACATCGAGGCCGGCGGCCTTGTAGTAGCCCTCGCCGACGGCGGCGGCGAAGCCGGCATTGGGTCCGCCCGCGGTCCAGTTGAGCTGGAAGGTGACCGGCGTCTGCGCCAGAGCGGCGGACAGGCCGAGACCGGCGGCAAAGGCCGCGGCCGTGATCGAACGGTTGATCCAGTGCTTCATGTGACGTCCTCCCTTTGGTTTCTTGTCGTGAAAGCCGTTCGCGGCTCGCGGGTCAGCGGCGGCCGCCGCGTTGCCACGGCGTCATCAGCCATTCGCTGAACTCGACCGCGTAGTTGATGACGATGCCGATGATGGTGAGCACCACGAGCACGGCGAAGGTCAGCTCGATGTCGAGCGTGCTGGTGCCGCGCAGGAGCACATAGCCGAGGCCCTGATTGGCCCCGACGAACTCGGCCACGATGGCTGCCGTCGCCGCGATCGTCGCCGAGGTCTTGATGCCTGCGAAGATCACCGGCAGCGCGGCCGGGAAGCGCAGGTACCAGAAGGTCTGCCAGGTGCCAGCCCCCATCGACTGCGTCAGATAGAGCAGGCGCTGATCGAGAATCTGGAAGCCGCTGATGCTGGCCAGCAGCAGCGGGAAGAAGGTCATCAGCAGCGTCAGCAGGACCTTCGATTCGATACCGAAGCCGAGCCAGACCAGGAAGAGCGGCGCAACCGCGATCTTCGGCACGAGCTGGAGCAGCATGATCGGCGGATAGAGCGTCTGCTTCGCGAGTGGCGAGAGCGCGATCAGCAGGCCAAGCGGAATCGCCAGCACGACGGTGAGCCCGAAACCGAGCACGATCTCGGTCAGCGTGACCTTGGCGTTGAGCCAGAGCATCGCGGCATCGGTGATCACGCGCTGGAACACGGCGCCCGGCGCCGGCAGCAGATAGGCCGGGATCTTGAAGATCTGGATCGAGAGCGACCAGAAGCCGACGATCGCGACGAAGGTCAGCGGCGGGATCAGATTCCAGCCGATCGTCCGCAGCCGCCGCATCATGGGCGAGCGGCGCTGCGGCGCCAGCTCCGTCGCGGCGGGGCCACCGAAATCGGACGCCGCTCGCGACGCCATCTGCGAAGCCATCTCCGGCTCTCCTTCCCTGACGAACGGCGCCGGTCCCCGTGAGGCCGCGCTCTTCACGAGGCATGGTGACGCCAGCGCGCCCCTTCCTCCTGTCGATGCCCGGACGCTAGTGCAGCTCGGGCGGCATGACAAGCAAAATGTATCCGCTTACATTACGGTTCGGAGGCGCCCGCCCTCCGCAAGGGAGAGAGCCGATGACGGATCCGCATGTCGTGGTCGCAGGCGCCGGGGCGATGGGCAGCCTGTTCGGGGGGCTCCTCGCCGAGAACGGGCTGCGCGTGACCCTGCTGGTGCGGCGCGAGGCGGATGCCGCCGGACTGCGCGCGCAGGGGCTGCGCATCCTGGGCGAGGGCGGCGAGCGAACCGTGCCGATCGGTGCCGCCCATTCGGTGGCCGATGTGCCTGCCGCGGACATCGTCTTTGTCCAGTGCAAGGCGCATGCGACGCGGGCGGTCAGTGGCGCCGTGGCGTCGCTGATGCGGCCCGGCAGCATCGCGGTCAGCTTCCAGAACGGTCTCGGCAATGAGGAGATCATGGCGGAATCCTTGGGGGCCGGCGCCGTGCTCGGCGGCCTGACCTCGCTGGGCGCGACGCTGGAAGCGCCCGGTGTCGTGCGCAGCTATGCCGTGCTGCCGACACTGGTCGGAGAGATGGCCGGGGGCGTGTCAGCGCGGGCCGAGGCCCTGGCGGCGCTGATGAGCACCCATGGCATCCCGACGCAGTCCAGCGACGCCATCGTCACCGAGAAATGGCGGAAGCTGATGCTCAACGTGGCGATGTCGGCCACCAGCGGGCTGACGGGACTGACGATCGGCGGCGTCGCCGGACTGCCCGCTCTGGCCGTGGTCGCGCGGCGCGCCATGGACGAGGCCGCCGCCGTCGCGCAGGCCTGCGGGGTCGATCTGCCTCCCGAGACGCGCTACCGGGTTTTCGACGGCATCGTGGCGAGCGGCGCGGCGCGCAACAAGACCAGCATGCGCCGCGACATCGAGGCGGGTCGTCCGAGTGAGGTCGAGGCGATCTATGCCAGCGTGATCGCGCGTGGCCACGCGCAAGGCGTGGCGACACCGACGCTCGAGGCCTTCGCGGCTCTCATGCTCGGGCTGGAACGGGCGCGGGACGAGGCCTGAGCCTCAGGCCGGCTCGGCCACGCCCGCGACACGCCGGGGGCTGTCCTTCAGGCCCAGCCGGCGTCGTGGCTGGCGGGCCTGCGAGCCGAGCGCTGCGATGTCGCGCCTCAGGCCCATCGGCTCCGCCGCGAAGAGGCGCGCATCCATCGTCCTGAGATCGGCCGCGATGGCGGGGCGGAAATCCATATGAGCGACGATGTCGCGCTCGATGTCGATGCCGGGCGCGACCTCGCAGAGTTCGAGCCCGCTGGCGCCGACGCGGAAGACCGCGCGCTCGGTGACGAAGACCGCCTCGCGGCCCTGCTCGCGGGCGAAGCGACCATTGTAGCAGATCTGCTCGACGGAGCGGACGAACTTGCGGCTGCGCCCTTCCTGGAGGATGCGCAATTGTCCGTCCGTGGTGGCGATCTGCAGCCCGCCGGCGGTGAAGGTGCCGCTGAACACGACCTTGCGGGCGTTCTGGCTAATGTTCACGAAGCCGCCGATGCCGACGATGGTGTCGCCGAAGCGGCTGACATTGACATGGCCCTCGCCATCGACCTCGGCGAAGGAGAGGAAGGCGATGTCGAGCCCGCCGCCATCGTAGAAGTCGAACTGGTAAGGCTGGTCGACCATCGCGTCGTAATTCTGCGCGGCGCCGGAATCCGGCCCCGTCAGCGGCGCGCCGCCGACGAAGCCCTGCTCGTTGGTCAGCACGACCTCGTCGAGAAAGCCTTCCTCCGCCGCGACCGCCGAGACGCCCGTCGAGATGCCGGCGCCGAGATTACACACCGCACCAGGCCGAATCTCCATGGCCGCGCGGCGCGCGACGATCTTGCGCTCGGTGAAGGGCAGCCGGCGCAGGCCCTCCAGCGGAATGCGCATCTCGCCGGAATAGCTGGGATTGTAGTCGCTGAAGTAGGTCTGGCGCTGGTTCTCGTCGACGACGACATGGTCGACGAGGATGCCGGGAATTTTCACCGCGCGCTGCGGCAGCGTCCCGCGCCGCGCCAGCCGCTTGACCTGCACGACGACGACCGCGCCGAGGCGCCGGCCCGCCTGGGCCGAGGACAGCATCTCGCCGGGCACCGCCTCCTGCTCCATCGTGATGTTGCCGTCCTCGTCGGCGGTGGTGCCACGCAGCAGCACGACATCGAGCGGGAAGGGCTTGAAGCGCAGCCATTCCTCGCCGCCGATCTCCAGCAGTTCGACCAGGTCCTCGCGTGCCGAGGCGCTCTGCCGCGCGCCGCGCTGGCGCGGATCGACGAAGGTGTGCAGCCCGGTCTTGGTGATGACGCCGGGGCGGCCGGCCGCGATCTCGCGCGTCATCTGCGCGATCACGCCCTGCGGCAGGGTGTAGGATTCGATCAGGTTCTTCTGCGCCAACTCGATCAGCGGCGGGGAATCGACCAGTGCGCCGGTGATGCTGCGCCTGAGCATGCCGGGATGGCGGAAGCGCGCGGCGCCCTTCAGCTTGCGGTCGCCGATGCCCACCGCGTGGATCAGGCAGAGATCGCGCGGGGCGCCGGACTCGAGAAAGCGGGCCTCGATCGCCTCCAGCACCGCCTCGGGCACGCAGTGGCCGCCGCCCGAGCCGCTGACCAGGATGCTGTCGCCGGGCTGGATGAGCGAGGCGGCCTCGCTCGCGCTGATCACCTTCATCGGTCGCTTCCTCGCTGCGTCCGGCATCGGAGCGATTGACTTTCGCAGCCGGTTTTGTAACCGCTTGCATAGAATTGGGAGTCGACCAGTGTCAAGTCCGAGCCGCCTTGCCCCGACCCTGAGAGGCCCTGCCGACACGGCCCCGGGGACGATGCCGTGAAACGGGTCGCGATCGTCACCGGGGCGGGCCGCGGCATCGGCGCGGCGATCGCGCAGGCGCTCTCGGCCGCGGGCTTCGTCGTGGCGCGCGTCAGCCGCGAGCCGGCCGCCGAAGCGGAGGGCATCCCGGCGGGACCCGGCGCCTATTACAGCTGCGACGTCGCCGATCTTTCGGGCCATGCCGCGCTGATCGAGCGGATCGCCGCCGATCTCGGCGAGCCGGACTGCCTGGTCAACAATGCCGGCATCACCTCGCGCCAGCGCGGCGACCTGCTCGATCTCGCGCCGGAGAGCTTCGACGACACGCTTTCGGTCAATCTCCGCGCCGGCTTCTTCCTGACGCAGGCCTTCGCCCGCCGGCGCCTGGCGCGGGCGCCGGGCCAGCCGGGCTCGATCGTCTTCATCGGCTCGGCCAATGCCGAGATCGTCGGCGAGAACCGCGCCGATTACTGCATCAGCAAGGCGGGTGTCGGCATGATGGCGAAGCTGTTCGCGGCGCGTCTGGCCGCCGAGGGGATTGCGGTGTTCGAGGTGCGGCCGGGCGTGATCCGCACCGCGATGACCGCGCCCGCCACGGAGAAATACGATGCGCTGCTCGCGGCCGGCGGCATTCCGATGCAGCGTTGGGGGGAGCCGTCCGATGTCGGGCGCACCGTCGCCGCCCTCGTCACGGGGGCGATCCCCTATGCGACCGGCATCCACATCGATGTCGGCGGCGGGCTGCAGTTGCACAGGGTCTGAAGGAGAGAGCGACGTGGCATTGGCGGGCAAGGGCGTGCTGGCGATCTGGAACGGCATCGCCGAAGAGGCGGAGGCCGATTTCGTCGCCTGGCATATTGGCGAGCACATCCCCGAGCGCGTCGCCGTGCCGGGTTTCCTGCGCGGGCGCCGCTATGTGGCGCAGCGTGGCACGCCGAAATACTTCAACTTCTACGAGACGGAGACTCCCGAGGTGCTGGTCTCGCCGGATTATCTGGCGCGGCTGAACGCGCCGTCGCCCTGGACGCAGCGGGTCGTCCGGCATTTCCGCGAGACCTCGCGGACGATCTGCCGTGTCGCGCAGAGCAGCGGGCTCGGCGACGGGGCCTTCGTCGCGACGCTCCGGCTGGCGGCGTGCGGCGAGCGTGACGCATTCTTTGCCGGTCTCAGTGCGGTGATGGGCAAGCTGCAGGCGTCGCCGTCGATCGTCGCGGTGCATCTGCTCGAAGGGCAGGGTGGTGGCGGCGGCGCGACGGCCGAGAAGGCGCTGCGCGGCGAGCCCGACCAGACCGCGGACTGGATCCTCCTGGTGGAGGCGGTCGAGGCCGCGCCGCTGGAGGCGGCACTTTCCGCCCATGCGGCGCCGGAGACGCTGTCGGCCTTCGCATCCGGCTACGATCCTGCGCGCGATTGTGGCATCTACCGGCTGCAATACGGGCTGGCGAAAGGGCAGATCGCCTGACAGCCAGCTCATCTTTTGTCGGGAGCGATGAACCCCATGGCGAGGGCCAAGACAGCCGCGACGGCCGATTCCGTCGGCACCCCCGAAGCGACGGCGGAGGCGCCCCGCAGCGTCGGGCTGCGCGAGGTGGCGCGCGCGGCCGGCGTCTCGACGGCGACGGTCTCGCGCGCGATCAACAATCCCGACGTCGTCTCGGCCGATCTGAGGGAGCGCATCGCGGTGGCCGTCGAGCAACTCGGCTGGGTGCCGGACGGCGCCGCGCGGGCGCTGAGCACGCGCCGGTCGCAGACCATCGGGGCGGTCTTCCCGGCGCTGTCGGTCGGCGATTTCGCCCATGCGACGCAGGCCATCCAGTCGGAACTGTCGCGGGCCGGCTACACGCTCCTGCTCGCCTGCTCCGATTACGATCCCGAACTCGAGATTCGCCAGGTCCGCAAATTCGTCGAGCGGGGCGTCGATGGCCTCATCCTCGTGGGGCAGGCGCACCATCCCGATCTGCTGCCCTTCCTCACCCGTCGCGGCATGCCCTTCGTCAACACCTTCGTCTACGATCCGCAGACCCACGGCACCTGCGTCGGCCCCGACAACCGCAAGGCGCTGATGATGATGACGGACCATCTGGCCGATCTCGGCCATGTCCGTTTCGGCGTGATCGCCCAGTCGATCCGCAACAACGACCGCGCCAGCGCCCGTCTCGACGGCATTCGCGATGCGCTCGCCCAGCGCGGCCTGGCGGTGCGGCCGCAGCATTTCGCCATGGGCGAATGGTCCATCGCCGACGGTCGCAAGCTGCTGCGGCAATTGCTGGAGACGCGGCCGATCCCGACCGCGATCATCTGCGGCAACGCCCATCTCGCGGTCGGCGCCGTCCTCGAGGCGCTCGCCCTGGGCATCCGGCTGCCCGACGATCTCTCGATCGTGGGGTACGACGACATCGAGATCATGAGCCATCTGCCCGTGCCGGTCACCACGGTCCGCGTGCCCGGCGCCGAGATCGGCCAGGTGGCGGCGCAGGTGCTGATCGCGCGGCTGGAGGGGCGGGACTGCGCGGCCTCCTTCGAGGCGGAGGCCGAACTGGTGATCCGGGCCTCCTCCGGGCCCCCGCCACAGATCTGAGCCCTCTCATCCGCTCGTCCGAAAAGGTTGCCCGATGCCCGCAGACGCTCCCCAGCCCGCGATCAGCGGCACCACACGGCTCCTCGGGTTTCTGGGCGACCCGGTCATCCATGCGCGCTCGCCGCAGAACTTCAATCCGCGGCTCGCGGCATCGGGTCATGATGCGGTGCTTGTGCCGCTGCACGTACCAGCCGATCGCTTCGAGGCCGCGATCCCCGGCCTGCTCGCGCTCGCCAATCTCGACGGCCTCGTCGTCACCATGCCCTACAAGGAGCGCCTGATCCCCTGGCTCGACAGCATCAGCGAGCGGGCGCGCGACGTGGGGGCGGTGAATGCGGCGCGGCGCCTGCCGGACGGCAGCTGGGTCGGCGACATCTTCGACGGCATCGGGCTGGTCGGCGCGGTCGGGAGCCTCGGGCTCTCGCCCGCGGGGATGCGCGCGGGCCTCGTCGGGGCCGGCGGAGCCGGCGCGGCGATCGCCTTCGCGCTGGCGGAAGCGGGCGTCTCGGCGCTCTCGATCGTCGATCAGGACGAGGCCAGGGCCAGCCAGCTCTGCGCCCGCATCGCGGCCAAGGGCCGGCTTGTGCCCAAGGCGGGCCGCTTCGAGTTGGCCGATCTCGATCTGCTCGTCCATGCGACGCCGGTCGGGATGATGCCGGAGGACGGCATCGCCATCGACATCGCCGGCCTGTCCGCTCGCACCGCCGTCGTCGACATCGTCACCAAGCCCTCGACGCCGCTGCTGCGGGCGGCGACCGAAGCCGGCTGCCGCGTGGCCGGCGGCGGCGCCATGGTCGCGGCGCAGACGGCGGCGATCGCAGATTTCCTGGGCTTTCGGCTGCGATGAGCGCGCCGCGGGGTCGGAGCCTGCCTCCTCCTCTCGACGTCAGGTAAGAACAGAACGGTGCAGTCATGCGCGGCGAGATCGTCCGGGCTCGCCACCGGGGCGCGGCGCGTCGTCCCGTGGCCGCGCGCGATCAGCCTGAACAGCGTTGCAGACCGGACATGGGTCCATGGGGCGTATCGGACGCAGACGCGACTTCGAAACCGGTCATCCGCCGCTTCCCAGCCCGAGCGTCAGAAGCGCGGTTCGAGCAGACTTTCGACCAGCCGGCTCAGCCGCCGCTGCCGCGTTCGCGCTGATCGCCGGCATTCTGCCGGGTCATGCTGATCACCGCCTGGGTCGTGGCGAGATGGCCGGCCCGGAGTTCGAGAAGGCACGGGTGGATGCCGGTGATCCCCGAACGGCGCGGCCTGCCTCTCAGCGGCGCGCGGGTTCTTTGCTCAATGAAGCAATGATATGATGGCGGACAGGGCGGGATTCGAACCCGCGATACGGTTTCCCGTATACACACTTTCCAGGCGTGCGCCTTCAACCACTCGGCCACCTGTCCGGCGCGCTGCTTATGACCGCGGGGCGGGTGACTTTCAAGCGTGTTCTCGCGGCTCTCGGCAGAAGATGCGGCGGCAGCGCCCCGACGACGGTGTTGCAATGCCGCGGACGAAGGGGCACATCCCGATACCGACACGGGCACTGTGGGCCCGGCCGCCATGGCCGGCCACCCGGCAGCGCCTGCGATCGGATGGAGGAGAGTGACGCGTGCGGTTCCTGCTGCGGCTTGCCGGTTATCTGCTCGTCGCGGCCGGCTTCGTGTCCCTGGTGATCGACGGCGCCCGTTCGATCGCCAATTCCGGGCTCGTCTACACGCCGCTCGATCTCGCGCTGTCGACGCTGACGGGCCTGCGCGGAGAAGCGCTGAAGCCGCTGGTCGAGCGTCTGCATCCCTGGCTGTGGGATCCGGTCCTGGTTCAGCTCCTGCAGGTCCCGGCTGCGCTCCTCGCCCTGCTGTTCGGCTTCCTGCTGCTGAAGCTCGGAACGCCGCGCGAGCCCGTCATCGGCATCGTCACGCGACGGTGAAGACCGCGGGCGCGCATTGCGCCTGTCAAGATGAGGGCCGCATCCCCATATCCTGATCCGAAACCGCGATGGAGCCCGCCATGTTCTTCCTGCGCAAGAAGACCTCCCTGCCCGAGGCCCATGAGGCCCTGCCCGGCCGCGACGCACCGATCACGACTGCCGAACGCCACTTCGTCAACCAGCGCCCGCTCGCCGGCCCCTATCCCGAAGGGATGCAGACGGCGATCTTCGGGCTGGGCTGCTTCTGGGGCGCCGAGCGCAAGTTCTGGCAGATGGTCGAGGGTATCTGGGTGACCGCCGTGGGCTATGCCGCGGGCTTCACGCCGAACCCGACCTATGAGGAGGTCTGCTCGGGCCGCACCGGCCATAACGAGGTGGTGCTGGTGGTCTTCGATCCCGCCGTGCTGCCTTATGAGGCGCTGCTCAAGGCTTTCTGGGAAAGCCACGACCCGACCCAGGGCATGCGCCAGGGCAACGATGTCGGCACGCAGTATCGCTCGGGCATCTATGTCACGGATGCGAGCCAGCGCGCCGTCGCCGAGCGCTCGCGCGCCGATTATCAGCAGGCTCTGGCGGCGCGCGGATATGGTCCGATCACGACCGAGATCCTCGACGCGCCGCCGTTCTATTTCGCCGAGGCCGGCCATCAGCAATATCTCGCCAAGAACCCGGCCGGCTATTGCGGGCTGGGCGGCACCGGCGTGTCCTGCCCGATCGGGGTCGGTGTCGCGGCCGCCTGACCAGCCGCGGCCAGAGCACAGGCACCGCCCTTGCCGTGGGCCGCAGTCGGCGGCTCCGGCCGGAACGAGCCGGATCCCCGCGTAGGCGATTTGTGGCTGGACAGGGAGGGGGCGCAGACGCGCCCTGATGCACGCGTGTTGACGGCATAACCATGCCTTAACTTTTCGGTTGATCGGCCCGGCAAAGCCCAAGACAGTGCCTCTCCTCACCGGGGAGACCGACATGTCACTGCATCTTCGTTCCAAATTCGTCGTCGCCGGCCTGGCTTTGGGCGGCGCCGCCCTCGCGGCCGGCCTGGCGCTGGCCCAGGCTCCGGCCTTCTTCCGCATCGGCACCGGCGGCACGGCCGGCACCTATTACCCGATCGGCGGCCTGATCGCGAACGCGATCTCGTCGCCGCCGCAGCTGGTTTCGACCGCCGTCGCGTCCAACGGCTCGGTCGCCAACGTCAACGCCATCGTCGGCGGCGCGGCGGAATCGGGCTTCGCGCAGGCCGACGTCGCCTTCTGGGCCTATTCCGGCACCGGCGTCTTTGCCGGCAAGCCCAAGGTCGAGGAACTGCGCTCGATCGCCAACCTCTATCCCGAGAGCGTCCACCTCGTCGTGCGCAAGGCCTCGAACGTGAAGAGCGTCGCCGACCTGAAGGGCAAGAAGGTTTCGCTCGACGAGCCCGGCTCCGGCACGCTGCTCAACGCCAAGGCGATCCTCGCCGCCTTCGGCGTCGGCGAGAAGGACATCACGCCGGAATATCTCAAGCCCAACCAGGCGGCCGAGAAGATGAAGGACGGCTCGGTCGATGCCTTCTTCTTCACCGGCGGTTTCCCGGCGGCGGCGATCTCGGAACTGGCCTCGACCGGCTCGGGCATCGACATCCTGCCGATCACCGGCGCGGCCGCCGAGAAGCTCGCCAAGGACTTCCCCTTCTTCGCTGTCGACGAGATTCCCGCCGGAACCTACAAGGGTGTCGGCGCGGTCAAGACGGTCGCCGTCGGCGCTCATTGGGTGACCTCGTCCAAGATCTCGGCCGACACCGTCTATGCCGTGACCAAGGCGCTCTGGAGCGACAAGACCCGCGCGGCGCTCGATGCCGGCCACGCCAAGGGCAAGGCGATCCAGAAGACGACCGCGCTCAATGGTCTTCTCGGCGTTCCGCTGCATCCCGGCGCCGAGCGCTTCTACAAGGAAGCCGGCCTGCTGAAGTAAGCAGGCCCCGACCGCTCACAGCAAGCGCGCCGTCATCCCGGACGAGCCGCGAAGCGGCGACGATCCGGAATCCATCAAGGGCCAGCTCCTTATGATGGATTCCGGGTCTCCGCTTTGCTCCGCCCGGAATGACGGCGCGCGTGAATTTTCGCCCCAACAAGCGAACCGCTCCCGATGACCAGCCAGCCTTCCGCCGCCGAACTCGCCAAGCTCGAGGAAGAACTCGATCCCGAGATGCAGTTCCGCAAGGTGCCGCACGGCACGGCGCTGCTCGTCGGCGGGCTGCTGCTCGCGCTCTCGGCCTTCCATTACTACACCGCAGGCTTCGGCCTGATGCGCGAGACGACGCATCGCGGCATCCACCTCGCCTTCGTGCTCGGGCTGATCTTCCTGGTCTTCTCGGCCCGCAAGAGCCAGGGCCGCACGGTCCACGCCTCGTCGCTGTGGAGCCCGGGCGGCGTGCCGCTCTATGACTGGGTCTTCGCCGTGGCGGTCGCGGTCTCCAGCCTCTATGTCCCCTGGATCTTCGAGGACATGGTCTTCCGTATCGGCAACCCCTCGACGCTCGACGTGGTCATGGGCTCGATAACGATCATCCTGATGATCGAGGCGACGCGCCGTGCCATCGGCTGGGGCCTGCCGCTGATCGCGTTGTTTGCGATGACCTATGCGATCTTCGGCAACTGGTTTCCCGGCATCTTCCTGCATCCAGGGGCGACCTGGTCGAACCTCGTCAACCACCTCTATTTGACCAGCCAGGGCGTCTATGGCGTAGCCCTCGGCGTCGTCGCCACTTACGTCTTCCACTTCGTGCTATTTGGTGTGCTCGCCACCCGCATCGGGCTGGGAAGGCTGTTCCTCGGCGTCGCTGCGGCCGTCGCCGGGCGTTATGCCGGCGGTCCTGCCAAGGTCTCGATCTTCGGCTCGGCGCTGTTTGGCATGATCTCGGGCTCCTCGGTCGCCAACACCGTGACCGTTGGCTCGCTGACGATCCCGATGATGATCCGCCTCGGCTATCGCCGCCATTTCGCGGCGGCCGTGGAATCGACCGCCGCGACGGGCGGCCAGATCACGCCGCCGATCATGGGCGCCGCCGCCTTCCTGATGGTCGAGTTCCTCAACCTGCCCTACGCGTCGATCGTGATCGCGGCGATCATTCCCGCCTTCATGCATTTCTACGGCGTGTTGATGCAGGTGCATTTCGAGGCGCGAAAGACCGGCATGGCGGGCATGACCGATGCCGACGCGCCGAAGCTCTCGGAGGTCTTCGCCCGCGACTGGCCGACGATCGCGCCGCTGTTTGCGCTGATCACGGTGCTGTTCACCGGCTACACGCCCTATCTCGCCGCCTTCTGGGGCATCACAGGCTGCATGCTCGTCGGCCTCGCGCATCACCGCGCCGCCTCGGCCCTGGTCTTTGCGCTGGCGATCGGGCTGGCCGCGCCGACCGAGTTCCTGCGCGTGCCCGGCGTCAACTTCGCCTTCACGGCGGCGGCCTTCCTCGTCATGGCCCATGGCGTGCTGATGAAGTCGACGGAGGGTCGCAAGCGCGTCGACGACATGATCGACGCCTTCATCCTCGGCGCGAAATACGCCATCGGCGTGGGCGCGGCCGCGGCGACCGTCGGCATCATCGTCGGCGTGGTCACGCTGACCGGCGTCGGCTTCAAGATCTCCTGGATCGTGACATCGCTCGCCGACCAGTGGGCACGCGGTTTGTCCGAGCTGATCCCCTTCTTCCCGTTCGAACTGAAGAGCGCGACGCTGTTCTTCACGCTGCTGCTGACGGGCCTGGTCTGCATCCTGCTCGGCTGCGGCGTGCCGACCACGGCCAACTACATCATCATGGTCACAGTGGCGGCGCCGGCGCTCGGCATGCTCGGCGTCAACCCGCTCGTGGCGCATTTCTTCGTGTTCTATTATGGCGTGCTGGCGGATATCACGCCGCCGGTCGCGATAGCCGCCTATGCGGGCGCGAGCATGGCGGGCGCCGACCCCTTCAAGACCGGCAACACCGCCTTCCGGCTCGCGCTCGGCAAGGTGCTCGTACCCTTCGTCTTCGTGTTCTCACCCTCGATGCTGATCATGGCGCCGGGCTTCACCTGGACCGAGCTCGTCGGCTCGACCGCCTCCTGCATCGCCAGCATCACCCTGCTCTCGGCCGCTTTCGCCGGCTGGTTCCTGGCTCCGTTGGCGCAATGGGAGCGCTGGCTGATCGCGCTCGCCGCCCTGCCGATGATCCTGGCGACGCCGACGAGCGTGCTGATCGGGCTTGTCATCGCCGCGCCCGTGCTGCTGCGGCAGGTCGTGGCGCGGAAGGCTGCGATCGTGGCGTAAGTTCCCGATCTGTTCTTGCGTGGGGCGAGAAGCTCCGCTAGCCTCCTCGCGGGTCATGGGGTGGCGCTGATGGTGACGCGGGTCGCGACGGTGGCGTTCGAGGGCATCGAGGCGCGCGCCGTCGATGTCCAGGTTCAGGTCACGCCCGGCGGCGTCAATTTCATTCTCGTCGGCTTGCCCGACAAGGCGGTCGGCGAGAGCAAGGAGCGGGTGCGCTCCGCGCTGATCGCTTCGGGCCTGGCGCTGCCGGCCAAGCGCATCACGGTCAATCTCGCCCCAGCCGACCTCCCCAAGGAGGGCAGCCATTACGATCTCCCGATCGCGCTCGCCGTGATGGCGGCGATCGGCGCGATTCCTGCGGACGCGCTGGCGGGCTACACCGTGCTCGGCGAACTCGCGCTCGATGGCTCGATCACCGCGGTCGCCGGCGTCCTGCCCGCCGCGATCGCCGCCTATGGCCGCGGTCAGGGGCTGATCTGCCCGCATGCCTGCGGGCCCGAGGCCGCCTGGGCGGCCGCCGACATCGACATCCTTGCGCCGCGCTCGCTGATCCAGCTCGCCAACCATTTCAAGGGCACGCAGGTGATGGCGCGGCCGGAGCCGGCGGTGGCGCGCCCATCCGGCCCGCTGCCCGATCTCGCCGACATCAAGGGCCAGGAAAGCGCCAAGCGCGTGCTCGAGATCGCTGCCGCCGGCGGGCACAATCTCCTGATGAATGGGCCGCCGGGTGCCGGCAAGTCGATGCTGGCGAGCCGGCTGCCCTCGATCCTGCCGCCGCTGAGCCCGCGCGAACTGCTGGAGGTCTCGATGATCCTCTCCGTCGCGGGACACCTCGCCGACGGCGCGCTGACCGACCGTCGGCCCTTCCGCGCTCCCCACCATTCGGCCTCGATGGCCGCGCTGGTCGGCGGCGGCCTGCAGGCCAGGCCGGGCGAGATCTCGCTCGCCCATCACGGCGTTCTCTTCCTCGACGAACTGCCGGAGTTCCAGGCCCAGGCGCTCGACGCGCTGCGCCAGCCCATGGAAACCGGCGAGGTTCTGATCTCGCGCGCCAATCACCGCGCCGTCTACCCCGCGCGGTTCCAGCTCGTCGCGGCGATGAACCCGTGCCGATGCGGCAGGGCGACCGAGCCCGGCTTCGCCTGCCGGCGTCAGCAGAACGAGCGCTGCATGGCGCAGTATCAGGGGCGAATCTCCGGCCCGATGCTGGATCGCATCGACATCGCCATCGACGTGCCGGCCGTGACCGCTGCCGACCTCATTCTGCCGGCGGCGAGCGAGGGCTCCTCGGAGGTCGCGGCTCGCGTCGCCGCGGCGCGGCGCCTCCAGACGGCGCGCTTCGAGGCGCTCGGGCTGAGCGGGATCAGCACGAATGCGGGCTGTCCGGTGCCGGTACTCGACGAGATCGCCCGGCCCGACAATGCGGGGCTGGCCCTGCTGCGCGAGGCGGCTGAGGCCATGCGCCTGACCGCACGGGCTTATCATCGCGTCCTCAAGGTTGCGCGCACATTGGCGGACCTCGACGGGGAGGCGAAGGTCGGCCGGATCCACCTCGCCGAAGCCCTGTCCTATCGGGCGCGGGGCGACCAGGTCGCGCAGGCGGCCTGAAGCAGCGCGGGACCGCGCAGGCTCCTGCGAAGGTTAACGAATTCCCTGCCGCGATCCCTCTGATTTGTCGTTGTTCCCAACGGTTCCTCAACGCGCCTTCGCTAGGGTCGGCGCCATGGGATCTCTCGCCACGACCTGGGCTGCTCTCTCAGTGATCGCGCTCGCGCTGTTTGCGGGTGGCGCCACGCTGATGCTGCTGCGTCAGCGCGACCGGATCGTCCGTCAGGCGGCCGAACTGGCGGGAGACGTCGAGGCGCTGAACGACCGGCTCTGGGTGCTCGCCGACAGCGAGGAGCATTACCGCAGCCTGATCGAGGCGCAGGGCGACCTGATCGTGCGGCGCGACGGCGCGCGCATCGTCTATGCCAATGCGGCCTTTGCCGCCTTGCTCGGGCTCGACGAGACGCAAATCGTCGGCTCGGTCGCGCAGCCTCGATGCATCGCCAGCCGGCCGGCCCTGGCGCTGGAGGGCGGGGCGCGCGTCTTCGACGAATGTGTGGCGACGCCGGAGGGCGAACGCTGGATCTCCTGGGTCGAGACGGTCGTCCCCGTGGCGCTGGGTCAGAGCGTGCTGCAGAGGGTTGGGCGCGACATCACCGCCCGCATCGCCGCCGAACAGGAACTGGTCGAGGCCCGCGCCCGCGCCGAGAGCGCCAACGAGGCCAAGTCCCGTTTCCTCGCGACCGTCAGCCACGAGTTCCGGACACCGCTCAACGGCATCCTCGGCATGGCCGATCTGCTCGGCGACACCGGGCTCGAACCCGAGCAGGCGACCTATGTCCGCGCGCTGCGGACATCGGGTGAGGCGCTGCTCGGCCTCGTCGATGATATTCTCGACTTCGCCAAGGTCGAGGCCGGGAAGCTCGAACTCGCGCAGGAGCGGTTCGACGTAGGCCTGTTGCTGGAGACCGTCTCGGAACTGATGGCGCCGCGCGCCCAGGCCAAGGGCATCGAGCTCGCGGCGCATCTGTCTCCGGACATGCCGACCCATTTCGTCGGCGACCGCGATCGCCTGCGCCAGATTCTGCTCAATCTCGTCGGCAACGCCATCAAGTTCACCGATCGCGGCGGCGTCGGCATCCGGATCGGTCGCGAGGGAGATCTCGTCGACATCGAGGTCGCCGATACAGGTCCGGGCGTTCCCGAGGACCGCCGCCTGGCGATCTTCGAGGAGTTCGAGCAGGCGGACAATTCCTCGGCCCGGAGCCATGAGGGCACCGGTCTGGGCCTCGCCATCGTGCGTCGCCTCGTCGGGCTGATGGGCGGCTCGGTCTGGGTCGAGGCCCGGATGGGCGGCGGCTCGGTCTTCCGCGTGCGGCTGCCCTTGATGGTGGCCGCGGACGCGGCACCGCCCGCCCTGCCGGAATGGCACGGGAAACACGTCCTCATCGTCTCGGCCGCTCCCTTCGGCGCAGCCTTCCTGCGGGAATCGATCGCGGCGGCCGGTGGCAGCGCCACCCAGTCCGTCGATGCGGCGCAGGCGCAGGCGTTGCTCCGCTCCGATGCCGGTTATGGCGCCGTCCTGATCGACCAGGACATCGGCCGGGACGGAGCCGTCGCTCTCGCTCAAGCCGCGCGTCTGGCCGGCGTGCGGGAAAGCCTGATCATGCTCTCGCCGCTGGAGCGGCGTCAGTTCGGGTCTCCGCGCGAAGCCGGCTTCACCGGCTTCCTGGTCAAGCCCGTCCGGGCCCGCTCGCTCTATCAGCGCCTGTCGCCGCGTCCGACGAGTGCCGCACCCGTCGATATGCAGGGGAGCGGGCCTTCCTCGATCCTGCGCCCGCGCCTGACCGTGCTGGTCGCGGAGGACAACGAGATCAACGCCCTGCTGGCGACCCGCACGCTGGAGCGTTTCGGCTGTGCGGCGATCTGGGCCCGTGACGGGCGCCGTGCCCTGGCCGCGGTCGCGGAGGGCTTCGCCGGGACGGGCCCGTCCTTCGATCTCGTCCTCCTCGATATCCGCATGCCGGAACTCGACGGGCTCGCCGTGGCCCGCGCCGTCCGCGAGCTCGAACAGGCGCGTCCGCATCTGCCGCCCCTGCCCATGATCGCCGTCAGCGCCAATGTCGCGGAGGGGGACAGGGCGGCCGCGCTGGCTGCCGGCATGGATGATTGCCTGGCTAAGCCCCTCGATCGTGCCGCCCTGCAACGTTGGCTCGATCGCGTTGCCGCGCCGCAGCCGATCGATCGCTCGGCCTGACCGTTCGTCATCGGCGTGCCGCAGTTCTGTCGCGAGATTGTCAGAACCATGGTGCATTTCTGCAATGTTGCGGAAAACTGCGACCTGGCAGACAAGGCGAGCGATGGCACCCGAGCTCCACGCACATCAGGCTGAGCCGGCTCGTCATGGGCCTGTTGGAGGCCTGCTGTTCTCTCGCCTGTCTCCGCTTCGACTGATCGGCAGCGAGACAATCCTTCGCTTCGGGCGCCAGACTGCAGAGCCAGCTCCGCTCTCGGGGAGCCTCGGCCGCAGCGGCACCCTCGAGGTCAGGCTGGCCCGGGGGCCGGCCGAGATCTGGCGGGCCCAGCGCCTGCGCTACCGAGTATTCTACCAGGAAATGTCGGCGCGGCCCGATGCCGTGTCGCGCATGTTCCGTCGCGACGCCGACCGTTTCGACGCGGCTTGCGACCATCTGCTGGTCATCGATCACGCCGCGCGCGGCCGCTTCGGCGGCGTGAAGCCGAAGATCGTCGGCACCTACCGGCTGATGCGGCAGGGCGCGGCCGAGCGGCTGGGCGGCTTCTACACCCAGGGCGAGTTCGATCTCGCCCCGCTGCTCGCGCGTCATCCGGGCAAACGTTTCCTCGAACTCGGCCGTTCCTGCGTGCTCGAGCCCTATCGCAGCAAGAAGACGGTTGAGCTGCTCTGGCACGGCATCTGGGCCTATATCCGCCATCACCGGATCGACGCGATGTTCGGCTGCGCCAGCTTCGACGGCACGGATCCGCAGACCCTGGCCCTGCCCTTGAGCTTCCTGCACCACCATGCCCGCTCCGCCGGCGAGTGGAGCGCGACGGCCCATGGCAACCAGCGGGTCGATATGGGTCTTTTGCCGGCGTCGATGGTCGATGCCAAGCTCGCCCTGAAGCAGATGCCACCGCTGATCAAGGGTTATCTGCGGCTCGGCGCCCGCTTCGGCACCGGCGCCGTGATCGACCGCCAGTTCGGGACCACCGACGTCCTGGTCATCCTCCCCGTGGAGGCGATCGACCAGCGTTACGTCGCCTATTACGGCGATGAAGGGCAGCGCTACGCCGCGTGAGCGCGCGGGCGGGGCTCAGTCCCCACCGGCCAGCAGAACCGGCAGCGCCTCGCGATAGGTCGGGTAGCGGAAGGCGTAGCCGAATTCGCGTTTCACCAGCGCGTTCGAGACGCGCTTGTTTTCACCATAGAAGCTCGCCGCCATGGGAGAGAGCTTCGCCGGGTCGAACGGCGTCTCCGGTGGCGGTGTCAGCCCCGCCAGCGCCGCAGCATGGACCACGACATCCTGCGGCGGCGCGGGCTCGTCATCTGTGACGTTGTAGATCGCACCGGGACGTGGCGCGGCGATCGAGGCCATCAGGATGCCCGCGATATCGTCGACATGGATGCGGTTGAACACTTGTCCCGGCTTGACCAGCCGCGTCGCGGTTCCCGTCCGCAGCTTCACGATCGGATTGCGGCCGGGCCCGTAGATGCCCGAGAGCCGGAAGATCTGCACGGCCTTGCCGCTCCGCTCGCCCAGCGCCAGCCAGTCGCGCTCGATCTGCAGGCGCAGCCGCGAACGGAAGCTCGGCCGCGGCGCGGTCGCCTCGTCGATCCAGGCGCCGTCATGGTCGCCATAGACGCCAATGGTTGAGAGATAGCCGATCCAGCGCAAGGCGGGCGCCGCTTCCAGCGCCGGGCCGAGCGTGTGGAACGCCGGATCACCGGCCTCGCCCGGCTGCACCGAGACCAGCACGGCTTCCGCCTCGGCGACCGCCGCCGCCAGTGGCGTGGAGACCTCCGAGCCGTCGAAGACGAGCATGCGCAGGCCCTCGCGGCTCAGCCGCTCCGCCTTTTCCGCCGTGCGCACCGTGCCGGTCACCTCCCAGCCGCGGGCCAGCGCCTCGCGAGCGTAGAAGCCGGCGGAATAGCCGACGCCGAGAATCAGGAGCTTCATGAGGCGGCATCCATGGCAGGCGGGAGCGCCAACCATTCGCGGCGCACCTCTTCATCCTTTTCCATGGCGAGCGCCCGGCCGGCAAGGCCGCGGGCCTGCGGCGGATCGAGCCGGATCAGCGCCCAGACCGCCATCGCCCGCACCAGCGGCGAGGGGTCGGCCAGCACCGCCACGGCGCTCGCAGCGAGGTCCGGTCGGCCGCTGTTGCCGATCGCGATCAGCACATTGCGGGTGAAGCGGTCGCGCCCCGTGCGCTTGACCGGAGTGCCGGCGAAGAGCGCCCGAAACGCCGCGTCGTCGAGGCCGGCGAGGTCGGCCAGCGGCAGCGCATCTAGCTCGTCGCGCAGCGACAGGCGTGTTTCGCGGGCCGCCTGCGCGAACTTGTTCCAGGGGCAGACGGCGAGGCAGTCGTCACAGCCGAAGACGCGGTTGCCGATCCCTGGCCTTAAGGCGGGGTCGATATGGCCGGGATGCTCGATCGTCAGATAGGCGATGCAGCGGCGCGAATCGAGCTGGTAGGGCGCCGGAAAGGCGTCAGTGGGGCAGATGTCGAGACAGCGCCGGCAGGACCCGCAATGGTCTGTTTCCGGCTCGTCCACGGGCAGATCGGCTGTGGTGTAGATCGCGCCGAGAAACAGCCAGGAACCGTGCTCGCGCGAGACCAGAACGGTGTGCTTGCCCTGCCAGCCGAGCCCGGCCGCCTGCGCCAGCGGCTTTTCCATCACCGGCGCGGTGTCGACGAAGACCTTGACGTCGGCCCCGCCCTGCGCCGCGAGCAGCCCGGCGACGCTCTTGAGCTTGCCCTTGATCACCTCGTGATAGTCGCGCCGGCGCGCATAGAGCGAGATCGCGGCCCTATCGGGATGGCCGAGCACCGCCAGCGGATCGCTCTCGGGCGCATAGCTCATGCCGAGCATCACCACCGAGCGAGCCTCGCTCCAGAGTCGGCGCGGTGCGGCGCGCTGATCCGTGCGCTCCTCCATCCAGGCCATCTCGCCCTGGTGGCCCTGCTCCAGCCAGGCCGCGAGCCGGCCGGGTGCCTCCGGGATCGAGTCGGCCGAGGCCACCCGCGCCACGGAGAAGCCCTCAGCGAGAGCGCGGGCGACGACCGCCTGCTTGAGGCGCTCGGGCTTCAGAAGTCGAGGTTGTCGTAATGGGCGCTCGGCGCCATGCCCGGCACCCGGTCGCTCAGCAGCGGCCGGAAGCTCGGCCTCGACTTGATCCTCGCATACCATGCGCGCGCCGCTTCATCCTCGTCCCAGGGCACGTCGCCGAGATAGTCGACGCAGGAGAGATGCGCCGCCGCGGCGAGGTCGGCATAGCTCAGCTCGGAGCCGGCCAGCCAGTTCCGCTTGGCCGTCAGCCAGGCGATGTAGCGCAGATGATAGCGCACATTGGAACGCGCGGCGCGGATCGCGCTCATCTCCGGCGGGCCGCCGCCCTCCTCGCGGCCCATGAAGCGCTTCATCACCTTTTCCAGCACGAGCGGCGCGGTGATCTCCTCGTTGAACTTGATCGAGAACCAGTCCAGAAGGCGGCGCACCTCGACGCGCGGGCCCGGCCCTTCCGGCAAAAGCCGCCGCTCTGCCAGCGCCAGCCCCCGCGTCTCGTCGAGATATTCGGCGATCGGGCCGGCACCGGGCACGGCGAGCCCGGTCTCCTCGCGGAATACCGGCGTCGTGCCGGCCGGGTTCATTTCCAGGAAATCGCGCCGTCGCTCCCAGACGCGCTCCTCGACCAGGGTCGCCTCGAGGCCGAACTCGCCGAGCACCAGGCGGATGAAGCGCGAATGCGGACATAGCGGATAGTGATGAAGCGTCGCCATGGCACTCATGAAACAGGCAGGTGGGGCCGAAGCAGGGCCGCAGGACAAAAAGACGTCGGGAAAGGCGCAGCGCGCCGCTATAAGGCGGCCCGGTGAGGCTCACAACCCGCCCAGCGGCCATAACGGCGAATTGCAGGGTTCTGGTTCGGGTTTTGGTAACCAATTCGCAAAGAGCTGCGCCTATCGATGCGGAGCTGGACGAGTGCCGGGCATAGCCCGGACCGACGAGGACGAGCCGCCATGGAAAACCTGTTCGAGGCGCTCATCCTCGGGATCGTCGAGGGGCTGACCGAGTTCCTGCCGGTCTCCTCCACCGGGCACCTGCTCCTGCTCGGCCACTTCCTCGGTTTCGAATCGAATGGAAAGTCCTTCGAGGTGCTGGTCCAGCTCGGCGCCATCCTGGCGATCACGCTGGTCTATTTCCGCCGCCTGCTCGACATCGCTCTGCGCATCCCGAGCGATCCGGCGGCACGGCGTTTCGTGCTGGGCGTGCTCGTCGCCTTCCTGCCGGCGGCGCTGATCGGCGCGCTGCTGCACGGCTTCATCAAGAGCGTGCTGTTCAATCCCGTGATCGTCTGCTGCACGCTGATCGCCGGCGGCCTGATCCTGCTCGTGGTCGATGATCTGGAGCTGGAGGAGAAACACCAGGACGCCACCACCTTCCCGCTGGCGATGTATCTGAAGATCGGGCTGATCCAGTGCCTGGCGATGGTGCCCGGTGTCTCCCGCTCGGGCTCGACCATCGTCGGCGCCATGCTGCTGGGTGCCAGCAAGCGCGCCGCGGCGGAGTTTTCCTTCTTCCTGGCCATGCCGACCATGGCGGGCGCCTTCGCCTACGATCTGCTCAAGAGCTACAAGACGCTGACGGTGGACGACGTCACGCTGATCGCGGTCGGGTTCGTGGCGGCCTTCGTTGCGGCCCTGATCGTGGTGCGCAGCTTCCTCGACTTCGTCTCGAAGCGCGGCTTTGCCCCCTTCGCCTGGTGGCGGATCATCGTCGGGCTGTTCGGGCTCGCCGGGCTCTGGATCCACGGCTGAGCCGCCTCAGCCCGTTTCGCTCTGCGCGTCCCGGTTCTGTTGCGGGGGCAGGCCGCGCGGCAGCGTCGCCGTCTCGCGCTCGATCATGCGGTGGACGACGGGGGGATTGGGGCCCTTGTGCAGGGCCCGCACCCGGTCGGCGATTTCGGCGTCGGCCTGGGTGATGCGCTGGGCCTGGCGCACATATTCGACCCAGGTCGGTGTGTCGTAGCGCTCGACCCAGAGCTCCGGATCGGTCAGGTCGCGCAGCAGCGTCCAGTGCCGCGCCCCGTCGCGCCGACGGATGCGGCGGCGCTCCGCCATCGCCTTGAGGAACTCGACCACGTCCTCCTCGCGGATCAGCCATTCGATCGTCACGATCACCGGCCCGCTGCGGGGCTCGATGCCGACGGCGACCTTCGGCTCGCGCCAGCGGCTGAGCGGGTCCAGATTGAGCGCCTCCAGCGGTGGCAGCTGGTAGCGCAGGCCGAGTGCGGCACCCGCCAGCAGCGCGAAGGCCGAGATGATGAGCGCCTGCTCCGCGCCGAAATGCAGCACGGCCTGGCCCCAGACCCAACTGCCCGATGCCATCCCGCCGAAGGCCGCCATCTGGTAGATCGCCAGAGCGCGGCCCACCACCCAGCGCGGTGCCGAGAGCTGGACCGTCGCGTTGAAGGTGGACAGCGTCATCACCCAGCAGGCACCGGCGACGGCGAGCGCGGGCATCGTCAGCCACATCGTCGTGCTGATGCCCAGAAGCGCGGCGGATGTCGCATAGGCGGCGAAGGTCGCCCGAACCAGCGCCTCCGTGGTCAGGACCCTGCGCAGCCTCGCACTGAGGAAGGCGCCGACCACGGCGCCGGCACCAAAGGCGCCGAGCAGGACGCCGAACACGATCGGGCCGCCCTTGACCAGATCGCGCGCGATCAGCGGCAGCAGCGCCAGCGCCACGATGCCGCCGAAGCCGAAGGCGAAGGAGCGCAGGATGACGCTGCGGATATTGGGCGACATCGCGACATAGCGCACGCCGGCCCCCATCGCGATCAGCAGCGTCTCGCGCGGCAGCACGCGCTCCACCTTGGGGGGCCGCCAGCGCGCCAGCACGGTGATCAGCGCGACATAGCTGAAGGCGTTGAGCACGAAAGCCGCGACCGCGCCCGCCGCCGCGACGATGGCGCCGCCGATCGCCGGGCCGACGCTGCGCGCGATGTTGAAGGCGACGCTGTTCAGCGTCACCGCGGCCGGCACGTCGCGGCGCGGCACCATGTCCCCGACCGAGGATTGCCAGGCCGGGTTGTTCAGCGCCGTGCCGCAGCCGATCAGGAAGGTGAAGCCGAGCAGCAGCCAGGGCGTCATCAGCTCGAACCAGGCGAAGACCGCCAGCAGGATCGAGACCGCCAGCATGAAGCCCTGCGCCGTCAGCATGATGCGCCGGCGGTCGTAATTGTCGGAGATCGCACCGGCGGCGAGCGAGAACAGCATCACCGGCAGGGTCGTCGAGGCCTGCACGAGGGCGACCATATCAGGTGAATCGGCGATCGCCGTCATCATCCAGGAGGCGCCGACCATCTGGACGAGCCCGCCGAAATTCGAGGCGAGGCTGGCGAACCAAACAGCCCGGAAGATCGGCTGGCGCAGCGGCACGAAGGGCGAATTGCGCCCCGGATCCGGGGCGACCCCCTCGGCCGCGAGCTCGGCCCGCGCTACGTCGGCTGTCGGCTGAGCTTGGGGATCGTCAGGCATGCCATAGGGTTAGAGCCTCGCCCCCGGCCTGCCAACCGTGATTGCGCGCGGGGCCGGCTTGCATCAGGACACCGCGCCCGCCGGCGTGCCCGCCCGGCCGCGGCGCTCCGGCCGGTCGCCGCGGCGGCGGAAGGCCCCGCAAAGCGCAACCGCCAGCCCGGCGAGAGCGACCCAATGGCCCGGCCGCAGGGCGGTGAGATCCTGATAGACCACGACATCGGCATTGGCCTGGAAGACGAGCCAGGCCGAAGCCCCCGTCGCGAAGGCATACCAGGCTGTCTCGCACAGCGCCGTCACCAGACCCGTCGCCAAAGCGGCTGCGACCAGCACCGGGGTCGTCGGGGCCACTTTCAGCCGCTCCAGCCCGCGATAGACGATCAGCAGGGCGAAGAGCCCGATCATCAGCGCCGGCTGCGTCACGTCGATCTTGGACTGCAGGGCGAAATGCAGCAGGGCGAGCAGCATGATCGGATGGACGAGATTGTGGAGCGTCTGCCAGCGCCGCGTTCCCAGCCGCCGGATCATGCCGTCGGTCGAGGTCGCGCCCAGCGCGACGAGCCCCGCCAGCGCGGTGATGCCGACGAGCAGATAGAAGCGCTTGACGATCTCGGAGATGATCAGGCCCCAGTCGAAGGCGAGGTCGATGCAGTAGAGCGCGAGATGCGCCGTGGCATAGGCCAGCACCGAGAGCCCCAGCATCCGGCGCACGCCGATGAGCTTGCTCCAGTCGAGGATGCGCCGCAGCGGCGAGATCGCCAGGGTCACCAGCAGCAGACGCACCGACCAGGTGCCGGTGTCGTGGACCGCCCGCGTCCAGGGCTTGGAGCCGAGCTGCCCCGTCCAGGCCTCAAAAGCGAGGATCGCGGCCGGCACCAGCACCAGCACGAAGACGCCCAGCCGCAGGCCCGACAGGCGCCCCTGCCGGTCCAGCCATGGCAACCATTGCGTCATTGTGCCCTCCAATCTTGCAGCGGCTGCTTGCGATACGCGAGAGTTCGGGCATTTGTCTCACGCAGGCGCACACAAGCCCGTGAGCGCCACTCTGCTCATGGAAGCCCATCATGCCCACCGTCGTTTTCGATGTCGGCAACGTCCTGATCCGCTGGGACCCTTTCCGGGTCTATCGCGAGATGATTCCCGATGACGAGAAGCGCGCCTGGTTCCTGCAGAACGTCTGCACCGCCGCCTGGAATCTCGAGCAGGATCGCGGCCGCAGCTGGGAGGAGGGCGTCGCCCTGCTCGTCGCCAGCCACCCGGAATGGGAAAGCCAGATCCGCGCCTATGACGAGCGCTGGCACGAGGCCGTGCCCGGCCTGATCGAAGACAGCGTCTCCGTGCTGGAGGAAATGAAGGGGCGCGGCGACAAGGTCTACGCCATCACCAATTTCTCGCGCGAGAAATGGGCCGAGTGTCTGATCCGCTTCCCTTTCCTGCAGAGCTTCGACGGCGTGGTCGTTTCCGCGCATGAACGCGTGATCAAGCCCGATCCGGCGATCTTCCACATTCTGCTGGAGCGCTATGATCTCGCCGCCGCGGACTGCATCTTCGTCGACGACAGCGCCCGCAATATCGAAACCGCCCGCCAGCTCGGCATGAAGGGCGTCCATTTCGTCGAGCCGATCGACCTGCGGGCGGAACTGTCCCGCCACGGCGTCGCCTTCTGACAACGGGGGTCGGAGGATCGCTCGAAAGGCCCCGCCTTCTCTCCGGGCCAGAGCGTCGCGATGTGCGAGCGATTGTCCTGCCATCTTCAGCGCGATCCAGCGCCGTGCGCAATTCTCTGCCTTGCTTGCGCGCAATAGGCATGGCGCGTTACCGGATGCGGCCGCGCCTCTCTCAGGTGTCGTAGCGAAATCGGAAATGCCATTCATGATCGATACCTCGGCTCTCGGGAATGGGGCGCTCGTCGACGCTGCCGTTCTCGAAGAGCGATTCCGAAAAGGCCGGTCTCGCGTCGGCATCATCGGGCTGGGTTATGTCGGGTTGCCGCTGGCGCAAGCCATCGCCGCCAGCGGGCACTGCGTGCTCGGCTTCGACATCGACCCGTCCAAGATCGAGGCGTTGGCGGCCGGGCGCTCCTATATCCGGCACATCGACGGCGCCGGGCTCGCCGCCTTCCGCGCGCAGGGCCGGTTCGATGCCACCACGGATTTCTCCCGGCTCGGCGAGATGGACGCGATCCTGGTCTGCGTGCCGACGCCGCTGACCCGCCAGCGCGAGCCCGATCTCAGCTACGTCGCCGAGACCACCCGCCAGATCGCCAGGACCCTGCGGCCGGGCCAGCTGATCGTGCTCGAAAGCACGACCTATCCCGGCACCGTGGCCGAGGTGATGAAGCCGATCCTGGAGAAGGGCGGGCTGATCTCGGGTCGCGATTTCTTCCTGGCCTATTCGCCGGAGCGCGAGGACCCCGGAAATGCCGATTTCGCGACTGCCGCGATCCCGAAAGTGGTCGGTGGCGACGGTCCTGATGCGCTCAGGATGGCGCTGGCGCTCTATGGCGAGGTGGTGCAGCACACCGTGCCGGTTTCGACCATCGAGACGGCCGAGGCCGTGAAACTGACCGAAAACATTTTCCGGGCGGTCAATATCGCGCTGGTCAACGAGCTCAAGGTCGTCTTCGACGCCATGGGTATCGATGTCTGGGAGGTGATCGAGGCCGCCAAGACCAAGCCTTTCGGCTATATGCCCTTCTATCCCGGCCCCGGGCTCGGTGGCCATTGCATCCCGATCGATCCGTTCTACCTGACCTGGAAGGCGCGCGAATTCGGTCTCTCCACCCGCTTCGTCGAGCTTGCCGGGGAGGTCAACACCGCGATGCCGCGCTATGTCCTGGCGCGGTTGGGCGAAGCGCTCGACCAGATCCATCGGCGCGGATTCAACGGCTCGCGCATCCTCGTGCTGGGCGTCGCCTACAAGAAGAATGTCGACGATGTGCGCGAGAGCCCGGCGCTCAGCCTGATCGAGTTGATCGAGGGCAGGGGGGCGACCGTCGATTTCCACGACCCCTTCGTGGCGCAGCTGCCGCCGATGCGTGAGCATGCCAGCTTGCATGGTCGGCGTGGCGTGTCCTGGCATGAGGCGCTCAGCGGCGGCTATGACGCCGCCCTGATCGCCACCGACCATGACGGCGTGGACTATGCCGCTCTGGTCGATGCCGTCCCCCTCGTCCTCGACACCCGGAACGTCTGCCACCGGGCGGGCCTGCAGCGCCCTCATATCGTCAAGGCCTAGCCCGACCTGGTGGATTGTCAGGACGAGCCAGCGTCTGGCAAACCGCGGGTCGGGCAGGTGGGAGAGATTGCGGGAGGGAAGCCGGCTGCGGGTTGGGCCGCCTGCGGTCAGCATGAATGCGCCGGCCGCACAAGAGCCCCACATGCAAGCGGCCGGAGCCCGATGGCGGCTGCCACCGGGACGGCAAAGCGCTAACCTCGCGGCACCATGCCGAATCGGGAGGGAAGAGGCCGATGCCCAGCGAGACCCGCTACGACCAGATGACCTACAACCGCTGCGGCCGCAGTGGTCTCAAGTTGCCGGCCCTGTCGCTCGGTCTCTGGCATAATTTCGGCGAGACCACCGCGCCCGATCTCGGCCGCCGGATCTGCCGCACCGCCTTCGATCTCGGCATCACCCATTTCGATTTGGCCAACAATTACGGGCCGCCGCCCGGCTCGGCCGAGACGGCGTTCGGGGAGATCCTGCGGCGCGATTTCGCCGGCCATCGCGACGAGATGGTGATCTCAACCAAGGCCGGCTACCGCATGTGGCCGGGCCCCTATGGCGAATGGGGCAGCCGCAAATACCTGCTCTCCAGCCTCGACCAGAGCCTGAAGCGGATGAAGCTCGACTATGTCGACATCTTTTATTCGCACCGCTTCGATCCCGAGACCCCGCTGGAAGAGACGATGGGCGCGCTCGACACGGCCGTGCGTCAGGGCAAGGCGCTCTATGTCGGGCTGTCCTCTTACAATGCCAAGCGCACGCGCGAGGCGGCCGCGATCCTGCGCAGCCTCGGCACGCCCTGCCTGATCCACCAGCCGAGCTATTCGATGATCAACCGCTGGATCGAGGAGGACGGTCTGCTCGACACGCTCGATCAGGAGGGCATCGGCTCGATCGTGTTCTCGCCCCTGGCCCAGGGCATGCTGACCTCGAAATATCTCGGTGGCGTGCCCGAGGGCAGCCGCGCCGCGAAGAAGGCGCCGTCCTTCCGCGACGGCTTCCTCTCCGACGATAATCTCAGGCGCATCGCCGCCCTCAACGAGATCGCCGCCGGCCGCGGCCAGAGCCTCGCCCAGATGGCGATCGCCTGGGTGCTGCGCGGCGGCCGCGTGACCTCCGCCCTGATCGGCGCCAGCCGCCCCGAACAGGTCGAGGATTGCGTGGCGGCCCTGAAGCGGCCCGATTTCACGGCGGAGGAACTGGCCCTCATCGACGCGCACGCCGGCGAAGGCGGCGTCAACATCTGGGCGGCTTCGGCCGAGCGGTGAGCTGGGACGATGGGGGGCTGAGCTTGACCCCGCATCGGCTAGCGGCATCCCGTTGCCTCCGGTGGCGTCGTCAGATTAGGAAATTTGGTTCCCCAACGCTGTCTCCGACGACGGCGATCTGTATCCGCAACATTGACAGGTGGTCCCGATGACGAGTCTCAAATTCGGAACCTCGGGCCTGCGCGGCCTCGTTGCCGAGCTCGTCGGCCTGCCGGCCTACAGCCATGTCCGCGCCTTCTGCGCGATGGTCGGCGAGGACGGCGCGGCGGGACCAGGCGGCGACGTTCTGATCGGGCGGGATCTGCGCTCGTCGAGCCCGCTGATTTCGGCGCAATGCGCGCGGGCCATCGTCGATGCCGGGCTGGTTGCGGTCGATTGTGGGGCGATCCCGACGCCGGCGCTGGCGCTCGCGGCCGTCCAGTGCGGCGCGCCGGCGATCATGGTCACCGGGAGCCATATCCCCGATGACCGCAACGGCCTCAAATTCTATCGCCGCCAAGGCGAAATCGATAAGGCGGACGAGGCGCGGATCCTTGCCTGGCATGCAAAACTGAACCTCTCTGTCGCCCCCGACGAGCCGGTCACGCCCCGCAGGCACGATGCGCTGGCCGCCTACCAGGCCCGCTATCGCGAGTTCTTTGGCGCGGATGCCCTGCGGGGCCTGACGGTCGGCGTCTACCAGCATTCCTCGGTCGGGCGCGACGTGATCTGCGACCTGATCGCCGCGCTTGGCGCCACGCCCGTCCCGCTCGGGCGCGCCGACCGCTTCATCCCCGTCGACACCGAGGCGCTGCGTCCCGAGGACGTGGCGCTGGCGGTCGAATGGGCTGGCAGCCAGAAGCTCGACGCGATCGTCTCGACCGACGGCGATGCCGATCGCCCGCTGGTCGCCGACGAGTTGGGCCGGTTCCTGCGCGGCGATCTCGTCGGCGCACTGACGGCGGCCTTTCTCGGTGCGGACGCGATCGTGACGCCTGTGACCTCGAACTCGGCACTGGAGCGCTTGGGTCTGTTCCAGCAGGTGATCCGCACCCGCGTCGGTTCCCCCTATGTCATCGCCGGCATGGCGGAGGCGACAGCGGCCGGCGCGCGCCTCGTCGTCGGCTTCGAGGCCAATGGCGGCGTGCTGCTGGGCTCTGAAGTCGCGCATGAGGGCGTCAGCCTCGCCGCCCTGCCGACCCGCGACGCGATGCTGCCGATCCTCGCCACCCTGACGGCCATTGCCCGCGCCCAGAAACCGCTGAGCCGCCTCGTCGCCGAGCAGAAATTCGCCATCGCCCTGTCGAACCGC
This sequence comes from Allobosea sp. R86505, assembly GCF_042466375.1. Lineage (NCBI taxonomy): Bacteria > Pseudomonadati > Pseudomonadota > Alphaproteobacteria > Hyphomicrobiales > Alloboseaceae > Allobosea > Allobosea sp. R86505. The sequence goes on along the minus strand of NZ_JAXHPY010000001.1, from coordinate 279,657 downwards.
CTCCAGGAGGTGCCGCAGGAGAAGACGGCCGCCTTCATCGCCAGGCTCGACGCGGAAGATCCGGCTTTTCGCGATGCGGCCTTTGCCACGCATGGCGGTGTCGCCACACGTGACCGCCGCGACGGCCTGCGCCTCACATTGGGCGACGGTAACACTGTCCATTTCCGCGCCTCCGGCAATGCGCCCGAACTGCGGGTCTATGTCGAGGCGATGGATGAGGCGGCGGCGGGCGCCCTCCTTCAGGAAGGGCTGAAATTCGCGCGCGAGACGACTGCCTGAGTCTGATTGCTGCAGCGGCTCGCACTGGTCAGCGCCCGTTCAACGAGTGCCCGAGTTCTTTCGAGGCACTCGTCGACGGCGTACCAGAGCCGCGGATTGAGTTCGATGTTGAACAGGACGCCGTCGGGGAAGACGCAGCGCTCCATCACCGCCTCCCAGGGAATGGCGCCCCAGCCGACCGGCAGGTGAATGTCGCCATGGCCGAAGGCGATTTTCTCGCTCGGAACATCAGCCACTACGTCGACGCGCGGGCGCAGCGCGGAATGTGGCTCTGGCGGGCAGCGAATTCACCGTCCGAGCCGGCTATTGCGACGTTCATCGGTTCCCCATCTCGGCTCACTTTTCGCCGATGTCGCCTGCGAGAGGCGCTTATTGTTCGACCGCCCTGACAAAGCCGATGGCACGGGAGCTTCGATCGCCTCGGAAACCGGTACACAGCCCAACGATCAAAGGCTCGAGTGCGTTGCCAAAGAGAGGGAGCCGACAAATTCCCTGCTAGTAGGGAAATCTCGGCGGATTTGCCCCCAATTGCGGGCTCTCCAACCCTGCACTGGAGCGGAAAATCCGAAGCGTTTCCATCTCCTTGGTCGAATCTGATGTTCTTCGCGCGCTGGAGTTCCGTGCCTTTCAGCAGGGAATTTCCATCCAGCGCAGCAGGGAAAGTCCTGGCCGTGAGCAGGGAATGGCCGGCTGGGAGCAGCGATCTGTCATTCGGCTGCTGCGCCGACCGGCGCGAAGTTGGCTTTGTCAGCGCCGATCGAAGCGTGGGCGGCTTTGCGGACGAAGAGACCCTATGATCCTAGAATCGTTGGGGAATTTTTTCCATGATCCCTTGCAGGACACAGCGGGATGGCTTATATCGATCCCCGTCACGACTGTTCGTGACATCAGCCGAGACCGATCAGATCGAGTCGCGGCATCCTTGTTGATTTGGCATTTTCACTTCGCGTGAGCAGCCCTTTTCAGGCAAGGCGGAATCCACAGCAGTGATGCTGGCGGGATACGCTTTGCCGCGGGTGCTCACTTGTCCTGGTCGTCTCCTTGCAAAAGGAAACGATCGAAATGTCTTCCCTGCCCGAACCGATCCCCACGCCGTTTCGCATCCGTCAGCGGTGCCGTCCGCCCGCGGGCGATGCGACCGTTCAGAACACGGACGCTGAGTTGAACAGCGCGATGGCGCAGTTCAAGGCGGAGGTTGTCGAGCGCCCGCTCGCCGCACTGAAGCCCTCGCCGCGCAATGCACGCACGCACACCAAGAAACAGATCCACCTGATTGCCGAGAGCATCAAGGGGTTCGGTTTCGTGGCGCCGATCCTGATCGATGGTTCGGGTGAAATCGTTGCCGGCCACGGGCGCTACGAGGCGGCCAGGCTGCTGGGCATGACGACGGTGCCGGTTGTTTGCCTCGACCATCTCGCTCCTCACCAGATTCGCGCCTACCGGATCGCAGACAACCGCCTGGCCGAGCTGGCAGGCTGGGACAACGAGATACTCAAGGCCGAGCTGTCGCATCTGATCGAGGTCGATTTCGAGCTGACGGATTTGAAACGCCGCAGATTGACCTGATCGTGAGCAGCGATGTGAGCCCGGCGCCCAAGGTCGATCCGGCTGATGCGGTCGAGCCGGTTGGTGAGCAGGCGGTGACGCAGCGCGGCGATCTTGGCTGCTGGGGAACACCGCATCCTGTGCGGAGATGCCCGTGAGCGGGCGGATTATGAGACGCTGATGGGTGGTGACCCTGTCAGAAGCCTCCGACTGGTCGGTCGGTACGGTCTGGGGTGCGCGGGGGCAGCACTACTACCTGCTGGATGTGGTGCGCGGTCGCTGGGAGAGCCCCGAACTGCGGCGCAAGATGATCTCTGTGGCCGCGGAGTACGGCGTCGACGCAACGCTGATCGAGGACACCGAACTGGGCCGAGCGCTGTCACAGGATTTGCGCCGGACAGGCCAGCTCTACCCGCTTCTGCAACAGGCCCGGTTCGACAAGACGGCAAGGCTGCTCGCCCAGGCAGCCCGGTTCGAGGCAGGGCAGGTGTTCTTGCCTGAACGGGCCGATTGGCTGGCAGACTACCTGTCTGAGCTGCTGGCGTTTCCAACGGGGCGTCACGACGATCAGGTCGATTCCACCAGCCAGGCCCTGAAGTATCTGACCGCGCGCACGCCGGTGGTTCCTGTGCGGCCCCAAAAGGTCGTCCGGCCGCAGTCGCGCTTCCAGCGGGCTTGAACTAGGCACGCCGGCGCTGTTGCAACACAGCGCCGGCGGCGTTGGCGGTGATGTCAGTCGACACGACAGACACCTTCCTCGAATGTCGATCGGCACAAACCCGCCCCATCACTGCGGCACCGTCACCACGGTCATGGTGTAGCCGCGCTGGGCCATACAGCCGACCATGATCTGCCGCAGCGCGCTATTGCGCTGGCCCTCCAGCCTACCGGCCTCCATCGCGTCGGCAAGGCTGCGTCCCATATAGATCGGGGCCGCCATGGCCTGCGCCTTGGCGACCTCGCCTTTGCAAATCGCATCGTCCTGCTGGAACTGCGCCAGGGCCGTGGCATCGGAGCGCCCGTCGAGGCGGTTGAAGCTCATGACGGTGCGGGTGGTGCAGGCCGATAGCGACAGGCTCAGCAGGAGGGCGCCCAGGATAGGCCATCGCCTTGGAGGGCGTTGATACGGCGGCGAAAGATTTGCGGTCGTCATGCGGGCGTCCCTGATGAAAGTGATGGAGTTAACGATCGTCGCGGCGCCAGGCGGCGGGCTTGGCCAGCGGGCGGGACGCAGATCGCTGTGGTTCTGGCGCTGCAAACCCCGCCGTCCTGAGCCGCGGTCGGGTCCGGATGCCAAGATGCCTGGCCTCGCGGCGCTTGGCCTCGGCAATGTCGGCGAGGTCATGGGCGGTCTTGCCACCGGGCGCACGGTGACAACAGTCGCGCCCAAGCACGCGGCCATCAGTGATTGAAAGCGCGGCGCTCTTGTCGAGGATGAGGGCTTCGGGAATGATGTGATCAAACTCGATCACCTTGCCGGTGATGTTGAGCCCGCAGCCCTCGCAGATGATCTGGTTGGCGCCCGTCATGGTGCGCTTGATCATCTCGACCTTCTGGGCCCGCGAGAACTCGCGGCGTGGGGGCGAAGGAGGCGAGGGGGCTCGCCCTGGAACGGCGATCCCGTCGCCGGATGTGGACCCCGCTGACATCAGGCGGCCTTGGCCTGGCCATAGCACCTGATTTTCTCGACGGTGAGATCAAGCTCAGCGTTGAACGCTTCGACCGCGTCAGCCAGCTCACCGATATAGGCTTCATCGCGATGTGCGCGGGTGATGAAGATCGGCATGCCCGGCCAATAGACCGCGATGTCGATCCATTCGCGCTGCGCGATCCAGAGCTGGCCCTGGCATTGTGCCTTGTGCTCGGGCGGGAACTCGCCGCGCAGAATGGTCTCGACCATCAGGTGGGGCAGCTTGGTCTTGATCTCTAGCAAACCATCATGGCCGATCAGGGCATCGGGCGAGGCACCGGCCCGGCCCCGCCGCAGGAAACCGACGCGCTCGCAAGCCGTACCCGTGACGAAGCCGTAGACGCTGCGGGCTTCGTCCTCCATCAGCTTGCCGCGCTCCATGTGGAAGGAGCTGATCGTCTCCATCGGTTCGCCGGTCAGGCGCTCGCCTGCGAGCTTGTAGAGGTAGCTCAGCCGCGTCTTGCTCTCGGCGCCGCCGCGTCCCTTGGTCAGGATCGCGGCAAACTCGGATGCCGTGGGGATGCCGAGGCGGCTTTGGATCCAGTCCGGAGAGCCCTGCTCGCAAGCGATGATCTCGAGGTTGTCGTTCATCAGTTGGTCCGCCTTGAGTTGAGCATGGTGAGCGCCTGCCGAAACCGTGTGGCTGGCAGATCGGTGACGCCCTTGATCTGGAAAAACTGCAGCAGCGCGTCCTTGTCGGCGCCGACCACCTCGATCAGGTTGAGGAGCTCGCGCGCCTGCTGGCGCGTAATCTGCGCTGATGAGGGGCCGGCTGCCTGACCGTCATCGTCGTCGGAGGCGGCAAGGCCGAGCGCGGCCTTCAACGTCATGCGCTGCAGATAGGTCAGCGTCGATCCAATCGCCTGGATGCTGTTCTTCTCGCCGCTTTCATCGGGGCTGGCCGAGAGGCTGTTCTCCTCGCTATGGCCATCGCGATGCGAGATCACACAGAAGACCGTGACGAGTGCGCCTGTGCTCTGCGAGCGGAAGCGGTAGGACAGCCCGTTGCGGGCGAGGATCGGGGTGATGGTCCGCGCGATCTCGGCCAGATCCTCATGCCGATAAGGCTGCCGGCCCAGCACCGCCGTACGATTCTTGGCGATGATCGGGATCTTCGCCTTGGCTGCCGCGAGAGCCTTGTCGAACGCTCTGCGAGCAGCCTGCGCCTGCAGGCGCTCATGAAAGCCGATCAGGCGATCGAGAACCTCGCTATCGGCGCCCCTCGCCAGAGCAGCGCTCAGGAGGTCCAGCACGGGCGGTGGAGGCGGGGAGGGGGGCTTCGCTGCTGTTGGGATGCGGGCCAATCGTGACATCGGGTTCTCCTGGCGACTGAGGTGTGGGCGTGACTCATCGTTCCTCCGCTGAGGCAGCGGGAGTCGGTCAGAATCGCGGATGGCGGGATCAGGCGAGCGCCGAACGTCCAGCCGGCGCAGCGCAGCTGCTGGTCAGGTCGATGGGGCCAAAAGCGCCGCTGCGTCGTCGGAAAAACTTGGAGAAGGGTGATGGGTCGATCGCTGCATGGCTGAACTCCGGTAACGAAATACGTCGATGAACGACGATTACCGTCGTCTTGCGTGGCCAGTCAACGGAAAGCGTCGATGCTCGACAAAAATCGAGATCGAGGGTAGATGCATGCGCATGATCACCCCTGCCCAATCCCGCGCAGCGCGAGCCCTCATCGAATGGTCACAGGAGGACCTCGCCAAGGCGGCCCATCTCGGATTGTCGACCATCCGCGATTTTGAAAAAGGACGCCGGACCCCATCTCACAACAATATGCTTGGGATCAAAACAGCGTTGGAAACGGCCGGCGTGTTGTTCATCCCGGAAAACGGTCACGGCGTGGGAGTCAGGTTGGCGAAACGATACGCAGAGTTTAGGGACGGTAAGCAAATTTTAGTTCGGGCATAGAGAATGCCATATAGCCCCTGTCGCGCGGCAGTTGGTCCTAGCTTGCCCGCTCGAGGTGTCGTCGCAGCGAGGCGTCATTGACGTGCCCTCTCCGTGAGGGACTACGAGACCCAGAGTTCCGGATCTCCGCATCCTTTCTGGGTCCTTGACGATCAACGAGCCGCGCCTATAGATGACGGCTCACCAAGGGGCTGTGGTTAAAAATGCATTCCAGTGCTTTCTTCGCGAAAGCGGCAGATATCTGCTCGCAGATCGACGTGACCAAAGTGGAGGCGCTTGCCGACGAACTCGTCGCATTGCGCGATCGGGGCGGGCGGTTGTTCATCCTGGGCGTCGGCGGTAGTGCCGGCAATGCGAGCCACGCCGTCAACGATTTTCGCAAGCTCTGCGGCATCGAGACCTACACGCCGATCGACAATGTCTCGGAGTTGACGGCCCGCACCAATGACGAGGGTTGGGAGACCGTTTTCGCCGGCTGGCTTGAAGTGAGCCGTCTCAAGAGCGACGACGCGCTGCTGATTTACTCGGTGGGCGGCGGAGACGTCGAACGGAACGTCAGCGTTAACATGATCCGTGCCATCGATCTCGCCAAGGAGCGCGGTGCAAAGGTGTTCGGCATCGTGGGACGCGACAGCGGCTACACGGCGAAGACGGGCGATGTCGTGGTCGTCGTTCCGCAGGTTGCACCGGAGTGGGTCACCCCCTTGTCGGAAGCCTTCCAGGCCGTGGTTTGGCACGGGCTGGTTTCTAACCCGAAGCTTCAGAAGCGCGCCACGAAGTGGTGAGCCATTCGGGCGTACGCGGCCAGTAGGGGCTCGCACGGGCATGACTGAAGTTCCTGCCGTTTTTCTTGATCGGGACGGCGTCATCGTCGTTCCGGAATTCAGGAACGGGCGGAGCTACGCGCCTGTGACGCTTGAGACCTTTGCTCTTTACCCGGCGATCGCGCCGTCCCTGTTGGCGCTGCGCGAGGAGGGATTCCGGATCGTCGTCGTCACAAATCAGCCGGATGTCGGCAAGGGGCTTATTTCGCCCACAGTTCTCGACGAGATGCATCGCATCATGTGCGAGTCGCTGCCGATCGATGATGTCCGAGTGTGCGCTCACACGCGCGAAGCCGCATGCGACTGCCGGAAGCCTCGGGCAGGCATGCTGTTGGCGGCTGCCCGTGCGAACGGTCTCTCGCTGACCGAAAGCTATATGGTCGGCGACCGCGACAGCGATATCGAGGCCGGGAAAGCCGCAGGCTGCAGAACTCTCTTTGTCGACCTCTCCTATACTGCTGAACCGAAGCCAGCGAATCCCGACTGGGTCGTATCTTCGCTTCAGGAAGCCGCTGCCGTCATCCTTGCCGACAAACGAAAAAGGAACCCAAGATGTCCGCCCTCGACTCTCTGAAGGTCAAGATTTTTGCCGACGGCGCTGAACTCGACGGCATCGTCAAGATGTCTCAGAACCCCCGCATCAAGGGCTTCACCACCAACCCTACGCTGATGCGCAAAGCCGGCGTGACGGATTACGAGGCTTTTGCTCGTAAGATCATCTCAGCCGTGCCGAACTACCCGGTGTCGTTCGAGGTCTTCGCCGATGATTTCGACGAGATGATCGCCCAAGGGCGCGCCATCGCCACCTGGGGTCCGAATGTCAACGTCAAGGTGCCGGTGACGGATACCAAGGGCAATTTCGCCGGACGTGTTATCGAGACCCTTTCGAAAGAGGGCGTTGTCCTCAACGTGACGGCGATTATGACGGTCGATCAGGTGAAAGCGATCGCCAAGGTGCTTGATCCCAACGTCGCTGCGATCATCTCGGTGTTCGCAGGCCGGATCGCCGACACCGGCGTCGATCCCATGCCGCTGATGCGCCGTTGCGTCGAGGCGCTGGCTGATTGCCCAAAGGCCGAACTCCTCTGGGCGAGCCCGCGTGAGCTGCTCAACATTTTCCACGCCGATGAAGTCGGCTGCAAGATCATCACCGTCACGAACGACGTACTCGCCAAGCTGGCCCTTGTCGGCAAGGATCTCGAAGAGTATTCGCGCGAAACGGTTCAGATGTTCTACAAGGACGCGACGGCGTCCGCTTTCACCATCGACTCGTCCAAGGTCGCCGCGTAAGCCGGTCCTGTCTCGGAGCTACCCATGTCCCTTCCTTTCAAGAACGTCCTCGTGACAGGCGGTGCGGGCTATGCCGGCAGCCTGCTCTGCCCGCAGCTCCTGGCCAGCGGTTACAACGTCACCTGCTACGATATCGGCTTTTTCGGGACGGAGTTCCTCCCGCACAGCAATCCGAACTTCAAATTCATTCAGGGTGACATCCGCGATGTCGCCAAGCTGCGCGAGGCCTTCAAAGGCATCGAATGCGTCGTCAATCTCGCCTGCATCTCGAATGACGCCAGCTTCGAGCTCGACGAAAGCCTCTCGACCACGATCAATCTTGATGCCTTTGAGCCGATGGTGATCGCGGCGAAGGAAGCCGGCGTGAAGCGCTTCGTCTATGCTTCTTCGAGCTCGGTTTACGGCGTTTCCGAGTCGCCCAACGTTACCGAGGATCATCCGCTTCTGCCGCTGACGCTCTACAACAAATACAAAGGCATGTGCGAGCCGCTGCTCAAAAAGCACACCGACGACAGCTTCATCGGCGTCATCTTCCGTCCGGCGACGCTGTGCGGCTACGCTCCCCGCCAGCGCCTTGACCTCTCAGTCAACATCCTGACCAACCACGCCGTCAACAACAACAAGATCACCGTTTTCGGCGGCGACCAGATGCGCCCGAACCTACATGTTCAGGACTACTGCAACGCGGTCGAGATGCTGATGACCGCTCCTGCGGAGAAGGTCCAGAACGAGACCTTCAACATCGGCTTCCAGAATATGAGCATTGCCGACCTCGCGCTGCTCGTGAAGGCTGTGGTGGAGGAGGAGTTCCCGGAGAAGGCGCCGATCGGCATCGTCACGACGCCGAGCGACGACAACCGATCCTACCATATCAATTCGGATAAGGTGACGCGCGTCCTGGGCTTCAAGCCGCAATTCAGCATCGAGGATGCCGTGCGCGACCTGTGCAAGGCATTCAAGGCGGGCAAGTTGTCCAACTCGATGACCGATACGGGTTACTACAACGTGAAGACGCTCAAGGCCAAGGAAGCCGCCTGATGAGCAAGCCTGTCGCCGTCGTCACAGGAGGCGCGGGCTTCATTGGCAGTCATATGGTCGACGTTCTGATCGAGGCCGGCTTTGCCGTCCGCGTCGTCGACAACCTGACCGGTGGGCACCTCAGCAACCTCAAGCAGCATCACGGCAATCCCGATCTCACGACGGAATGGGTGGACATCCGCACTCTCGAGCCCGGCAATGCCGTGTTCGAGGGCGCCCGCTATGTCTTCCATCTGGCGGGGATCGGCGACATCGTGCCGTCGATCGAGAAGCCCATCGACTACATGGACGTGAACGTCCAGGGCACGGTGCGCGTGCTGGAATGCGCGCGCGCGGCAGGCGTGCAGAAGCTCGTCTACGCGGCCTCGTCTTCCTGTTACGGTCTCGCCGACACGCCGACCCGGGAGGACCATCGGATCGATCCGATGTACCCCTATGCGCTCTCAAAGTATCAGGGTGAGCAAGCTGTTTTCCACTGGAACAAGGTTTACGGCCTGCCGGTCAACTCGATCTGCATCTTCAATGCCTACGGTCCTCGCGTGCGGACCACGGGTGTCTATGGTGCCGTGTTCGGCGTGTTCTTCCGACAGAAGCTTGCCGGCGCGCCCTATACTGTGGTCGGCGACGGAACACAGGCCCGCGACTTCATATATGTGCGCGATGTGGCCGAGGCCTTCTTCGCCTCGGCCATGACGGATGTCGTCGGCGAGCGGTTCAACGTCGGCGCGGACGATCCGCAGGCCATCAACCGGCTTGTCGAGATCCTGGGCGGCGACGTGGTCTATGTGCCAAAGCGCCCCGGCGAGCCCGACGTCACCCATGCTGACATCACCAAGATCAGGTCGATGCTCGGCTGGGAGCCAAAGGTGCCGTTCGAGCAGGGCGTCGCCAACATGCTCGCCAATATCGAGCGCTGGAATGACGCACCGCTATGGGACCCGAACTCGATCGCGAAGGCGACCGAAACCTGGTTCCGCTACATGTCGAAGAACGAAGGCTGATTCCCATGGCTATTTCGCTGACCGAGCGCTACCGCCACAAGATCGTCACGGCGGAGCAACTCCGCGAGATTCTCGGCCCGCCGCCGCGCAAGAAGCGGGCGATCATGTGCCACGGGGTCTTCGACGTCGTCCATCCCGGCCATGTGCGTCACCTGCTCTATGCCAAGAGCAAGGCGGACACGCTCGTCTGCAGCCTGACGGCCGACAAGCACATCTCGAAGGGCGCGCACCGGCCGCATATTCCGCAGGAGTTGCGAGCGGCCAACCTCGCGGCCTTCGAGATGGTCGACTATGTGGTGATCGACACCAACGCTAAGCCTCTCGAGAACATCCAGATCATTCAGCCCGACTATTTCGCCAAGGGCTTCGAGTACACGGCAGTGGGCATGCCGCCGAAAACGGCCGAGGAGGCCGCGATTGTCGAAGCCTATGGCGGCGAGATGATCTTCACGCCCGGCGACATCGTCTATTCGTCAACGAGCCTGATCAATCTGGCACCGCCGACGATCCAGTACGAGAAACTGCAGCTGGTGATGGAGCGCTACGGCGTCACCTTCGATAAGATGCGCGCCGCGATCGATGGCATGGTCGGCAAGAAGGTCCATGTCATCGGCGACACGATCGTCGATAGCTATACGCAATGCGCGATGATCGGCGGCCAGACCAAGACCCCGACGATGAGTGTTCTGTTCGAGCGCAAGCAGGACTTCGTCGGCGGCGCCGCCATCGTAGCGAAACACCTCCGCGCAGCGGGGGCCGACGTCACCTTCACCACTGTGCTCGGTGAGGACGGGTTGAAGGACTTCGTGCTGGACGATTTGCATGAGGTCGGTATCGACACCAAGGCGATCATCGACTCGACGCGACCGACCGTGAACAAGAACGCGATCGTGGTCGGGGGCTACCGTCTTCTCAAGGTCGATACGCTGGATAACCGATCGATCTCGGACACGATCCTGTCCCAGATGACGTCGGCGGTCTCGAGCGTTCCCGCCGATGCGGTGGTTTATTCCGACTTCCGTCACGGCATCTTCAATCGTCGCACGATCCCGGAGTTTGCGCGTGTTCTGCCGCCGGCGGCCTATAAGGTCGCCGACAGCCAGGTCGCGAGTCGCTGGGGCAACATCACCGAGTTCCAGGGCTTCGATCTGATCACGCCGAACGAGCGCGAGGCTCGCTTTGCGCTCGGCGACCAGGACTCGGGAATTCGCCCGCTGGCGTCTCAGCTCTATGACAAGTCGGCATGCAAGCTGCTGATGCTCAAGCTCGGCGAGCGCGGGATGCTGGTCTGCCGCGGGGCGGACCATGAATTGCTCGACAGCTTCTACGTCATCGATACCTTCGTCGAGCAGTTGGTGGATCCGGTGGGAGCGGGTGACGCGCTTCTGGCGTATTCGACGCTCGCCATGCTGGTGTCGCAGGACGATGCTGCCGCGAGCATCTTGGGCGCCATGGCCGCTGCGTGCGAATGCGAATATGACGGCAACATTCCGATCACCCCCGAAGCCATGCACCGCAAGATCGACCTGGTCGAAAAGCGCGTGAACTTCGGTTAATCTGATGCGGGTCGTTGTTGCAGGCTTGGGTGTTCAGGGACACAAGCGTCGCCGTTTTGCGGGTCGCGATTTCGTCGCGACCGTCGATCCGGTCAATCCGGAGGCGGATTTCCGCGATCTGGCCGATATTCCGCTCGACCGTTACGATGCGGTGCTGGCCTGCATCCCCGACGCGCCCAAGGTCGATCTGCTCAATTACTGCATTGCCAATGGCAAGCATGTCCTTGTCGAGAAGCCGCTCTGGGCCGCCGATGAAGCCGACATCATCGCGCTGGAGACGTCCGCACGGGCTCGCGGGGTCGTGCTGTACACGGCCTACAACCACCGCTTCGAGCCGCATTACGTGCGGATGCGGGACCTGATTGGTTCCGGCGAACTCGGCGAGATCTATTCCTGCAGAATGTTCTACGGCAATGGCACCGCACGGCTGGTGCGCGATTCCGTCTGGCGTGATCACGGCGCCGGCGTGCTGCCCGATCTCGGATCGCATCTGCTCGACACGTGCCGTTTCTGGTTCGGCGACATCTCCGACGCCTTCGCGCTGGTCGGGGCCCATGCCTTCGAGAACCGCTCGGCGGATCATGTCGTCATTGCCAATGAGGCGAGGCGGCCGCGGATCGAACTGGAGATGACGTTGCTGATGTGGCGCAATCACTTCACCTGCGACATCCTTGCCGAAAAGGGCACGGCGCATATCAGCTCGCTCTGCAAATGGGGTCCGAGTGAGTTCACCAAGCGCATGCGCGTGCTGCCGAGTGGGCGTCCGCCGGAAGACAGCGTCACGCTGGTCCAGGATGACCCGACCTGGGCCCTCGAATACGCCCACTTCAAGGGCCTGGTCGAGGGCGGTGCGCAGACCGATCTGACAGATGCGCTCTGGCTCCATCGCACGCTCAAGCGGCTCGGCGATGCCGTCGAGGCCCGAATCGCGGAGAATGCGGCATGACCACCGTCGGGTTCGCCGGCATGACCCATCTTGGCCTCGTTTCGGCGACGGGGATCGCCGCCAAGGGGTTCAAGACGGTCTGCTACGATGGCGATGCCGCGCTTGTCGGGCGCCTGCGCGCCGGCAATCTCCCGGTGCTCGAACCGGGGTTGGACGCGCTCGTCGCGGCCAATGGCGATCGGCAGCATTTCACGGCCGATCTGGCGGACCTGTCGGGCTGTGACGTCGTCTACATCGCTCCCGACATCCCGACCGACAATCAGGGCCGCAGTGACACCGCCGTCATTCACCGGTTGATCGATGCGGTGGCTCCCGTGCTGGCCCCGACCGCCATCATGGTCGTGCTGTCGCAGGTTGAGCCGGGCTTCACGCGTGGGCTGAGCCAGCCTGCTCCGGAGCGACGCTACTACCAGGTGGAGACGCTCGTCTTCGGCCGGGCCGTCGAGCGCACGATGGAGCCCGAGCGCTACATCATCGGTTGCGCCGATCCCGCAACGCCGCTGCCGCCGCATTTCGACGCTGTGCTGAAGGCCTTCGACTGTCCGATTCTGCCGATGCGCTACGAAAGCGCCGAACTGGCCAAGATTTCGATCAATTTCTGCCTGGTCGCCTCCGTTAGCGTCGCCAACACCTTGGCCGAGGTCTGCGAGGAGATCGGAGCGGACTGGTCCGAGATCGTCCCGGCTCTGAAGCTCGACCGGCGCATCGGCGCCTATTCCTACCTCGCCCCCGGCCTCGGCATTGCCGGCGGCAATCTCGAGCGTGATCTCGCGACGATCCAGCGTATCGGTGCGCAGCATGGGACAGATACCGGCGTCGTCGCGGCCTGGAAGGCCAACAGCCTACATCGCCGCGATTGGGCGGCGCGGACCATCAGGAAGGGCCTTCTCGACGCGAAGCCGGATGCGACGCTCGCGATCTGGGGGCTGGCCTATAAGGAAAACACCCATTCGGTGAAGAACTCCCCTTCGCTAGCCACGATCGGCCAGCTCGCCGGTGCGAAGCTTCGGCTTCACGACCCTGTCGTGCCGGCGAGCGTCGTCTCCCGGCCGGGTAGCGAGGGGGTCGCTTCCGCGCTCGAGGCGCTCGATGGCGCAGACGCTCTCCTGATCCTCACGCCTTGGCCCGAATACCGGGACATCGCCCCTGCCGACATCGTCGCCCGGCTCGGCGGGAGGCTCGTCCTCGATCCCTATGCGGTCCTCAACGCCGACAAGGCGCGCGCGGCCGGGCTCGACCATCGCACGCTCGGGCGCGCCCCAGTCAGGAACTGAGACACCATGCTGACGCATCACACAAACGCCGACAGCCGGCCTGAACGGGTCGTCGTCATCGGCGCCAACAGTTTCGTCGCCAGGGCTCTGACGGCGCGCCTGATCACGGCTGGCGTCGAGGTGCTGGGGCTCGGTCGTGCCCAAGTCGATCTCGCTGCGGACGGCGCAGGCCCGATTCTAGCCGGCTTTCTGCGGCCCACGGACAGTGTCGTCGCCGTCGCTGCCAAGGCTCCTTGCCGCAATGTTGTTGACTTCCTGGTCAACGCCCGGATCATCGCGACGATGGTGGATGCGCTGCGGGCCCAGCCTGTCGCGCATCTCCTCAACATCAGCTCCGACGCGGTCTATGGCGACGAGCCGGTTCCGCTCACCGAAGCCGCGCCCGCGGCGCCTGGAAGCCTGCACGGCGCAATGCATCTCTCGCGCGAGATTGCTCTGTCGGGTCTGGGCATCCCCTTCGCCACCTTGCGGCCGACACTGATCTACGGGGCATCGGATCCCCATGGCGGCTACGGCCCCAACATGTTCCGCCGGAAGGCGAACCGAGGCGAGGAGATTCTCCTCTTCGGCGAGGGCGAGGAGCGCCGCGATCATGTTGCGGTCGAAGATGTCGCCGAACTGGCCGCGCGGATCCTGCTGAGGCGCTCGACGGGGCGCCTGAATGCAGCCTCCGGCCAGGTCACCAGTTTCCGCGACATCGCGGTCGCGGCCGCCCGCATCGCAGGCCGCAGCGTGGCCATCACGGGGCGGCCCAGGTCGGGCCCGATGCCGCACAACGGCTATCGCCCCTTCGATGTGTCGGCCACGACGGCCGCCTTCCCCGAATTCACCTATACGGACCTGGAGAGCGGCATGGTGCGGGCCCAGGCGACGGAGTTTCCCCATGGCTGAGGTCGATCTGCTGCGCTCCCTGCCCAAGCCGAAGCGCAACATCCAGAAGCGGTCCGAGGCCAAGGACCCGGCCGTCATCGCCATCGCCAAACAGTATGGCGAGATGTACTGGGACGGGCCGCGCGAATATGGCTATGGCGGCTATCGCTACGACGGGCGCTGGCGTGCGGTCGCCCGCGACATCATCGCGCATTATGGCCTGGCGGCCGGGATGAAGGTGCTGGATGTCGGCTGCGGCAAAGGTTTCCTGGTCAAGGACCTGATGCTTGAATGCCCGGGTCTCGAGGTCTTCGGGCTCGACGTCTCGCTGTACGCCATCCTGAACGCGCCGGAGGAACTGGCGGGCCGGCTCCACCTCGGCACGGCCGAGAAGCTGCCCTTCCCCGACAATGCGTTCGACTGCGTCATCTCGCTCAATACCATCCACAACTTCCCCCGGCCGCGTGCGATCAAGGCGATGGCCGAGATCGAGCGGGTGTCCAAGACCAACAAGTCCTTCGTCGTCGTCGACAGCTACCTGACCGAGGAGCAGAAGGCGGTGTTCGAAAGCTGGGTCCTGACCGCCGAGTTCTACGGCTATCCGGACGAGTGGATCGCCGTGTTCGAGGAAGCGGGCTACACCGGCGACTGGAACTGGACCATCATCGAATGAGCGACCCGCTGTTGTCGCGCAATCTGTTCAGCCCGCCGGTCAAGCTCAGCTTCAAGGACGCGGCGGCGGCCCTGATTTTGCTCGATGACGGCCGCTATCTGATGCAGTTGCGCGACGACAAGCCGGGCATCTTCTATCCCGATCACTGGGGCCTCTTCGGCGGGGCGATTGAAGACGGAGAGGATGCCGAGACCGCGCTCCGCCGCGAATTGCGGGAGGAACTCGGCTATGATACCGGTCCCGTGACCTATTTCACCAAGATGGATTTCGGCTTCGACAGCATCGGCGCGAGCCGCTCGGTCAGGGTCTTCTACGAGGTTGCGATGAAGGCGTCGGATCTCGAAGGGCTCGTTCTGACGGAAGGCAGCGCTTTCGAGGCTGTCGCTGTCGGCGACCTCCTGATCAACCGTCGCATCGTGCCCTACGATTCCTTCGCGATCTGGCTGCACCACCACTGGCGCAACCGGGTCTGGGACGATGAATCCCGCCAACCGAACCCAATAAGCTAGCGAGAAGAGAAGACCGATGGGCAAGACATACTGCATCCTGGGCGGCGGCGGCAGCTTCGGCATCCATGCCGCGCTCTATCTTCTTGATCATGCCAACCCGAAGAAGGTGATCGGCATCGGCCGTAACCCGCTGCGGCCGGAGCCTTTCTCGCTGGGGATCGAGAAGCGGGAAGGCTATGTCTACCACGCCCGCCATCTGACCTATGAGATGGATCTCCTGCTCGAACTCCTCGACAAGGAGAAGCCCGAGGTCATCGTGAATTTTGCCGCGCAGGGCGAGGGCGCGGTGTCGTGGAAGCACTCCTGGCGCTTCTTCGAGACGAATTCGATGGCGCTGGCCAAGCTCTCGGAAGAGCTGATGAAGCGCGACTGGCTCGAGCGCTTCATCCAGATCGGAACCTCGGAGATGTATGGTTCCGTCGAGCACGCGACCAAGGAAGACGAGCCGATCAAGCCGTCGAGCCCCTATGCGGCTTCCAAAGTTGCCTTCGACATGTATCTCGAGTCGGTTCACAAGTTCCTCAAGTTCCCGATGAACGTGATCCGGCCGTCCAACGCCTATTGCCCCGGCCAGCTCCTCCATCGCGTCATCCCCAAGGCCGTCTGGTGCGGGCTGACGGGGAACAAGCTGCCGCTGCATGGTGGCGGTCGGGCTGAGAAGTCGTATCTGCATGCGCGCGACCTCGGCCGCGCGATCCATCTCGTTGCGGAGAAGGCGCCTTTCGGCGAAATCTACAATGCCGGCCCGAAGGACCCGACCTCGATACGCGAAGTGGTTGAGCGCACCGCCAACGCGCTCGGCATGCCGTTCGAGGAGCTCTGCACCGTGACCGGTGATCGCCTCGGCCAGGATTCCCGCTATTGGCTCGACTCCAGCAAGATCAAGAGGGATCTCGGCTGGGAGCCGGAGATCGGCTGGGATGAAGGCCTCGCCGAGATGGTCGCCTGGGGGCACAAGTACATCGACGAGTTGCGCCAGTGGCCGACCGATTACGTGCTGCGCGGGTGATGGGCCGATGACCGACCTCCAGGGTGCTTCCGCCGTGCCGCGCAACAGCTTCGACAAGGCGGCTGCACAGAACCGCTGCCGGACCTATCGTCGGCGCATTCTCGAGATCTCGCAGCAGGTCTCGGCGCTTCATGTCGCGCCGGCCTTCTCCTGCACCGAGATCACGGATTTCGTATACAACGAGCTGATGCGCCCGGAGGTGGATGGCTCGCAGGACGTGTTCATCATGTCCAAGGGCCATGGCTGCATGATCCAGTATGTGATCCTCGAGGAGCGCGGCGTGCTCTCTCGCGCGGACCTCGACTCCTACTGCAAGCCGGACGGGCGCCTCGGCGCCCATCCGGACTATGGTGTCCCGGGTATCCATGCCTCGACGGGTTCTCTCGGTCACGGGCTCGGCATCGCCACCGGTCAGGCTCATGCGGAGAAGCTGAAGGGGACCGACACCCGGATCTTCTGCGTCCTGTCCGACGGCGAGTTCCAGGAGGGCTCGACCTGGGAAGCGATGATGATGGCCGGCAATCTGGGCCTCGATAATCTCGTCGCCTTCATGGACAACAACGACTTCTCGGGGCTCGAGCGGATGAGCGAAGGCCACAAGGCTTTCTACCCGCTGGTCGCCAAGGCCGAGGCGTTCGGCTGGGAGGCTGTCGAGGTCGAGGGCCACGACGAGGAGGCGATGTTCGAGGCGATCGGACGGCGCAAGGGCGGCAAGCCCTTCCTCATGATTTGCAGGACGATCAAGGGTAAGGGTGTCTCCTACATGGAGCACGTTCCGATCTGGCACTATCGCTCACCGAACGCGGGCGAATATCAGCAGGCGCTGCAGGAAATCGAGGCATGAGGAACAGGTTCGCCGATACGTTCTACGAGCTCGGGAAAGAGGATCCCCGACTCTGCATCGTCGTGGCCGACATCTCGCCTGCCGGTTCCATTGCGAAGTTCCGCGAAGAGTTCCCGGGCCGTTTCGTCAACACGGGCGTCTCTGAACAGATCATGATCGGGATGGTGGCGGGCATGTCGCAGCGCAAGCTGCGGCCCTTCGCCTACACGATCGCGACGTTCACGCTCTATCGCCCGTTTGAGATGGTGCGCGACGATCTCTGCTATCAGCACCTGCCCGTGACGATCGTCGGCATCGGCGGCGGCGTCACTTATTCGACGCTGGGCGCAACCCACCACGCGCAGGAGGATGTCGCCATCGCCTGCACGCTGCCGAACATGTCCGTCATCGCCCCCTGCGATCCGGCGGAGGTCGAGTTGGCGACCCGCTGGTGCGCCACCCAGGAGCAGGGGCCGGTCTATCTGCGTCTCGGCAAGGCCGGCGAGCCTGATTTCACCAAGGACGCTCCCGAGCCGTGGCAGTTCGGGAAGGTCCGTCTGATCCGGCCGGGCGAGGATGTCGCGATCATCTCCTACGGCACGATCATGAAGCAGGCTTTCGGCGTCGCCGAGCGCTTCAAGGAGCGCGGCCAGAGCACTGCGATCTATTCGATGCACACGGTAAAGCCCTTCGACCGCGACGGCATCGCCGCCATCCTCTCGCGCTTCAAGAAGGTCGTCGTGATCGAGGAATGCGCGCCCAATGGCAGCTTGTCCATGCAGGTCCAGCAGCTCGCATGGCAGATGAAGGCGAGCGCCAGCGTCGATGTCTTCACGCTGCAGGATGCCTTTATTCACTGCTATGGCAGTCATGACGACATCCTTGCGGCTCATGGGCTCTCCGTGCCCCGGATCAGTGAAGCACTCGGACTCGGCTGAGGCGGTCCGGGCGGCGCGGCGTGGCCCATATTCTGATTCTGGGGGCGGATGGCAGCATCGGCCGGCATATGGCTGGCCGTCTGACGTCGCTCGGTCATGCGGTGACCGAAACCACCCGCCGCGCCGAGTCGGTGCGGCCGGGCCGCATCCTGGCGGACTTCGCTGATCCAGCGTGGTCCGCCACGTCGCTGCCGGCGGCCGACATGATCCTGATCTGCGCCGCGATGGCGCGCTTTGCCGACTGTCGCGAGCGGCCCGACATCGCGCGTCGCGTCAATGTCGACATGCCGGCGCAGATCGGTGCCCGAGCGCGTGGGACCGGCTCGCGCGTCGTCCTGCTGTCGACGAGCGCAGTGTTCGATTGCCTTTCGCCGCTGCGGAAGGCGGAAGACGCCATGGCGCCCGCATCGGCCTATGGCCGCATGAAGGCCGAGGCCGAGGAGGCATTTCTGGCGCTGGGGCCCGCCACGGCGGTGCTGCGGCTGACCAAGGTTCTGACGCCGGACATGGCCCTGCTGACCGGCTGGGTCGCGGCCCTGAAGGCCGGGTCGTCCGTGCGCGCGTTCGCCGACATGACCGTTGCCCCGATTACGCTCGCCGACGTCGAGGCGGCGCTTCTGGCCCTACTGGCAGACGGCGGCAGTGGGCGCTATCAGGTCTCGGCGGCCGACGACGTCTCCTACGCGGCCATCGCACGTCATCTCGCCCAGAGGCTGGCGGTCGACGAGAGCCTTGTCGAAGCCGTCGGTGCTTCTTCTGCCGGAATACCGGATAACGAGATCATGCGGTACACCAGTCTCGACACCAGGCGCCTCCAGGCCATCTCCCGATGGCGGCCGTCCTCCGCTCTGGCGGCCGTGGACCGGGTCTTTCCTTTGCCTTAACGCCGCCATGCGCGACCGACATGGTCGGGCACG
The DNA here is from genome assembly GCF_042466375.1 of Allobosea sp. R86505. Classification (NCBI taxonomy): domain Bacteria; kingdom Pseudomonadati; phylum Pseudomonadota; class Alphaproteobacteria; order Hyphomicrobiales; family Alloboseaceae; genus Allobosea; species Allobosea sp. R86505. Next base: position 260,564 of record NZ_JAXHPY010000001.1, on the reverse strand, counting down.
GAGAAAGGTCTAACGCGCAGCCGTCCTTCAATCTCGTCGAGCCCGTGCCGGAATCAACGTTGCAACCGAATCTTCATCGTCCGACCGTCTCGGTCATCATTCCCAACTTCAATCATGCGACCGTGCTGCCGCGCGCGGTTCGGGCTTACCTCGCCCAAACCTTGAAGCCGACCGAGATCATCATCATTGACGATTGTTCGACGGACGACAGCATTGCGATCGCGACCTCCCTGGTGGACGAGGCGCCCGACATCGTCCGGCTGCTCCGGCACGAGATCAATGGCGGGCCCAATGCCGGTGTCGCGACCGGGCTCAGTGTGGCGACCGGCGAGTTCGTCACCTTCGCGGCTGCCGATGATGTCGTCGAGCCGGAGTTCCTGCAAGTCTCGGTTCGAGGCGCTCCAGCACCATACGCGGGCTGGTTTGAGCTTCCTTGACCCGTCGCGATTGCTTCTGCCGGACGAAATCGTCGAGCGCGTCCCCCTCTCCCTCGCGCCGGTGCCGACCTATTTCGACCCCGACGACATGGAGCGGCTCTTCAGGCGCAATTCCTTCACTATCTCGTCGAACACGGTCGTCTACCGTCGCGCGGCCATCGCTGCGCTCGGCGGCTTTCGCAAGGACCTGGAGTGGCAGGCGGACTGGATGGCGAATCTGGTGACGTCGTTCCGGCTTGGTGCCGTCTACATCCCGCGGGCTCTCGCCCACTTCACAGTAAATCCCAAGGGCTATGGCGAGCGCGGCGTCCGCTCTGCCGAAGGCCAACGCCGCCTGCTGGAGACATGCCTGCGCGCCATTGAGCAGGACTATCCCGACGTCGCCGACCGTTTCAAGCGCGCGGGAACCATTCCCGAAATGCGGCTGCGCACGCTCGGTTGGCTTCTGGCGAGCGAGCGCGGTCGACGCTTCGTCAGCCCCCGTCTGGCCTCCGTGCTGGTCTTGCGCGAGGCCTGGGCCAGGCTGCGCCCCCTGGCGCCGCTCGGCCTGCGCCGGTGGATGCGCCGCCGTCTGGCCGCCCGCTGAAAGTGGCGCCCAGGGCGGATTTGCCTTGCCTTTACAGGATGGTGGCGAGGGCTTATGAGCCAGCGATCTCTCCTCGTCGCCAGTAACTTAAGCGATCCGGTTTATGCTGAACCCCGAATTCTGGCGCGGTCGCAGCGTGGTCGTGACTGGGCACACCGGCTTCAAGGGCGCTTGGCTCTGTCTGTGGCTGGAGCGGATGGGAGCCCGTGTCAGCGGGTTTGCTCTCGCTCCTGATGCCATCAGCAGCCCCTACGAACTGCTGCGCCCTGCACTGGCCAGCGAGCATATCGGCGACATCCGCGAGAGCAGGCCGATCGCTGCCTTTCTGCGGCAGGCCGAGCCGGAGATCGTGATCCACATGGCCGCTCAGCCGCTCGTGCGGCTGTCCTATGCCCAGCCGGTCGAAACCTTCTCGACCAATATCATGGGCACGGTGCATCTGCTTGAGGCGGTGAGGGCCTGCCCGTCCGTGCGTGCGGCGGTGATCGTCACCACGGACAAGGTCTATGAGAACAAGGAGCACGGGCTGGCCTTCCGCGAGGAGGATCCGCTCGGCGGGCATGATCCTTACAGCAGTTCCAAGGCCGGCACCGAAATCGTCACCGCCAGTTATCGGGCGAGCTTCTTCGGCGCGCCCGGGGCGGCGCGCATCGCCTCCGCGCGAGCCGGCAATGTCGTAGGCGGCGGCGACTGGTCGGCCGATCGGCTGATCCCCGATCTCGTCCGTGCCTTGGGGGCAAAGGCGCCGATCTGCCTGCGCTATCCGCGTTCGGTCCGTCCCTGGCTGCATGTGCTCGAGCCGCTTTCGGGTTATCTCGCCCTCGCGGAGAAACTGGTCGAAGCGCCCGAGGCGGCCCCCGATGCGCTGAATTTCGCGCCGGATCCGGCGCAATCGTACACGGTGGCAGACGTCGTCGAACGTTTCGGGGACGAGTTCGACGGAAAGCCCGGCTGGATTCAGGCCAACGGGGATCATCCGCGCGAGGCGGCGCTGTTGATGTTGGATCCCGCTCTGGCGGCGCTGCAGCTCGGCTGGCGCGCGCGCCTGGATTTCGACGCGACGATCCGCTGGACTGCGGAATGGTATCGCGACCATATGGCCGGAGCGGATATGCGCGGCCGCACGGTCGGCCAGATCGAGCGCTACGCCGCCCTGATCGCGGCTCAAGGGGAGACATTGTCGGCATGAAGGTTGTCATTCTGGCTGGCGGCTTCGGCACAAGGCTTTCCGAAGAGACGGTGTTGACACCCAAGCCGATGGTTCAGGTCGGTGGTGCGCCGATCCTCTGGCACATCATGAAGACCTACGCCCATTGGGGTTTCAACGAGTTCGTGGTGGCGCTCGGCTACAAGGGCGACGTCATCAAGGATTATTTCCTGCACTACGGCGAACTGGCAGGCGATCTGACCGTCGATCTGCGCCGCAACAGCGTGACCCAGACCCGCCGCAGCCACGAGGACTGGACGGTTCATCTGGTCGATACGGGGCTGAAGACCCTGACGGGCGGACGCCTGCGCCGACTCGCCCATCTGCTGGGCGATGAGCCCTTCATGCTCACCTATGGCGACGGCGTGTCCGACGTCGACGTTCCGGCGCTCATCGCTCTTCACCGCCAGCGCGGCGGCCTCGCGACCGTGACAGCGGTGCGCCCGCCGGCCCGTTTCGGAGGTATCGCCTTTGAGGATGACCACGTGACCGGGTTTGCCGAGAAGCGTCAGACGGACGAGGGCTGGATCAACGGCGGCTTCATGGTGATGGAGCCGGGCGTGATGACCTATCTGAAGTCGGACGAGGATGTGCTCGAGGTCGATCTGCTGGAGCGGCTTGCCGCCGACCGTCGTCTCGTCGCCCATCGTCATGAGGGTTTCTGGCAGTGCATGGACACCGTGCGCGACCGCCAGACGCTCGAGGGTCTCTGGGAGACGGGCCGCGCACCCTGGAAGCTGTGGGACAAATGACCGGATTGTCTGCCATGACCTCGCATCGCTGCCGCGCCTGCGGTTGCACCGACCTGAAGCCCGTCCTCGATCTTGGCAAGGTGCCACTGGCCAACTCGCTGCTGACGGCCGAGGAGGTCGCGGCGGGAGAGGAGGATCGGTTTCCGCTGGCGCTGTTCTTTTGCCCAGAATGCACCCTGGTCCAGATCGGTGAGACCGTCATCCCCGATCGTCTGTTCAAGCACTATCTCTATGCCTCGTCCTTCTCCGAGACGATGCTGCGCCATGCCCGCACCCTCGTGGAGCGGATGATTGGCGAACGCTCCCTTAGAGGCGAATCCCTCGTCGTCGAGATCGCGAGCAATGACGGCTATCTGCTGCAGTACTACAAGCAGAACGGCATTCCGGTTCAGGGCGTCGAGCCGGCCGAGAACATTGCGGCGATGGCTGTTCGCGACAAGGGGATCCCGACGCTGGTTGAATTTTTCAGCTCAGAACTCGGGCTGCGTCTGGCGGCCGAGGGGCGTCTGGCCGATGTGGTCCATGCCCATAACGTTTTCGCACATGTGCCCGACCCCAGTGACTTCGTCCGGGGGCTGAAGGCCGTCCTGAAGCCCGAGGGCGTCGTAGTCATCGAGGCGCCCTATCTGGGGACGCTGATCCGCAAGCTCGAATTCGACACGATCTACCACGAGCATTTCAGCTACTTCAGTCTGACGGCTGTCCATCGCATGGTTGAGCGCTGTGGGATGCGCCTCGTCGATGTCGAGGAGGTTGAGATCCACGGCGGATCGCTCAGAATGTTCATCGGCCATCAGGGTGCGGCGGCCCCGTCACCGCGGGTTGCCGACATGTTGGAACGCGAGGCGAAGGAGGGCATGTGCGACTTCGCCTTCTATGAGAGCTTTGCCGAGAAGGTAGGGGCGCTGAAGCAGGATCTGGTTGGTCTCTTGCAGCGGCTGAAAGCCGATGGACGCAGCATTGCGGGCTATGGCGCCTCCGCCAAGGGCAGCACGCTGATGAACGCCTTCGGCATCGACGCCACCTTGCTGGACTTCATCGTCGATCGCTCGACGCTGAAGCAGGGCCTGTTCACGCCGGGCAACCATCTGCCGATCCTTGAGCCTGCCGCGCTCGTCGAGCGGAAGCCCGACTATGCCGTTCTCCTGACCTGGAACTTCGCCGAGGAAATCCTGGCGCAACAGCAGGCCTATCGGGAGGGCGGTGGGCGCTTCATTCTCCCGGTGCCTGCCGTCGAGATCATCTGAGGTTGAGCCGTGCCCACGGTCATGCTCACGGGGCCGTCTGGTTTCCTCGGCTCCCATCTGCTGTACCGCCTCCTGCGCGAACCGGAAGTGCGGGTCCATGCCGTCGCTCGCACGGGGACGGGGCGGACGCATGAGCGTCTGACCTGGCATCGCGGTGATCTTCTCGAGCCGGGCCTCGCATCGCGACTGATGGCCGAGATCAGGCCGACGCATCTGCTTCACAACGCCTGGTTCGCGGTACCGGGGCGGTTCTGGAGCGATCCGTCCAATCTTGCCTGGCTCCGGGCAAGCGTCGATCTGATGGCCGCCTTTGCGGCAGCCTCCGGCCAGCGCTTCGTCGGGGTCGGCACCTGCGCGGAATACGACTGGACGGGCACTGAACCCTATGCCGAAGACCGGACGCCGATCAGGCCGGCCACGTTGTATGGGAAAGCGAAGGCCGCTTGCTGGGCTGCTGCGCAGGTGTTCGAGGCTGCCGGTTCATTCCAGGCCGCCTGGGGGCGCATTTTTCTGCCCTATGGGCCGGGTGACACAACAGGGCGGCTGCTACCGAGCCTGATGTGCGAGCTCAGGGCCGGGCGGCCCATGTCACTGGGGGATGGCAGCCTCGAGCGCGACTTCATCTACGCCGCAGATGCCGCCGACCTGCTTGTCAGAATGCTGATGTCTCAGGCAAACGGCGCATTCAATGTGGCGAGCGGACAGGCAACAACCCTGCAGGTTGCGATCGATCATGTCGCCGATCGGCTCGGTCGAAGGGATCTGCTGCGTTTCGGCGAGCGGCCGACACCCGTGAATGAACCGTCGCGACTGGTGGCAGACCCGACCAAGGTTCGGGAGACGTTGGGCTGGACCCCGCAGACTTCGCTGTTGCACGGGCTTGATACGGTGCTGCAAAGCAGCTTACAAGGCCACCAATGAAAAGCGGCGCCGCCCGCATTCCCTGACCAAACGAAAGCTCTGCCGCTGATGCGCCTGATCATCGACACGAATGCCAAGACCGTGCAGAAGGATGACGGGAGCGCCCTCGATCTTTACGGTCGCGAAGCTTTCGACCTGCTGGCGCAGCTTTGGCTGAAGACGAGCTGGAACCAGAAGTACTCATACACCTTTTCGTGGATGGGCCGGCCGGTTATTCAACATCCCGACGACATGATCCGCCTGCAGGAGGCGATCTATCGGCTGAAGCCCGACGTGATCATCGAGACCGGTGTGGCCCATGGCGGTTCGCTGATTTATTCGGCCTCTCTGCTCAAGGCGATGGGCAAGGACGGTGGCAGGGTCGTCGGTGTCGACATCGAGATCCGGCCACATAACCGCAATGCGATCGAAGCGCATGAACTCGCCGGCATGATCACGCTGGTGGAAGGCGACTCGGTTGCGCCGGCAATCGTTGCCCAGGCCGCTGCAGCGATCCGGCCCGGCGACGTTGTCATGGTCATCCTCGATTCCAACCACTCCTATGCCCATGTCACCTCAGAACTGGACGCCTATGCCTCGCTCGTGACGCCCGGTTCCTATATCGTGGCGACCGACGGGATCATGGAGATGGTGTACGATACGCCGCGTGGCCAGCCGGGCTGGGATCAGGACAACCCGTCCCGTGCCGCCGTCGACTTTGCCGCGCGCCGCCCAGATTTCGTCGTCGAAGAGCCGCTGATGCCCTTTAATGAAAGCGATCTCGATCGCTGGGTCACGGCCTGGCCGAACGCCTGGCTGAAGCGCGTTTCCTGACAGCGATCCGGGGCGGAGCGTTTGAAGATAGAGGCACTCACGCCGGTCGGGCTTTACCTCCTGACGCCCGAGCCCATCACGGATGTCCGGGGCTTCTTCGCGCGCTGCTTCAGCCGGGACGAAATGGTCGGTGCCGGGCTCGTGGCCGATTATCCGGAGTGGAGCCTGTCCTTCAATCGCCGTCGTGGGACGTTACGGGGCCTTCACATGCAGAGGCAGCCCCATGCCGAGGTCAAGATGGTGCAGTGCATCCGTGGAGCGGTGCTGGACGTCGCGGTTGATCTGCGGCCGGACTCGCCGACCTTCGGTGCGTATCGGGCGATCGAGCTCTCGTCAGAGAATCGCCGGTCTTTTTATATTCCGGCAGGCTTTGCGCACGGATACCAGACGCTCACGGACGACGCCGAATTGCTCTATCACATCAGTGTCCGGCATGCGCCGGACCATGCCTGCGGGGTCCGCTGGGATGATCCGGACCTCGCCATTGAATGGCCTGAGGCCGATGGCCGGACCATCTCGGATCGGGATCTGAACCTGCCCTTCCTGGCCGCACTCACGACCGAATGGCGGATCGGAACAGTCTGATGTCGATGTTGCACCCCGCCACGATCCTCAAGATCGACCGCGCCAACCGGCTCATTGGGCGAAACCCGAAGACGGTCGTCTTCGTGACGCCCCTCTTGCGGCCGCGCGAGATCAAGATGGCTTCGGGGCTGCGCAGCCATGGCTGGAAGATCGTGCTGCTCTACAGGCAGACCACGCCCTTCGACCCTTCGAACTTCTTCGATCTCGCGATCAAGCTGCCCGACGAGGCGGCAATGCACCGCGTCGCGAAGATCCTCGAGCCGCGCCTATGTCATGTCTTCTCCGGCGCGGTGGACGAGGGCATCCTGCGGTTCTGCCGCGACAAGCCATCGCTCGTCGTCGTCGATCTCAACGACATCTTCTGCCCCTCGCTGTTCAATTACCTGCACGAGCGTTTCGAGCCGACGCGCGAATGCCTTGATCTAGCGGACGGCCTCGTCTGTCGCGATCTGCAGCCGAAGGTCGCCCAGCGGCTGGACCGCTATAACCTTCCCTCGAACATCCTGATGTTTCCGGAATATCCTTGGATCGACGGCCCTGCTGCGGCCGGCGCCAAGCCGAAGGGCGACCCCGCAGAGGTGAGCGTCGTTTCGGTCGGTACCTTCACGCTCGAGACGCAGGGGATGCTGGACAGCGCCTATCTCAAGATGGCGCGGATGCTGGCCGAGCAGAAGATCCATTTTCACATCTACCCTCACTGGTTCTATCGGGACGCGCCGGGTTCCTCGTTCCGTTTCGACCCGGACAAGGATTTCGCTGACTTTCTCGCGCTCGAGCGGGAAACGCCCTATGTGCATCTCCACGACAGCCTTCCGGTCGAGGAACTGGCGCGCGAATTGCCGCAATATGATTTCGGCATTGTGGCAGGGGGATGCGAAGCGCTGGGGCAGAAGCTCGGTTTCCTCACCGAGAACTACATGCAGAGTTGCTATTCTGGCCGTATCGCGGATTATCTCGATGCGCGCCTGCCGGTGATCATCAACCGCGAGGTGGGGTTCAACTATCGTTTGCTCGATCACTACGGCATCGGCGTCGATCTCGGCGGGCTGCAGCAGCCCGGGTTCCGCGAGCGGCTGCTGACGCTCAAATCCGACGGAGACCTCGCCGAACGCGTGGCGTCGACCGCGCGCCGGCTCGACCTCAGCCCGCAGAGCGCGCGGCTCGATCGATTCTACGAAGCCATGTTGCGGGAAAGGCCGGTCAGCGACATTCGCGTGCCGGTCTGGATGCGTGCCACCAAGAGGCTGCCCGTGCTCGGTCGGCGCATTGCGACGGTGCTCGAGAAAGCCCAGGAGGCCAACCGCGGAGACTGGATCGAGGCCAGGAATGCACGCTTGCGCAACCAGCTTGATGCCGAAAAGGCGGAGCGCAAGGCGCTTGTGGAGGCTACGGAACGGTTGCTTGCACTGCTGGGCGCTCCTGCCCCGAAGGTCTCCGTCGAAGCCGGCATGCGCGACCGACTGATCGATCGGCTAGACACTGCCGCTGATGAGCTACGTCGGAAAGCCTCCAGCCGTGTCTTCGATCGCGACCAGATGGCGGTCAAATACCACGCGACATTGGAAGAAAACCGGGCTCTTCAGGCGCGGATGGCCGATCTGCGGCAGGAACTCCAACTCGGCGGCCTCCAGGTGGACGAAATCGCCGGTCTCCTGAACTGGCCGGAGATTTCGAACGACAAGGAGCGCGCGAGCAGCTTCGCCGAGCTTCTGCGGATGACACGCTTGTTCGTCGAGGCCAGCCGCCGCGGCGCTGGTTCGCCTGGGGGCACCTCCTCGGCCTGGAGTCTGCTGAACCGCAAGAACCTCGACCAGCTCCTGGCCGATGGCTACCGGCGCTTTAAGCGCACGATCGCGCTCAACTACTTCACCTTTGCGGTGCAGGCGGGCGATCCTCAGATCGCTACGCTGGAGGCTTTGATCGGCCAGCCGCGGGCGGGAGAGCTCTGGGCGCTCGCCGAGCAATTGCCGGATGATCCGGATTTCGAGATCAAGCCTCAGACGCACTTCCGCTATCTGATGCTCCTGCTCTGGGAACATGCGCTCTCGATTGACGCGCTCGGCGTGCTCGACAAGGTCGAAGAGCCGGAGGAGGGTTCCCCGGTTTCACTCTCAGTCAACGGGGCGCGCATCTCGCAGGATCTCGCCAACTCGGCGATCGAGATGTATTCGATCGGGCAGGGCGTTGACTTTTCGTCGGTTCGGCGCGTCGCCGAGATCGGTGGCGGGTATGGGCGCAACGCCTATATGCTGGCGCGGTCGCACCCCCATCTCAAGATCGTCATGGTGGACATTCCGCCTTCGCTCTATCTTTCCCAGCGGTACCTTACCTCCGTTTTGCCGCAACGGGAGGCGTTTCGCGTGCGCGATTTCGGCAGCTTCGACGAGGTGAGGGCGGAGATTGAGGCGGCTTCGCTGGTCTTCCTTCTGCCCCACCAGCTGGCGATGCTGCCTGCGGACTATCTGGATCTTGCGATCAACATCTCGTCCTTCGGCGAAATGACCAAGGACCAAATCGAGTATTACTTCAACGAGATCGATCGGACCACGCGCGGGGCGTTTTTCTCCAAGCAGTGGGTCGAATCAAAGAATCCATTCGACAGTCTGGCCCTGACCGAGGCCGATTATCCGGTCCGATCGAGCTGGCGGAAGGTTTTCTCGCGTCCCTGCGTCACGAATGATGCCTTTTTCGAATCGCTCTACGAGACGAGAAGCCGATGAGTAAGGCCACGCGATACTGCGGCATCTACGATTTCGAGCTGCTGCCCTACGCGCTCGGTGATGCGCTGACGTGGAACGTGCAGACGGCGCTGCGTTGCCTTGCGGCTGGCCGCCGGGTCGTCGATGCCTATATCTGCATCGATCCGAACCACCCGTCGAGCATCTATCAGCGCGGCCTCGTAACCTCCGAAAATTGCGCGTTGTTTTTCAACGAGCTCTTCGGCGCCTTCGGTACGCATCCGCTTTTGGGGAACATCCACCTCTACGCGTCGCGCGACGAGATGCTGACCCGGCTGAGGGAGGTCGCGGCCGGCGACGCCGTCAACGGCGAGGTGCTGGAGGATTACGAGAGTGTTCTGGGGCAGCGGGACAATGCCGACGCTCTCAACAGCTACTTCATCAAATACATCTATTCGCATGCTCGGCTGAATGCCTATCATGAGGATCATGGCCGTATCCCTCTGCTCGTCGAGAGCCGGGGATGCGCGCCCGACGTCGAGGGGCTGCTCGCGGGCCCGCTCGCCGGAAAACGGGTCGTGGTCATTCATCCGCGCCTGCGGCGGCTCGACAACGGGCTCGCCGGGGACCACACCTATTCCCGCGATTCCGACTTCCTCGAATGGTTCGAGTTCGTGCGGCTCGCGGAAACGAGCCACCCGCAAGTGCAGTTCGTGGTCATGGGGCGGCTCCAGGAAAAGCCGCTCGAACTGCTGCGACGCCCCAATGTGACCAGCCTGCGGGCGCTTGGGCTCGGCCTCGGTCATGAACTGACCCTGATGCTCCGCTCGGACCTTTTCATCGGCACGTCGAGCGGTTTTGCGGCGATGGCCAATTTCTCCGAGGTTCCCTATTTCATCACGCATATGAATCCGGAATCCTGCAACGCCTACGCGATTCCCAATGGGGCGGAACGGCTGCCCTTCGCCGCACCGAACCAGGTCCTTGTCTATGAGCGCGAGAGCCGGGCACTGCTTCAGTCCCTGCTGGAGCGTGGTCTTGCGCTTCCGCCGCGCAACGCCGCGCCTGCGCTTCAGCGCAAGACCGTTGTCGATGTCCGCGCTTTCGAGCGTGACCGCGCGGCCCTTCTCGTGCCGCACGCATCGACGAGCCGGTTTTTCATCGACGACACCTATGCCGATCAGGAGACGGCCTTTCTGGTCTGGCCGCGTGTGCAGGCAGGCTTCGAGGCTGCCACCCAGGGGCAGGATGGCCAGGCTCGGGCCACGGCTCAGCGCGTCGCCGACAATTTTCCGCGCCTGCCAGGTCGGTTTGCTGAACTCGCCGCCCTGTCGAAGGGAGCGGTGCCGCCGCCGCAGCGATTGGCCAAGGATCGCCTCAAGCGTCGCCTAGTGCGGTTAATGGATGGGAACATCCTGCCGGATTCGCTTCGTGGAACCGCGATCCACAGCATCGGCCGTCGGATCAAGGATATGGTGTTGGGGTACAGACGCCGATGACACGGTTTGTCTACACGCCGGACTCCCGGCCGGTTTATGCCAACCTGCTGTCGCCGATCCGTGTCGTTCGTGATCTGTGGCGCTACAGGGAGTTGACTTGGACGCTGGCCCAGCGTGATTTTACCGCAACCTATCGCAGCACCTTTCTCGGCGCCGCCTGGACCATCCTGAGCCCGCTGATTCTGCTGGCGCTCTTCACCTTTGTCTTCGGATATATTTTCAACGGGCGCTTTACCGGTAAGGCCGAGGAAACACCGGCCGAGTTCGCGCTGGCCCTCTTCGTCGGCCTGAGTTTCTACCAATGCATCGCTGCGGCGCTGACACAGTCGCCGAGCCTGCTGATGTCGAATGCGAGCTATGTGAAGAGCATTGCCTTTCCGGTCGAGACGCTGGCCGTCGGCAGCGTCACGATCATGATGATGAACCTGCTGATCGGCCTCGCACTGTGTCAGATCGGCTTTGTCGTCCTGCACGGGTTCATGCATTGGACGTCGGTGTTTCTGATCGTCCACATCCTGTGCATCGGGCTGATCGCGCTTGGCATATCCTGGTTCCTGTCGGCGCTGTCGGTGTTCATCCGGGATGTGCCTTCGGTGACGTCTCCACTGAGCATGGTCCTGATGTTCCTCAGCGGCGTCTTCTTTCCGATCGAATCGCTGCCTCCGCGGCTGCAGATCATATTCAAGCTCAATCCGCTCGCGCTCATCATCGACCAGGCACGAGGCGCCATGCTGTTCGGCAAGGTGCCGTCCTTCACTGTTATGGCTCTGGCGCTGGCGCTCAGTGTCGCGATCGCCGTGGCCGGCTATGCGTTCTTCATGCGCAGCAAGTCAGCTTTTTCCGACGTGATGTAGAGATTGGGCTGACAGGTGTCGGAAGCAGGCAAAGGCGAGCAGGACGAGATCGCCGTCCGGGTTCAGGACGTATCGAAGGTCTATGGGCTTTGGTCATCGCCTGGTGCGCGCCTCAATCATGTCATGCTCGAAATGGCCAAGAGCGTTATCCCCGGGAATTCGGGCCTCGCTCAACGGATCGACCGCAAGGTGGCATCGATCTACCGTGAGTTCTCGGCCCTGCGCCCGCTCTCCCTCGACATCAGGAAGGGCGAGAGCTGGGGATTTCTGGGAGTCAACGGCAGCGGCAAATCGACCCTGCTTAAGATGATATCCGGCAATCTGCGCCCGTCCAGCGGCCGGATCGAGGTGGATGGTCGCGTCGCCATTCTCGACTACTCGTCGGGGTTGCATGGCGATTTCACCGGGCGGGAGAACATCTTCCTCAAGGCTGCCGTGCTGGGCATGACGCGCCGCGACGTCGAGGCGAAGCTGACCTCGATCATCGACTTCGCCGATATCGGGGGGTTCATCGACCAGCCGGTGAAGACCTATTCGAGCGGCATGGTCGCGCGTCTGGGGTTTGCGATCGTCGCGCACACCGAGGCGGATATCATCATCACCGACGAGGCGCTGGCCGTTGGCGATGCCTTTTTCGTCCAGAAATGCATGGACTTCATCCGCGGTTTTCTCAAGCGCGGGACTTTCCTGTTCGTCTCCCACTCCACGAACGACGTCATCTCGCTCTGTCAGAAGGCCGCCTGGCTCGACCACGGCGATCTCAAGATGGTGGGCTCGGCCAAGGACGTCGCCGAGGCTTATCTAGGGAGCCATTCGCTCGCCCGATCGAAAGACTACCTCGAGAGGCAGGCCAAGGCCGTCCAGGAGGCCGCGGATGAGGCGGCGGAGGCGCGAGCTGACCATACGGAGGGCAGCGAGCGGGAGCGGTCGATGGCTCAGCCAGCGCTTGCCGAAGCCACCAATGCGCGGCCGACGCGCCGCATCCGGGATGCGCGCGTCGAGGTGATCAACGGCAGCAAATGGCGCAACGACATCGAAATCCCCGAACTCACCATGGACGCGGGAACCGGCGTCGGCGGAGCCCGGATCGAGGAGGTTGCGCTCGAGGACAGCGAGGGCGACCGGCTCTCCTGGGTGATCGGGGGCGATGCGGTTAGGCTGCGGATCACAGTGAAGGCGCAACGGCGACTGACCTCACCGATTGTCGGATTCCAGGTCCGCGACCGACTGGGCCAGACTCTTTTCGCCGACAACACCTACCTGGCGACACTCGACAACCCGTTGGTGGTGGCGTCGGATTCAAGCGTTGATGCAAGCTTCGAGTTTCAGATGCCGCTGCTGCCCGTCGGCGTTTACGCTGTGAGGGCTGCCGTCGCCGACGGGGCCGAGAGCGACAACGCCATGCTGCATTGCGTGGACACGGCTATGGTGTTCCGTTCCGTCACGTCGGGTGCTCGCCACGGCTTGGTCGGCGTTCCGATGGAACGCGTTTCGCTCGCTCGGGTTGACTGAATTGTTGATTTAGCGGCTTGAATGTCAACCACTTTGGCTTCCAACGAGGGGTCAACTGTTGGCTCGATTGTTCAAGAGAGCGCCACGGGCGACTGATACCAACGGGCGCTGAGGCTGACTCACGTGGGTGTTTTCGGCGGCTCGTTTCGCTGATTCCATGGGCGCGAGGAGGATTCGCGCCATGGCTGCTGCGGTGAAGCTTCGAACGGACTATTCGGCCGTGGACCTGCGCCGGCTCGCGGCGGGGTTGAGGCACGCCAACCAGAGCCGACGGCTTTTGTCGCTGGCGGCGGTTCTGGACGGGATGGACCGGAGCAGGCCGCGCGAGTCGGCGGGATGGACCGCCAGACGTTGCGCGACTGGGTTCACCGGTTCAACGAAGGCGGCCCCGACGGATTGAAGGACATTCGCTCGAGGGGGCATCCGCCCAGGCTTTCGATCGATCAGCTCGCCGCCTTGGCAACGATCGTCGAGACTGGTCCCGACCGGGCCGCCAATGGCGTGGTGCGCTGGCGGCGCATTGGCCTGCAGAAGGTTGTCCGCGAGCGCTTCGGCGTCGACTATCACGAGCGCACGATCGGCAAGGTTTTGAAGCAGATCGCTTCTCCCATATCCATCGCACGGCCGCACGATCCGGCGCAGGACGCGCGCGTGATCGAGGCGTTCAAAAAAACTTCGCAGTGACGCTGGAGGCCCATATCGCCCATTTGCCGAGGCGCTAGATGTTTAGTCCCGGCATCTGGTGGAGCGGGTTTAGCCTGAAGCGATGAGGTTCAGCAGTAAGCGATGTCCCGCTGGCACCTTTGCGGGCGCGGTCTGAGTGCCGATCTTTGAAGCCCCTGAGGGCTTCGACACATGACGATTTCAGAGCTTACGCTTAAATCCAGCGACGACGATCCGGTTCGGCGGTTCGAGGTCTTCACCGGGACCGGGCGCCGACGCGATTGGTCGGACGACGACAAGGCAAGGATCGTGGCGAGAGCTACGAGCCGGGCGCGACGGTGAGCGCGATTGCGCGCCGCCATGCCTTGTCTCCGCAGCAGCTTTTCGGCTGGCGGCGTCTTTTGCGGCGAGCACCAGAGCCGGCATCATCGCCCATGTTCGTACCCGCGGTGGTCGATGCAGTTCGTTGCGAACCCGAGACCATGAGGCCGCCGGCCACGCGTCGTCGTCGCACTGTCGCCAGGCCAAGCGGCGGGATCGAGATCGAGATTGACGGCGTCGTGGTGCGTGTCGGAACCGGTGCGAGCCCCAAGACGATTGCCGCGGTGATCGGCGCGCTGAAGGGCGGCGCGTGATCGGCCCGACCGTAAGCGGTGTTCTCAGGCCACGGCTTTGAGCTGCTGCGGTGCGTAGGCCCAGGGCAGCAGGTCGTCGATCTTGCTTTGCGGGTGGCCGGCGACGATACGGGTGATGACGTCGACGAGGTAGGCTTGCGGATCGACGTCGTTGAGTTTGCAGGTTTCCACGAGCGAGGCGACGACGGCCCAGTGCTCGGCGCCGCCATCGGATCCGGCAAAGAGCGCGTTCTTGCGGTTCAAAGCGATCGGTCGGATGGCGCGCTCGACGACGTTGGAGTCGATTTCGACGCGGCCGTCGTCGAGGAAGCGGCTGAGGCCCGCCCAGCGCGAGAGCGCGTAGCGGATGGCCTCGGCAAGCTTGCTCTTCTGGCTGACGAGGAGAAGCTTGGCGTGCAGCCACGGCTCCAGCGCCGCGACGATGGGGCGGCTCCTGGCTTGGCGGGCGGCACAGCGTTCCTCGGCCGAGCAGCCTCGGATGTCAGCCTCGACCTGATAGAGCGTCGCGATGCGCGCGAGCGCTTCCGTGGCGATTGGGGCGGGGCCACTTTGCGCGAGATCGTAGAACTTGCGCCGGACGTGTGACCAGCAGAAGGCCAGGCTCACGGCATTCCTCTCGGCCAGCGCCTTGTAGCCGGCGTAGCCGTCGACCTGCAGCACGCCGGCGAAGCCTTGAAGATGCCGGATCGGCTGCTCGGCCTTGCGGTCGGACGCATAGAGATAGGCCACGCCAGCCGGGTCGGCGCCGCCCCAGGGCCGTTCGTCACGGGCATAGGCAAAGAGCTGGCCGGTCTTGGTCCGGCCTCGGCCGGGATCGAGCACCGGCGCCGTGGTCTCGTCGGCGAAGAGCTTGGTCGACGCCTTCAGCCGGTCGAACAAGCGCTCATGGACCGGCCGTAGGAGGAAGGCCGCCTTACCGACCCAGTCAGCCAGGGTTGAGCGGTCCAGATTTATACCAACGGCCCTCATTCCTGACCGATATGCGCCCATTCGCGCCTCCCGATGGATGTGATGGTGCTGGGCTGATCGACGAGGCGGTTCCACGCGTCGCAGGCGGCCTCGATGATGTCGTCGTAGGTGTCGAAGACGCGGTTTGAGAGCCAGTTCGCGCGCAGATACTGCCAGATGTTCTCGACCGGGTTCAGTTCGGGCGAGCGCGAGGGCAGGAAAATCAGCGAGATGTTTTTCGGCACGACGAGCCTGGCGGTCGTGTGCCATCCGGCGCGGTCGAGCAGCAGGACGGCATGGGCGCCTTTCGCGACCGTCCTGGCGATCTCGTCGAGATGGGCCTGCATGGCGTGGGTATCGGCGAAGGGCATGGCGAGCGCCGCGCCGACGCCCCGCGCGGGGCAGATCGCTCCGAACAGATAGGCGCTCTCGTAGCGCTGATCGGCGGGCTGGCGCGGCCTCGTTCCGCGCCTGGCCCATTGCCGGACCAGGCTGTTCTTCTGGCCGATACGGGCTTCGTCCTGGAACCAGAGTTCGATCGGCTTGCGCTTCGGCACATGGGCGAGATGGGCCTCCAGCGTCACCGCGAAGTTTTTTTGAACGCCTCGATCACGCGCGCGTCCTGTGCCGGATGGTGCGGCCGCGCGCTGATATGGGAGAAGCCGATCTGCTTCAAAACCTTGCCGATCGTGCGCTCGTGATAGTCGACGCCGAAGCGCTCGCGGACAACCTTCTGCAGATCGATGCGCCGCCAGCGCACCACGCCATTGGCGGCCCGGTCGGGACCGGTCTCGACGATGGTCGCCAAGGCGGCGAGCTGATCGGCCGAAAGCCTGGGCGGCTGTCCCTTGGAGCGAATGTCCTTCAGCCCGTCGGGGCCGCCTTCGTTGAACCGGTGAACCCAGTCGCGCAACGTCTGGCGGTCCATCCCGCCGATCCGCGCGGCCTGCTCCCGATCCATCCCGTCCAGAACCGCCGCCAGCGACAGAAGCCGTCGGCTCTGGTTGGCGTGCCTCGACCCCGCCGCGAGCCGGCGCAGGTCCACGGCCGAATAGTCCGTTCGAAGCTTCACCGCAGCAGCCATGGCGCGAATCCTCCTCGCGCCCATAGAATCAGCGAAACGAGCCGCCGAAAAGACCCCGTGAGTCAGCCTCAGCGGCCCTTGGTATTACGCCCTGCCGGGCGTAAATCTGGGCCTGGCGGTAAAGCGGCAGGTGGTCGGCGTATTTGGCGACCAGAACATGGGCCACCGTTGCCTCCGTCGGGATGCCGCCCTCAACGAGCCTAGCGGGCGCAGGCGCCTGGACCACGACCTCCTCGCAGGTCCGGCAGGCGTATTTCGGCCGACGGGTCACGATCACGCGGAACTGCGCAGGGACGATATCGAGACGCTCGGAGACATCCTCGCCCATCGAATGCAGCTCGCCCCGGCAGCATGGGCAGGTCTTGTCCTGGACGTCGATGATCTGCTCGACCCGCGGCAGGTGTGCGGGCAGCGCTCCACGGTTGGCGCGACGCTTCCTGGCCCGGTCGGCATGCTTTGCGGGATCAGCCGCTTCCTCGCCGGCGAGGCCCTCGGCCTCGATCTGCTCGGCCTCCTCGAGGCCGAGCAGCAGCTGATCGATAGGCAGGCTCTCGGCTCGGCGCCCGAAGCGATGGCGTTGGAGTTCCTTGATGATCTGACGCAGCCGCTCGTTCTCGGCGCGCTCTTCCGCGAGCATCGCCCGAAGCGCGATCGGATCGCTGGTCAGTGGGTTGGCCGCGTTGTTCACGAAGCCGATTCAATCATGGATTACAGTGGCTTGCCAGTCTGGAACGATCAACTTGCCGCGACGGGGACCCGTGTCTCGCGCCGTTCATGCACGCGCCGCCAGTCGAGGCCTTCGAGCAACGCCTGAAGCTGCGCCGCTGTCAGCCGCACGACGCCGTCGGCGATGGTCGGCCACTGGAACTTGCCGTCTTCCAGCCTCTTCGAGAACAGGCAGACGCCCGTTCCATCGAAGTACACCAGCTTGATCCGGTCGGCGCGCCGCGCCCGGAACACATAGACCGCGCCGGAAAACGGATCGGCGCCCATGCTCTCGCGCACCAGCGCGGCCAGGCCCTCCGCGCCCTTGCGGAAGTCGACCGGCTTTGTCGCGATCATGACGCGGACCGCGCCGGTCGGGCCGATCACGAGCCGCCCTTCAGGGCGGATAGTACCGCGGCGATCGTCTTCGGGCTCGCACCGGTTCCGACACGCACCACGACGCCGTCAATCTCGATCTCGATACCGCCGCTCGGCCTGGCGACAGTGCGACGACGACGCGTGGCCGGCGGCCTCATGGTCTCGGGTTCGCAACGAACTGCATCGACCACCGCGGGTACGAACATGGGCGATGATGCCGGCTCTGGTGCTCGCCGCAAAAGACGCCGCCAGCCGAAAAGCTGCTGCGGAGATAAGGCATGGCGGCGGGCAATCGCGCTCACCGTCGCGCCCGGCTCGTAGCTCTCCGCCACGATCCTTGCCTTGTCGTCGTCCGACCAATCGCGTCGGCGCCCGGTCCCGGTGAAGACCTCGAACCGCCGAACCGGATCGTCGTCGCTGGATTTAAGCGTAAGCTCTGAAATCGTCATGTGTCGAAGCCCTCAGGGGCTTCAAAGATCGGCACTCAGACCGCGCCCGCAAAGGTGCCAGCGGGACATCGCTTACGTTCAGCAGCCCAGCGCTTGCAGATGAACTCATAAGGTGTGAGGCCTTTTAGGGTCTTCAGCCGCCGCCCGAAGTTGTAGGCTGCGATGAAGTCGGCGAGATGGCGTTCGAGTTGGGCATGGTCGTCGTAGTGGTAGCGCCTGACTGTCGCCTCTTTGATGGTGCGGTTCATCCTCTCGACTTGCCCATTCGTCCAGGGGTGCGCGGGCTTCGTCAGCCGATGCTCGATGTCGAGGTCGGCGCAGGCGGCCTCAAAGGAATGGCAGCGGAACAGCACGCCCTCGGCCCGCATCGCCTTGATGTCGGCAGGCGTCCAGCCGTCGCCGGTTGGCTCGGTGAAGTGCGTGCCATTGTCCGTCAGCACGATATGGACCTTGTAGGGAACGGCTTCGACCAGGTGGCGCAGGAAGTCGCCGGCGACGCGCCGGGTCGCCTTCTTGTGCAGCTCGACCAAGGCGAACTTAGACGTGCGGTCGATCGCCACCAAAAGATAGAGCCTGCCTTCCGCCGTCTGCACCTCAGCGATGTCGATGTGGAAGAAGCCGATCGGGTAGGCCTTGAACTTCTTCTTCGCGACCTTCTCGCTATCGACGTCGGGGAGCCGGCCAATGCCATGGCGTTGCAGACAGCGGTGCAAGGACGAGCGCGTCAGACGCGGGATCGTCGCCTGTAGAGCGTAGAGGCAATCGTCGAGAGGCAGCAGCGTGTGCCGTCGGAAGGCGACGATCACCGCCTCTTCCTCAATTGTCAGCACCGTCGACTTCGGCTCCTTCGGACCGGTCCGTTGGTCGGCGACCGAGGTTCGCTTGCGCCACTTCGCCACCGTCTTCTGGTTGATCCCGTGGCGCTTCGCCAGCGTCCTCAGGCTCTCTTGACTATGCTGTATCGCTCGACGGACAGCCTCAGTCGTTGTGGCGCTCCCGTGAAGAACCTGGCCCATAGCGCATCCCTCGCTGCCGGCGAAAATAATGCACCATCAAATCCCGGGATCAAACATCTAGACGATCGAACTCTGGTTCCAGGACGAAGCTCGTATCGGCCAGAAGAATGGCTTGGTCCGGCAATGGGCCAGGCTCGGAACGAGGCCGAGGCAGCCCGCCGATCAGCGCTACGAGAGCGCCTATCTGCTCGGGGCGATCTGCCCCGCGCGGGGCGTCGGCGCGGCGCTTGCCATGCCCTTCGCCGATACCCACGCCATGCAGGCCCATCTCGACGCGATCGCCAGGACGGTCGCGAAAGGCGGCCATGCCGCCCTGCTGCTCGACCGCGCCGGATGGCACACGACCGCCAGGCTCGTCGTGCCGAAAAACATCTCGCTGATTTTTCTGCCCTCGCGCTCGCCCGAACTGAACCCGGTCAAGAACATCTGGCAGTATCTGCGCGCCAACTGGCTCTCAAACCGCGTCTTCGACACCTACGACGACATCATCGACGCCGCTTGCGACGCCTGGAACCATCTCGTTGATCAGCCCAGCACCATCACATCCATCGGGAGGCGCGAATGGGCGCATGTCGGTCAGGAATGAGGGCCGTTGGTATGAGGCAGTCGATTGAACCGTACAGCATAGTCTAGCGGGTCATAGGGCGCTGGCGAAGCGCAACGGAATGGACGATGGGACACAAGCGAATTGCCGCAAGCAAAACGCGGTGCCACAGAACGGGCTTGTCCGAAGGATCCGAGGTCAGCGACGTCAAACGTGGCTTACTTTAACGATGATCGTCATTCAATCTAGCTTTAACGGCGGCCAGCAACAAAACATATGATGAAATGAAAAATACTATAAGTTCAGCTATAATACGATGATTGATACTATAAGGAATGAAAAAAAAGGAGGCTCGGAAAATCAAAAGAGCCATTGCTAGTAGAACTATAACAAAATAAAACAACTTAGAACGGCGATAATTAGCGTGCCGTCGAAGAGACTCAGCTGCACTGCAAAATAAAATAGAAAAGTTACTATAGCCGCAGCGACAGAAAGCAATTATTCGTGATTTACCGCTCCGAATCCGCTCGGAAAACATCTTTGTCAAAAAGTAAAATAGCACGAGAATAACGACGAATCCACCAGCCAACCAAGACACATCACGAGCCGGCGCGCCAAATAAAAGGTAATGGTTGAAATCGACAAGCGGTCCCAGCTCATAAATATACACATACTGATAATTGACGACTGATTTATTGTCTCCAGGTACTACGTATAACACGCCCGAAGATGCATCACTCGGGGCAGTTACATGAGAAAACAATGGGGTTTTGGAAAATCCTACTTTTTTTATTGCCGACGAAGTACCCAAGTACAGCCCTGAACTGCTATACCAATTTACTTGTACCGAAGCGACGGAGTTCGTTTCATTAATACTCGAGGCGCAAGCTGCTATTCCATACTGGCGACCGCCAAACACGCCAACCGTCTGAGCAAATACGGTGGCATGATCTCTGCCCGGGCCGACGGTCGCACCTCCGCCACTACTCGTCGCAACATTATATCCTTCGCTCCATCCGTCGTTCAACTCGAACGACGGCGACTTATTGATAGCTCGCGACAGCGTGCCGACTAGGGGAGGGCAATCAGCCACAGTTTGCCCCAGTGCGGCTAGCTCGAAGCGACGCGTCATTTACCAAGAGACGTCGCATATGCATCGACCACCATCCAAAAAAACCGACTCAGTCTAAATTTTACGTCAATCTCTCAAACCTCGCAATAGAATTTGTTGACAAAGTCCGCGGCTGCCATATAGAACGATTATCATGCTTGTCGGGTGCCTTAGATGAATTTACAAATGTTAAGTCAGAAAAAATCGTGGCGTCAGAGCAAATTCGATGTTTTTTTTCTAATAAACATAACCTATATAGCAATCTTTTATTTCAGTTTTAATTATAATGATGCGTGCCTATATTGGGGAATGGACGGCAACATATGGACCGTCCAAAAATCAATACAGTTACAGAATAGAGAGTTATTCAAACAGGCTGGTGCTTCTCCATTTGACGGCAGTTTTGATACTTATTTTCCGATCTATGTTGAGTATTTAGTGTCAGACTGGGCTCGGCGGATTTTGAGCTTGGATAACGCGTCGAACTCGATTTACTATACAATTCATTCGGCCTTTCTAATGCTATCGACCCAGTTCTTGGGTCGTTCATTACGGTTCGATTGGGCAACATGTTATCTCGCTTCATTCGTGTTGCCGACAGCAATGTTGCCAGTCGTTTATGGTGAAGCGTCGTATTTTTATGCATTGTTCAGTATTGTTCCTGATCATTCGCAGTTAATTGGTTTCGCGATGATCACAGTAGGGTGCATATGGTCATTAGGGCACAGTAGCGGTCTTTATCGAGTTTTTTTATTATTTGTTCCGACGGTCTGTGTTTTAATAAGTATTCTTTCTGCCCCAACTTTTGTGGTCCTACCAGCGCTTGCAATAATCGTTTATTGTTCAGCGGCAATGTTTGATTTCCGAAAAAATTCGGGGTTTAAGTATCGATGGATGTCCGTTTTATTGATAGTTGCCGCTCTGGCATTTTCTGGATCTGCGATCTATATTTACACAATATACAAATATAATGCCTATTCATACTTTTCTTCTGAAATGAAGCAGCCGCGAGAAGAGCTAATTTATGCATCGACATATTGGTATCAATCTGCCGGAAAGTTCGCAATTGTACTGAGCATTGCGGGGTCTACCCTTGCCATTTATAGGCGAAACTACTATATCCCATTTGCATTATCTGTGACACATTCGGTTTTTCTGCCGC
Source organism: Allobosea sp. R86505 (assembly GCF_042466375.1). Classification (NCBI taxonomy): domain Bacteria; kingdom Pseudomonadati; phylum Pseudomonadota; class Alphaproteobacteria; order Hyphomicrobiales; family Alloboseaceae; genus Allobosea; species Allobosea sp. R86505. Next base: position 238,778 of record NZ_JAXHPY010000001.1, on the reverse strand, counting down.
TGTTTGTGATGTTAAGCTCTGTCATGGTTGTTTATTACTCCGAAAATATGTCTGTGTCACCAGTATATTTCGAGTCCGGTATTTGGCCATTTATTGTTCTATTCGCGTCTTTCTTCATTACTCAATCGGTGAGATATTTATTTAGGCAGTTTACTATTAAACATTTACAAGATAGTGCAAATTTCACAATTATGTTTAAATTTAGATTGTATAGCATTAGTACGGTGATTCCTTTATTTGTTACGTTGAATAATATTGGGGGTTATTTAATTTCTAATAGTACAAATTGTCGAGGGTTTTCGCCTATCAATTCAACTGACATAACAGATTACATAGCTCAAAGTATTTCGATTTTTCCGGGTCAGCGTTTCCGTGGCTTCGCTACGACTATCACCGGCGTTGAATCATCGGAATCCGTGTCATGGATGTCACTTCATCAATTTGACTATAATACATGGAGCAATACAGGTAATGATCATCGCATGCTTGGACTTTGGAAGTTCCGCATACCGACACTAATGCAGTATAGTTCTACAATATCGCCTCAGTATTATGGTGTATTGACGCATTTCTTAGCGCGTAAAAATGATGTGCAGGTAAGGGGCGTGCTAACACTGACGCATCCGAATCTGAAGATGATGCAGTTGTGGGGCGTAAAGCACGTTATTACGGACAATGAAGAGTTTTCAGAAAAATCTTCGGTACGAATCCGAGTGAAAGACAATACGAATTTGTACGTAATTGACCTACCCGATCCAAATTTGGGGAACTACTCACCCGTTGTAAAGCTACCAGCGAATGATTTCCGGTCCGGGCTGAGAATTATGGAAAGCAAAAATTTTGATCCGCGACGGGATGTTGTCATGTTTGATAACAACGAGATTGACAGTCGGCGATTGGAGCTACGGTCTGGAAACCTGGAGTATTTAAATTATACATCTCGAGGGTTTTCGGTAAAGGCAAAATCTGAAGGTGATTCAATCATTATCCTGCCGGTACAGTACAGCCATTGCTGGAAAATTGCGAATATATCTGACGCTAGAATAGTAAGAGCGAATCTTTTACAACTTGGTATTTTGTTTTCGCATGAATTAGAAGCATCGATCGAATTTAAATACGGCCCGCTCTGGGCCAGCGCCTGCCGGTTGCGTGATATCGACGATATGAATAGGTTTGACGTTCGTTCAGTGCGAGGAGATTGAGACAGTGGTTGTTCGCGCGGTGGTGTCTTTTGAGAAGCGATCCGATTTGTCCGTCGTCAAATGCCCTAGCAGGCTGTTAAAGAAGTTGCTCGCGGATCCGGCCTTGACGTGATTCACTTCTCTGCGCTGGGGAGAGGCGGGATGCGGGGATCGGACGAGAGGACGGGGGCGCTTTTCAGCTACGTGGACCTGGAGGCCGGGTGCCCGTGGGTCACCCGCTGCGGGCGATCCGGTCGCTGGTGAGCGAGGCTCTCTCAGTGATGGGGACCGACCTTTCGGCGCTCTAATCGGGCCTCGGCCGGCCGTCGATCGCCCCGGAGAAGCTGCTGCGTGCGATGGTGGTGCAGGCCTTCTACTCGATCCGCTCTGAGCGCCAGCTGATGGAGCGGCTGGAGTTCGATCTCCTGTTTCGCTGGTTCGTCGGGCTCGGCATCGACGACGCGGTCTGGGATCGCTCGACGTTCTCGAAGAACCGCGACCGGCTTCTCGCCGGCGACGTCGCCGCGCAGTTCCTGTCGGCCGTGCTGGCCGGGCGCCGTGTGAAGCGGCTCCTGTCGAGCGAGCACTTCAGCGTCGACGGCACGCTGATCCAGGCTTGGGCGTCGATGAAGAGCTTCAGGCCGGTCGAAGAGCCTGGACGAGGCCCCGGCCCGAACGAGCCGCCACCGCCGGCGTCGGGCGGGCGCAACGCCGAGGCCGACTTCCGCGGCGAGAAGCGTTCGAACGCGACCCACGCCTCGACCACCGATCCGGACGCCAAGCTCTATCGCAAGGGTCCCGGCATGGAGGCGCGGCTCGCCTTCCTCGGCCATGCCCTGATGGACAACCGCTCCGGCCTCATCGTCGATGCCTGCCTGACGACGGTGTCTGGCCATGCCGAGCGGGTGGCGGCACTGGTGATGATCGAACCGCATGCCGACCGGCCGCGGCCCATCACGCTCGGGGCCGACCGCGGCTATGACGCGTCAGACTTCGTGAACGAGCTGCGTTCGATGAACGTGCGCCCGCATGTGGCGCAAAACCTGACCCGTTGCCGCGGCCGCTCGGCCATCGACGGTCGCACCACCCGCCATCCCGGCTATGCCGCGAGCCAGCGCATCCGCAAGCGCATCGAGGAGGGCGTCAGTTGGATGAAGGGGGTGGCCGGGCTCGACAGGCCCAAGCTGCGCGGCGTCGACCGGGTCGGATGGGCCTTCACCTTAACCGCCGCAGCCTACAACCTCGTCCGCCTGCCGAAGCTGTTGGCGGCGCCGGCATGAGCGAGATCACCGATGCGGCCCCCGCGACGATCATCGTCGAAGCCGCGCGACGCCCCGTGCCCAGGCCGACGACCCTGATCGCGCTCACCAGGCGCCCTCGATCATCCCAACGCTGCCGGTAAGTGACACCACTCCGCCAGCCAGCGCCTTCTTCAACAGCCTGCTAGCGCCACCGAGGGGCGATGTCACATAGCGGATTCATGGGCCCGCACCAGACGGGCTCTTTACAAGGCTTGCCTGATTGTGATGATGGAGCGATATCAAACCGCAGACCCTAACGTGATCCCTTTCAATGGCGATGGCGATGGCGATGGCGTTCGAGTTTGATGTGATGTTTTGTAGCGCCGCAGCGGATAATTGAAATAATCTGAGCGAAGTAAAATTTTTAGACAGTGACGAGCTCCTCGATGCGCATTGCGATATTGCAGTCATCATACATTCCATGGAAGGGTTATTTTGATATTATTGGATCTGTTGATGTTTTCGTTGTATATGACGATGTTCAATATAGCAAAAATCACTGGCACAATCGTAATCTTATCAAGACACAGCACGGCATCAAATGGCTGACCGTCCCTGTGTCGAAGGCGGAAGGGGCGTTTCAGAAGATCGAGGATGTTTCGCTGCCGACACCGTTTGCACAGAATCATTGGCGCGCTATCCAGCAAGCCTATTCGCGCACCGCATTTTTCGGACTTTACGGGCCACCTATAGCGGCGCTTTACGATCAAGCTGCGGGGGTCGCCAATCTCAGCCAGCTGAACGTTCTGTTCTTAAAAGCCATTACATCACTACTCGGATTCAAGACACGATTTATACAATCTCGTGATCTGGGGATTATCGGAGGACGCACGGCAAGGCTGGCTGGCATCTGCAGAGCGCTCGGCGCCACCCATTATATTAGCGGCCCGTCCGCTAGGGCATATCTTGACGAGGTTTTGCTAGACCGAAATGGTATCGCCGTCGAATGGATGGATTACTCGGGATATCCGCCCTATACACAACTGCACGGAGAATTCTCCCATCAAGTGTCCATTCTTGATCTCATTTTTAACACCGGCCCGGATGCGCTAAGTTACATGAAAGCCGGCCGAGCAAATCATGAATAAGTCGTTCTTAGATCGATGGTGTGCCTCGATACCCGGTCTCATCAAAGTCGCCGAAGGACATTGGCGTTCGAAGACGTTGGGCGATCCAGTCTCCTATCCGGAGGACGATCTAGCATTGCTCGCGGAGATCGAGCCCAATTCCTATTGGTTCAACCACCGAAACCGCGCCATCGAAGCAGTAATGAGGCGTTTTCCGCCGAACGGAACGGCCTTCGACATCGGTGGTGGCAACGGCTACGTTAGTCAGCATCTGTGCCGGGTGGGCTTCGACTGCATCGTGGTCGAACCGGACCCGAATGGTTCGGCAACAGCTCGCATGCGTAAGGTTGCTACTGTCGAGGCCGCCTTTCAGGAGTTGGCTATCCCTTCCGCCAGCCTCCCTGCAATCGCTTTGTTTGACGTCCTGGAACATATCGCAGATGAGGGCACAGCTCTTGCTGGCCTATACGCCTCCCTGGCGCCCAGCGGACGCGCCTACGTCGCGGTCCCGGCGTATCGGTGGCTTTGGTCGGCGGAGGACCGGCATGCGGGTCACTTTAGGCGCTACACGCGACGTTCGCTAGCCAGGGCACTGCGACGAGCGGGCTTTGAGGTCGAGTTCTCCACCTATCTGTTCGGGGTCCTCGTCCCCGCGGTGCTTTTACTGAGAGCGCTGCCGAGTTGGCTTGGGTCGAGGCAGGGAGGCGGTGCCCAAAGCGCTGCCGATCACGCTTTGCCGGATTCAGCTATCGGACGATTCGTTGGGCGCCGCCTCCAGAGTGAGCTGGCTCGTTTGCAAGCCGGAGCAACGGTGCTAATGGGCACGAGCGTGCTGGCGGTGGCAAGGCGGCGGGATGCCACCTGAGGCTAACCATCTGGAGAGGGCTGTCTTGAAACTGTCGGTCGTCGCGACGCTTTACAAATCAGCGCCTTACATTGAAGAATTCTGCACGCGCGTTTCCGCCTCGGCCCAGACGCTGGTGGGGAATGAGTTTGAGATCATCCTCGTCAATGACGGCTCGCCGGACAACAGCCTGGATATTGCGCTGGCACGAGCGGCACACGATCCGCACATCAAAATCGTCGACCTGTCCCGCAATTTCGGTCATCACAAGGCCATCGTCACTGGGCTAAGCCAGACGCGAGGGGAATTCGTTTATCTGATCGACATCGACTTGGAAGAGCAGCCGGAATGGCTCATTCCGTTTCATGCCAAGCTGCTCGATGAGGGCTGCGACATGGTTTACGGGGTTCAGCGTCAGCGGAAAGGCGGATGGTTTGAGCGGATTTCCGGGGCGATGTTCTATAAGCTGTTCGCCTTTTTCACCGGCGTGTGGCTGCCGCCGAACTGGGTTACTGCCGCTGTCATGACGCGGCGCTTCGTGGATGCGCTTGTTTTGCATGACGAGCGCGAGATGTTCCTGGGCGGCCTGTATCACCTCAACGGTTTCGATCAGCGTGGTCATCTGATCGATAAGGCAAGCACAAGCTCGACAACTTACACCCTTCGCAAGCGGCTCTCGCTGTTGGTCGGGGCGGTTACGGCGTTCAGCACGCTTCCTCTCATGTGGATTTTCTACACCGGCGTGCTGATATCTCTCGGATCGTTCTTGTTTGGAATATACATCGTATTAAGGCAATTAATTTTCAATATCGCCGTTGCAGGATGGGTTTCTGTTATCGTTTCAGTGTGGTTCTTGGGTGGGTTATCGATTCTATTCATAGGCGTCATTGGAATTTACTTGGCAAAAACGTATTCCGAATCAAAGCGAAGACCATATACGACGATTAGAAATGTGTATCCCGCAGGCCAATTCAGCAAGTCTGCTGCCGCAGGGAGCTGATAGATCAGGATGGTAGAGACATTGGCTAAAACTCACGAATCCGCATCCACCTCGTATTCGAACGAAGCCAGCCTGGATGCGCGCATGGCGATCTTCGAGGCGATGCAGGCGTACAGCGCGACGCCCGAGGAGAAGGAGCGATCGCTCGGCCTGTTCCTGCGGGGCTCGTTGCTAGCCAGGTTTCTCGCCGTGGCAGAAATCTACAGGCAGATCGTCGATCTGCCTGGAATGGTGTTCGATGTCGGCACTTGGCGAGGCCAAACAGCCGTGCTGTGCGAGAATTTGCGGGCGATCTACGAGCCGCTGCATCTCAATCGGCGTATTGCCTGCTTCGACACCTTTTCAGGATATGCAGGCTTCTCAGAAAGGGACAAAGCGACGGCTCTGCATTCGGACGGGACCTATGCGCTTGAGGGAACGGACTATGCCGAGTTCCTGCGCGGCTTGCTGGTGATGCACGAGAAGAGCAATGTCCTTGGCCATAATAATGGCAAGCACCGCGTGATAGCCGGCGATTGTCGCGAAACGATCCCGCAATTCTTTACCGAGAACCCTGGCGAGTTTGTCGCGCTCGCATTTTTCGATGTCAATTCATACAAGCCGACGCTCGAGGCGTTCGATCTCATTTATGACCGGCTCGTTCCGGGTGGCATCATCGCGTTTTGGCAACTCACCCGCGACGTCATCCCGGCAGAGGGGCGCGTCTACGCTGAACACATCCTTGGCAAGGTCTCGCATCGCATCCGCCGCGCGGAGACCTATCCAGGCCTTTGCTATATCATCAAATCCGGCTCCGTGCAGACATGAAGACCGTCATCATCGGCAATGGCATTGTCGCTCTCACCATCGCGTTCCGCTTGACCCAGCGAGCCAATGCGGCCGACGAGATTGTGATCATTGGCAGTCACCAGCGCCCGTCATCGGCCACGCTGGCAGCGGCGGCCATGCTCAATTCTTACGCGGAGATCGAGGCAGGGTCGCTCGACAGTGAACTCGATCGGTACCGCTTCGAACTCAGCCGGAACGCAACGGCTGCCTGGCGGTCATTCGAGGAAGAGCTTTCAGCGAGCGTCGGCGGCGACAGCCGCCGATTTGGCGCGCAATCGGCCGCCGGGCGCGTATCGCGGGGCACCTTCATCGTCAACAACACTGCGACCGACGATCTCGAAGACGAGAGCTTCGACGCGATCGTTGCAGCTCTCGATCACTATCAGGAACCCTATCAATGGGTCTCGCCCAGGGATATTCCCCAGTACAATCCCAGGCAGCGCACGCGGGCGTTGCGGGCTATCCTGATTGAGAACGAAGGCTGGCTCAATCCTCGCCTGACGCTGGAGAAGCTCGATTTCGTTTTGCAGCAGGATGTGCGCGTCACGGTGTTGGACGCGGAAGCCCGGCGTCTTCTGGCTACTGACGGGCGCGTGAGCGGCGCCGAGCTCGATGACGGCACGATCGTCGATGGCGACCGTTTTCTGCTGGCGGCTGGTGCCACAGTCTCGGACATTCTCCGCGCCAGCGATCTCGGGCTGAATGTTCAGCGCGTTTTCTCGGGCGTCGGCACTTCCATCGAGATCAAGAGCCCGGAATTTGCGTTGAGCGCCTGCATCCGGACTCCGAACCGTGGGCTTGCCTGCGGTGTCTACTCCGCCCCCTACCCCGGCGCGCCCGGAGAGGATCAGGATCACGTCCTGATAGGTGCTTCGAACTTCATTTCTCCGGACCGCGTCACACGGCCTCGCCTCTCAGCGGTCGATAACCTTCTGCGGAACGTGATCGATCAAATCAATTCCAACTATTATCGCGCAGAACTCGTCCGCGTGAATGTCGGACTGCGACCATCGAGCCAAGATACCTATCCTATGCTCGGACAAACTGAAATCCCGAATTTCTTCATCGCCACGGGCACGAAGCGAGACGGCTTTCACCTGTCCCCCCTTATTTCCACGATCCTGGCGGACATCATGGATGGCAAAGCGGTCGATCCCCGTTTCTCCGCCCTCCGCCCGGACCGCCCTTTGATCCGTGCGCTCTCACGTCAGCAGGCCATCGACAAGGCGGTACGACACACGATCAACGCTGCCTATCAGCATGGTTTCGCGCCGCCAGACGGCCGTCTGGACGACCAGATCGCCAAGCTTCACCGAGATAATTTCGAACGGTTGCATGACCAGGTTGGCGCGCATGACTGGGGCATTCCGCCGGAAATGCTCGACATGTACCGCTATGGTCATGCGGTTGCGTGAGTGCGGGACGCACCAAGAGCATCTCGCTGCCGTGGGGGGGCGCGTCGCGCAGGCGGGCGCACTTGTGCCGCAGCGAAATGGCAACTCCATGTTCCCTCAGCCGCGACACGACTAGAGCGTTTTCCGATCAGATTGCATCATGCCCTGCGGCGGTGAAGTAGTTCAGGCATTCTGCGTGATCGAAGAGATCGATGATGCGGCCGATGGCGCTCCAGAGACCGCCGACGGTTCGCTCGGCTGCCTTGCGCAGGAGGGCCTTGAGCTTTGAGAAGGCCATCTCGATCGGGTTGAAGTCAGGGCTGTAGGGCGGCAGATAACGCAGTTCGGCGCCTGCTGCCTCGATCATTTCGCGCACTCTGGGTCCCTTGTGGCTGGAGAGGTTGTCCGTCACGACGACGTCGCCCGGGCGCAGTTCTGGGACGAGCACCTTGGCGACATAGGTCTCGAAGGCATCGCGGTTGATCGGCCCGTCCAGAACCCAGGGCGCGATGAAGCCGCGCAGGGTGAACGCCCCGACGAAGGTCGTCGTTTTCCAATGACCGTGCGGGACGGCCATCCTGAGCCGCTCGCCGCGCGGACATCGGCCATGACGGCGCGCCATATTGGTCGATGCCCAGGTCTCGTCGATGAAGACGAGGCGCTCGGGATCCAGGTCAGAGCTGGCTCGGGAAATCTGGACACCGGGCATAGGTGGATTTTCGGCCTGAACGCGGCATGATTGCCGTGAACAGGAGCGGATATGACGAGACGCGTTCGCCGGAACCACAGCCCGGCTTTCAAGGCGAAGGTCGCTTTGGCGGCGATCAAGGGCGAGAAGACGCTGGCCGACCTGGCGCAGCAGTTCGATGTCCACCCCAACCAGATCACGCAATGGCGCAGCCAGCTTCTTGAGGGGGCTGCCGGCGTGTTCGGGTCCGAGGCGAAGTCCGAGGCCGGTGCGCCTGCGATCGACGTGAAGACCTTGCATGCCAAGATCGGGGAGCTGGCGCTGGAGAACGATTTTTTGTCCGGCGCGCTCGGCAAGGCCGGCCTTCTGAGCGCAAAGCGATGATCGACCGCGCGCACGACCTGCCACTGAACCGGCAGGCAAAGGTGCTCGGGATCAGCCGGGGCAGCGTCTATTATCTACCCCGCGCGGTTCCTGCCGCCGACCTGGCGTTGATGCGCGCGATCGACGCGCTGCATCTGGAATATCCCTTCGCGGGCAGCCGCATGTTGCAGGGGCTGCTTGGGGCCGATGGCCATAGGGCTGGACGTCTTCACGTCGCCACGCTGATGAAGCGCATGGGGATCGAGGCGCTTTACCGCCGCCCGAATACCTCGAAGCCGGCGCCGGGGCACAAGATCTTCCCCTACCTGCTGCGCAAGCTGCCGGTGACGCGGCCCAATCAGGTCTGGGCGATGGACATCACCTACATCCCGATGGCGCGGGGCTTCGTCTATCTCACGGCCGTCGTCGACTGGTTCAGCCGCAAGGTTCTGGCCTGGCGGCTCTCGATCACCATGGACGTCGCCTTCTGCATCGAGGCCGTCGAGGAGGCGATGGCGCGCTTCGGCAAGCCGGAGATCTTCAATACCGACCAGGGCTCGCAGTTCACCAGCCGCGAGTTCACCGCCCTGCTGATCGGCGCGGGCATCAGGATCAGCATGGACGGCAAGGGCGCCTGGCGCGACAACGTCTTTGTCGAGCGCATCTGGAAATCGGTCAAATACGAGGAGGTCTATCTGCGCGCCTACGCCAGCGTGTCCGACGCGCGCGCCTCGATCGGCCGTTATCTCGCTTTCTACAACGGCCGGAGACCTCACCAGAGCCTGGGACGGCAGACGCCCGATCAGGCCTACTTCAACGCGCTGCAGCCAATCCCGGTTGCGGCATAGCCAGGGCCGAAATCCACTTAGCGACAGCCCGCAAACTGTTCAGACAAACCGAGCCAGCTCTGTCGGGCTGGCTTTCGAACCACTCCTGCCGGCGCTTCAGAATATCGGCGCGGTCCTGTTCGCTCGCATGCGCCGACTTTTTTTGAGCGTGATCTTGTGTCGGTTGAGGAACCGCCAGAGCCCGGCGATGCTGGCGTTCACCCCCTTCGCTTCAAGCGCGGTCCTGAGCTCGCCAAGCGTGATCTCACGGTTGGCCGCAACACAATCCAGGATCGTCGCGCCATGTCGTTCGAGCCCATGCGAGCGCCGGTCGCCGCCGAGAGGGCCGGGCCGCGCATCGCCTTGCTCACGCTCCAGCTTACGCCAGCGGCTCACGCTCGCCGCACTCACACCGAACCGCTCGCCGGCCTGGCGGTGCGTCAAACCCCGTGCGACCGCAGCCAGCACCCGAACCCGAAGATCAACAGACAGAGCTTTCGACATCCCCGCCGGCCTCCGACCCGGCAGGCAGTCTGAATCAGCTCCAGGCTGATTTGGGAATCCCAAATGATTCAATCAGATCGAAACCCGCTCTAGCCCTGCGTCGAACTCGCGACTAACAGCACCCCGAGGACGATCATGACGTTGCCGCCCAGTGCCTGCCATGAGAACGTCTCGCGCAGCAGAACCAGCGAACCCAGAAATATGAGGGGATATGACAGGGCGGCGAATGGATAGGCGACAGACAGAGGCAGCCGCGAGATCGCTGCATACCAGAGCAGACTTGCGACCAGCAGCCCGCCAATACCGATCCAGATTGCCCAATCGGCTGCAAGCTGCAGTCCGTAGGCAAGTAGTTCTCGGGGCGATAGCGGTATCGCCCCGAGCAGGCCAAGTCTCGATTTGATCAGAATCTGCGCGGCGGTAAGAGACAGAACCGCCACAGCGATTAGGGCCATTCCGACGAATTTGGTATCCAATTCTGCCTCCCGTCGGTCCCCACGCCAGCCCTTGGCATGTCAAATTCCCTATGGCAATACAGTCGCCTGAATATGGAACGCGCAGCATGATTCTCTTCAATGAGCCCTACCTCACCGGTCGGGAGCAAGATTATATAGCCGAAGTCTTTGCGCTTAGGGATTTTGGTGGAAACGGGGTTTTCTCAAGACGGGCCGCGTGTCTGCTTGAGAAGTCGCTTGGAAAATCGCGCGTCCTACTCACTCATAGCTGCACGGCAGCGCTGGAAATGAGCGCACTCCTTTGTGGCTTGGGCCCTGGCGACGAAGTTATCGTCCCATCCTATACCTTTTGTACAACTGCGTCCGCAATGCTGCGTACCGGGGCGCGGGTCGTGTTCTGCGAAATCGATGCTGAAACTCAGATGATGGACATGGCCGATGTTGCGGCCCGCATAACCGACCGAACGCGGGCGATCGTCCCGGTGCATTATGCGGGGATCGCCGCGGACATGGATGGTCTTAAGACCGCGATCGGCGGTCGCGCAATCTACATCATTGAAGATGCGGCGCAGGCGCTTGGAAGCACGCTGGACGGAAAGCCGCTTGGCACGTTTGGCCGCTTCGGCTGCTTTTCGTTTCATCAGTCGAAGAATCTCCATGCGGGGTTGGCCGGCGCCTTGGTGATCTGCGATCCCTCCGACGAGGGGGAGGCGTTCTGCGTTTGGGAACGCGGGACCAACCGTCAGCAGTTCATCGACGGGATGGTCGATAAATACACCTGGGTCGCTTTGGGATCGAGTTTCTATCCGACGGAGTTGCAGGCAGCCATGCTGCTCGCGCAGTTGGAAAGACAGGATGAAAACACTGCCCGAAGGGTCGCGCTGTTTGAAGCTTATCATGAAGGTCTCGTGACCTTGGAACGGCATGGATTAGCTCAATTGCCTCGCGTTGATGAGCGCCGCAGCGTGAACGGCCACGCTTTTTCGTTGATCTTCGCCGATGCGGCCTTGCGCGAGCTGGCCCGAAAGCAGCTCAATGCCGCCGGTTACCAAGCACAATTCCACTACATCCCGCTGCACTCGTCGCCGATGGGCCTTTCAATGGGATATCGAGCCGAAGATCTTCCGGTGACCGAGGACATTGCGGCACGAGGATTACGTCTACCGCTCTATTATCAGATGAGCATCGACACCGTTCGCCGCATCACGTCGACTCTGTTGAGTATACTCGGCGTGCCGGCATGAAATCCGCACATGGGTGCGCGGTAACACACTCCGGCGCAACGCATTTTTTCTGGGTACGGCTCTCGCTGATCCTTTTCGGCGCACTCGGCCTAGCCCTGGCGCTGTGGCTCAATCGGTCTCAACTGCTTATCGGGTTCGATGGTGGATACATAAGAGATCTCGCCCGTCGTCAGTTTTTGTGGGACGTGCCTCTGACTTCGATTTCCATGGATGTTTACCAAGGCATCGGTGACATCTTTTTCTGCGCGATGAATGTCACGCTGTTTCCCTCATTTGCGTTGACGGCGTGGATGGGACAGACGGATTTCGCAAAAGTCGGCGTCTATTTCATCGTCGCAATCGAGATGCTCGCTGCGACTGCTTGTCTGGCGCGGACCTTGGGGATGGGCCGGCCCACAGCCGTCGCCGCCGGATTACTCCTCTGTCTCTGCATGTTCCCGCTAGGCGGTCCGGGGTTGATCTATCCCATCCTTGCACTCGTTCCCCAACAGGGCACGTTGATTGCCGTGTCCTCATTGCTTGGCGCCTGCTTCTTGCGGTTCGGTCAGACAGGAGTACGACAAAATTGGCCGTTCGCCGTGGGAGCGATGAGCCTCGTGGCGTTCTTCCTCCTTGCCAGCCCGTTGACGCTTATCCTTGCGATTCCCTTCCTACTGATCTGCGGCGTAGCAGGGCTGATCGGCGTGCAACGTTCGGGCGAGCGAGCAGCCAAGACCTGGTTCGTCGCCAGCTTCTTACTTTTTCTCATTGCCAGCGGACCAGCCGCATTCGTGCTCGGGCTTTTCATTGACACGGCAGTCTTTGTTTTTCCGGGCGATTTCGTCAATAATCGCGCCACCATTCTAATGGCTTCGATCCTGTTTCACTGGTCGATGGTGGGGCCGGTGGGGCCATTTCTTGCTGTGCTCGCTTTTTGCGGCGCGGTGCTTGGCATCTTCGACAGCTCGGACCGCCGGACGCGCATCTTCGCGGTCGCGCTGCTGACCTACTTCGTATCCAGGATTTCGTTCTGGCTCCTGACGTATCTGGTCGATTTCTGGCGCGGACCCGGCGCCCTCTATTTTGAATTCTTCGTTCTGCCGCTTTATGCTATTTTTGCGGTGCGTTTTATCGGCCGCTGCCTCGGCCGATGGGGCGCCGCGTTGGGGGCCTGGAGCATTCCGTTGCTCGTCGGAGGCACGGCTTCCGCTGCAGTCGTCCTCGCCGTCACGGGCCATCGATCCAATTGGAGCTTTCCCTATCCACCCGCAGCGACTCCGTTCACCGAAATCATCGCATCCGAAAGCGGGGTGCCACTTGGCAGCAATTTTGCCGGCCGCACCGCCAGTATCATGATGCTACCGGATAAGGCGTCTGTCGGATGGGAGGATCTTCATCAACTCGACGGTGCTCTTTCCGCGGCGACGGGTAACGAGATGCGTCTGGTCGGGCTAAACCACTTCGGAATACCAACTCTCTTCCAGTACGGTCCAACGACGACTCCGGCATTCCACCTCGTGACGTCGCGCTTATTGGCTCGTGATGAAGATCGTCAAACGCGAAGCGTGCAAGTTTTGCGACGGATCGAAGCGCCGGCACTTAGCATGCTGGGTGTTCGCTTCGTGATCTCGGATCTGCCGCCGCCGGTGGATCGGGCCCGCCTTCGAGCCACGATGCAGTACAGCGGCCAAACCCTCCATCTTTACGAGTTCGATCGACCCAATCTGGGGAACTATTCGCCCACCCGGTCCCTAGGTGCACTGGATATCGGTCCAGCCATCGCCGCAATGAAGTCCGCCGATTTCAATCCGCTTGAGAGCTTCATCGGTGCGCCGGAAGGTATTGAAATCGGTCCTCTCACGCCGGCGACAGACGCCTCGATGTCCTTCGACGGCGTCAGCCTTCATGTTCGTGCGAAAGCGGTTGGACGGTCTGTCCTGATCTTGCCAGTCGAGTACAGCCGCTGTCTCGATTTCGTGCATGCACCAGGAACAGGGGGTCGCGTCTTTCGTGCCAATATCTTGCAGGTTGGAATCCTGTTCGAGAGCCGGCTAGAAGCCAAACTGACGCTCTGGCATGGGCCGTGGAGTAACCCGCTGTGCCGCATACGTGACCTGATAGAAATGCGAGAGGTTGGACTGGGCAACCTCCCGGCTCAATAAGCGCTTGATGCGTTTCACTCGGGCATCCCATGACGTTGCCCCCTGAAGCGCCCTCGGTTTGAATTGGACTCCGTCGAAAGGAGACGGAGCGGGTGCACCGTCTACTCTCTGCCGCGAAGGGACATCCGGCGGCAGCTTGCCTGCTACCGGTAAGGGGCGAGAGCCGGGGAGATATGGTCCGCCACGCGCCCTCCGGTCGGGCCCGACCAGCCGGAGCCGATCTGGGCGGCGGTCCCGTCGGCCATCAGGGCATAGAGCTTTATACCAGCGGCCATCGAGGCTGACTCACGTGGGTCTTTTCGGCGGCTCGTTTCGCTGATTCCATGGGCGCGAGGAGGATTCGCGCCATGGCTGCTGCGGTGAAGCTTCGAACGGACTATTCGGCCGTGGACCTGCGCCGGCTCGCGGCGGGGTCGAGGCACGCCAACCAGAGCCGACGGCTTCTGTCGCTGGCGGCGGTTCTGGACGGGATGGATCGGGAGCAGGCCGCGCGGATCGGCGGCATGGATCGCCAGACGCTGCGCGACTGGGTCCACCGGTTCAACGAAGGCGGGCCCGACGGGCTGAAGGACATTCGCTCCAAGGGACATCCGCCCAGGCTCTCGGCCGATCAACTCGCCGCCTTGGCGACCATCGTCGAGACCGGCCCCGACCGAGCCGTCGATGGCGTGGTGCGCTGGCGGCGCATCGACCTTCAGAAGGTCGTTCGCGAGCGCTTCGGCGTCGATTATCACGAGCGTACGATCGGCAAGCTTCTGAAGCAGATCGGCTTTTCCCACATCAGCGCGCGCCCGCACCACCCGGCGCAGGACGCGCGCGTGATCGAGGCGTTCAAAAAAACTTCGCGGTGACGCTGGGGGCCCATCTCGCCCATGTGCCGAAGCGCAAGCCGATCGAACTCTGGTTCCAGGACGAAGCCCGCATCGGCCAGAAGAACGGCCTGGTCCGGCAATGGGCCAGGTGCGGAACCAGGCCGCGCCAGCCCGCCGATCAGCGCTACGAGAGCGCCTATCTGTTCGGGGCGATCTGCCCGGCACGCGGCGTCGGCGCGGCGCTCGCCATGCCCTTCGCCGATACCCACGCCATGCAGGCCCATCTCGACGAGATCGCCATGACGGTCGCGAAGGGCGCCCATGCCGTCCTACTGCTCGATCGCGCCGGATGGCACACCACGGCCAAGCTCGTCGTGCCGAAAAACATCTCGCTGATCTTCCTGCCCTCGCGCTCGCCCGAATTGAACCCGGTCGAGAACATCTGGCAGTATCTGCGCGCGAACTGGCTCTCAAACCGCGTCTTCGACACCTACGACGACATCATCGACGCCGCCTGCGACGCCTGGAACCGCCTCGTCGATCAGCCCAGCACAATCACATCCATCGGCAGGCGCGAATGGGCGCATATCGGTCAGGAATGAGGGCCGTTGGTATTACGGGTTCGCTCGGCCGCGAGACGTCGATCGGCGCAATCAGGGCGAAGCTGGCCGGGGAGGCGCCGCTGGCGATGTTCTGCTCGATATCGATGCGGCGGCCGATGGGTTCGCTGCGCGCGACGATCCGGCTCCCGACCACGGCGACGATGGCCTTGACCGGCCCGTTGGCCGCTTGATCGGCGGCCCATCCGGTCGCAGTGATGCCGACCGGCCCCAGAGATGCCGATTCCAGCGCGCCCGCGAAGCGAGCGACGATCGGATGGCGCGTCGAGCCGATCAGCAGCGCATCCGCTTCTGCAGAGCCGATCTCGTGGCCGCCGAAATAGGCAGCCCGCAATGCGGCGAGCCGCGTTCCGGCGCCGCCGGCGAGATCTCCGCGCGCGTTCTCGAAGGTCAGCGCGAAGGGCAAATTCCGCTGGGTCCAAGCCCGTATCGCGTCTCGCCGCTGGGCGACATGGGCCTTCACCGTCTCGGGGGTCAGCTTGACCAAGAAGTTTTCCGGCGTTCCTGGCTCCGGGCGGCCGAGCAGCGCCAGTTGCATCGCCTTGCCGACCTCGAGCGAGAAATGGATCGGATCATTCCAGTAGACCATGCGGCTGGCCGGCGCCTCCTCGCTCCAGGCATTGGGCTGGGCAAAGCTGTAGATCTCGGCCTTCGCCGCCAGCCGCGTCAGCCACTCCTCCACCAGCCCCCAGCCATCGACCGTGTCGATGAAATAATCGAAATAGGCGTGGTTGGGTGTCGCCAGGAAGGTCAGGGTGATGTTGCGACGCTTCGCCGTCTCGATCATCCGGTCGACCGACGCAAACGCCTCATCACTGAGAGCGAGCTTCCCGGAGCGGCGGAAGATGTCCCACATGCCCGCCGGGAACGCGCTGAACGTGCCGCTGGGGTCATGTCCCGGTGGATAGAAGAAATAGCCGCCTGGGCGGACTTCGTAGGTGGCGCGGTGGCCTCGACGGTTGTGGGCGAGGGTGATCAGGCTGTCGATCACGGCGGTGCCGCTGAACGTCAGCGAGACAGCATCGCGCAGCAGATGCCATGCGGGCATCGGTTCGGCTGCCTGGCCCTGTCCGACGAAATTGTAGAGATAGATCTCCACGAAGGCCTGCTCGATGGTCGGCGCAATGCGTCCGTAGAGATCGAGATAGGCGACGTTCATGCCCAGCGAGACGGCCGGTACCGAGGCGTTGTAGGCCGGCGCGAAGGAACTGCCCTCGAGCACGGCGGGATCGATCGACTGATGGATCCGCGACGTACCCAGGAATACGGTCCTGGGTTGTTTCTGCCAGACCTCGATTGGCTTGATCAGCCGGTCGATGTCCTTGCGTTTCGGCTTGAGCGCGTTGAACCCTTGGGCGGAGAGCCGCAGAGGCGAGATGCCGTAGGGGTCGACGACGAGGGCCAGTGCGATGATCAGCGCGGCCGCGGCGATGCAGCCGCCGGCCAGCCAGCGCAGGAAGCCGCGTGAGGCTGCCTCAGAACTGGAAGTAAAGGAAGGGGCTGACACGGGCCAATCCGAGTACTGAAACGACGAGCATGAAGCCGAGCAGAACGGCCTGGGCCGGCCCGAGCCGCCTCAGGATCCCGCTGCCGTCCTGTAGCCGGTCATCGATGCCGATCGCGGGCTCAAAGCGGCCGAGCAGGCGGAAGGTATTGGGCATCAGGAAGGTCACGGCGGCAACGAGCACCAGCAGCAGCCCCGCGGGTTTGGCCATCGTGGCGAGGTAATTGGGCGCAAGCACGGTGGGCCACAGCTCCCGCGGCGGGAACCACGTGTTGAACGATCCGAAGATCTCGACAAACTGTGCCGTGAGGAAGGCCTTGGAAGACGCCAGCGTTCCCGGCCCGGGGACGAGAAAGGCCAGCATCGTCATCGCTTGTGACAGTGTCTGCGATCGGAACGGCACCCAGGCGAGCGTCACCAGTATGAAGGTCAGCAAAACGAAGGCAGCGTGCGCCAGCGCGTTCCGGAACAGGCGCGTCTGCGATAGCGGCAGGGCCGCCCACGCATGGTTGATCGCCAGCATCAGCCCGTGCAGGGCGCCCCACACGGCGAAGGTCCAGTTGGCGCCATGCCACAGGCCGCCGAGCAGCATGACCAGCCCGAGATGGAGATAGCGGCGGGCCGGACCGTGGCGGTTGCCGCCGAGAGGAATGTACAGGTAGTCGCGCAGGAAGCGCGACAGCGTGATGTGCCAGCGGCGCCAGAACTCGACGATCGACGCGGATTTGTAGGGCGACAGGAAATTGACGGGCAGCTTGATGCCGAACATCCGCCCAAGTCCAACGGCCATCTCGGAATAGCCGGAGAAGTCGAAATAGAGCTGTAACGAGTAGCTCAGCACGGTGACCCAGGCTGAGGCGAAGTCCAGCGTCTGACCGGCCCCGATGCTAGCGTAGCCGGCATCGGCATAGACCGCCAGCGTGTCGGCGATGACGACCTTCTTGAAGAGGCCGATGATGAAGATGCTGAGTCCGATGGAAAGGTCCTGGCTGAAATCGCGGCGCGGTGCGTCCTTGAGCTGGGGCATGACCTCGGCGTGATGGACGATCGGCCCCGCGATCAACTGGGGGAAGAAGGTCACGAAGAAGCAATAATTCAGCACCGAGAAGTTCTTGACCTGCCCGCGATAGGCGTCGACCAGGAAGGCGATCTTCTGGAAGGTAATGAAGGAGATCCCGATCGGCAGCAGGACTTGTGGCAGTGTCCAGCCGGCGCCGAACACCACATTGACGTTGCTGACGAAGAAGTCGGCATATTTGAAATAGCCGAGCAGTCCGAGGTTGAAGACCAGGCCGGCGATCAGGACGAACCGCGCCGCTTTGGCCTGCCCCGGCATTCGCATCAGAATCCGGCCGAAAATCAGGTTCGCAACGATCGACGTCAGGATCAGGAGCAGGAATTCCGGCTTCCACCAGCCATAGAAGAACAGCGACGCCACGGTCAGCCAGAGGATGGCCGCATTCAGATTTTCCAGACGCCGCAGCAGCGCGAAGCCCGCCAGAACAACGGGCAGGAACGCGAACATGAAGACGTAGGAGTTGAACAGCATCGGGCGGGTCAGACCGGAGGAAAGAGGGGGCGGGACGCTTCGAGCAAATCGATCGGTCAGTGCAAACGCCCGGCCCGCCGTCAGGGTGGGCCGCTGTCGAGGTAGTGGCAGAGTTGGCCGTAGGCGTCGCGGAAGGCATCGTTGGCGGCGAGCCATTTCAGGCCAACCGGCAGCTCGATCGTCCAGGCCGCCTGGCTGGCCGCGGCGATGGCGCGATCGAGGTCTGCGATCGCCGCCTCATAGCCCACGGTTCCGGTTACGCGGGGCCGCTGCATCCGCCGCAGCTTCCGCAGGACCCTCCTCGCAAAGCGTTCTGCCCAGGCCAGGCGGCGCTCGCCGCCGAGCGGGCTGATCAGCCGGAACAGGTCGTCCTGCTGCTTGACATAGGCGTCGTCAGGCCAGAGCGGCTGGAGAACCGAGTGGAAATAGGCGGGCGGACAGCCCTTAGAGAAATAGACCGCATGGCAGACGTCCATCACTCGTGCGAACTCGACCTCGCTGAGATTGGATTCCTCGCCATGGTGCTCGGCAAAATTCCGGAGCCGCGCGCGATAATCGAGATAATGCGCGCTGATCTCGGCTGGGTTGTCGGCGAACCAGTAATAGGTCTGCCATTTGTCCCGGTCGGGTTCGGCCGCCGGCCCGGAGCGTCGTGCTGCATAGAAGCTGGGGAAGCGCTTGACCTTGCCCTTCAGCAGGGCGGCGCAGGATTGGAACAGCTCCTGGAAATGGAGGCTCGGCAGTTCAGCGGCCCCCTCGAAGATCTGCTGCAGGTCCCGGCTTCTGAAGACACCATAGAACATCGATTCGTAGTTCTGGCAGAGCCTGAAGACGCGCGCGCCGGGATGGTGCGCCTCGTTGCTGGGCCCGGCATATTCGCGCGTCACGAGGAGCCGGTGGCCGTGCTCGCCGAAGTTGATGTAGAGCCCGTGGGCACAGACATAGCCCTGGGATCGACCAAGGGTCTCGATGGCTTCATCGAGACCGGCGGGAAAGACGAGATCGTCGTCGGCACAGAGCGAGACCGTCGGCGTGACCACCTGCTTCAGCCCGTCTCGGATCTTGGCGACCATCGGCACGGTGTTCGCAAAGGCGACGTGCCGGCCGCTGCCCGACACGGCTGCGACCATCAGGCGATTCTCCTCGGCGATCTCCGGTCGGCTCGAATCGAGGACCAGCAACTGTAGCTCCGGCGCGTGCCGGGCGTAGTAGGTCACCAACCGCCGCAGCAGTGCTGCGCGATTATAGGTCGGGATCACCAGCGTATGGCCGCGGAGGAGGCTGCGACCCTCGACGCTCGCTTCAGTCATGGCGGCGGTTCTCGGCAATGGCGGAGGACGAGGGAAGAGCGGTGGCGGTGAGGATCAGGCCGCCGGCATCAGATAGGACACGCCGGGGCGCTGCAGCCGGCTCGCCACGGCCTTGGCGACCGGCGTGATCAGCGTCATGTAGACCACGCTGCCATCCGCAACCGCGTCGGGCGGAATGATCGGGCGCCCCAGGAACTCGGCGCCGCTCCGGCTGGGGTCCTCGTCGACGAAGAATGAGACATCGTCGCCCACGACGCCAAACAGCCACATCGCCGCGACCGAGCTGCCGAAGATGCCGAACTTGCCGCCGCCGGCGATGGCACGCTTGGCGCCCGCAATGACGGAGTGCAACCAGTCGAGCTGTGACTGCACGCGCTCGATCGCCTCCCGCGCGGAAGGCATGGGCGGGAGTTCCGCGACGGTCCCCGAGCGGGTTGCGACCATCGACAGCTCCTTCGTCACCCAGTCATCGGCGACGATGGGAGCCGCCAGGCCCGCACGCTGCGCGACCATCGCCAGGTGATGTCGCGTGAAATGGGAAACGTGATCGGCGATAAGCAGGTCGAAAGGTGTTACGGCGGCGTTGGGCACCTCGACGAAAACGCAGCCGTTGTCGCTGATCTTGTCGCGCAGCATCGCAAGCCCCTCGCGGGGATCGGTGAAATGCTCCAGCGCGTGCATCATCGTGATGACGTCGAACCCACCAGGAAGGGTTTCCAGCGCACCGGTGTAGAAGCGGTCAAAGCCGGGAATGGCTTGAAGTTCGGCGAGGTGCAGGTCGCTCAGTTCATGGCCGTTGAGACGCCACCCCGGACGAGCCTTGGCGAAGGCTTTGAGCATGACGCCGTTCCCGCAGCCGACATCGATGAGCGTGCCCTCGGCGCCGAGGCCCCTGGCCGCAGCCAAGCGGTCGATGATGACGTTGCTGCGCAGCCGCGGCTGCCCCACCGCCGCGTCGAACACCGCCTGCTCGACGCCGCCCGACTGGAAGTAGGGCTGGTAGTTTTCGTAGATGCCATCCGCTTCCGTCTGCCAGGCGGCGTCAGTCGGTTTCTGAACCGCCCCGCAGGCTACGCAGGCCATAAGCCGGCCCCCGGGAGGGAAGGCCTTGCAGTCGGACGTCACGCGGGCGAGGCTGGGGTAGTCAGCGAACTCGTGGAGTTCGGTCCCACCGCAGATTCGGCAACTCTGCGTCATGTTCGTCATCGTCACCGGTCTTCAGCTGGTCAAGAAAGGGTTTTGCCCGCTGCGGGCCCGTAGCCGGCCGTGAGCGCCGCTGTTCTAGGGTAAACGTTTCATGGCGGCAAGCGCGCGCAGCCGGCGTCAGACAGGGTTGCGCCACCAGTTCTGCAGGGGGATGGTCAGGCGGGGACGGCGCATCAGAGATTTCGCCAGGAAGTAGGCCTGTGCGAGCCTTCTCCCGACATTGCCATGCGCAGCCGCGCGCTCGAGATCGAGATAGGCGAGCAGGTCACCGCGTTCGCGCGCGCTCACGCCCGGCAGCGCGGCGACGCCGTCGAGGATTCGCCGGGCGGCGTCCTCGACAGCGTCCGGCCGCGCATTGCCGCCGCGGGCTATGGAGGCGCCGAGGATGTCGGCCACGAGCAGCCGGCCGCCCAGCATGGCGAAGCGCAGGAACCATTCGAGATCCTCCAAGCGCCGCAGGCCCTCCGGCAAGGGGCCGCAGGCCTGGAAGACGGCACGCCGGATCAGCAGAGTCGTGCCCGGACAAAACCAGCAGCCGGCAAAAAAATCCGAACGAGTGCGGGAGGCGAGCGGCACTCGACGCCGGACCACCGCACCGCCCTCCGTCTCCTGCCAGCCGCAGGCGATCGCGACCATCTCGTCCGGTTGATCGGCCAGGAGGCGTTTTTGGGCTGCGAGTTTCCCGTCCATCCAGAAGTCGTCGGAGTCGAGAAAGGCGATGAGCGGCTTGGTCGCCTCGTCGATGCCGAGATTGCGGGCGCCGGCGGCGCCGCGATTGCGGTCGCTGCGGATCAACCGGACGGGCGCCCGCGGGGCGGGGATGTCCGGCAGCGTGATGGCGGGCGAGGAGCCGTCATCGACGACCAGGATTTCGTCCCGCGGGCCCAGCTGGGCCAAGGCCGACCGGAGCGCGGCGCCAAGCGATTCCTGGCGACCGAAGACGGGAATGATGACGGATACGGCGTCCGCGGGCTGCACCTGCACGGCATCGGTTCCTGAACGTGATGATCGAAGGCGCCTCTTATGCAGCGCTCTGAGGCCACCTCAGTGGGCTCGAAAGGCAGCGGCGTGGATGATGCGGGCATCGACATAGGTCGTGACGCCGTCGCCCACCGCCGAT
This sequence comes from Allobosea sp. R86505, assembly GCF_042466375.1. Lineage (NCBI taxonomy): Bacteria > Pseudomonadati > Pseudomonadota > Alphaproteobacteria > Hyphomicrobiales > Alloboseaceae > Allobosea > Allobosea sp. R86505. Next base: position 216,820 of record NZ_JAXHPY010000001.1, on the reverse strand, counting down.
TGCCTGCGCCCGAACTTAGTTGCCTCGTCGGCGGGGATGATCACGGCCGGATCGTCGGGCTGGCGCGGACTGCGATAGCCGATGGCCAGCCAGTCGCCGGATCGCAGCCTGTCGATCAGGTATTTCTGTCCGGCGCCCCTGTCGATCTGATATTCGGCGATACTGAGAATGCCCCAGAGGAGGGGATGCGGCTCCTCGATGCGCGAGGTTGCGCGCGTCACCGGCGCGGTTCGGCCCCAGAGTTCGGCGATGGCGTAACCCTCTTCCCAAGAGGCTATCAGGGCGGGGGCCATCGAGACGGGCTGCTGGCGGTCTGACACGAGAGGCTCCCGGGCATCGGTTGTCGTGCGGAGGTCGAGAAGCTACGGTGGCACCGTCCCTACAGCGACGAGGCGGTCTGCGCGAGCCCTGCCCGAGATTTCGGCGTCATCGTCCCGTGTGGATACCCGAGGGGACGCGATTGACCCGTTCAGGTCGAAGGACTATGCCGCTGCGATGCAAGCCACGTCGCAGCCACGTTTCGAGTGCCCCGCCTGCGGGTCGCCGTCCGTGCTGTTGCCCCGGCCCCTGTCGAACGACTCGATCGTCCGATGCCGCGAATGCGAGAAGGGTCTGGGCACCTGGCTGAGCTTCCAAGAGCGAGTGGCCGCCACCCTGAAGGCGTCGGGCCGTCCGGTCTCTGCCGATCCCATCCTCGGAAGTTGAGCGGCCCCTTGGCCAGCGACTCGGGTGGTCATTCTGCGATGCCACCAGGGCAGCACCGCCGCTGGGGTGCTTGACGATGGCGGTCGCGCCGCGTCAACAGGATGCGTGGATGGAGAGGAACGCGCCCGATGCCCCACCCTGAGGATCGGCAGAGCTTGCATCGAACCGATCTGAGTGATGCTTGGGTGTTCGCAGGCGTCGTCACGGTGCTTGTCGCTGTGATCTGGGCCGCGGCCTACATGGCTATGGGGCGGACGCCGGTGCCGGCGGGTCTGGGCTTCGACGGTCAGCCCATTCGCGACGGAACGATCAACCCTGTCGGTCAGCTCCTGGCCTATCAGCTGGCCTTGGCGAGCCTCGGCGGCGTCGTGATCGCGGCCGTCGTCTGGCCTGGATTTGTGAAGGGCTGGCGTCGCTCGTTTCGCCCTGAGAGTAGCGGCCTGGTGATCGCAGTCGCGTCTCTATCCGGAGCGGCGGCACTTGCCTGGGCGATTGGGGCTTTTGCGGTTCCCAAGATGCCAACTGATACGGTCATTCCGCCATTCGCGCAGTGGTATTCCATCCTGTCGTTGCCATCAAAGACGTTTTACGTCGGGAGCGTGACCGCCTCGGCCGTGGTTCTCGCCGTCGTGGTGCGCTTCGGGGCAAAGATCGGGCAGGACTGGCTGTGGGGCTTGTCACTGCTGCTCATCCTGGCGTTGACGCTGCCGGGACTGTTCGAGCCCGTGACGCTCGTGCAGATTCCGTCCGGCACCTTACAGGGTGTCGAGGCTCACTTTACGGGCGTCATCGGGTCGAACCCGGCTGGGAGTTTCGAGATTGATCGCCCCGTCGGATACAGCCTTCTGGTGACCCTTGTTAAGGTTGCCTACGAGCAGTCGGCTGGTCCGATGTCGTTCTTGCAGGAAGTGAGATCCGTCCAGGTTGGAAATCTCGCCTTCGCGCTGGCCTGTATGTTTGCTTGTCGCGTCTGGTCCCCTCGCCAAGCGCTCACAGGGTTCATGATAATTCTCCTGATTATGCCGTGGGTACACAATAATCATCAGGGATTATTCTTCCCGAATCAGGCCGGCTGGCGCTTTCTAACCTTTCCGCTGCTTGTGATTGTCATTGCAGTGTCCCGTTTCATGACGAGCCTGTCGAGGTCGGCCGTGCTCGGTGCATTTGCTGGTCTTGCATTGCTCTGGAATCTCGAAACCGGGATCGCGGTAACGGTGGCGATCGTCACATTCATCGGCTGCCGAACGATGCTCTGGCGGGAAGCGGCCGCCGCCGCCTTGGCCGCTATCGCTTCTGGAATTCTGGCGATGGCGATGGCCCTGCTTTTCACCTTTCCTCTGGCAGGACTCACTTCGTTGTCTGACGCTGCGTGGGTTGTTCAAGGTTATTTCGGCAGACTGGCCGTCGGCGACGGTTACGGTTTGCCGCTGGCCTTCGACTCGCTGGCTATCATCATGGCTCTGTATGCGATCTGGTCCGTCGCGCTGGCGGCCTTCCGACTGGGGGATGGAGTGCTGTCTGAAGAAGCGGCATCCTATGCGGCCGTGGCGGCTGCAATGTTGGTATGGGGCGCCTACTACGCCGCGCGGCCAGACCCATGGAACCTCTGGAGCTACCTGTTTTTCTTTGGACTTCTCCTCAGCGCGGGCCTGTCAGCCGATGCCCGACGATGGGCAGGCAGAAGCTATGGTGTACCCGGTCTCTCGGCCTTCGCTTTCATTCTCGTTGTCGGTCCGGCCATAGCGGCCGGGCAATACCAAGCGCTCCGGACAGTCTCCTCAGGCCTCAGTGGCATTTGGGAGGAACCCGCTGGATCGGCCTATGTCGACGGAGTTCGTCTGCCAACTGCGGATGCCGCTAGGCTTGCCCGTCAGGCGGAGGAGGTCCGGCTAGCGACGGAAGGAACGCTGGTTTTGACGGGAAACAGTCACCTCCTGCCGAAGTTATCGGGTCGGCCGGAGCTGTTCCTGGAAAAAGACCCCGTGTTTGCCCATGCCTATCAGGACGACTACCGGTCGTTGTTGGCGATCATCATGAAGCGAACGCCGCGGAGAATTCTGATCGATGACCCTGCCTCGCTCCCGACAGGAAGTACACATCAGCGCTTCTTCATGGCCTTGCAGAAAGATCTCTCAGCCTCTTTTTCTGGAGAGGTTATCCCCTCGGGGTGGGTGGATTTGCGTCCGCGAGTTCCACCGGCCTAGCTGTTGCCTGCAAGGCGCAAGGGAAGCGACCCTCAAGATGCGGCACCAAATCCGATCCCGACCAGCAAGGCTCAGATAAATAGATATGTTCGCATCCAGCGATAGAGAAATGTCGTTCGGCAACGTGGCGTTGCTGTCATTGATATTTTTATCGGTAATGGCCCTTTCATTTTATATGAATAAAGATTGTTTATATTGGGAGAAAGATGGAATTTCGTGGGTCATACAAGGTAAAACGCAATTAGAATTTAAGCCGTTGTTTGATCAGGTGGGGGTCTCCCCTTTTGAAGGAAATTTTGATTCCTATTTTCCAATCGCCCGTGAATATTTTATTGCAACTTTGCTTCAGATAATAATTCCTTCGGGTCTCCCATTTAAAATAATCACATATACGATCTATGCGGCATTTCTCGTCGTTTGCGCTTATATCATGGCACGGACATTCGGGTTCGACCGATTGATTGCGCTGCTCGGCGCCTGGCTGCTTCCACTTGCCATCTATCCCGCCTTCGTCAACGAACCGAGTCGCTTCTACGTCCTCTTTAGCATTGTGCCGGATCACTCGCAGATCGTCGGATTTTCGATGCTGATCGTGGCCGCTCTCTGGGGAATCGATGCGAAACGGCGGGCAACCTATCCGTTGATTCTGGCGCCGGCAGCTTGCCTCATGATCGTGATCCTCGGAGTGGCGACATATATGCCGCTAATGGTGCTGGGGACTGCCCTCTATGGCGGCGCATCGCTCCTGGAGTTTCGCGACAGGAGGTCACTGGTGTTGAGGGGGCTCGCGATCGGCTTGATCGTCATCGTGCCATTGACCCTGGGGACGCTGCACTACCTCTATGGACTGTTTCGCTACACGGCTTTCCAGTTTTTCGCGCAAGAGTTTCTTCAGACGCGCTCGGACAATGCCTTCGCCTCAACCTTCTGGTGGGGTAGCTACGGGCGCTGGGCGATTTCGCTGGGGCTGCTGGGCGCCGCCATGACGGCCCTGATGGCACAGGGGCGGCTTCGGCTCGTCGCTTTAGTCCATATCGGCATTACGGTGCTCTTCCAAGTCATCGCGTTCATGATCATCAATTACGCGCCCAACTACAAAGGTATTTCGCCCGTCTACCTCGAGACCTGCCTATGGCCTTATTCATTGATGTTTGCCGCTTCCGGCCTCGTCACCGCGTTGCGCCTTGTCTTGCGCCTAGTCGAACGTATAGCGGGCGGCCGGCGGCTTGTCGGTGATGCCTTCCTGGCACCGGGGTTGTTGCTCGCGTTCCTGGGCGGGGTGGTTGGCGCCAATGCTTCGACTGCGATGACGGCGGGGCCATCTCCCTGCCGAGGCTTTTCGCCGATTGCAGCGACGCCCATAACCAAGACGCTGCAGCAGGCGATCGCGATCCGGCCTGGTGCCCGGTTTTCCGGATTGGCAGCGACGGTGACAGGGGTCAATGACAAGGCGCGAGTGTCTTGGCAGGATCTGCATTTGCATGATCTGGAAATCTGGCAGGCGACCGGCAACGACCACCGAATGCCGGGGCTCTGGAATTTCGGCGTGCCGACATTGATCCAGTACGGGTCGTTTATTACGCCGCCTTATTACCTGATGCTGAGTCAGCTGCTGTCGCGGACCACAGACCTGCAGGAGCGGGGAGCGATTGTGATTTCGCGGCGCAACGATGCAATCATGCGGTTGCTCGGTGTCCGTTACGTCATCGCCGAGGGCCAGCGCGATGGCGACAATGTCGTCGCCCAGATGCCGTCGAAAGGCGGCTCGTTGCGATTGATCGAACTACCTGATCCCAATCTCGGGAATTTTTCACCGACGCAGGTTCGGCAGGTCAATTCATTCCAGAGGGGCATGGAGTTCCTTCAGGATCCGCAGTTCGACGCCCGACGCGAAGTCATCACGGTCGAGCCCCTTGCCGACCCCCTGGTCGAAGGTACCTTGGGGGCATTGACGTACGAAAGCGATGGCTTTCGAATTTCCGGTCATAGTGAAGGTGAATCCGTCTTTGTACTCCCCGTTCAGTTCAGCCACTGTTGGACGGTCCGTGGGGATGGCCCGGTGTCGCTGTTTCGGGCTGATCTCGCGCTGATGGGCATTCGCTTCCGTGGTCGGCTTGATGCGAAGCTCACGTTCCGGTACGGACCGATTTATGCAGGTGGGTGCCGGCTGCGGGATTTGCGGGATATGACGGCATTGGACGTCGGGGCGGGCCGGACCACGAGCGGGAGGCCGTGAGGGGCTTGCTTTAGTGTGGAGCGAACTCGGACGACTTGACCGAAGCAGGGGTGCGGGACGTGGCCGGCATGTCGGGATGGCGCCTCCGCCTGTCGACAAGCGGGGGCCGCAGGGTGTTTTCAAGCGGCTGTCTCAACGTCCGACGGCGTTGGCTGTAAACGAGGCCAAGCATGATTGAGCAAGTTGTCCACCTCTATGATCGCTTCATGGTCACGACATGGCCTTGGGTCGCGGGGCTCGGATTCCAGACGATCGCGGGGATGCTCGTCGCATTCGCTTTGCTTGAGCGCTTCTTTCCGGCCGAAAAGGGCCAGCCATGGTCGGCCTATTTTCTCAATCTGAGGATCACGGCGATCTATGTCGTGGCCAGCAGTGTCTGGGGCGGCTTCGCTGGCGCTTCGATCGCCTGGGCAGGGGCATGGCTAGGGCTCGGGCTGATCGATCTGCGCTTCAGCGCCGGTGGAAGCCTCGGCCTTCAGGTCGCTGCCGGTTTCCTGTCGGTCGTTATCGCCGACTTCTTCTATTACTGGTTTCATCGCACGCAACATACGTTTCCCGCCCTGTGGGCGCAGCACAAGGTTCATCACCTGGACGAGCATCTCAACACGTCCACGGCGATGCGCCATCACTGGCTGGAGGAACTGTTCCGCATTCCCTTCCTAGCCATTCCTATCGCCGTCTTGTTCAAGCTGGATCCGGGGCCGGCTGGCCTTTTTGGACTGCTGTTCGCGGCCTGGGGCTATTTCATCCACGCCAATCTCAGGCTAGAACTGGGGCCCTTGACCGCTCTTCTGGGTGGTCCGCAGGTCCATCGAATCCACCACAGCCGGCTCGAAGAGCACTACGACAAGAACTTTGCGGCCTTCTTCCCGATGTGGGACATCCTGTTTGGGACCTATCATCGCCCGCGAGCGGGCGAGTTTCCACCGACGGGCATCGAGGGAGAGCGGGTCGACACGGCCCGCGAGGCAGCCGTGATCCCGTTCCGCATTTGGCTGCGCCCGGTCATTCGCTGGCTGGAGGCCCGTCATGCCGCCGTGCTGGGGCCGCTGAGGAACTGGCTGGGTGTCGTAAAGAAATAGGCTCCCGGCGAGACGGAGACAGTGCTACGGGAACAAAATCGCGCTGAATCCGCACTTGCTGGTGAGGTTGGCAAGGGGGCAGTTTGCGTGTAGCTGACCACGATGGTGATCGAAAAGCCGACGCGGCGGGGCCAGGGTTCGTGAGAATTTTAGTAAACGTCGCACGCGCGGCCATCGCGATCTCGATGCTGGGTTATCTCTTCAGCCGGATCGATCTGGCGGAGGCCTTCGCGCGGGCCGTCAATGGCGATCTGGTGTTCATCGTGTCCGGCACGCTCGTGCTCGCCTTTCAGCCCTTGATCGGCGCCATCCGCTGGCTCGTCGTTCTGGCGAGCAACCGCTCCGCCGTTCCATTGCCGCTCGCCCTGCGATGGACCTATATCGGCGTCTTCTTCGGACAGGTCTTGCCGGCCACGGTCGGGGCCGATGCGCTCAGGATCTGGTATGCGACCCGCCGTGCGCTGAGCCTTAAGAACGCCGTCACGAGCGTGATGCTCGACCGCGTCGCGATGATGCTGACATTGATCCTGCTTCTGTGTTTCGGCGGGACGTTCCTGCGCCGCTATGTCGACGGAAGCATGCTGACGCTGGCTCTGCTGGCGATCCTTGGAGGTGGTGTTGCGGGATTGTCGGCCGTCATCTTCGGGGATCGGCTGCCGATCCGTCTTTACCGGTTCCGGCTCGTCCGGGGCATCGGTCATCTCGCGCGCGATGCGAAGTCTCTCCTGAACAGCCCTCGGTCGGCCCTGATCGTGTTCGGAATGTGCCTGCTCAGCTATCTGACTCTGATGACGAGCATCTACCTGTTCGCACGCGGGTTCGGTGCCGAAAGCCGTTTTCTCGACATCATCGTCCTCCTGCCTCCCGTTCTCGCCGCCAGCATGCTGCCCATTTCGATCGGCGGTTGGGGGACGCGCGAACTGGCCATGGTCGCGGCCCTCGGCACGGCAGGGATCGCACCCGAGACGGCGCTGCTCGCATCGCTGTGGCTGGGCCTGGGAAGCATCGTCATCGCGCTGCCTGGCGCATTCTTTTTCCTGACGGATCGAGGGTCTCCCGGCAGCATTGCGGCCGCGGCGGCTTCCGTGCAGCAACAATCCGGGGCGTGACGGCAGCGATGGATTTTTCTCTCCCTCCGTCTCTGGCTGTGGCGCTGGCCCTGGGGCTGTTGCAGCCCGTCATCCTATTGGCTGTGACACGGCTGTCCGCGCTGTCCGGCCGGAATGCGGCGCAATTCCTGTTCGCCGTCGCAGCATCCTATGGGCTTTGGGTGGCGACGATGCTCATCCTTCCCGGCCTGCGGCCCGGAACGGTTACGGAAGGCGCCGTCGGCGCAATGGCGTTGGCCGGAGCGGCGCTCGTGTATCTGGAAATATGGGGGCTGCTCTCGCGCGGCTACACGCTCGGCGTCCTTCTCACGCTCCACCGGGCCGCCCGCCCCCTGACGCCGGCCGAGATCGCGGCGGACTATCGCGGCGGCGACGGCCTCGACTGGATCGTCCACCACAGGATTGGCGGGCTCGAGGCGAGCGGAATGGTTGTTAGGCATGGTCGCCGGCTGGCGTTGTCCTCGTTTCCCGGCGCGCTGATCGGGCGTCTGCACAGGTTGGCGATCGCCGTTTTGGGGCTTCGGCATACCGGATGAATGCGAGCCTCTTCATCGGCCTCGCCTGGTTTGCTTGCGCCTTCCTGGCCATCCTCGCGGCCCTGAGGGTCAGCCGCAGCGAACCGGCGATGCTCGTCGTCGCGACGCCCTTGGCGGTTTACGTTCTCGGTCTCGCGGCCGCCAGCATGACGTCATTTGCGGACCCCGCCCTGAACTTCTGGATCGTGTCGATCGTCTACTGGTTCCTGGTTCTGAGCTTCCTGATGGCGTTCGGCGCGATCTACAAGTCGCTGTCGCTGCGCATGCTGCTCAGCCTGCTGGAGGCGGAGGCGCGCACCCTAGACGATACGGAACTGGCCGAGCGCTATATCAAGCAGCAGAGCTTCCAGGATCGCCTGGGCGTGATGGTCGACAAGCGGCTGGCCGTGATCCAGCCGGACGGACGCGTCGTCCTGACCCCGCGGGGCCGCTCCATCGCGCAACTGACGCGGCGCATCCAGAACCTCTACAGAATCGAAAAGAGCGGATAGAGCGTGCAGCACTTTTCAGAAATCGAACTGGCCTCGTCGGCGTCCTTTCGGGACTATGCCGCTAATGGCATCGACGTGACCTTCTTCGTTCCCTGTTACAACGAGGAGCCCAACATCGAGGGGACGATCGAGACGATCCATGAGGCCGCCACGCAAGTCGGCGTCCGCCACGAGATCCTCGTCTTCGACGATTGCTCAAGGGACGGCACGGTCGAGGTCGTCAAGCGGGTTGCGGCGGCCAGGTCGGAACTGCCGCTGCGGCTGCTGCGCAACGCCGTCAACCAGGGGCTCGCACGAAATTTCATCGATGGAGCCTTCGAGGGACACGGTACCTATTACCGCCTTGTGTGCGGCGACAATGTCGAGCCGGTCGAGACCCTCGTCAAGATTCTGCAGAACTTGGGCCAATCCGACATCATCGTGCCTTATCACACGCATGTGGAGGGGCGGACTCTGCGTCGCAAGCTGATTTCGCGGCTCTATACCAAGCTCGTCAACCTCGCCAGCGGACGCGATCTGCACTATTACAACGGGCTTCCGCTCGTTCGGCGGCGCGATGTCCTTCGCTTCCATGTCGAGGCCACGGGCCTCGGCTATCAGGCCGAGTTCCTGCTCCGGTTGCTGCAGGAAGGGCGCAGCTTCATCCAGATTCCGCTGACTGCGAGCGACAAAGAAGGCTCCCTTGCGCTTAGCCTGCGTAATTTCGTTTCGGTCGGACACTCGCTTTTCAAGATCGCGATGCGGCGCCTGAGCATCCATCTGTTCGGGAAACGTTGACCGTGCTCCTCATCGGCGCCATGGAGTTTACATGCTGACCCAAGACGCATCAGGCGACGCCGTTTTGACCGAGGCCGCGGCAGGCGCGGTGCCGTTCGGCTATCTCAGGCGGACGCACTGTCCCTGTTGCGGGACCCCGTCCGAGCGGTCGAGGTTGGCCTTTGCGTCTGCTCCGCCGGCGGAAGAACTGCCGATCGACCGTCACAGCGATTTTGCCGCGGGCTACACGTCCGAACGTGTCTTCTTCAGTTACTTCACCTGTCCGGAGTGCCAGGCCCGCCACTGCAAGACGTTCTACACGGAGGAGCAACTGCTCTGCCTCTACCAGGAGCAGGTCGAGAACATGGGGCAGGTCCCCCTCCCTGCGCGGCAACGCGCCCAGAACGACTATGCCGCCCGGATGCTGAAACATGTCCGGGCCCCCGGGGCTTTTCTCGAGATCGGTCCCGACATCGGTCTCTTCGCCGAGTATTGCGCGGGCCGGCACAGCTTCGATCATTACTGGATGCTCGAGCCCAACCGGGTCGTCCACGAGGAACTGCGCACGCGGTTGAGCGGTCAGCCGCTGACGATCAAGGAAGACATGTGGCCGACGGACGACATTGCCGCCGGCAGTGTCGCGGCCACCGCCTTGATCCATGTCCTCGACCATTTGCTCGACCCGCTGGCCTTTCTCCAGTCGCTCCACGCCAAGCTGGCCCCTGGTGGGGTCATCATGACGGTGACGCACAACAGCCAGTCGGCGCTCGCCCGATTGCTCGGCCGCCGCTGGCCGCCCCACGCCCTGCAGCATCCCCAACTCTACAACCCTTCGTCGATCACGCGGCTCTATCGGCGCGCCGGCTTCGAGATCGAGGAAATTGCTCCCGCGATGAACCATTTCCCCATCGGCCATTTGGCGCGGGCGGCATTTGCCATCATCGGGATGGGCAAGGTCCTGCCGGAATTCATGGGACCGATCATCCCGATTAGCCTGGGCAACATCGCCGTCGTCGCGCGGAAGTCGGGTAACTGAGGGGCAGGTGTTCGTGCCAAAGCGCGGTCGGGTCGGCACCCCCGGGCTCATCCGACGGATCGTGCGGTGCGCACGCGCTGCAGGGCGCAGACGTCCGGTCCGTGAACGCCACGGTCCTAGTTGCCCCGCGCAGGAGGGCTTTGTGAGCACGCTTGTATCCGGCGGGAAGGACCCGTCATCCGAACCTCGTCGCATCTACCGCCATTTTTTCGCGACGCTGCTGCTCGCCGCGCTCGTTTGCGCCGTCTTGGTGTGGGGCTTCATCGCGGCGGCAGACCCTTATGGTGTGTCCCCGATCGGGACGGCGCGGCCAGGCTTCAACAGCACGAAGCTCAAGCGGCTCAACATCGATCGGCAGCTCAAGCCCTTCGAGGTCTGGCGTTATCAGCCGGACACGATCTTCATCGGAACCTCGCGCGTCAATCAGGCGCTCGATCCGGCCATCCTCGACGGCACCTCTTTCGGACGTGCCTATAATGCGGCGATCCCGGCCAGCACCCTGGCCGAGAACGAGGCGAGCCTGGCCTTCTTCGTCCGTCTTGCGCCCGGCCTCAAGAATGTCCTCATGGAAGCATTCTTCTATAATTTCACCCGCGATCAGGCGCCGGCGCCGGCGTTCACGATCGGCCAGTTCGCGTCGGATGTCCTGGCCCTGCAGTTCAGCTTTCAGGCGCTGAGGCATGCCGTCGACACCGTGCACTACAATCGCATCACCGATGCGGTCCCTGCCCATGTGACAACACGCGGGTACTGGATTCCCGACTCCTGGGCCAAGCCCGGTGATACGTTTCAGGAGAAGCCGTTCATCTCATCGATCGTCGCGGCCGAGGAACAGTTCCCGCTGCAGGGAATCAAGCCGAGTGCGGTGGCGACGCTGGACCGAATCGTCGCCTTGGCGAAGGCGCATGAGGTTGAACTGACCTTGCTCGTGCTGCCGGCCCATGCCTGGGATGACTACAGGCTCCTCTCGCTCGGTCATTGGGAGAAGCTGGAAGATTACTACCGAATGCTGGCGGGTTACGCCGGCGTCGTCTCTTTTGCGCAGCCCAACGAGGTGACGCAGGAGCCCGCCCGCATCGGCATGCGCTGGTGGTACGATCCGGTCCACCCCAGCCTTAATGCAGGGCGCATGGCGCTCCGGGCGATCAGGGGCGATCCAGTGGGCACGCCGAGCAACTTCATGGTTCGGCTCACCCCCGAGGCTCTGCCAGCTCTTCTGGCGGAGCGCCGGGCCGCAGCCGAGCGTTGGGCCGCCGAGAACCCTGACTTCGTGGCCGCCTTCGAGGCGGAGAAGGCCCGGCAACGGCAGTAGATCGATCGCAGCGGGCCTCCGACCGGCCGGTGGTCCCTGGAAGGTTCCGTTGCCACCCGCGAGGAGCCTATTGTCTGCGGGGGACGGCAGGACCTGCGCCGCCTGTCGCTGTTGCTCTTGTTCCGTCGCCTGCGCAATAAGGGGGGAGCCTCGGCTGTGTGCTGCGGCGCGTTGCGACGTCCGGGAGCCACCTCGGCATGACCTTTCACAACCTCTACAGCCACGGCTTCATCCGCCTCGCCTGTGCGGCGCCGCGGCTGAAGGTGGCGGATCCGGCGTTCAATCTGACGCAGCTACTGCCGCTGCTGCGTCGGGCGGAGGAGGGGGGCGCCTCGGTCGTGCTGTTCCCGGAACTCGGCCTCAGCGCCTATGCAATCGACGATCTGCACATGCAGAGCGCGCTGCTCGATGCGGTGCGCGACGCGCTGGCCGCGCTGGTCGACGAGAGTCGTGGCCTGCGGGCGGTGGCTGTCGTCGGCGCACCTGTGCGGGTCGAGGGGCGGCTCTTCAACTGCGCGATCGCCGTGCATCGCGGCCGCATCCTCGCCGTCGTGCCCAAGACCTATCTGCCGAACTATCGCGAGTTCTACGAGCGCCGTCAGTTCGCCTCCGGTGAGCGCGCCGGCATCACCGCGATCCAGCTCTGCGGCCAGGAGGTTCCTTTCGGCACCGACATCCTGCTGAGCGCCTCCGACGTCCCCGATCTCACCCTGCATATGGAGATCTGCGAGGATGTCTGGATGCCGGTGCCGCCGAGTTCCTTCGCGGCGCTGGCGGGCGCGACGGTGCTGCTCAACCTCTCCGCCTCCAACGTCACCATCGGCAAATCGGACTGGCGGCACACCCTCTGCAAGGCCCATTCGGGCCGCTGCATCGCGGCCTATGCCTATTCCGCTGCCGGCACGGGGGAATCGACCACCGATCTCGCCTGGGACGGGCAGGCGATGATCTACGAGAACGGCGCGCTTCTGGCCGAAGCCGAGCGCTTCGCGGCCGAGCCGCAGTTGATCCTGGCCGATATCGACCTCGAGCGGCTGGCGCTCGACCGCATCCGCATGAACACCTTCGGCGACAATGCCGATGCGCTGCGCGACCGGCTGAATTTCCGCCGCATCACCTTCGCGCTGGAGCCGGACCGCGAGAGCGATCTCGGCCTGCGGCGCGAGGTCGAGCGCTTTCCCTTTGTGCCGAGCGACGATGCCAGGCTGAACGAGCTCTGCTTCGAAGCCTACAACATCCAGTCGCACGGCCTGCGCCAGCGGCTGGCGAGCACCCGCGTCGACAAGATCGTCATCGGCGTCTCCGGCGGGCTCGACTCGACGCAGGCGCTGCTGGTCGCGGCCGACACGATGGATGCGCTCGGGCTGCCGCGCGAGAACATCCTCGCCTACACGCTGCCGGCTTTCGCCACGAGCGCGGGCACCAAGACCAATGCCTGGCGGCTGATGAAGGCGCTCGGCGTCACCGCCGCCGAGATCGACATGACCCCGGCCTGCCGGCAGATGCTGGTCGATATCGGCCACCCCTTCGCCGAGGGCGAGCCCGTCTACGATGTAACTTTCGAAAACGTGCAGGCGGGCGCACGCACCTCGCTGCTGTTCCGCCTCGCCAACAAGAACAACGGCCTCGTGCTCGGCACGGGCGATCTGTCGGAGCTGGCGCTGGGCTGGTGCACCTATGGCGTCGGCGACCAGATGTCCCATTACAACGTCAACGGCTCGGTCTCGAAGACGCTGATCCAGCATCTCATCCGCTGGGTCGCCCGCACCGAGCGCTTCGGGGCGGAAGCGTCAGCGACGCTGGAGGCGATCCTCGCCACCGAGATCTCGCCCGAGTTGGTGCCGGGAGACGGCGAGGGGCCGAGCCAGAAGACCGAGGAGTTCGTCGGTCCCTATGCGCTGCAGGATTTCAACCTGTTCTACACGACGCGCTACGGCTTCAGGCCGAGCAAGATCGCCTTCCTGTCGCACCATGCCTGGGCCGATGCGGCGCGCGGCACCTGGCCGCCGCATATGGAGGCGGCCAAGCAGGTCGCCTACGACCTGCCGACGATCAAGCGCTGGCTGACCGTCTTCGTGCGCCGCTTCTTCGAGACCAGCCAGTTCAAGCGCTCGGCCATGCCCAACGGGCCGAAGGTCTCGTCGGGCGGCTCGCTCTCCCCGCGCGGCGACTGGCGCGCGCCGAGCGACGCCTCGGGGGCGGCGTGGCTGGCGGATCTGGCGCGCATTCCGGATTGAGGGTCGGTCTCAGGAGCGCCCGCCATCCACCGAGAGCACTTGGCCAGTGATCCAGCCGGCCTGCTCGCTCAGGAAAAACAGGCTGGCGGCCGCGATGTCGGCGGGTGTGCCCAGCCTGCGGGTGTGGATGCCCTCGACCAGGCGCTTCTGGCCTTCTGGCCCATAACTCTCCCATTGCCGCTCGGTCGCCGGGTTGGAGCGCACGAACCCCGGCGCCACCGAATTGACGGTGATGCCGTGCGGCCCGAATTCCCAGGCGAGCTGCTTGGTCAGCCCGACCAGCGCATGCTTGGCGGATGAATAGGCCTGAATGCCGGTCAGGCTGGGGCGCAGGCCCGCGCCCGAGGAGATGGTGACGATCCGGCCATGGCCGGAGGCCTTCATCGCGGGCGCCGCCGCCTGCGCCAGGAAGAAGGCGGAATCGACATTGGCCGCAAAGATCACGCGCCAGTCGGCCTCCGAAATCACTTCGATCGGCCGCCCGACCTGACCGCGCACGCCACCTGCCGCATGGACCAGAAGCTCCAGCCGCCCGCTTTGCGCGACGATGTCGGCGACGAGCTTGGCCGCCGCCTCGGCCGAGCCGAGATCGACCGCATGGGGAATGGCGCCGATCGCAGCCGCCGTGGCCGTGACGCCGTCTGCGTCGATATCGGCGAGATGGACGGTCGCGCCGGCCTCGACCAGGGCGGTGGCGATGGCCCGCCCGATGCCCTGGGCGGCGCCCGTGACGAGGGCTACGCGGTCGTCAAAACGGATTTGCATCGGTCGATCAGCACTTTCAGGGTCTCGGGGGATTGCGGCCGCCGGCCGTCCTCGATGTCGTGGATCAGGGTCACCAGCGTCTCGACCGCCGGTGTGGGCACGCCGGCCTCGCGCCCGAGCGCGGCGATGATGCCGATCTGCGGATCGACCTCGGTCTTGCGCTTGCGCACCGCGAGGTCGCGCCAGATGCCGGAATGGGTCTTGGCGGTCTTCGAGGTGTAGTCGGCGAGCCAGGCGACGGTCTCGATCTGCGGATATTCCGGCTGGCCGGGCGCGAAGACCATCGGGTCGAACTCGCCGAAGCCCAGCGTCTTGACGCCGCGCGCGGCTGCCACCGCCGCGACCTCCTGCCCGAGCGCCAGCCAGACCACGAGGCGGTCGGGATCGGCGAAGTTCGCCGACATTGAATCGGGCGTCAGCGCGGTGCCGAACAGCATGGCGCCATAGGAGAGCTTGCCCCAGAGATAGCCCCAGATATTGGTCGTCAGGATCGATTTGGGCTCGAAGACGAGCAGCAGCTTGTGCATCTCGATCGCGCGCGGCGTGATCTGCCCGTCGATCTCGCCGACGACCACCGCGCCGGCATTGCCGTAGAGGATCTCGCCCGGGCCGTGCCAGTCGGCGCCGAAATTGACGAAGCAGCCCATCGTGCGCTGCGCCCCGACGGCGGCTGCGATGGCGATCTCGTTGAGCCCGTTCTGCGCCGAGAGCACATAGCCGTCGGCCGCCAGATGGGGCTTGAGCGCCGCGACCGCCTCGTCGGTCGCGCCGGCCTTCACGGCGAGCACGATGCGCTTGTAGGTCCCGGTCAGCTCGGCCGGCGTCACGGCGGGGATGACCTGGCGAAATTCCTCGATCGGGCCGGTGACCGAGAGCCCCGTCGTCCGGCAGGCCTCGACATGCTCGGGCACGATGTCGACCAGCAGCACGGGAATGCCGGCGCGGGCCCAATAGGCACCGAGCGTGCCGCCGATGGCGCCGGCGCCCCAGATCAGGATAGGTTCGGTGGTCATGAGCGTGCTTCCTAAAGAGTCATCCCGGGCGCAGCGCAGCGGAGACCCGGGATCCATTCCGGAACGCCAACCCCGCAAGGCTCCGGCATGGATCCCGGATCGGCGCTGCTGCGCAGCTTGTCCGGGATGACGCGGAGAGGGTGGGGCAGGGAGCCAGCCATCACGCCGGCCCCGCGATCTCGACATCCGCATGCGTCGCGACATGGACGGTGCCGTCCGGCGTCACCCAGCCGCGATACATGCCCTGCGTGTTGTAGGGCGCGACGATGGTGCCACCTGCGTCGATCGCCACCAGCCCGGCGCCGATCTTGTGGGCCGTGAGCTCGCCGAGCACGGCGCCGCTCGCCTCCTCGAGATCGAGGCCCTTGTAGCCGATCAGCGAAGCCAGCTCATGGCCGACGCAGTAGCGGATGAAATACTCGCCCTTGCCGGTGCCCGACACGGCGCAGCGCCCGTCGCGGGCATAGGTGCCGGCGCCGATGATCGGGGAATCGCCGACGCGGCCGACGGGCTTGTTGGTGTAGCCGCCGGTCGAGGTCGCCGCCGCCAGATGCCCCGCGGCGTCCAGCGCGACCGCGCCGACCGTTCCGTGCTTTTCGGCCTCGCTCGCCTCGCCGGCCGTGCCGACGAGCTCGCGGATCTTCATCGAGGACAGGTTCTTGCGCCGCCGCTCGGTCGAGAAATGCCCGTTCTCAACCGTGTCGAGGCCTTCATGGGCGGCGAAAATGTCGGCGGCCGGGCCGACCAGCAGCAGCGGGTCGCCGCGAAGCATCAGGGCCTTGGCGGCGCTGACGGGATTTCGGATGCGCTTGACCGCCGCGACCGCACCGGCCGCCAGCGTCGAGCCATCCATGATCGATGCATCGAGCTCGTGCTCGCCTTCGGCGTTGAAGGCCGCGCCGTAGCCGGCGTTGAAATGGACCGAATCCTCCATGACGCGCACCGCCGCCTCGACGGCTTCGACCGCCGTCCCGCCCTGGCTGAGGATGGCCCAGCCGGCCCGCAGCGAGGCCGCGAGGTCGGCCCGGGCTTCCGCCCATTCCGCCTCGCTCATTTCGGATTTCGGCAGCGTGCCGCAGCCGCCATGGATGGCGAGGGCGATCGGTTTGGTCATCAGGCGATGGAACCTCGACGCGAACCCCTCCCCCTCGTGGGGAGGAACAGGGGTGGTGGCAAACGACCGGGTGAGCGGCCGCGAGCAGGAGCATGGGATGATGGTTCGGCCTCGCATGCCGGGTGAGAGCGCTACCATGGAGCGCCCCACCCCTGACCCCTCCCCGGATGGGGGAGGGGAACGCGGCTCGCCTCACTTCTTGGCGGGCTTGATGTCCATCGCCAGCGTGTCCTCGTCGACGCGCGGGGCGATCGTCACCTTGTCCTTCTGCATCGCCCAGGCCGAGCCGACCGCGACGATCGGCAGGCGCGGCCGGTCCTTGGCGACGATGGCGTTGGCCTGCGCGAGCAGGTCGTTGCGCTTGGCCTCGTCGAGTTCGACCGACGCATCCTCGATCAGCTTGTCGAGCGCGGGGTTCTTGTAGCCGAGCACGTTGAAGGCGCCGAGCTTCTTGGCCGGGTCGTTGGAGTGGACGACCGAGGACAGCGTGTAGTTCGCCTCGCCGGTCAGCGTGCCCCAGCCCGACATCGCCATCGAGAACTCGGCGCGCGTCCGCGCCGGGAAGAACACGGCTGCCGGCTGGGCGTTGGCGGTGACGTCGAGGCCGATGCGGGCGAGCATCTGCGCCACCGAGGTGCCGACCTGGCGGTCACCCGGCAGGCGGTCGCTGGTGAAGGAGAAGGTGGTCTTGAAGCCGTTGGGGTAGCCGGCCTCCTCGAGCAGCTTCTTGGCGCGGGCGAGGTCGACCTTCAGCGGCGGCAGGCTCTTGTTGAAGCCGGCGATGCTGGAGGTGACGAGTTGGTTCACCGGCGCACCGAGGCCCTCCATCGCGATCTCGACGAGCGCCGGCCGATCGATGGCGAGGTCGATTGCCTCCCGCACGCGCGGGTCCTGCAGCGGGTTCTTCGGCAGCGGCGAGCCGTCCTTGGCGCTGATCTGCGGAGACTTGTCCCGCATGTCGAGTTCCATGTTGAAGACATAGACGGTGTCGATCGTGGCGACAGTGAGCTTCGGGTCGCGCTTCAGCGTCGCGACGTCGGAAGCCGGCGCGCGCACGATGATGTCGACCTGTCCGGCCTTGAGCTGGGCGACGCGGGCGGCGTCGTTGGGCAGTTCCTTGCGCACGACGCGCGCCCAGGGCTCCTTCGGGCCCCAGTAGCCGTCGAAGCGCTCCAGCACGAGCTGGTCCTTCGGCGTCCAGGAGACGAATTTGTACGGGCCGGTGCCGATCGCGGCCTTGCCGGAGTTGAAGGTCTCGTTGGCATTGTCCTTGGTCAGGCCGGCGGCGGCCTTGGCCGAGACGATGAACAGGCGGATGAAGTCGTTGGGCAGGTTCGGCGCCGGTCCGTCGGTGACGATATGCACCGTCAGAGGGTCGATGATCTTCACCTCCTTGACGCGGCGCACATAGATCGTCGTCGGGTTCGGGCCGGCGACGACCGGGATGCGCTCGATCGAGAATTTGACGTCCTGCGCCGTGAAGTCCGAGCCGTCATGGAACTTGACGCCGGAGCGCAGCTTGAACTCCCAGGTATCGGGCGCGATCGCCTTCCAGCTGGTGGCGAGCCGCGGCTCGATCTGCAGCTTGTCGCCCGACCAGGTCAGCGTGTCGAAGACATGCTTCAGCGCTTCCGCATGGGTGCCGGTCGCGGTGAAATGCGGGTCGATCGAATCCGGCCCGGCGCGCACGCCGATGGTGAGGTTCTGGGCGAGCGCGGCCGTCGAGACGGACGCCCCCAGCAGGAGGGCCAGAGCGGTGACGCGGGCGATGTGGATGTTCATGATGCGGTTCCCTCTTTTTCAAGATCGTGGGGCCAGGTCGGTGAGGCGATCACCAGCTTGTCCATGAGTTCGCAGAGCTGGCGCTGCTCGGCGTCGGTGAGAGCGGACAGCATCGCTGTCTGCTGCTGGATCATCAGCGGCATCGTTTCCTCGAAGATCGCGCGGCCGGGCGCGGTCAGGTAGAGGACGAAGCTGCGCAGGTCCTCCGGATCGGTCTCCCGCCGCAGCAGGCGCCGCTGCAGCAGCCGCTGGATCGAGCGGCTGAGCGTGTTTTTCGGCAGGCCCGAGGAGGCGACGATGTTCTTGGCGGCCACCCCGTCACGCAGGCCCACCGCATAGAGCGCGACGAATTCGGGCCGCACAAGTCCGTAGCGCGTCTCGATCCAGCGATAGACCGGATCGTTGAAGCGGAAGGCGATGAAATTCAGGCGGAAGGACAGCCAGCAGGGGTTGTCCCACAGCTTGGTGACGGTCAGCGGGTCGAGCTCTGTCAGCGCCTTCTCACGCGAGGCGCCGACACGCGAAACCGCCGTTGGCGCCCGACGCATCTCCAAGGTCCTCCCCGTCCCCTGATAGTTCCAAATGGAACTTGACGCTGTCGGGCGCGAGAGTCAAGGATGCAGGGAAGCGAGGATGATGGAGCCGCGTCGCGCGGGCAATCCGATTCTGCTGCGCCCATCGAGTACTACCTCCTAGCAAGGATCAGGCCGTGCGTGTCGCCGAGATGAACTGGATGCAGATCGACGAGCAGGCGAAGCGCGATGACCGCTGCGTCCTGCCGCTGGGCTGCGTCGAGCAGCACGCCTTCCTCAGCCTGGCGACAGATGCGATCCTCGCCGAGAAGGTCGCCCATGACGCGGCAGAGCCGCTCGACATCCCGGTTTTTCCCGTGCTGGCCTATGGCATGACCCCGGCCTTCGCCGCCTATCCGGGCACGGTCTCGCTGCGCATGAGCACCTATGTCGCCGTGATGGAGGATCTGCTCGAGGCATTCTATCGCTCGGGCTTCCGCCGCATCGTGCTGGTCAACGGCCATGGTGGCAATTCGCCGGTGATGACGCTGGCGACCGAATGGATGGGCAAGCGCACCGATGCCAGTGTGAGGCTGCACAACTGGTGGGCAGGCCCGCGCTTCCAGGAGGCGGTCAAGGCGGTCGACCCTGCAGCATCGCATGCGTCCTGGATGGAGAATTTTCCCTGGACCCGGCTCGAAGGCGTGGCCATGCCCGATGCGCTCAAGCCGCCCTTCAACGCAGCCCTCTATCAGGCCGCCAATCCGGCGCGGAGGCGCGAGATCCTCGGCGACGGCAATTTCCACGGCCGCTACCAGCGCTCCGACAACGAGATGCTCAGCCTCTGGCAGGTCGGCGTCGAGGAAACGCGCGCCGCGATGATGGAGAACTGGCCGTGAGGGTTACCTTCGCCTTGCCGCCGGTCGGCGCGACCTGCCCTCTCCCCCCTGGTGGGGGAGAGTTGGAGAGGGGGGGCGTTCCGCTTGGTGAAGGGCATGAGAACCGGGCGACGGGGCTACGATGGATTACATGCGCGAATGGCGCGCCTGCCGTTGCGCCCCCCACCCCTAACCCCTCCCCACAAGGGGGAGGGGGATTAGCAGTGCGCCCATGCTAGGCCACATCCTCGGCCGGCTGGGGCAGGCGCTGGTCGTCATGCTCGTGATGTCGGCGCTCGTCTTCATCGGCGTCTACGCCATCGGCAACCCGATCGACGTGCTGATCGGGCCCGATGTCAGCCAGGACATCCGGCTCGACACCATCGCGCGCTACGGCCTCGATCAGCCGCTCTACGTTCAGTACTTCACCTTCCTCGGCCGCATCCTGCAGGGCGATTTCGGCCGCTCCTTCGTCTTCGGCATGCCGGTGCTGGACCTCATTCTGTCGCGCCTGCCGGCGACACTGGAACTGACGCTGGCGGCGGTCTGCGGCGCGGCTCTCATCGGCATTCCGGCCGGCATTTATGCCGGCTACAAGCCGGATGGCTTTGCCGCCAAGGCGATCATGACGATCTCGATCCTCGGCTTCTCGGTGCCGACCTTCTGGATCGGCCTCGTCTTGATCATCGCCTTCGCCGTCGAACTGCAATGGCTGCCGGCCGGCGGGCGTGGCGCGACCCTGCCGCTCTTCGGCGTCGAATGGAGCTTCCTCACCGCCAACGGCCTGAGCCATCTTTTGCTGCCGGCATGCAATCTCGCCTTCTTCAAGCTCGCTTTGATGACGCGGCTGGCCCGCGCCGGCACCCGCGAGGCGATGCTGTCGGACACGGTGAAGTTCGCCCGCGCCGCCGGCCTCTCCGAATGGACCGTGCTGCGCCGGCATGTGCTGCGGCTGATCGCGATCCCGCTGGTCACCGTCTTCGGGCTCGAATTCGCCTCGACGCTGGCGTTTGCCGTCGTCACCGAGACGATCTTCTCCTGGCCCGGCATCGGCAAGCTGATCATCGACTCGATCACCTCGCTCGACCGGCCGGTGATGGTGGCCTATCTGATGCTCGTCTCCTTCGTCTTCATCATGATCAACTTCCTCGTCGATCTCGCCTATGTCGGGCTCGATCCGCGGCTGCGCCGGGCGGGCTCGCGATGAAACAGCCCGTTCCAGCCCGGGAGATCTCTCCGGTCGCGCGCTTCTGGGCCGAGTTCCAGGAGAGCAGGGTCGCGGTCGTGGCGCTCGGCGTCGTCGTGCTGATGCTCGGTGTCGCGATCTTCGCGCCGCTGGTCGCGCCGCAGAACCCCTATGACCTCGCCAATCTCGTCCTGATGGATGCTCGCCGCCCGCCCGGTTTCGTCGGCTCGGCCGGCTACACCCATATCCTCGGCACGGACGCGCAGGGCCGGGACCTGTTCTCGGCGATCCTCTATGGCTTGCGCATTTCGCTGCAGATGGGGCTGATCGCCGGTTCGCTGGCCTTCACCCTCGGCGTGACGCTGGGCGTCGGCGCGGCCTATCTCGGCGGCCGCTGGGAAGCCTTCATCATGCGCGTCGTCGATCTCCAGCTCGCCTTCCCGGCGATCCTGCTGGCGCTCGTGCTCTCGGCCCTGCTCGGCCAGGGCAAGATGCAGCTGATCGCGGCGCTGGCGGCCGCGCAATACGCCTATTTCGCCCGCACTGCCCATGGCGCGGCCTCCGCCGAGCGCGGCAAGGATTATGTCGAGGCGGTGCTTTCGACGCCGCTGCCGGCCTGGCGCGTTGTGGTCAAGCACATCTTCCCCAACTGCCTGCCGCCGCTGATCGTGGTCGCGACCGTGCAGGTGGCGAGCGCGATTGCGCTGGAGGCGACGCTCTCCTTCCTCGGCGTCGGCCTGCCCGTGACCGAGCCCTCGCTCGGCATGCTGATCTCCAACGGCTTCCAGTACATGCTGTCTGGCCGCTACTGGATCTCGATCTACCCCGGCATCGCCCTGATCGTGCTGATCGTCGCCATCAACCTCGTCGGCGACCGCATTCGTGACCAGGTCAATCCGAGGCTGAAGCGATGATGGCGCCTTGTTCGGAAAGGCTTTCGAACCGCGCGCTAACCCCTCCCCCTTGTGGGGAGGGGCAGGGGTGGGGGTCGGCCCGCTCGGTGAGCGCTCACCAGGCGGCGCGACCCCCATCCCCATACCCTTCCCCACAAGGGGGAAGGGAGGAGCGTCACGATCGGCGAAAGACTTCGTGATGACCGACACCCCGCTCCTCGAAGTCAGCGACCTCGCCACCTTCTTCCACGCCCGCGCCGGGGTGGTGAAGGCGGTCGACGGCGTTTCCTTCAGCCTGAAGCGCGGCGAGGTCATGGGCCTCGTCGGCGAATCCGGCTCGGGCAAGAGCATCGCCGGCTTCTCGATCATCGGCCTGCTCGATCCGCCGGGCCGCATCGAGCGCGGCTCGGTGAAGCTGGAAGGCCGCGAACTCGTCGGCCTGCCGGCGGACGAGCTGCGCGCCATTCGCGGCAAGGCGATCTCGATGGTCTTCCAGGACCCGATGATGACGCTGAACCCGATGCTGACCATCGGCGACCAGATCGGCCTGGCACTCGAAGCGCATCAGAGCGTCTCAGGCGCTGAGCGCCGCCGGCGCGCCATCGCGGCGCTCGCCCAGGTCCGCATCCCCGAGCCCGAGACCAAGGTCGATTTCTACCCGCACCAGTTTTCCGGGGGCATGCGCCAGCGCGTCGCCATCGCGATCGCGCTGCTGCACCGGCCGCGGCTGATCATCTGCGACGAGCCGACGACCGCGCTCGACGTTTCGATCCAGGCCGAAATCCTGGCCGAGATGAAGGAGCTGGTTGCCGAACTCGGCACCGCCCTGATCTGGATCAGCCACGACCTCGCCACCGTCGCTTCGATCGCCGACCATGTCTGCGTCATGCGCTACGGCAAGATCGTCGAGGCCGGCCCCGTGCTGCAGGTTCTGACCCGGCCGCAGCATCCCTACACCCAGGGCCTGCTCGACTCGCTGCCTTCCCGGGCCAAGCCCGGCGCGATGCTGGCGCGGGGCGCCGGCACGGATGCCGCCCCGCCGCCGCGCCTGCCGCGCCAGGCGGAATCGGGCCATCGCCGCGTCGATCTGCCCTATGTGGTCATCGAGACGGTCGGCAAACGCTTCCAGCGCAAATCGGGCGTGCTGCGCCTGCTCGCGCAGAAGGCCGGCCTCGTCGGCCCCCTCCCGGCAGTACAGGCGGTGGACACCGTCACGCTGTCGATCGCGCGCGGCGAGGCGCTCGGCCTCGTCGGCGAATCCGGCAGCGGCAAGTCGACGCTCGGCCGCATCGTCGCGGGCATCTATGCACCCGACAGCGGTCATGTTCTGCTCGACGGCGAGCCGGTGATGAGCCCGGGCGATCGTCCGCACAAGATCACCACCCGCATCCAGACGATCTTCCAGGACCCCTTCGCTTCGCTCAATCCGCGCATGCGCATCGGCGACAGCATTGCCGAGGGCCCGCTCGCCCATGGCCTCGTTGGCCGCGCTGAGGCCGCAACCTATGTCGCGCAATGGCTCGCCGCCGTCGGGCTCGATCCTGCTTTTGCCGGCCGCTACCCGCACCAGTTCTCCGGCGGCCAGCGCCAGCGCGTCGCCATCGCCCGCGCGCTTTCCATGCAGCCCGATGTTGTCGTCTGCGACGAGCCGGTCGCCTCGCTCGACGTCTCGATCCAGGCGCAGATCATCAACCTGCTGCTGCGGCTGCGGCAGGAGCTCGGCCTGACGCTGCTCTTCATCTCCCACGATCTCTCGGTCGTCCGCCATCTCTGCGACCGCGTCGCGATCATGCATCGCGGCAAGATCGTCGAGAGCGGTCCGGCCGGCGAGGTCTACGACAACCCGCGCGATGCCTACACCAAGCGCCTCCTGGCGGCGGTGCCCGTGCTGCCGGTGGCGTGACCCAGTGCGTCCGTGAACCTTTGCGTCATTGCGAGCGGAGCGAAGCAATCCAGAGCCGCGCGCCCGACGATCCCCTGGATTGCTTCGCTGCGCTCGCAATGACGGCGAGGCTGCAAAGGAGACCACTATGTCCGAACCCGAACTCCTCCCCTGGCAGTGGCCGGAAGAGACCTGGCGCGCCAAGGTCGATCGCGTGCGCGCCGGCCGCAACCTGAAGCCGGCGAAATGGAAGAACGGAGCGCGCTGCGCGGTCGCGCTCTCCTTCGACGTCGACCATGAGACCAATGAACTGCGGGACGGCGGCAAGTCGGTCGGGCGGCTGTCCTGGGGCCAGTACGGCAACCGCGTCGGCATGCCCCGCATCCTCGATCTCATGAAGAAGGAGGATATCCAGGCGACCTTCTTCGTCCCGGCGGTCACTGCGCTGCTTTACCCGGACGAGCAGCGCCGCGTGATCGCGGAGGGCCACGAGATCGGCCTCCATGGCTGGATTCATGAGGTCAACACCGCCGTGCCGCCCGATGCCGAGCGCGAATTGCATCTGCGTTCCGCCGACACGCTGGAGAAGATCACCGGCGTCCGCCCGGTCGGCATGCGCACCCCCTCATGGGATTTCTCCGAGGTGACGCTCTCGATCGAGCGCGAGCTCGGCCTGCTCTACAATTCCTCGCTCTTCGCCGACGACGACCCCTATGAGATCGTCGAGAAGGGCGAGCCGACCGGCATGGTCGAATTGCCGGTCGAGTGGATCCGCGACGATGCTGTCTATTTCAACATGAATCGCTTTCAGGCGCTGCGGCCCTATACGGCGCCGGAAGCCGTGTTCGACATCTTCCGCCGCGAGTTCGACCGCGCCTATGAGGAGGGCGGGCTGTTCCTGTTGACCATGCACCCGCATGTCATCACCTACCGCTCGCGCATCTGGATCCTCGAAAAGCTGATCTCCCACATCAAGGAAATGCCCGACGTCTGGTTCGCCAGCCATGCCGAGATCGCGGCCTTCGTGAAGGAGCAGGCCGGAATCTAAAGGAGGTGCCGCCCGATTCCTGCGGAACCGAGCCCAATTTCCGCCGTTTTTAGTTCAGGACGGGTTCAGCGCATCCGGCGCGTTCTCGCTTTCAGACGAAAACGGAAACGGATTTCATGACGCGCACCAAGAACTGGCTTCTGGTCGGCACCATTCTCCCCGCCATCGCCCTGTCGCAGGCGGGGGGAAGGGTGGCCGCCGCCGCTCCCGACCGCTTCCCACAACTCGCCCAGGCGCCGCCCCAGTCCGACGACCAGCCGGGCCAGCCGCGGCGCGAGCGTGCGCCGGGCGTCCCGCGAGCGCCGGGTGGTCCTGCGGCTCCCGGAGCGGAGCGCCCCGCCGCACCGCGACCGCCGGGCGCGCCCCCGGCCATCCAGCGGCCGAGCGCCCCGCAGGCGCCCACTGCTGCCCCGCCCGCGGCCCCCCGCGCCCCGGCCCCGACGGAGGCTGCGCCGCCGCGTGCGGAGCCCGAGCCACGCCGCGACCCGCCGATGCCGCGCCCGGCGCCCCAGATCACCGCGCCGCCGTCTGGCCAGCAGCCCGCCCGCACGGTCCCCGTGCCGCCCGTAGATGGCGAGCCGGCTGTCCGGCCGACGCCGCCGCGTCCGCCTGCCGCCGCGCCCGAGCGTCGGACCCCGGCGGAGCGATCGTCTCCCGCAGAGCGCCGGGGCCCCGCTGCCGCGCCCGCCGCCCCGCCAACTCCACAGCCTGCCCCGCAGAACCGCACCGCTCCGGCCCCGGCGGCGCCTTCGGTCGCGCCGACCGCCCCGACGCCGCCTGCCGCGCCCACCGCGCCGCAGAGCCGCACGGCCCCGCCCGCGCCGACCCAGCCTCCGGCACCCCAAGCGGCTCCCGTTACACCGCCCCCGGCCACTCCGGCCCCCGCGCTGCGTGACGGCCAGACCCAGGCCACCCCGCCCGCGGGGCCCGGCGGCGTGCCGGGTCAGGCCACCGACCCACGCCAGGGGCGCCGCAGTGGCAGCGGCCTCGGCGGCGCGGCTGCGATCGGCCTCGGCGCCGGTGTCCTCGGCGGCATCATGGCGACGCAAGGAGCGCAGCGGCTGGAGGACGTGCGCGGTCGCCGCGAGGAGCGGCGGGAGGGTGACGTCACCATCATCCGCGAGCCGGGCCGCACGATCATCCGCGACGACGACCGCACCATCATCCGCCGCGACGAGACGCAGCGCTTCCGCGATCTCGGGCTGGAAGGGCGCACCGAGCGGCGCGGCGACGAGAACCGCACCGTCTTCGAGCGGCCCGATGGCAGCCGCATCGTCACCATCACCGATGAAAACGGCCGCCTGCTGCGGCGTGCCCGGCTCGACCGCGAGGGCAGGGAGGTCGTGATCATCGACAATACCCGCCGCGACCGGCCGCGCGACCGTTTCTCGGACGAGATCGTCGTGCTGGAGCGCCCGACACTGCGCATCCCGCGCGAGCGTTACGTCGTCGAAGCCGAGCAGGCCGATGAAGGCCTGATCTACGACACCATCGTCGCCCCGCCGCTCGGGCCGATTCCGCGTCGCTATACCCTCGACGAGGTCCGCTATTCGCCCGATCTGCGGGCGCAGATGCGCAGCGTCGACATCGACACCGTGACCTTCGCCACCGCCTCCTGGGACATCGCACCCGGTCAGGCGCAGCGCCTCGCGGTCATCGCCGATTCGATCCGCCGTGCGCTGAAAGCCTCGCCCAACGAGGTCTTCCTGGTCGAGGGCCACACCGATGCCGTCGGCCCCGATATCGACAATCTGTCGCTGTCGGATCGTCGCGCCCAGTCGGTCGCGGAAATCCTGACCCGCGATTTCGGTGTGCCGCCCGAGAACCTGACGACGCAGGGCTATGGCGAGCAGTATCTCAAGGTCGCGACCCAGGAGGCCGAGCGCCTGAACCGTCGCGTCACGCTGCGGCGGATCACCCCGCTGCTGGCGGGGCAGGGCGGCTGACCGGACCAGCCCTCACCCTCGATACGGAAGGCCGCCGCGAGGCGGCCTTCCTGTTCGGTCGGGCCGTGCATTCGCGCAGTCGCGTTCACGAAGGCTCAACGTCCCGCGCCTATCACCGAAGCGAGGGAGGATCCCCGATGAGCGACTCCATGGCCATTGCGCAGAGCTTTGCCGCCCTGCAGGCGGCCTCAACGCAGCTGGCGCTGCAAACCGAGATGCTGCGCCAGCAGACGCAGAGCGACCAGGCCATCGTCGCCCTGCTCCAGCAGAGCAGCGAGCCGTTGCAGGCGGCTCTTCCTGCGGGCCAAGGCGAGGTCGTCGACATCAGCGCCTGAAGACGCGCTCTCCCACGTGAGCTTCGATTTCGCTGGGAGGACCAGTTCAACCTGGGCTCCATCTCGATCAGGCGAGCGCCCATCACGACGAAACCCGGCCCAAAGACGCCCACAAGGTCGCGCATTTCTGCGCGATGTGCGGGCCGAAATTCTGCTCGATGAAGATCAAGCAGGATCAGCGGGCGGAAGTTCAGGCGATGGACGAGGCGCAGCGCGCGGCGTTCGACCGGGCGGCCGGCATGCCCGGCACGGCGCAGGAGTTCCGCGACCGCGGCGCCAGCCTCTATCTCCCGGCAGAGTAAGATCCACGGCCCCAAGCCGGCCCGCCTGAGGGAAGGGGTCCCTCGACGCCCCCTTCCGGAACGGCCGCGAATCCCGCACAATCGCAGGCGATGCGGCTCTCCCTCTTCAAGCGCAAGCCCGATCCCGAACGGATCGAGGTCTCCCATGCCGGGGTGCTCTATCCCGTGCAGATCAAGCGGCGGGCGAGTGCGCGGCGGATGACGCTGCGCGTCTCGCAGGCCAGCGGCGAGATCACGCTGACGCTGCCGGAGCGGGCCGATTTCGCCGCGGGCCGGCTCTTCGCGGAGAACCATGGCGGCTGGATCGCGGCCCGCCTCGCCAAGCGCCCCCAGCTTATTCCCTTCGAGCCCGGCCGGACGATACCGTTCCGCGGCACGCCCCATCGCATCGTCCACTGGACCAAGGCGCGCGGGCTGACCCGCGCCACCAGGGACCAGGACGGCGCGCCGATCCTCGCGGTCGCCGGCGAGAGCGCCCATGTGCCGCGCCGGATCAAGGATTTCCTGCGCCGCGCCGCGCTGGCGGATCTCGAGGCGGCGGTCGCCCGGCACACGGCCGCGCTCGGCATCCCCGCCCGCAAGATCACGATCCGCGACACCACCAGCCGCTGGGGCTCCTGCTCCTCGCAGGGACATCTCAACTTTTCCTGGCGGCTGATCCTGGCCCCGCCTCTGGTGCTGGACTATCTCGCCGCCCATGAGGTCGCCCATCTCAAGGAGATGAACCATTCGCATCGGTTTTGGGCACTGACGCACAGGCTCTGCCCGGCCACCGAAGAGGCGGAGGCCTGGCTCAAGCGCCATGGCGCGGGGCTGCATGCCTATGGGTAGTCTCGACAGCCCTTGGCGCGAAGCATAGAGGAATTGCCTTAATCCTCGGGCCAACCCGTCATCCTGGACAAGCGGCGAAGCCCCGCAGATCCGGGATCCATCCTAGGGTCACGACGGCGCCCCATGATGGATCCCGGCGCTCCGCTTCGCTTCGGCCAGGATGACGAGGTGGTTTAGAGCCAGGACGAGCCGCGACCCGCATGACACTCCGCCCCGATACCCTGGCGATGACCGCCGTTCTCGCCATGCTGACGGCGCTGGGCCCGCTCTCGACCGATTTCTACCTGCCGTCGCTGCCCGACATCGTCCGCGTCATGGAAACCGACGTCGCCGGCGCACAGGCGACGCTCTCGGCGTTCCTGTTCGGTTTCGCGGGCGGGCAGATCCTCTGGGGGCCGCTCTCCGACCGGCTCGGCCGCCGCCCGGTCCTGCTGACGGGGCTCGCCCTTTTCACCCTGGCGACGCTGGCCTGCGCGCTGGCGCCCTCGATCGAGGCGCTGACAGTGGCCCGCGCCGTCCAGGCGCTCGGCGCTTCGGGACCGATCGTGCTCGGCCGCGCCATGGTGCGCGATCTCTATGAGGGGCCGCGCGCAGGCCGCGAGCTCGCCCGGATGGGCATGATCATGGGGCTCGTGCCGGCGGTCGCGCCGGTGCTGGGCGGCGTGCTCCAGCAGGCCTTCGGCTGGCGCTCAACCTTCGTCGCCTCGCTCGCCTTCGCGGCTGTTCTCGCCGCCGTCGTCGGTTTTCTCCTGCCCGAGACGATCCGCACCCGCTCGCGCGAGCCCCTCTCCCTGCTCGCCATCATCCGCGGCTTCGGCACGCTGCTGCAGAACCGCGCCTACCGCGTCTATGTCGGGCTGACGGCGCTCGCCTATGGCGGGCTCTTCGCCTTCATCTCGGGCTCCTCCTTCGTGCTGATCGGCATCCATGGCCTGACGCCGACGCAATATGGCCTGTCCTTCGGCTTCGGGGTGCTCGGCTTCATCCTCGGCACCATCCTCGCCCAGCGCCTCGTCGGGCGCCGCGGTATGGACGGGGTCATCGGGCTCGGCGTGATCTGTCTCGCCGGGGGCGGGCTGACCATGCTGCTCTGCGTGCTGACCGGTTTTGCCGGCCCCTTCGGCGTCATCGTGCCGATGGCGCTCTATGCCTGCGGCGTCGGGCTGACCATGCCGCAGGCCCAGGCCTCGGCGATGATGCCCTTTCCCGACCGGGCGGGCGCCGCCTCCTCCTTCACAGGGCTCTGCCAGATGCTGTTTTCGGCCTGCGTCGGGCTGCTCGTCGGCCATGCCATGAAGAGCGGGGCGCTGCCGCTGCCGCTGGTGATGTCGGCGATCGGCCTCGCCGCGCTGGTGCTGTTTCGGGCGAGCGCTGCGATCCGCGCCGGCAAGGCCTGACGATAAGGCCTGACGGCTCAGCCGCCGAAGAGCCGCTCCAGGAAATTCTTCTCCTGCGGTGCCGGCGGCACCCAGGCGCGGTCGCTGTCGGCGGTCTGCGTGTTGGCGGGCGGGCGCGTGCTGGCGACCGGCGCGCCGCCGTCGAAGATCGAGCGCGGCGTGCCCTGCCAGAGGCCGCCGGGCAGCGGGGCGGGCTGCAGTCCGGCATGGGCCGCTTTCATGTATTTGCCCCAGATCTCGGCGGGGAGACCGCTGCCGGCGACGCGCTTCATCGCGCTGTTGTCGTCATTGCCGAGCCAGACGGCGGTGACCAGGCGGGCCGTGTAGCCGACGAACCACGCGTCTCGGAAATCCTGCGTGGTGCCGGACTTGCCGCCGACCTCCCAGCCGGGGATGTTGGCCTTGGCGCCGGTGCCGCTGACCATCACCTGGTGCAGCATGGCATTCATCATCGACAGGGCCTGGGGCTGGATCACCGGGCCGAAGCTCGCCGCCTTGCGGGCATAGATCACCTTGCCGGCGGAGGATTTCACCTCCCGGATGACATAGGGCAGCACGCTCTGGCCGCCATTGGCGAAGGTTGCATAGGCCGCCGTCAGCTCAACCGGCGTCACCTCGGAGGTGCCGAGCGCGAGCGAGAGATTGGGCTGCAGCGCCGAGTTGATGCCGAGCCGCTGGGCGGTCCGGATCACCTCCTTCGGCGTGACTTCGCTGATCAGTCGCGCCGCGATCGTATTCAGCGAATGCGCCAGCGCGGTCTGGAGCGTCACCGGACCGCGATAGCTGCGCGAGTAGTTCTCAGGCTCCCAGCCCTTGAAGGAAACCGGGCTGTCGTCGCGGATCGTGTCGGGCGTCAGGCCCTTTTCCAGCGCCGCGAGATAGACGAAGGGCTTGAAGGCCGAGCCCGGCTGGCGCTTGGCCGCGGTGGCGCGGTTGAACTGGCTCCTGGTGTAGTCGCGCCCGCCGATGAGGGCGCGGATGCCGCCGTCGTTCGCCATCGAGACGACCGCGCCCTGGCTGACCCCCTGCTTGGCGCCCTGCGCCGTCAGCGCCTCGACCAGGATGGTCTCGGCCGAGGACTGTAGCTTGGTGTCGATCGTGGTCAGCACAGTGACGTCGCCATCGACCGCACCGATGAAGTCGTCGAGCACGTCCATCACATAATCGGCGGCGTAGTTGACCGAGCCCGCGCCGATGCGCTCGGCCGCTTCCGCGGGAGCGACGAGGGCGGTCTTGGCGGCGTTCTGCGAGATCAGCCCCTGGTCGGCCATTGCGGCGATGACGAGCTGGGCGCGCTTCTCGGCCGCTTCCGGGTTGCGGTTGGGCGCCAGACGGGACGGTGCCTGCACCAGACCCGCCAGCATCGCGGCCTCCGCGATCGTCACCGAGCGCGCCGACTTGTTGAAGTAGCGCTGCGCCGCTGCCTCGACGCCATAGGCGCCCGAGCCGAAATAGACCCGGTTGAGATAGAGTTCGAGGATCTGGTCCTTGCTGTAGGTCCGCTCCAGCCAGAGCGCCAGGATCGCCTCCTGGATCTTGCGCGCGGCCGTGCGCTCCTGCGTCAGGAACAGGTTCTTGGCGAGCTGCTGGGTCAGCGTCGAGCCGCCCTGCACGCCCCCGGTGCGGCGCAGATTGTTGACCATCGCGCGCGTCAGCCCGATCGGGTCGATGCCGAAATGATCGTAGAAGCGCCGGTCCTCGATCGCCACGAAGGCCTTGGGCAGATAGGGCGGCACCTCGCCGATGGTGACGGTGCGCCCGCCGGTCTCGCCGCGATTGGCCAGCAGCGAGCCGTCGGCGGCCAGGATCGCGATGTTGGGCGGCCGTTTCGGCACGGTGAGCTGGTTGATCGGCGGCAACTGCGCGGCGTGATAGGCGACGAGCCCGCCGAGCCCGATCGCGCACCAGAGCCCGAGCACCAGCGTCCAGTAGAACAGCCCGCCGAGGAAGGACCGGCCGCGCCGCCCGCGCCGCCGGCCGCCACCTCCACCGCTGCGCTTCTCGCGTCGCGCCGGCTGGCGCGCCTCGCTGCGCGGCGGGGAGCGGTGGCCACGAACGGGGCGGTCGTCGTCGGAAAGGCGCATGTCGAAATCGTCGCGGCTTTCGCCCCGCCCTGGTTCGAAGGAGGGCTCGCGCCGCTCGGCCCGTTTCGTCCGGTCGTTCATCCTGCCCCGTCACGCCGAAGGCCGCCGGAGGTCACGGCCGGCCGGGTGCTCACACAGGAGTTAAACATGGCGCTTTTAAGGGGTGGTTAAGCCTGCGGGGCCTTACGGCCCCCCCTGGTGTCGCGGGAATGTGAAGATGTTGCAAAGCCGCAAGCATCACCTGGCGGCCTTGGCGCCTTGCCCAGCCTGCGACAATCCGTCATCACCGGTCGAAAAATGACGGGAATGGAAATGCCCCGGGCCATCCGGCCGTGTTGCGGACGGCCCGCCCGACCCGAGATCCCGTACTGGAAAGAGAAACCCATGCCTTCCCTCGATTCCGTCAAGCGCTTCGACCCCTACTTCCTCGCGTTGCTGCGGATATTCACGGCGCTGAGCTTCATCTCGCATGGCACGCAGAAGATCTTCGGCTTCCCGGCTCCGCCGTCCTGGGGTATGCCCGGCGCCTTCTCGCTGCCCTGGATCGCCGGCGTTCTCGAGATCGCCGGCGGCGCGCTGGTTCTCGTCGGCTTCCTGACGCGCCCGACCGCCTTCCTGCTGTCGGGCCTGATGGCCGTCGCCTACTGGATGGCCCATGGCTCGAAGGGCTTCTATCCGATCCTGAACGGCGGTGAGGCCGCCATGCTGTTCTGCTTCATCTTCCTCTACATCTTCGCCGCCGGCCCGGGCGCCTTCAGCGTCGACGGCCTGCGTCGCCGGGGCTGATCGGCCCTCCGGAACATAAAAAGGCCCGCCATCCGGAAGGATGGCGGGCCTTTTGTCTTTGCACGGTGTGCGGCTCAGACGGCGCCGGCGATCCAGCGCGAGAGGTCGCTCTTGGGCGCGGCGCCGACCTTCTGGGAAGCCAGCTTGCCGTCCTTGAACAGCATCAGCGTCGGGATCGAGCGGATGCCGAACTGGGCGGGGATCGCCTGGTTCTCGTCGACATTCATCTTCACGATCTTGACCTTGCCGTCCATTTCACCGGCGATCTCCTCGAGCGCCGGGCCGATCATGCGGCAGGGGCCGCACCACTCGGCCCAGAAATCGACGACGACCGGCTCGCTCGACTTGAGGACGTCCGCCTCGAAGCTCGCATCGGTGACTTTGCTGGTGGCCATGGCGTTTCGCCTTTCAAAGAGGAGTGGCGGGAGCGCCGCCTTCGTTGCGCAAGCTAGGAACGCACCCCCGCGGGGTCAAGGCGGCGCCGCTAAAGGGGCGGCCCTGTCCACGGATCATGGCGCGTCCATCCCGCCGGCGCCGAGCTGCGCGAGCAGCGTGTCGAGCACGGCGGCCTCAGGCTCCAGCCGGGTCAGCGTCGCGGTGTAGACCAGCAGCGCCCGCACCCGCCGGCCGGGATAGATCTGCCCGACCAGCGCCCGGTAGACGGCGAGCTGCGCCAGCGTGGTCGGCGCGATCGCCGCGAGATCGCGCGGCGGCCGGGCGGTCGTCTTGAAATCGGCGATGATCACCTCGTCGGCCTGGATGGCGAGCCGGTCGATCTGCCCCGAGACCGGCCGCCTCTCGCCGGCGCCCCAGGCGAGCAGGCCGGTGATCGGCACCTCCGCCAGCGAACCCGGTCCGAACAAGGCGGCGAGCGCCGGGTCGGCCAGCAGCGTAAGCGCCTCCGTGATGATCGCCTCGCGCCGCGGCTGCGGCAGCGCGGCGCCGCGCGAGGAAGCGAGCGCAGACGCCACCGCCGCGCGCCGCTCGGGCGCAATCTCCGGCAGCATCTGCAGCAGGAGATGGGCGAAGCGCCCGGCCGCGGCGGCCTCCGCCAGAAAGGGCCCGTCGACCGGTCGGTCGGGAGCATCGGCGGCGGTGAGCGCGCTGGAGGGCTTCAGCGGTGGCGCCGGCTCGGCCTCCCGCGGCGGCGGGCGTGACAGCCAGTCGGGAGCGGACTCGGGCGTCACGGGCGGCGCCAAGGCCTCCACGGCAACGGGCTGCGACCGCGAGATCATGAAGCGACGCAGCTCAGCGTCGCCCTCGCCGATCTCGACGAGCCCCGGATCGGAGGCGGCGAGCCCGGCCTCGACCATGGCATACCAGCTCCCGGCCGGGGCCTCGCCCTTGGCCTGCGCACCGCAGACGATCAGCCGGTTCTCCGCCCGCGTCATCGCGACATAGAGCAGGCGGTGATGCTCCTCGACCATCTGCTCGACGACGCGGGCCTTGGCCTGCGCCGTCGCCTGCGCGTCCTCGGCGCTGGCGGGTGGCCAGATCGGCACCGCTTGCCGCCGCGGCGGCTCGATTGCGAGGATCTTCGGCAGCCGCTTGGCGCCGGGCGGCGGGGCGAGATCGGCGAGGATGACGATTCCCGCCTCGAGCCCCTTGGCGCCATGCACCGTCATGACGCGGACCTCGCCGCGGCTGGAGGAGAGATCGCGCTTCACATCGGTGGCGGTGCCGCAGACATGGTCGAGGAAGCCGGCCAGCGAGGGGCCGTAGCGGCGCTCATGGTCGAGCGCGGCAGAGAGGAAAGCGTCGAGCGCGTCGCCGGCTTCGGCGCCGAGCCGCGCCAGAGCGAGATTGCGCCCGCCACCCGGCCCGAGCAGCCCGGCGAAGAAGCGAAACGGCCCGCAGCGACCCGCTTCTGCCGCAAGCTCCGTCAGCCGCGCCTCGACGGACGCATAACGCGGCTCGCTCGCGGCGGCCTCGCGCAGCGCCGCCCGCAGCGAGCCGCTGCGCTCTGGCGCGAGGCGCAGGAGGTCGTCGTCGTCGAGCCCGATCAGCGGCGTCTTCAGCGCCGTGGCGAGCGTCAGGTCGTCTTCCGGCAGCAGCAGCGTGCGCCCGAGCACGACGAGATCCTCGACCGCCGGATGGGTGGCGAGGGTGAGCCGGTCGCGGCCGGTGACGGGGACGCCGGCATCCTTCAGCGCCTTGACGATCGTCTCGAACAGCGCGCCGCGCTGCCGCAGCAGGATCATCACATCGCCGGGCGCAAAGGGCTGGCCGAGATCGTCCACGCCGCGGCGCGTCCAGCCGGCGAGCGTCGTGGCGATGCGCTGGGCGAGCTTGGCTGTGCCGCTGCGCCGCTCGGGGGCATCGACCGGGGTCGTCCAGGCGTCGAGTGGCTCGCCGGAATCATTGGCGCAGAGAGGCCAGAGATCGACGCAGCCGGGGTCGCTCCGGCGCACCGTGTCATGGATTTCCGGCCGCTCCGAGCCGTCGAAGACGAGACCGCGCGCATGCTCCGGCAGGGCGAAGACGGCATCCACCGCCTGCATGATGTCGGGCGCCGAGCGGAAGGAGGTGTTGAGGCTGATCGCCTCGAAGCGCTGCTCGGCCTCGCGGATGCGCTGCCCGAGCTGCCGGCGCTGGGTGTTGAAGGCGGCGGGCGCGGCGCCCTGGAAGCCGTAGATCGACTGCTTCTCGTCGCCCACCACGAAGACGGTGCGCGGCTGCGGTCCGGCCTCGCGGCCCCCGGCGCTGAACTCGTCGGCGAGCTGCCGCAGGATCGCCCATTGCGCATCGCTGGTGTCCTGCGCCTCGTCGAGCAGGATGTGGTCGATGCCGGCATCGAGCTTGTAGAGCACCCAGGCCGCCTCGACCCGCGTCAGCAGCGAGCGCGTCCTGGCGATCAGGTCGTCATAGTCGAGCAGCGAGCGCTCGCTCTTCTGGCGCTGATAGGAGGCGAGCATCCGCGTCACCAGCAGCGCGAGCGCATGGCTGCGGTCGCGGATCGCGATCGCGTTGAGGCGGTCGATGGCGCCGCAGAGCTCGGTTTCGAGCTCGTCCAGCGCGTCGCTCGCAGGCGGCTGCAGGCGCGTCTTGTCGGAGCGGCCGCGCACATCGGCATGGACCGCCTGCGCCTTGGTCAAAAGCCCCGAGCGACAGAGTTCGACGGGGTCGTCGCCCTGCCCCTTCAGGGCGCGGCGCAGGATCTCGGCTGCATCCTTCTGCGTCTTGGAGCCGCCCGACAGCGCCGCGACCAGCCCCTCCATGCCCGCGGCCTGCGCCAGCCAGCCCTCGAAGCCGCTTCGCACTGCCTCCGCCGACAGCTCCGGCGCGATCCCGAGCGCGGCGGCGATGCCGTCGCGCATCTCGCCGGCATCGCGGGCGCGGCCCTCCGCGTCGTTGAACAGGGTGCGCTGGCGCAGCGCCTCCTGCATCATTGCATCGAACGTGTCCTGGGCCGCCTGGCGGGCGAGCAGGTCGAGCGCCTGCGCCTCCGCGCCCTCGGGAGCAGCCGCGACCAGCCGCAACAGCTCGCGCCGCGCCTCGCGCAGCATATCGGCCTGGGCGAGGTCGTCCGCGACCTCGAAGCGCGGCGGGACATTCGCCTCGAACGGCGCCGATTGCAGCACGCGCGTGCAGAAGGCGTGGATCGTCTCGATCTTCAGCCCGCCCGGCGTCTCCAGCGCCTGCGCAAACAGGCGCCGCGCCGCGGCGAGGCTGTCGCGCGAGGGCGGCTTGCCGGTCAGATTGGTCAGCTCCTTGACCAGCTCCGCATCCGGCAGCGTCGCCCAGGCGCTCAGCGCCGCGAAGACGCGGTTGGCCATATTGGCGGCGGCGGCCTTGGTATAGGTGATGCAAAGCAGCCGCCCCGGCGCCACGCCGTCGAGCAGCAGCCGCAGCACGCGGTTGACCAGCACATAGGTCTTGCCCGAGCCGGCATTGGCCGAGACCCAGGCGCTGAGCCGCGGATCGGCCGCCAGCGTCTGGTTCTGCTGGGTCAGGGGTGGGACGATCCAGCCGGGCTTCATGCCCCGTCCTCCTCGCCACCCTCGGAGGCGGCGGCCCATTCCTTGACCCGCGCCAGATGGTCATAGGGCGAGGCGAATTTGATGTAGTCCGGCGCGCGCCGCGAGACGAAGGCCTCGCGCCCGCCGCGCAGCGCCTCGACATGCGCCAGCAGGCGTTCGAGATGGCGGCTCGCCACATCCGCCAGGCTGCCGTCGTCGAACGCCAGCGGCTTGTCCTTCGCCCAGTTTTTCGGGTCGTGATGCAGCTTCATGTACAGCACGGCCTCAACCGGGGTGGGGCCGACCGCGCCCTCAAAACCGGACCGTGCCGCCAGTTCCGCTTCCAGCGTCAATTGCGGCGCAAACCCCTTCTCAACCTGCGCCTTGCTCGGCGGCGCGCCGGTCTTGAAATCGATGATGCGCAAGGTCGGCGTCCGCGTGATCTCGACCCGGTCCGCCTTGCCGCTGAGCCGGAGCGTCTGCCCGTCGGAGAGCGTGAAGCGGTGGCCGGTGAAGACCTCGACGGCGACACGGGCCAGCGCGCCGCGCCGCCGCTCCTCCCAGGCGATGAAATGCCCGGCCGTCAGCAGGAAGCGTGGCCACCAGAAGGCCCGCACCTCCGGCGCGTCAGTGAAGCGTCGGAACGCCTGCTCGCCGATCGCGATCAGCCGTCCATAAGCGTCGGCCGGCAATTGCTCGGGATAGGTCGCGGCAAAAGTCTCGACGATCTCGTGCAGCAGGCTGCCGCGATCCTGCGCACTCGGATCCTCAACCAGCCCGTCGAGCGCATCGAGCTTCAGGATCTTGCGGGCATGGATCTGGTAGGGGTCGCGATAGAGTGTCTCGACATCGGTGACGCTGAGCGAGAGCGGCTGCAGCGCCCGCGGCGGCTTGGGCGCCGGCCGGCCGATCGGGCGCACGGGGGCCGGTGCCGAGAGCCGCCCGGCCAGCGCCGTCAACCGCTTCCCTTGTGCCAGCGCCTCGCCCCAGACGGGCGCCGGCGTCACCGCCTGCAGCCGCTGCCAGAAACGCGAGGCGATCGTCTCGGACTCCCCGGCCTTCCTCGCCCGCGTCAGCGTCACGCAGGGCGCCGCCAGCGCCATGGCGAAGTCATGCGCGGTCTGGCCGACGCGGCGCTCCGGTGGCGACAGGCCGAGCTCGGCGCGCATCGGCCGGTTGATGAAGGCGTCGGTCGTGGTCTGCGGCGGCCAGACGGTCTCGTTCAGCCCGCCGAGCACGACATGGTCGGCCTCGAGCAGGCGCGCCTCGAGCAGGCCCCAGATCCGCACGCGCGGATGGCCGCCGCCGCCGCGCTTGACGACGCGCTCGGCTAAAAGCCCGTCCAGGATCGCAACGACATCGGCGGGCCGGCCGCCTTCGGGCATGTCGGGCTGCGCGGCGGCGAGATCGTCGAAGAGCCCGGCCAGCGCCTCGCCATCGGCGTCGCAGAAGGCGCAGGCCTGCCCGTCCTCAGTGAGGCTGACGGCCTCAACCGTGGCGCGCGCCGCGGCGGTCATCACCGCCAGCGACGGCGCCTGCAGGAACAGCGCCTCCAGCAGCGGCGAGAAGGCGGTGCCGAGCGCCGCCAGCACCCTGGCCGCCGCAGCAGCATCCGCGTCGCTCAGGCGCTTGCGCGGACCCGGCGCGTGGAGTGCTTCGCGAAGCTCGCTCCAGCGTTCGAACTGTTCGTTGAGGCCTGCCAGCCCCCGCCCGATGCTCTCGCCCCGCCACAGCCCGATCTCCAGCGCCGAGGCGCCGCGCGCCGTCTCCTCGCGTGGCAGCCCGAGCCGGCAGAGCGGATGGGCGAGCAGCGGCACGAGGCTCGCCGGTGTCATCTGCGCCAGCGCCGCTTCCAGCACGAGCCGCAGCAGCGAGCCCGCCGGCCAGCGCGCCAGCGGCAAGCCGGCCGAATCGTCGACCGCGATGTCCCAGCGCCGGAGCTCGAACCGTCACCCGCTCGGCGAGGCCGCGATCGGGCGTGATCAGCGCCGCCTGCCGGCCGGGCGTCTCCAGCGTCTCACGCAGCGCGACCGCCACCGCCAGCGCCTCCTCGCGCTCGTCGGCCGCCTCGACGAGGCGCAGGTCGCGGAAGGCCAGCGCTGCCTCCTCAGGGGGAAGGCGCTCGCGCAGATCGGCCCAGCTCTGCGTCACCGAGGCCGGCAGCATCGCCTCGCGCAGCAGCCGCGAGCGCGCGCCATGCGCGGCATCGGGCTCGGCGAGTGCGCGCACATCGGCCCGCACCGCCTGCAGCGTGTCGAGCAGATGGTGCAGCGCCGCCTGCGGATGCGAGGGGGCGGGCTCCTCGGCGATCGCCCGCCAGGCTTCTTCAGGCAGGTCGAGGTCGAGCCCGGGCAGCACCACCGCGCCGTTTGGCAGCCTCGCGATCGCCGCGAGCAGCCGTGCCGTGGCGGGGACCGTGCCGGTCGAGCCGGCGGCGATGATCGGCCCCGTCACCGCGCCCGACAGCAGCCGCTCGCGCTCGGCGGCGAGCATGCGGTTGCGGAAGGCGGCGGGGTCGCAGGCGCCGCGCTCGCTCAGGATGGTCGGCCAGGCCCCGCCCAGGATCGACAGGAACTCGGCGTTGAGCTGCCAGATCTTGTCGAAACGGGCCGCGTCGAGCCGTCCGAGCCGCTCAACCGCGACATCTTCCGTCTGCATCTGGTCGAGCAGCGCGGCGAGGTCGCCCGCGAGCCCATAGGCCTCGGCCAGCGTCGCCGGCACCAGCGAGGGCTCTGCGGGATCGAGCCGCAGATGGCTGCGATTGGCGCTGCGCCCCCAGGCATCGACGAGCCGGGTCAGGATCATCCGCCGCGCCAGCGGGTCGATCGGCGCGATGCGCTCCTCGGCCAGCGCGCCGGCGCCGATCAGCGCCGTCTCGGCCTCGTCGACATCGCCCAGCGGCAGGATCCGCGGCAGCAGCAGCGGCGCGCCGCCGAGCTTGTCGGAGAGGCAGGCGGCGAATGCGCGTGCCGCGCGTCGCGTCGGCAGATAGAGCGTCACCCGCGCCAGCGCGGCGGGGTCCTCGGGGTCGTGGACGCGCCCGAAGCGGCCCTCCAGCATCGCCTGCGCTAGCACCTCCAGGAAGGGTGCGCCGGCGGGGATCGTGAACAGGTTGAGTTCAGCCATCGGCTCGCGCGGGCGCGGCCTGCGCCGCCGCGAAGGCGGCTTCGGCCGGCGCGATCGCCTCGGGCGTGCCGACATGCAGCCATTGCCCGTCGAGCACCAGCCCGTGCAGACGGCCGACCGCGATGGCACGGTCGAACAGCAGATTCAGCGAGAACGGCCCCTCGGGCGTGTCCGCGAAGAGATCGGGCTTCATGATGGCGACACCGGCATAGACGAAGGGTGCGCGCTCCGCGCTGCCGCGCCGTGTCAGCAGCCCGTCCTCGCCCCGGAAGAAATCGCCGTGGCCGTCGAAACCGACGCTGCCCTCGCGCCGCGCCAGCAGCAGCAGCATGTCCATTCGTGCGGCATCCCAGCCCCGTGCCATGGCCTGCATCGCCGAGCCGCCCGCCTCGCTCCAGAGCGAATCCGAATTCACATGGAAGAAGGGCTCAGACCCGAGCAGCGGCAGCGCCTTCTTCACCCCGCCGCCGGTCTCCAGCAGCAGCGCCCGCTCGTCGGAGATCGTCACACGCGGGACGCTGCGGCCGGCCAGATGCGTCTCGATGAGGCTCGCGAGGTGGTGGACATTGACGACCGCATCCTCGACGCCGGCTTCAGCCAGCCGGTCGAGCGCATGGTCCAGCATCGGCTTGCCGCCGATGCTGACGAGCGGCTTGGGCAGCGTGTCGGTGATCGGCCGCATCCGCTTGCCGAGCCCCGCCGCCAGCACCATGGCGCGGCGGATCGGTTGGGAATGGGCCTGCGTCACGCGAATCTCCCTTGACGGCGCGCACGCTAGCAGATGTGCGGGCGACAACCACTCTCAGCCCTCATCCTGAGGAGCGGGCAGAGCCCGCGTCTCGAAGGATGGTCCAGTGAGTTCAGGAGCCTCCTGAAGCATCCTTCGAGACGCCGCTGACGCGGCTCCTCAGGATGAGGGCTGGGTCTTGCAGGCCGCCTCCTCAACCCACCTCGATCAGCTTCGGCAGATGGGCCTGATACCAGCCCTTGAGCTCCTCGAGCGCCGGGTGTTCGAGGTTGCGGCGCAGATAGGCCTCGATGCGCGGCAGGTGCTTCAGATAGGCCGGCTTGCCGTCGCGCTTGTCGAGCCTCGCGAAGATGCCGGCGATCTTGGTGTTGCGCTGCGTGCCGAGGATCGCATAGGCGCGGGCAAAGCCGGCGAGGTCGAATTCGGGATCGTCGGCCCGCCGCGCCTGGCCGTAAGCCGCGAGCAGCCGCAGCTCCAGCGCGGCGGGCACGTCGATGCGCGCATCCTGCCCGAGCGAGGCGAGGTCGTAGGCGGGGTGGCCGATGACCGCATCCTGGAAATCGATCAGCCCGAGCTTGGCATGGCCGTCCCGGCCGGGCAGCCAGATCAGATTGGGCGAGTGGAAGTCGCGCAGCGTCCAGGTGCCCGGCGCCTCCAGGATCTCGTCGAGGAGACGATTCCAGATCCGGGAAAACTCCGCCTGCGCCACCGCCGGCAGCGTCATGCCCGCGATGTGCGGCGCGTACCATTCGAGGATCAGCTCGGTCTCGATCGCCAGCGCCCCGCGGTCGTAATCCGGCAGCACATGATCGCGCCCCTCGGCCACGGGCAGGATCGTCGGCAGGGTGTGACGGTGCAGGTCCGCCAGCAGCCGGGCGGCCGCCTCGTAGCGCTCGGGGATCGGGCCATCGTCGTCGATCACGCCCTCGCTGCCGAGATCCTCGATCAGCAGCAGCCCCGTCGTCAGGTCCTGCGCATAGATCTCCGGCGCCGAATAGCCGAGCGAATG
Source organism: Allobosea sp. R86505 (assembly GCF_042466375.1). Taxonomy (NCBI): domain Bacteria; kingdom Pseudomonadati; phylum Pseudomonadota; class Alphaproteobacteria; order Hyphomicrobiales; family Alloboseaceae; genus Allobosea; species Allobosea sp. R86505. The sequence goes on along the minus strand of NZ_JAXHPY010000001.1, from coordinate 175,520 downwards.
CAGCCCGCGATCCATCGCGACGAAGGCGTCGACGTTTTCGGCAAGATGGGCGATCGCGCTGTAGGGCTTGCCGAGCCGGATCGCCGGCCCGTCCGGGCGCGGCGGCGAGATCATCAGCACGGCGCTGCTGCCATCAGGCCGCGTCAGCCGCTCATAGGCGCGGCTCGAGGCGTCGCCCTGCATATAGTCGCGGCGGGCATCGTCCCAGCCGGCCTCGTCGATCAGCCGGCGCGTCGCGATCGCGATGGCGAGACGCTGGCGCCAGAGCACGCCGCCCGACAGATCCGCGATGCGGCCGGTTTCCGGGTTCTCGGGATCGACGTCGAGCACGATGTCGAGCCGGCGTCCGCCGGGCAGGCGGGCCCCGGCGCGATCGGGCCATTCCACCAGCAGGATCAGCCGGTCGAGCTCTTCGACGAGGCCGATATCGTCGAGTTCGTCAGGCGAGCGGACGCGGTAGAGATCGGCATGGAGCACGGACCCGCGCGGGGTCTCGTAGCTCTGGACGAGCGTGAAGGTCGGGCTGGGCGCCTCCAGCGTCGGGTCTTCCGCGAGCTCGCGCAGGATCGCCCGCGCCAGCATCGACTTGCCCGCCCCGAGATGGCCCGACAGGGCGACGATGTCGCCCGGCTTCAGGATGGCGGCGAGATCGGCGGCCAGGCGCAGCGTCGCCGCCTCGTCGTCCAGCTGCAGGCGGTGCGTGCCGGCCCGGGAAACCTCGTCCGTCATTCGGCGGCATCCGACAGCGGCAGCCCTGCCGCGGGGAAGACCGCCGTCACGCGCGTGCCGCGGCCCGGCGCCGAGTCGAGCTCGACACGCCCGCCATGCAGCTCGACGATCGAGCGGACGATCGAGAGGCCCAGGCCCACGCCGCGATGGCTGGAGCCGAGCGAGTGGCTCTCGAAGCGGTCGAAGACCTTCTCCTTCACCTCGGCGGGGATCCCGCGGCCCTGATCGGCCACGGTGATGCGGATATGCCCTTCGTCGCGCACCGCGCTGACGGTGATCGTCTGCCCGGGGGAAGAGAAGCCGATCGCGTTGGAGATCAGGTTGAACAGCACCTGCCGCAGGCGCTTGCCGTCGGCGCGCAAAGGCCCGGCCTCGGGCGCGATCACGACCTTGAGCTCCAGCTTGCTGTCGGTGAGGCGGTCATGCAGCCCCGCCGCCGCCTGCGAAATCGTGTCGGCCACGTCGACCTCCTCGAGGTCGAGTTGCAGGGCGCCGTTGTCGATCGTGGCGAGGTCGAGAATGTCGTTGATGATGGCGAGCAGCGCGCCCGACGAGCGCACGATATGGGAGGTGTAGTCGCGCTGCTTGTCGTTGAGGGCGCCAACGGCTTCCGTGCCGAGTAGCTGCGCGAAGCCGATGATGTTGGTGAGCGGCGAGCGCAGCTCGTAGGAGACGTGGTGGACGAAATCCTCGCGCAGGCGGGAGACCTTCTCCAGCGCCTCGTTCTTTTCGGTCAGCGCCCGCTCGACATTCACGCTGGCGGTGACGTCGGCGAATGAAATCAGCGTCGCCCCGTCCGGCAGTGGCGCTGCGGCGCAATCCAGCACCGTGCCGTCGCGCCGTTCCATCCGGCAGACATAGTCCTCGCGCGCATCGCGCACGCCGGTGACGGCGCTCTGCAGCTCGCGCCAGATCTCGTCCTGCGGGAAAAGCGGGCGGCACAGCCGCACCACCTCGTCGATATGCGGGGCGGCGGCGGCGAGGTCGGGCTTGATCCGCCAGGATTGGGCGAAGGCCGGGTTGGAGAGCTTCAGGCGCCCGTCCGAGCCGAACACGGCGACGCCCTCGCGCAGCGAATCCAGCGTCTCGCGCTGGGTGCGCGACAGCGCGTTGAAGCGCGATTCCAGCGTGAAGCGCTCGGTCACGTCGTCGAGCAGATAGGTCACGCCGCCCTGCGGGTTGGGGCTGGCGACGACATGGATGGTGCGCCCATCGGGGAGGTACCACCAGTCCTCATTGGCGCGGGTCGCGGTATAGGCCGCCTGGACGCCCGCCTTCCAGCTGCGGTAGTCGCCCAGTTCCGGCAGGCGCCGCTCCGAGCGCAGCCGGTCGAGGATCTCGCCGTCGCTGGGATGGCCGTCGAGGAAGGCCGGATCGAGCGACCACAGGCTCTCGAAGCCGGCATTGCGGTAGACCAGCCGCTGCGAGGCGTCGAACACCGCCACCGCCGTCTTAAGCCGGTCGAGCGTGCGGACATGCGCGTCCATCTGGCGCTGGAGATCGGTCCGGACCGCCTCCAGCTCGCTCATGTCGGTGGCGATGCCGGCGAACCCCGTCGGCGTTGCGATTTCGAGGATGTCGAGCGTGCGGCGCTGTCCCGCGATCACGGCCGGGGCGCGGGCGGTGAAGGTCCGTCCCTCGCGCCTCGCCTTGGTGGCGGCCTCCCGCTCGCTGCGGTCGAGCAACTCGACCCCGCCCTTGACGGCCTCGCTGCCGTCGGCGACCTCGACGGCGCGCGCATAGGCGGCATTGCACCAGCTGAGCCGTCCTTCGGGATTGCGGGTCCAGGCCGGCTGCGGCAATCCGCCGAGCAGCCCGGCCAGTGCCTGGTGCTCGGTCCCCAGCCGCTCCAGGTCGCTCTGCAGCGCCATCACCCGGGCGCGCTCGCCCGTGACTTCGCGGAAGCGGATGACGGCGCGCCCTGCGACCGGCCGGCCCTCGACATCGATGAACGGGCCGGTCTTGCTCCGCAGCGTCATGCCGAAGGATTCGCCCCGGTCCTTCAGCGCGTCGGTGGCGAGTTCGAGCTTCTTGGCATCCGCCGGGGGAGCCCAGGCACCATAGGCCAGCGCCAGCGTGGCGCCGGGCGCGCCGAGGAAACCGCTGTCGCCTTCGAAGACGGGCTCGGTATGGCGGCCCGCCCAGCTCACCACGACCTGGGGGTCGCTCGCGAGCAGGGCGGTCAGCCGGTCGTGCTGGCCACGCGTCGCCTCCAGCTCGCCGGCGAGCGCCGTCTCGCGGCGATGCCAGCGCGCCCGCTCGCGGACATAGACCAGCGACGTCGTCGCGGCGAAGACCGTGAGCCCCGCGAGCACCACCGAAAGCGCCCCGGTGCTGAAGACCTCCTGTTTCAGGGGCGCCAGCCAGCCGCCCTGGGCGAGCGCGGACGTCGGCAGCTGGCTGGCCGCGAGCCCCGGCAGAAACCCATGTCGGCCCCAGCCGCCGCGGCTCCGTTCCTGTCGGCTCGACCTGGTCATCCTGCGTCCGTCTTCTCTGTGGGCGGCACCGTGCCGCCGCCTCCGCTGTCAGGCCCGAGCGGGCGCCGAACGGCAGCGAGCCGTCCCCTGAGCCGCTTCGAAAGGCCCCTGACGCACGCCTGCCACCACACCGATACTTGCGGCTCGACCCGGCCCGCGCAGGGCGCGGGAAGCCGAATCAGCCCCACTCTAATCACCCGTGGAGTCCGGCAGGAAGTGCTTAATGGAGGGTAAATCGGGCAGATCCCGGTCGCGGCCGGGCGCTGCGGGACAGCCGTCAAGCTGTAGGGGGCGTCGGCTGCCGGCGACTCTATTAGTAGCGGCTGATGCGGAAAGGACTCAGGCCGCGGGCCAAAGAAAAAGGCCCGGCGCGAACGCCGGGCCTCCTGCCGTCCGATTGGTGCCGGATGTCAGTAGCGGTACAGCTCGGGCTTGAACGGGCCGGTCTGCGAAACGCCGATATATTTCGCCTGCTGGTCGTTCAGGACGGTCAGCTTGGCGCCGACCTTGGCGAGGTGCAGCGCGGCGACCTTCTCGTCGAGGTGCTTGGGCAGCGTGTAGACCTTGTTCTCGTACTTGGCGTGGTGGTTCCAGAGCTCGACCTGGGCCAGCGTCTGGTTCGAGAACGAGCAGGACATCACGAAGGACGGGTGGCCGGTGGCGTTGCCGAGATTCACCAGGCGGCCTTCCGACAGCAGGATGATACGCTTGCCGTCGGGGAACTCGACCTCGTCGACCTGCGGCTTGACGTTGTCCCACTTGAAGTTCTTCAGCCCGGCGACCTGGATCTCCGAGTCGAAATGGCCGATGTTGCAGACGATGGCGCGGTGCTTCATGTCGCGCATGTGGTCGACGGTGATGACGTCGAGGTTGCCGGTGGCGGTGACGAAGATGTCGGCGCGCGGAGCGGCGTCCTCCATGGTCACGACCTCGTAGCCCTCCATCGCCGCCTGCAGCGCGCAGATCGGATCGACTTCGGTGACCATGACGCGGCAGCCGGCCTGGCGCAGCGAGGCGGCCGAGCCCTTGCCGACGTCGCCATAGCCGGCGACGACCGCGACCTTGCCGGACATCATGACGTCCGTGCCGCGGCGGATGGCGTCGACGAGCGACTCGCGGCAGCCATAGAGGTTGTCGAACTTCGACTTGGTGACCGAGTCGTTGACGTTGATCGCCGGGAAGGGCAGGCGGTTCGCCTTGGCGAGCTCGTAGAGGCGGTGCACGCCGGTGGTGGTCTCTTCCGAGACGCCCTTGATCGCGTCGCGGGTCTTGGTGAACCAGCCCGGATTGGCCTTCAGCTCGCGCTTGATCAGCGCAAAGAAGATCGTCTCTTCCTCATTGCTCGGCTTGTCGAGGAACTCGGTCTTGCCGGCCTCGGCCTCGGCGCCGAGGATGATCAGCATGGTCAGGTCGCCGCCGTCGTCGAGGATCATGTTCGGCGTACCGCCGTCACCCCAGGTCGCGGTCTTCAGCACGTACTCCCAGTACTCCTCCAGCGTCTCGCCCTTGATGGCGAAGACGGGGGTGCCGGTCGCGGCGATCGCGGCGGCGGCGTGGTCCTGGGTCGAGAAGATGTTGCAGGACGACCAGCGCACATCGGCGCCGAGTTCCTTCAGCGTCTCGATCAGCACGGCGGTCTGGATGGTCATGTGCAGGCAGCCGGCGACGCGGGCGCCCTTGAGCGGGAACTTGCCCTTGTGCTCCTCGCGGATGGCCATCAGGCCCGGCATCTCGTCCTGGGCCATGTTGATTTCCTTGCGGCCATATTCCGCGAGGCTGATGTCCTTGACGATGTAATCGGTCTTCGACACGGGGCGTGCTCCAGCTGGTCTTCGAATGATGGGCGGGTCCATAGCAGCGCCCACGCCCAAAGGCAATCAAAGATATAAAGATGTCTTTATGTGATCGGTCGAAAGGGAGCGGTCTGTCGCTTTCATGACGTTTCGTCATGTCCCGCGCGGCCAAAGCCCGCCCCGATGGAGCGTGCTTGGAGGGAATTGACCGGAGGTTGCCTCGGCGGAGTGCCGCAGCCGACGAGCCGGCCCGGACTTACTCGCCCTCGCCGAAGCGGTCCGCCACGAGGGTCTCCAGCGCCTTCAGCGCCTCGTTCGCCTCGCGGCCTTTCGCCACCACCGTGATCGTCGAGCCGATGCCGGCACCGAGCGTCAGGATGCCCATGATCGAGGTCGCGCCGACCGTCTCGCCGCAGCGGGTGACGGTGATGTCGGCGTCGAAGGCGGAGGCGCATTGCACGAATTTCGCCGTGGCGCGGGCGTGCAGCCCCTTCTTGTTGACGATCTGGAACTCGCCATAGAGCGCGCCTGCGGGAATCTCAACCTCAGGGCAATCGCAATCCTCGATCTCCTGCCTGTCGTCCACGTAGTCGCCCTCTATTTCCCGGCAAGCACGCGGCTGGCGACGGTGATGTATTTGCGTCCGGCATCCTGCGCGCTGGTCACGGCCTCGTCGAGGGTCTTGTCCTCGCGCACGCTGGCGAGCTTGATCAGCATCGGCAGGTTGACGCCGGCGACGACGTCGATGCGGCCGGGCTCCATCACCGAGATGGCGAGGTTGGAGGGTGTCCCGCCGAACATGTCGGTCAGGACGATCACGCCCTTGCCCGTCTCGACCTGCTCGACCGCCGCGATGATGTCGCGGCGACGGCCCTCCATGTCGTCATCGGGGGCGATGGCGATGGTGGCAAGATTCTGTTGGGGGCCGACGACGTGTTCGAGCGCGGCCCGGAATTCCGTGGCCAGATGCCCATGCGTCACGAGGACCAGTCCGATCATTCACTATGGCACCGGAGAGCGCTTTCGGCGCCCGGACAAGGTGGCGGTTTATGCGGCAGGTGCGAAGGATAGGCAAGCGGCCCGCTTCGAACTCGTCAAATTTTCGACATCAGCTGCCATCGCCGAACAGCTGCAGGGCCGCCAGGATCAGGCGTTCGTCGCCGCTACGCCCAGCGACCGTCAGCCGCGGCAGGTCGATGCCCTCGATCCTGTCCACCAGATCCTCCGGCTGCGGCATGCGCGCCGGCTCGGTGCCGGCGATGTCGACGATCAGCCTCACGACCACGGCCGGCTGATGGGGCTCGGGCGTCAGCCCCAGCCCGCGCCGCTCGATCAGGCCGTCGAGCGGCGCGACCGGCCGCGCCAGCAGGCGCGCGCCGCGCGCGCTCAGCGCGGTCCGGTCGTCGGCGACCAGCCGCGCGAAGCGGCCCTCCCGGCGCGCGGCGTCGATCAGGGCGAGCCCGAGGCTCGACTTGCCGGCCCCCGAGGCGCCGCGGATCAGCACCCCGGCCTCGCCGATCGCGACCGTGGTCGCGTGAATGCGTGCGTTCGGCATGCCCGCCTCAACTCGCTTGCGGCAGGGCGGGGAGGCAGACGATGAAGCGCGCACCCAGCCGCGGCTGCACGCCGTCGGTCCCGGCCGGGCCGAGGCGGTTCTCTGCCCGGATCGTGCCGCGATGCGCCTCGACGATCTGGCGCGAGATCGACAGACCGAGTCCGGAATTCTGGCCGAAACCCTCGTTTGGCCGGTCGGTGTAGAAGCGCTCGAAGATCCTCTCCAGCGCATGCGGCTCGATCCCGGGCCCGCCATCCTCGACCGTGACGAGAACCTCGTCGCCGACCCGCGAGAGCATGACGCGCACCGGCTTGTCCGGCGGCGAGAAGGAGCGGGCGTTGTCGATCAGGTTGACGATCACCTGGCCCAGCCGCGAATCGTGGCCGAGAACGATGAAGCCGTCGCGCCCGCCCGGGCGCTGGCCGCGACGCTCGGTGACGAGTTCGATCATCGGCTGGCCCTCGCGGCGGGTCTCGTTCTGGGCCGAGACCACCGTCTCGAGGATCTGGCCGAGATCGACCGGCCCGGCATCGTTGCGGGCGAGTTCGGCATCGAGCCGCGAGGCGTCGGAAATGTCGGAGATCAGCCGGTTGAGGCGGCGCACATCGTGCTGGATCACGGCCAGGAGCCGGCCTCGGGACTCGTCCGACTTCGCCCGCGGCAGGGTCTCGACCGCGCTGCGCAGCGAGGTCAGGGGGTTCTTGAGCTCATGCGCCACATCCGCGGCGAAACTCTCGATCGCCTCGATGCGGCTGTAGAGCGCCTTCGTCATCTCGCGCAGCGAGCCGGAGAGATGGCCGATCTCGTCGTGGCGGCCGCTGAAATCGGGGATCTGCTCGCGTGACTTCACGCCGCGGCGCACCCGCTGGGCGGCATCGGCGAGCTTGCGGATCGGTTCGGCGATGGTCCCGGCCAGCAACACCGACAGGACGATCATGACCCCCGCCGAGATCGCGAACACCCGGAAGATCGCGTAGCGCTCCGAGACGATGACGGCGTCGATGTCGCCGCCCTGTGTCGACAGCAGCAGCGCGCCCTTCACCGTCCGGAAGCGCTGGACCGGCACCGCGACCGACACGATGGTCTGCCCGCGCGTGTTGACGCGGACCACGCTGGCGGGCGAGCCGTTCAGCGCGCGAGCGACCTCGGGATAGGACTTGCCGTTGGCATTCTCGAAATCGTCATAGGCCGGCACGTCGGCGCGCCCGAGCCGGTTACGGAACAGGTTCCAGGTCCGCTCCATCAGCGGCGCCTCGTCCGGCTCGCCGACGCGCGGCAGCTCGAGCCGCAGCACGTCGCCGCGCGAATAGAGGCTGCGAGAGTCCAGGGTCAGCAGCCCGTCGCGGTCATAGATGCGGGCCCGCGTCTTGGTCGGCGTGACCAGCCGGCGCAGCAGCGGCGCGACCTTTTCGGGGTTGATCGAGAAGTCGAGCGGGTCTTCGGCGATGCCGGCGCTCTCGCCCGCCTGCAGTTGCAGCAGCTTGTCGGGATCGATGGTGATCGCGTCGGTCTCGACCGTGGCGGACGCGGCGATTGCGCCGGCGATGATCTCGCCCTGCGTGAGTAGGCTCTGGACGCGCGATTCGATCAGGCTCTCGCGGAACTGGTTGAGATAGAGAAAACCGACCAGGAGCGCGACGAGCCCGCCGAGATTGAGCACGACGATGCGCCGGGTCAGGCTGGAGGCGGCGCCGGACGAAATCGCCCTCAGGCTGCGCCGCGCGAAGGCGGCCAGCCGCTGCCGCAGCGCCGGGCGCCCTGCGCCGCCGCCGACCTCCGCCCTGCGCTCCTCGTCGATCGTCGCCATGGGTCTGGAACGCTGCTGTCCTGCCGTCGGGCCTGGCGGCGTCGCCCGTCGCGCGGCCTCCGGACGAGGCCGTGCGTTCGAACGCTCGGGGCTCAGCCCTCCTTGAACCGGTAGCCGACGCCGTACAAGGTCTCGATCATGTCGAAATCGGCATCGACCTGGTTGAACTTCTTGCGCAGCCGCTTGATGTGGCTGTCGATGGTGCGGTCGTCGACATAGACCTCGTCGTCATAGGCGGCGTCCATCAGCGCGTTGCGGCTCTTCACCACGCCCGGCCGTTGCGCCAGAGACTGCAGGATCAGGAACTCGGTGACGGTCAGCGTCACCGGCTCGCCCTTCCAGGTGCAGGTATGGCGCTCCGGGTCCATGCGCAGCAGGCCGCGCTCCAGCGCCTTGGCGTCCTCGCCCCGCGGGGCGGCGGCCGGGTCCTTGGCGCCGGCGCGCCGCAGGATCGCCTTGACACGCTCGACCAGCAGACGCTGCGAGAACGGCTTCCGGATGAAGTCGTCGGCGCCCATCTTGAGCCCGAAGAGTTCGTCGATTTCCTCGTCCTTGGACGTCAGGAAGATCACCGGCAGGTCGGACTTCTGGCGCAGCCGCCGCAGCAGCTCCATCCCGTCCATGCGCGGCATCTTGATGTCGAAGATCGCGAGGTCGGGCGGATTCTGCTTCAGGCCGTCCAGCGCCGAGGCGCCGTCGGTATAGGTCATGATGCGGTAGCCCTCGGCTTCGAGAGCGATCGAAACCGAGGTGAGGATGTTGCGGTCGTCATCGACCAGCGCAATGGTTGGCATAAGCTCTTTGTCTCTTGGCCGTGTTGCAATGACTGAGGTCCACTCCCGCGAGAGAGCGGCTAAACCGTGGCCGCAATCTAGCGACGGCAGGGCGGTTTGCCTATGTCCCCGTCACAGAAAGACCCGACAGGACCATTCGTTCCATGACCACGTCTCCCGCCGCGCCGCAAAAACGCGAGGATCCGATCCGCCCGACCGACGACGCGGCGCGCGCACTCGCCAAGACCTTGCTGCGCGGTGCACGGTTCGGATCGCTGGCGACGCTGGGGCGGGACGGCCACCCATCCGCGAGCCTCGTCAGCCTGGCGACTGACAGCGACGGCACGCCGCTGATCCTCGTCTCGGCGCTGTCGTCTCACACCGGCAATCTCGAGGCCGATCCGCGCTGTTCGCTGTTGCTGGCGCCGGGCGGGAAGGGCGACCCGCTCGCCCATGCGCGGATCACGCTGAAGCTCCAGGCGCGTCGGATCGCGCGCGAAGGCGCCGAGGGCGGGCGCATCCGACGCCGCTTCCTCGCCCGCCAGCCCAAGGCGGCGCTCTATGTCGATTTCGGCGACTTCTCCTTCTTCGCGCTCGACCTCCAGGCCGCGAGCCTCAATGGCGGCTTCGGCAAAGCCTATGAACTCCTGCCGGGTGACCTGCTCAGCGACGCCGCCGCTGCGCGCGCCATCACCGCGATGGAGGAGGGCGCGGTCGAGCACATGAACGCCGATCATGCCGACGCCATCTGCGCCTACGCCACCGGCCTGCTGAAGGCGCCGGATGGCGACTGGCGCCTCACCGGGCTCGACCCGGACGGGGCCGATCTCGCCCGCGGCGACGCCACCCTGCGCCTGCCCTTCCCGGCGCCCGTCACCGATGCGGCTTCGATGCGCCGGACTCTGGTCGAACTCGCCGCGGCGGCACGACGACCCGCCTAGCGCCCTGATTCACCACGTCGATTCGATTTAATCGATTTAGGTGAGAATGTTCCAGGTGGAGGCTTTGCCTTCACTTGAGCCGGGTCCAACATGGCCTTAAGGGGACCGGCACCGGCCGGCACAAAGGTCGCCCGCGCGCGTTGCTCTGTTCGCGCATGTCTGCAGATCAGGCGGCTCTCCGGGCCAGCCTGCCTCGGGAGGTTCTTCTGTGAAATCCATCGGTCAGTTCAATGCCGCCCAGGGGGCGGAGACGTTCGGCTTTCGCAACCTGAAGAGCGTTTCCTGGAACCTCGAGGCCGCCCGGCTCTATGAGGAATCCCTCGCCCGGGGCGAATCCCAACTCTCGCGCGGCGGCGCCATCACCGCCGATACCGGGACCCATACCGGCCGCTCGCCCAAGGACAAGTTCACGGTGCGCGACGCACTCACCGACAAGAGCGTCTGGTGGGACAACAACAACGCGATGTCGCCGGAGCAGTTCGAGACCCTGCTCGCCGACTTCATCGCCCATGCCGAAGGCAAGGACCTCTTCGCGCAGGATCTCTATGGCGGCGCCGATCCGGTTCACCGCGTCAAGGCCCGGGTCTACACCGAGATGGCCTGGCACTCGCTCTTCATCCGCAACCTGCTGATCCGCCCGGCGCGCGAGGAACTCGCCGACTACGTGCCCGAGATGACGATCGTCGATCTGCCGAGCTTCAAGGCCGATCCGGCCCGCCATGGCTGCCGCAGCGAGACCGTCATCGCCATCGACTTCACCCGCAAGATCGTCCTGATCGGCGGCTCGGCCTATGCCGGCGAGATGAAGAAGTCGGTCTTCACCTATCTCAATTTCGTCCTGCCGACGAAGGGCGTGGTGCCGATGCACTGCTCGGCCAATGTCGGCCCCGACAACGATTCCGCCATCTTCTTTGGCCTGTCGGGCACTGGCAAGACGACGCTTTCGGCCGACCCCGACCGCACGCTGATCGGCGACGATGAGCATGGCTGGTCGAAGGACGGCATCTTCAATTTCGAGGGCGGCTGCTACGCCAAGACGATCAAGCTCTCGGCCGAGGCTGAGCCGCAGATTCACGCCGCCTCGCTGCGCTTCGGCACGGTGCTCGAGAACATCGTCATGGACGAGATCACCCGCGAGGTCGATTTCGACGACGGCAGCAAGACCGAGAACACCCGCTCGGCCTATCCGCTCGACTTCATCCCCAACGCCTCGCGCACCGGACGCGCCGGGGTGCCGAAGAACATCGTCATGCTCACGGCGGACGCCTTCGGCGTGATGCCGCCGATCGCCAAGCTCACCCCGGCCGAGGCGATGTACCACTTCCTCTCCGGCTACACCGCCAAGGTCGCCGGCACCGAGCGCGGCCTCGTCGGTGTCGAGCCGGAGTTCTCGACCTGCTTCGGCTCGCCCTTCCTGCCGCGGCACCCGTCGGAATACGCCAACCTCCTGCGCGACTTCATCGCCAAGCACCATGTCGATTGCTGGCTGGTGAACACCGGCTGGACCGGCGGGCAGTACGGCACCGGTCGGCGCATGCCGATCCGCGTCACCCGCCGCCTGCTGACGGCGGCGCTCGACGGGTCGCTCAACCGCGCCGATTTCCGCCGGGATCCCTATTTCGGTTTCGCCGTTCCCACGTCAGTGCCCGGCGTCGAGCCGCACATCCTCTATCCGGTGAAAACCTGGCAGGACAAGGCGGCCTTCGCCGAGACGGCCAAGAACCTCATCGGCATGTTCGCCAAGAACTTCGAGAAGTTCGAGGCCCATGTCGACGATGCGGTGAAGGCAGCGGCGCCGGTGAATTCGCTGGCGGCGTGAGCCTAACGCTTGATCTTGGCAGGCAAAGGCTCTTCCCTTCCCCCTGGTGGGGAAGGGATAGGGATGGGGGGCGTGCCGCCTGGTGAGCGTGGTCCGATACTACTGCTGGGATGCCGCGACGCCCGCGCGTGGTAAGGTCGAGCCTGCCTTTGCGCCCCCCACCCCTAACCCCTCCCCACCAGGGGGAGGGGAATGCGCGCGACCGCACCGAATGGGAGCGTTGCAATGGCCATCCTGATCATCCTCTTCCGCCTCCTCGCCACGCTGGCCATCCTCGGGGCCACCACCTGGGCCGCGGGCCTACTAATCTTCCGCCTGCCCGGCTCGACCGGCACGGTCGCCGCGATCGGCTTCGGCATCGCGGGCCTCGCCGGCGCCATCGGCCTGTGGAGCGGCGCGGCCCGCCTGCCGCTCTCCTTCGCGGTCCTTTTTCTCGGTCTGCTGGGCTGGTGGAACACCCTCCTGCCCTCGCATGAGCGCAACTGGATTCCCGAAGTCGCGCGCCTGCCAACGATCACGCAGCAGGGCGAGATGCTCACCGTCAGCAATCTGCGCAACTTCCGCTGGCGCACCAATGATGACTTTGACGAGCGTTGGGAGACACGCAGCTACAACCTCGGCGCAATCCAGGGCATCGATCTCTACCTCTCGCACTGGTCGGGCGAGGCGATCGCGCATCTGTTGATCAGCTTCACCTTTGCCGATAGCGCACCTTTGAGTTTCTCGGTCGAAATCCGGCGCGAACATGGCGAGGAATATTCCGCGCTCGCCGGCTTTTTCCGCAGCTACGAAATGGCTTATGTCGCCGCCGACGAACGCGACGTCGTTGGCGTCAGGAGCCATCCACGCAAGGAGGATGTCCGGCTTTTCCGGCTTGCGGCGAGCCCGGCGCAGGCGCGCGACCTCCTCCTCGCCTATGCGGCCGACGTCAATCTGCTGGCCCGCGAGCCGCGCTGGTACAATACGCTGATGACCAACTGCACCACGATGGTGTTCCAGCTCGTGCGCCAGATCGCGCCGGGCTGGGCGTTCTCGGTGCCGCTTGATCCCCGCGTGCTGCTGTCGGGCTATCTGCCCGGCTATCTCCAGCAGATCGGCGCGGTGAGGACCGATATCCCGTTGGCCGAGTTGGTCCGGCTCTCGCGGATCGGCGAGCGGGCGCGGGCGATCTCGCTCGACGATCCCGACTTCTCGAAGAAGATCCGCGAGGGCGTGCCGACGGCGCGCCCCTGATACCGCGAGACCAGATCGCCGCGCCGTCGCTGGGCGTGTCCGCGCCGAATCCAAAGCGGATCGAACTGCGATATCGGCCGCCGCCGCGCGGCCGCGCTCGCTCCAATGCTCCCTCCATGGTCTCGCCCGGAAAAGTACGGATTGACAGAGGCAGAAAAGGAATTTCTATCCGAATGTAGCATGGCGCTACCGAGGGGATGAATAATCCCTCATTTCGGCTCAAGAAGCATAATATTCTATTCAGGCGGGATGTCAGAGCATGGATGCGATCGATCGAAAAATCCTCACCGTTCTGCAGGATGACGCCGACATCTCGATCGCCGAACTGGCCGATCGCGTCGGCCTGTCGCAGACGCCCTGCTGGAAGCGCATCCAGAAGCTCGAGCAGGCGGGCGTCATCCTCAAGCGCGTCGCGCTGGTCGCGCCGGAGACGATCGGACTGGGGCTGACGGTTTTCGTCCAGATCGAGACGGCCGACCATTCCGGCCCCTGGCTCGCGAAATTCGCGCAGCTGGTCTCTGCGATGCCGGAGGTGATGGAGTTCTATCGCATGGCCGGGGATGTCGACTACATGCTGCGCGTCGTCGTCGCCGACATGTCGGCCTATGACGGCTTCTACAAGAGGCTGATCGAGACGATTCCGCTCAAGAACGTGACCTCGCGCTTCGCCATGGAGCGGATCAAGTCGACCACGGCCTTTCGCGTGCCCGATCTGCCGAGGGCGTGAGGGACGCGGCTGGCTTGAACTGTCTCTGAACCACCACCGTCATCCTGGGCGGCCAGAGGCCGACCGGGATCCATCATAGGGCGATGTCCTGCCCTATGATGGATCCCGGCCTGCGCCGCTGCGCGGCTTGTCCAGGATGACGCCGTTTGGGGCTTGCTCGGCGATCTCTGGGGGCTGCCGAGCAGGCCGGCCCTCGTGCAGAGCGCCGGCCTTGATAGTCGCCCGATCAGGCCGCGACGGCCTCGATCGTCTTCTTCTCCCACTCCTCGCCCCAGATCATCACGGCGTGGCCCGGCGAGACCTCGCGGAACTGGCGGACCGGCGGGACGTAGTCCGGCGCGCGCACCGGGCTCTTGATCTCGTCGTTGGATGGCGGGGTCTTCTCGTGCCGGCGGGTCGGATCGGCGATCGGCACCGCCGCCAGCAGGCGCTTGGTGTAGGGATGCTGCGGATTGCCGAAGATCGCCTCGCGTGGGCCGATCTCGACGATCTCGCCGAGATACATCACCGCGACGCGATGGCTGACGCGCTCCACCACGGCCATGTCATGCGAGATGAAGAGATAGGCCAGCCCCATGCGGGCCTGCAGCTCGAGCATCAGGTTGACCACCTGCGCCTTCACCGACACGTCGAGCGCCGAGACCGCCTCGTCCGCCACGATCAGCCGCGGCTCGACCGCGAGCGCCCGCGCGATGCAGATGCGCTGGCGCTGGCCACCCGAGAACTCGTGCGGGAAACGGCTGGCCATGTCGGGCTGCAGGCCGACGCGGCGCAAAAGCTCGGCGATCTGGTCGCGGGCCTCGCTGCGCGTGGCGAGCTTGTTGATCAGCAGCGGCTCGGCGATGGCCGAGCCGACATTCATGCGCGGGTTCAGCGAGGCGAAGGGATCCTGGAAGATCATCTGCATGCGCTTGCGCTGCTCGCGCAGGTCGTTCTGGTTGAGCTTCAGCACATCGACGCCGTCGAGCAGCACGGAGCCTGCCAGCGGCTCGATCAGGCGCATCACCGAGCGCCCGGTCGTGGATTTGCCGCAGCCGGATTCGCCGACCAGCGCCAGCGTCTCGCCGGCCTGGACGCTGAAGGACACGTTCTCGACCGCGTGGACGCGGCCGGTGACCGAGGAGAGCAGGCCGGAGCGGATCTCGAAGCGGGTGGTGAGGTTCGAGACCTCGAGCACCGGCCGCTCGGCACTCTTGACGGTATCGGGCGTCTCCTCGGGGATGTCGGACTCGCCCGTGGCGCGGTCCACCACCGGGAAACGCATCGGCCGCGACCGGCCGTCCATCGAGCCCAGCTTCGGCACCGCAGACAGCAGCGAGCGGGTGTAGGGGTGTTTGGCGCGGGCGAAGATGTCCTCGGTCGCGCCGGTCTCCACCGCCTGGCCGTTATACATCACGACCGTGCGGTCGGCGATTTCGGCGACCACCCCCATGTCGTGGGTGATGAAGAGCACGGACATGCCCTCCTCCTCCTGCAGCAGCTTGATGAGCTGCAGGATCTGCGCCTGGATGGTTACGTCGAGCGCGGTCGTCGGCTCGTCGGCGATCAGGAGCTTCGGCTTGCAGGCCAGCGCCATCGCGATCATCACGCGCTGGCGCATGCCGCCCGAGAAGCGGTGCGGATATTCGTGGAAGCGCGACTTCGCCGCGGGGATACGGACCTTTTCCAGCAAGCGCACGGTCTCGGCCTCGGCCTCCGAGCGCGACATGCCGCGATGCAGGATCAGCGCTTCCGCGATCTGGAAGCCGATCGTCAGCACCGGGTTGAGCGAGGTCATCGGCTCCTGGAAGATCATCGCGACGTCGTTGCCGCGGATGCGGCGCATCTGCGGCTCCGGAAGCGTCAGCAGTTCCTGCCCGGCGAGCTTGATCGAGCCCTCGATCTTGCTCGAGCCCTGGGGCGTCAGCCGCATGATCGACAGTGCCGTCACGCTCTTGCCCGAGCCCGATTCGCCGACAACCGCGACGGTCTCCTTCGGCGCGATGTCGAAGGAGACGTTGCGGACGACCTGCTTCCAGGCGCCCTCGACCCGGAAGGAGGTGCTGAGGTTGCTGACGGACAGGATGGGAGTGGTCATGCGGATGCCTTCCGGGTGTTGTGGGTCAGATGACGCGGCGCGGATCGAGTGCGTCGCGCAGGCCGTCGCCGATGAAGTTGATCGAAAGCACGGTCAGGAAGATTGCTGCCCCCGGGAACAGCGCCCAGTGCGGCGCCGAATCGAGATGGTCCTTCGCATCGAACAGCAGCCGGCCCCAGGTCGGGATGTCCGGCGGGAAGCCGAGACCCAGGAAGGAGAGCGTCGATTCGGCGATGATCGCCGACGACACCTCGATCGTGGCCGCCACGATCACCGGGCCGATCGCGTTGGGGAGGATGTGGTGGACCATCTGCCGGAACTTGGTGGCGCCATGGGCCCGCGCGGCCTCGACGAACTCCTTCTCGCGCAACGACATGAACTGGGCACGCACAAGTCGTGCCACCGGCATCCATTTCAGCCCGCCGATCACGACGACGATGAGGATGAAGACGCCGCCCTCGACGCCGAACACCGCCTTGAGTTGCTCGCGGAAGAAATAGATCACCAGCAGGAGCAGCGGCAGCTGCGGCAGGGAGAGGAAGAGGTCCGTCACCCACATCAGGAAATTGTCGACATAGCCGCGCGACATGCCGGCGATCGCGCCGATCAGGATGCCGACGAACGTGGCGACGAACATGGCGGCGAGACCCACGGCGAGCGAAATCCGCCCACCATAGATCATGCGCGCCAGCAGATCCTGGCCGAGGTCGTCGGTACCGAACGGGTGACTCCAGGACGGCGTCTGGAGCTGCGCCGAGAAGTCGATCTCATTGATCGGCACCGGCCAGATCCAGGGCCCGACGATCACGCCGATGATCATGATGGCGAGCACGAAGCTGCTCGCCATCGCCAGCTTGTGGCGACGGAAACGCTTCCACGTCTCGCGTCCGGGCGAGGTCGCGGCGCTCGTCTGGGCCGGGCCGGACATCGGCTCAGCTGAAGGAGATGCGAGGGTCGAGCCAGCCATAAAGGATATCCGCGATAAGATTGAACAGGACGACGAGGCAGGCGAAGACGAAGGTCACGGCCATGATGACCGGCGTGTCGTTGGCCAGGATCGCGTCGATGAGGAGCGAGCCGATGCCGGGAATCCGGAAGATCTGCTCGGTCACGATGGCGCCGCCGAACACCGCCGGCATCTGCAGCGCAACCAGCGTGACGACGGGGATGAGAGCATTGCGCGTGACATGGCGCAGGGTCACCGTCTTGCCGCTGAGGCCCTTGGCCCGGGCCGTGGTGACGTAGTCGAGCCGGATCACGTCAAGCACGGCCGAACGCACATAGCGCGTGTAGGACGCTGCCTGGAACAGGCCGAGCACGGTGATCGGCATGATCGCCTGTCGGAACATCTCCCAGTACCAGCGCCAGCCGGTCGCAGCGAGGTCGGAGCGATAGACGAAGGGGAACCAGTCGAGCGAAACCGAGAACACCAGGATCAGCAGCAGGCCGGTGAAAAAGGTCGGCAGCGAGAAGCCGATGAAGGCGAGCGTATTGGCGATCTGGTCGAACATCGAATAGGGCCGGGTCGCGGCATAGATGCCGACCGGCAGGGCAATGCAGAGCGCCAGGATCTGGGACGAGCCGACAATGAAGAGCGTGGTCGGGACCCGCTGCATGATCAGCGTGTCGACGTCGATGCGGCTGGCGAAGGAGAAACCCCAGTCACCCTGCACCATGTTCGACAGCCAGCGCAGATAGCGCACCATGACCGGGTCGTTGAGCCCGAAGCTGGCGCGCAGGGCCTCGCGGACCTCCGGCGGCACATTGGGATTGGTGGCCATTTCGGAGAACGGATCGCCCGGCGCCAGGGCGAGCACGGTGAACAGGATGAGGCTGATGCCGAGCAGGCTCGGAATCGCGATCAGCAGTCGCCTCAACAGATAAGCGCCCATCGGACAAACTCTTTTCGTGCGCGGTCTTATGCCGCCATGGACGAGTGCCGCACGTCCCCGGGAGGGCGGCGGCCTGTCTTACTTTTCCAAATGAAGAGGGAGCAGAGCCCCCGGTGCGGACTTGGCCGCACCGGGGGCTCTGCTCCCGGCAGGATCAGGCCCGGTACCAGGCCGCCAGGTTCCAGGTGTCGGAGTCCCAGCCGCTGTGGTCATGGAAGAGATTGTTCGCCGCCGCGGCCACCACCGATCGCGACAGGAGCGGCTGGATGACATGGGCCCCGCAGAAGATCTCGTTGACCTTGATCAGCAGCTCGGCGCGCTTGTCGGGGTCGAGTTCCTTCTGGGCGGCCCGGTAGGCCTCGTCCGCCGCCTTGTCGGTGTAGCGCGAGACGTTGCGGCCCAGCCACTTGTTCTCCTTGTTGGCGATTTCCCAGGACACGAACTGGTTGAGGAACCGCTCCGGATCGGGCTGTGGCTGCGTGGTCGTGTACATCTGCATGTCGGCGTAGAACTTGGTGTAGGTGTCGGGGTTCGCCACGTCGGACGAGAAGAACACCGACGCGGTGATCGACTTCAGCTCGAGGTCGATGCCGGCACGCTGGCAGGCCTGCTTGATGATCTGCTGGCACTTCTGGCGCGGTGCATTGATCGAGGTCTGGTAGACGTATTTGAGCTTCTTGCCGTCCTTCTCGCGGATGCCGTCGGAGCCGCGCTTGTAGCCGGCCTCGTCCAGGATCTTGTTCGCCTTCTCGATGTTGAACTCATATTTGAGCTTCTTCGACTTGAACTTCGCCGGCTGATTAACAAAGCTCGCCGTGGCAACGCCGCCGCGGCCATAGATGAACTTCTGGATCGAGTCGCGGTCGATCAGCAGGTTCATCGCCTCGCGCACCTTCGGATCGGTGAGCGTCGGGTGCTTGGTCTTGATGCTGGAACGCTCGCCATCGACCTCGGTCCAGGGATCGGTGGTATTCAGCATGATGAACTCGATGTTGCCCGAGGGCACAGCGCTGATCTTGCCGCGGCCGCCGGTCTCCATGCGCTTGAGGATCTCGTCCTCGACCTGGAGGTTCCAGGCATAGTCGTATTCGCCGGTCTGCAGCACGGCGCGGGCCGCCGAGACCGCGTCACCGCCACCCTTGACCTCGAGCGTGTCGAAATGCGGCTGATTGGCGACGTGATAGTCGGGATTGCGTTCGGCGGTCAGGATGTCGCCGGGCTTGAACTCGACGAACCGGTAAGGGCCCGTGCCGACCGGCTTGAGGTTGGACGGAGCCTCGCGCGACTTGGCGCCCTTGTACTCGGCGAAGAGATGCTTCGGCAGGATCATGCCGGCGACGCCGACGAAGGCGTCGGCCCAGAACGGCGTCGAATTCTTGAAGATCACCTTGATCGTGTGGCTGTCGATCTTCTCGACCTTGATGTCCTTGTAGGAGCCGGTGGTGTAGGCGGCCGTCGCCGGATCGGCGGCATATTCCCAGGTGAAAACCGCGTCATCGGCGGTGAACGGCTTGCCATCATGCCATTTCACGCCCTGCTTCAGCTTCCAGATGACCTCCTTGCCGTCGGCCGAGAGGCCGCCATTCGCCCGGCTCGGGATTTCGGCCGCGAGCTGCGGGAAGAGATTGCCGTCCTTGTCCCAGCCGGCGAGGGGCTCGAAGAAGACCCGTGAGGCGATCTGGTCCTTGGTGCCCGAAGCGAAATGCGGGTTCAGCAGCGTCGGGGCCTGCCAGAGCAGCATCTTGAGCGGACCGCCGCCACCGGCCTTGGTCGGCTTGTAGGGCAGGCTGGCGTTCGCCATCGCGACGCCGTTGAAGGCCAGCAGCTGGTTCGCGAAGGGCGCGGCTACGCCGACTGCAGCGGCCTTCTTGAGGAAGGAGCGCCGCGACAGGGCGCCTTCCTTCACGCGGGCGATCAATTGGCCCAGATCCTGGTCTTTCATGCGAAGTCTCCACTCGTGGCGCGTTGACGGCTGTTCGACGCTTTGTGCGCCGTTCTCCCTCTCGGTCGGCCCTCAGCAAGCCATGTGCCAACGAAAGCGTCAACTGTGCAGCGCAGGGCGAAGCTGCGTGCGCCGCAGGGCGAGCGCATTCGCTCGCGGGCAAACGAACGATTGTGTCTTCGCCGGCCGGTCGTTTGCAAGTTTATGCGGGCCGGTCGACAAAGACGACCAATTTCTTTCCATTGAGGATAACGCGATCCTCCAGGCGACGCGGCACGGCGCTGGCCAGCATGCGACGCTCGATGTCGCGGCCTTGCGCACCAGATCTTCGGGTGGGTCGCGATGCGAGATTCTCTCGACGCCCTGTTCGACGAACGGCCCTTCGTCCAGACCGGCGTGACGCAGTGGGCCGTCGCACCGATCGGCTTTATGCCGACACTCATGCGCCCGGTGACAGGGCTTGGCACCCTTGAAGCCGGGCCGGGAGGGGTGATGAATATTGATGCGGAAGCCCTGAAACTTCGCCGAACGCCGTCCGAGAGGATCTGCATGGAGCGCGCAGCACGACGAGATGGCTGCGGATCTCCGGGACCAGGCCCCAGATCTCCGCCTCCTGCTCCATCTCGGTCTCGCGCGTGAACGGCAAATGCGGGAAAGGCAGATCGCCGCGATCGGTAGAGGCGACGTGCTCGCGACCGTGGTTGGAGGCGATGGCGGTGACCGTCATCGTCAATGCGCTGATCCGCCAGCGGGAGAGCAGGTCGCTCAGGCAGTGGTCGAGAGCGCTTGACGGCCCCGGGGCAAAATGGAATGCATGTTCCATAAGAGGCTTCAAATCAAAAAAACGTGCCATCTTCTTTTGGGGAAGCGTTCCCGGTGTCGGACACCCAGTCGCATAGCGTCGCGCTCGCCGGAAAGGTCGCGATCGTCACCGGCGCGAGTCAGGGGCTCGGTGAAGCGATTGCGCGCGAGTTCGCGGCGCGCGGCGCCGCCGGCCTGCTGCTGACCGGGCGCAGCCGCGAGCGTGGCGAGGCCGTGGCGGCGAGCCTGAGGGTGGCCGGCTGCGACGCCCGCTTTCACGCCGCCGATCTGTCCGACCTCGCCGCCGTCCGCGAGATCGTGCCAGTGGCCGAGCGGGCCTTCGACCGGCTCGACATCCTCGTCAACGCGGCGGGCGATACCGACCGTGGGACGATTTTCGACACCTCGCCCGAACTCTATGAGCGCCTCATGGCGGTCAATCTGCGTGCACCCTTCTTCCTGATCCAGGATGCCGCCGAGCTGATGCGACGCCAGAGCATCGCCGGCTCGATCGTCAACATCCAGTCCATGTCGGCGCATGGCGGCCAGCCCTTCCTCTCCATCTACAGCGTCTCGAAGGGCGCGCTCGCGACGCTGACCCGCAACGCCGCCTACGGGCTTCTGCCGCACCGCATCCGCGTCAACGCCCTCAACATCGGCTGGATGTCGACGCCGGGCGAGGATGCGGTGATGCGCCGCCACCATGGCGCGCAGGACGGTTGGCTCGAGCAGGCCGCTGCGGGCCAGCCCTTCGGTCGGCTGCTCGACCCGCGCGAGGTTGCACGCGCCGTCGCCTATCTGGCCTCGGACGAATCCGGGTTGATGACCGGCTCCAACATCGATTTCGACCAGACGATTCTCGGCGCGCATGATTGACATCGCCGCCGACGGCACTACGGCCCGCCTCGGGCCAAGACAGGACGACAGACGAGATGACGACGCGAGTGCCGACGATGCGGGTGGGGTTGCTGGGGGCGGGCCGGATCGGCCGCATCCACGGGTTGAACGTGGCGGCACGCGCCGACGCCGAACTGGTCGCGGTGACCGATGCGGTGCCCGCCGCCGCGGCCGCGCTGGCGGCCGAGACGGGTGCGAAGGCGACCAGCACGGAGGCCATCCTCTCGGATGCCGACATCGACGCCATCCTGATCTGCACGCCCACCGACACCCATGCCGACCTGATCGAGGCGGCCGTCTCGGCCGGAAAGGCCGTGTTCTGCGAGAAGCCGGTCGATCTCGACGCCGCCCGCATCCGCCGCTGCCTCGCCACGGTTGAGAAATCGGGTCGGCCGCTGATGATCGGTTTCAACCGCCGCTTCGACCCCAACTTCGCTGCCCTCGAACGCCGGCTGCGGGCCGGCGAGGCCGGGGCCGTCGAGATCGTCAGCGTGATCTCGCGCGATCCCTCGCCGCCCCCGGTCGACTATGTGAAGCGCTCGGGCGGGCTGTTCCGCGACATGATGATCCATGATTTCGACATGGCCCGCTTCCTCCTCGCGGAGGAGCCGGTCGAGGTCTTCGCTTTGGGCTCGGCGCTGGTCGATCCCGCGATCGGTGCGGCCGGTGACGTCGACACCGCCGCCGTGCTGATGAAGACGGCGTCTGGCAAGATTGCGCAGATCTCGAACTCCCGCCGCGCGACTTACGGTTACGACCAGCGCATCGAGGTCCATGGCTCGCAGGGCATGCTGCGCGCCGGAAACATCCACGAGACGACCGTCGAGAGTGCGACCGCTCAGGGCTTCCGCGCCGATCCCGTCCAGAACTTCTTCCTGGAGCGCTATGCCGCCGCCTACCGCGCCGAACTGGAGGCCTTCTTCGCCGCCTGCCGCGGCGGTGTTGCCCCGACGCCCTCGGGTCGCGACGGGCTCAAGGCGCAGATCCTGGCCGACGCCGCGACGCAGTCGGCGCAGACCGGCAAGCCGGTCGCCGTCGATCTGGAGGCGGCCCGATGACGCCGGCCGAACGCGATCTCCGCTTCTATGCGGCGCTCGGCCTCGCGGCCGAGGCGAGCCATCTGGCGCAAGGCTATTTCAGCCGCCGCGAAACCCTCGGCACCACCATGAAGGGTGCGCAGGATTGGCTGACCGTCGCCGACGGGGCGGTCGAGGCCTTCCTGCGCGAGCGCCTGTCGCAGCTCTTCCCGGATGACACGGTGATCGGCGAGGAGGGCGGCGGCGAAGCCTCCGACGCCGTCTGGATTCTCGACCCGATCGACGGCACGGCCAATTTCGCCCATGGCGACCGCAACTGGTGCATCTCGATCGGCTTCCTCGCCGACCGCAGGCCGGAAATCGGCGTCGTCGCAGCGCCGGCGCTAGGCGAACTCTATGCCGCGCGCTGCGGCGGCGGGGTGACGCTGAACGGCGCGCCGATCAAGGTCTCGGGTGGCAGCGACATCGCGCGCGCCTCGATCGAGCTCGGCTGGTCGACCCGCGTGCCGGCCGAACGCTATGTCGAGATCATCGGGCGGACCTATTCTGCGGGCGCGGCGGTCAAGCGCGGCGGCTCGGGCACGCTCGGGCTTTGCCATGTCGCCAATGGCAGCAGCGATGCCTATGCCGAGCTTCACATCAATGCCTGGGACGTGGCGGCCGGGATCGTCATCGCCGGCGAGGCCGGTGCGTCCATCAACGATTTCTTCGCCGGCGCCGGCCTCTCGAAGGGCAATCCCATCCTTTGCTGCACGCCTGGGCTGGCGGTGGAACTTCGCCGGATCACAGGAATCGCTTAGCTGGCATTGGACCCCATTGCTTTCTGGGATCATGTCGTTTCACTGTCGCAATAAAGACAACAAGAACAGAACGTTCTGATCAGGGAGGTTATCATGCAGACGCAGTCCTGGCTCCGGGCCGGCCTCTTCGCCGCGCTCGCCACCGCTTCCTTCGGGGCCGCTCCGGCCCAGGCACAGGGGTCCCTCGTGCTCTACTGTTCCGTCCAGGAGGAGTGGTGCCGGCCGATGGCCCAGGCCTTCGAGAAGGAGACCGGCATCAAGGTCTCGATGACGCGCAAGAGCTCGGGCGAGACCTATGCCCAGATCAAGGCCGAATCCTCGAACCCCCGCGGCGACATCTGGTGGGGTGGCACGGGCGACCCCCATCTCCAGGCTGCCGAGGAAGGGCTGTCCGAGGCCTATGAGAGCCCCCGCAACGCCGATCTGCACGACTGGGCCGTGAAGCAGTGGAAGCAGTCCAAGGGGCGCACGGTCGGCGTCTATGCCGGCGCGCTCGGCTTCGGCTTCAACACCAAGCAGGTCGCCTCGCGCAAGATCGACGAGCCGAAATGCTGGGCCGACCTGATCAAGGCCAACCTCAAGGACGAGGTCCAGGTCGCCGATCCCAACTCCTCGGGTACCTCCTACACCATGCTGGCGACGCTCGTGCAGCTGATGGGCGAGGACAAGGCCTTCGACTATCTCAAGGCCCTGCACAAGAACATCAACCAGTACACCAAGTCGGGCGCGGCGCCGGCCAAGGCGACCAGCCTCGGCGAGACCACCGTCGGCATCACCTTCATGCACGACATGGTGACGATGGTCGTCGATGGCGGCCCGGTGAAGGTCGTCGCCCCCTGCGAGGGCACGGGCTACGAGATCGGCTCGATGTCGATGATCAAGGGCGCCCGCAATCCTGACAGCGCCAAGAAGTTCTACGACTGGGCGCTGACCCCCGCCGCCCAGTCCCTCGCCGCCCAGGCCAAGTCCTATCAGGTACCGTCCAACAAGAGCGTGGTGCCGCCCCCGCAGGCGCCCAAGCTCGAGGAGGTCAAGCTGATCGACTACGACTTCGCCAAATACGGCTCGTCGGCCGAGCGCACCCGCCTGCTCAGCAAGTGGGACCGTGAAGTCAAGGTTCTGCCCAAGTAAGCGGCAGGACACGGCTCTGACGAGATAGGGGGCGCCCGCGATGCGGGAATCGACGAAGCTCGTGCTCGCGATGGGCTGGCTCGGCTACGGCCTGTTGCCCTGGTATCTCGTCGAGCGCGCGAGCCTCGTCAGCTTCGGCTGGCTGAACGGCTACCCCTTCGGCCGGGTCGGCACGGCCCTGGCGCTCTCGCTCTCGGGCGAGGCGCCCTGGCTGCTTCCGGTCGGACTGGCGCTCGTCGCGGCGACGGTGGCGAGCGGGCTGCGCGACGAGAAGATCGTGGCGCGCATCCTGATGCTGGCGGGGGCCGCCGGCATCGCGCTGTTCTTCGCGCAGGGCTTTGCCATCGGCATCCGCGGCCAGGGCATGCCCGGGCTCGCGGCGCTGCTCGGAGGGGCCGGCGCGGCCCAGCCGGGGATGGGCGCCGGTGCCTTTCTCTGCATCCTGTCGCTGCTGCTGCTGCTCTGTCACGGCCTGGCCTATCGCGGCTATTGCCGCGGCGACCTGTTCACCACCAGCGCCATCGGCATCATCGTGCTGCTGATCGGGCTGTTCATCTTCTTCCCGGTCGTCACCGTGCTGGAGAGCGCGCTGATCGACCAGGACGGCGCCTTCGCGCTCTCGGCCTTCACCAGCCGCTTCTTCGATTCCTCGATCTGGGGCCTGGGCTGCCTCACAGCCAACACCAATTGCGGCGTGGCCTGGAACACGCTGTTCCTGGCCGTCCTCTGCGGCGTCATCACCACGCTGCTGGGGCTCGCCTGCGCGCTGCTGATCCTGCGCACCGGCATGCCGGGCAAGCGGGTGATGCGGGCGCTGACGGTGCTGCCGATCATCACCCCGCCCTTCGTCATCGGCCTTGCGCTGATCCTGCTGTTCGGCCGCTCTGGCATGGTCTCGAACCTGATGTATGAATGGTTCGACGTCCCGCGCTCGCGCTGGATCTACGGCCTTCCCGGCGTGCTGCTGGCGCAGGTGCTGGCCTTCGCGCCGATCGCCTTCCTCGTGCTGATCGGCGTCGTGCAGGGCATCAGCCCGAGCCTCGAGGAGGCCTCGCAGACGCTCGGCGCCAAGCGCTGGCAGACCTTCCGGACCGTGACCTGGCCGCTGCTCAGGCCGGGACTGGCCAATGCCTTCCTGCTCGGCTTCGTCGAGAGCATGGCCGATTTCGGCAACCCGCTCGTGCTGGGCGGCAATTACGAGGTGCTCTCGACCAAAATCTTCTTCGCCGTGGTCGGGGCCTCGCACAATCAGGGGCAGGCGGCGGTGCTGGCGATCGTGCTGCTCGGTTTCACGCTCGGCGCCTTCTGGATCCAGCAGCGCTGGCTCGGCGACAAATCCTACACGACGGTGACCGGAAAGGGCGATTCCGGCCTGCCGACGCCGCTGCCGCGGCGCGTCTCCTGGCTGGCCGGCCTCGTCATCCTGCCCTGGGTCGCGCTGACCTTCGTGATCTACCTGGTCATCCTGATCGGCGGCTTCGTCAAGGCGATGGGCCGCGACTACACGCCGACGCTGGAGCATTACCGCACCGGCTTCTCGATCGACTGGAGCCGCGGCCTGTTCTTCGAGGGAGCGGCCTGGGATTCCTTCTTCACCACGATCAAGATCGCCGCCATCTCGGCGCCGCTGACGGCGGTGATCGGCCTGATCACGGCCTATCTGCTGACCCGGCAGCGCTTTGCGGGGCGCGCCGCGCTCGAATTTGCGACGATGCTCTCCTTCGCGATCCCCGGCACCGTGATCGGCGTCGCCTACATCCTCGCCTTCAACGTCCCGCCGATCGAGATCACCGGCACGGGGCTGATCCTCGTGCTCGCCTTCGTCTTCCGCAACATGCCGGTCGGTGTCCGCTCCGGCATCGCCGGCCTGTCGCAGATCGACAAGAGCCTCGACGAGGCCTCGACGACGCTACGCGCCCGTTCCTTCACCACGCTCTGGCGCATCATGCTGCCGCTGCTCAAGCCGGCGCTCGTCTCGGCCCTGGTCTATTCCTTCGTTCGCGCGATGACGGCCGTCAGCGCGGTGATCTTCCTGGTCTCGGCCGAGTACAACCTCGCCACCGCCTACATCGTCGGGCGCGTCGAGGCCGGCGAGTTCGGGCTCGCGATCGCCTATTCCTCGGTGCTCATCGTCTTCATGGCGTTCGGCATCGGCCTGATTCAGTTGGGCGTCGGCGAGCGCAAGCTCGGGCGCCGCAAGGCCGTCGCGACGGTCGCCACGCCGGTGCCCGCCCCGGCGGTCGGATAAGGACAGCGTGACCATGGCAAAGGCCGGCCCGGCATCCGTCGAATTCCGCAATGTCTCGATGCGCTACGGCGCGGTGACGGCGGTCGACGACATCTCCTTCACCATCGAGGCCGGGACCCTGGTCACGCTGCTCGGCCCCTCCGGCTGCGGCAAGACCACGACCCTGCGCATGATCGCCGGGCTCGAGATCGCCAGTGAGGGGCAAATCCTCATCGGCGGGCGGGACGTGACGCGGCTGTCGGCCGCCGATCGCGACGTCAGCATGGTCTTCCAGTCCTATGCGCTCTTTCCGCATATGAGTGTGCTGGAGAACGCAGCCTACGGTCCGACCGTGAAAGGCCTCGGCAAGGAGAAATCCCGCGAGATGGCGCTGGAGAAGCTGGCGCTGGTCGGCCTCAAGGGCTTCGAGAGCCGTTACCCGTCGGAACTGTCGGGCGGCCAGCAGCAGCGGGTCGCGGTGGCGCGCGCGCTCGTGCTCGAGCCGCAGGTGCTGCTCTTCGACGAGCCGCTCTCCAATCTCGACGCCAAGCTGCGCCGCCGCGTCCGCGAGGAAATCCGCGAACTGCAGCAGGACCTGAACCTCACCGTCGCCTATGTCACCCATGACCAGGAGGAGGCGCTGGCCGTCTCGGACCGGATCATCGTGATGTCCAATGCGCGGATTGCGCAGGAAGGGGCGCCGCGTGCGCTCTACGAGGCCCCGGCCAACGCCTTCGTCGCCGATTTCATCGGCGATGCCAACCTGATCGACGTCACGATCGCCTCCGTGGCGGACGGGCGCGCCGCAGTCGCGATCGGGTCCGCGACCGTGTCTTTGCCCGCCCGCGAGCTGGGGCCGGGGCCGGCCAAGGTCGCGATCCGTCCCGAAAGCCTGCTGCTGTCGGAGACGACCGGGCCGGATTCGCTGCCGGGGACGGTGCGCAAATGCGCCTATCTCGGCAATCATCTCGACATCATGATCGAGACCGAGGTGGGTGAGCTCTTCGTCGTCCAGTACGGCCATCACGACATGTGGAAGCCCGGTACGCCGGTCAACCTCGCTTTCGCCGACTCGGGTGTCACCCTCATTCCGCCGAATTGACCGGAACCGCCCTCGAACGAGGCAGTTTCCCCTTCACGGCCGCACGATCAGCACAATTTGCGCGCAAGAGTGATAAGTTGGCTAATGAAAATGCGCCGATGATGCGTTAGGTTCGCTATCCGAGCGGAGAAAGACCCGGCTGCGATGACAAGCAACGACAGCGCGACGATGATCCTGTTCCACCTCGCCGGCGGCGTCGCACTGCTGATCTGGTCGGTGCGGCTCGTTCGGACCGGCGCGATGCGGGCGTTCGGCGCCTCGTTGAGACAGGCGCTTCAGAGCTTCACGCGCAACCGGTTCACCGCCTTCGGCAGCGGCGCCGCGGTCACCATCGTGCTGCAGAGCTCGACCGCGACGACACTGCTCGTCTCCTCCTTCGCGGCCCGCAAGCTGATCGTGCCCGCGATGGCGCTGGCGGTCCTGCTCGGGGCCAATCTCGGCACGTCGCTGGCCGCCTTCGTCATCTCGATGGATCTCGGCTGGCTCTGGGGGCTGTGCCTGGCCATCGGCGTCGCGCTCTATCTCGGCCACGAGGCAATGGACCGGGCGCGCAATATCGGCCGCATTCTGGTCGGGATCGGCCTGATCCTGCTCGCCTTGATCGAGCTGAACGGCGCGGCCGCTCCGCTCGCCCAGTCGCCGACCTTCCGCACCCTGCTGACGGCGCTGGGCAGCGAGCCGCTGCTGGCGGTCGTGGTTGCGGCGGCCGCGACCTGGCTGACGCATTCCAGCATCGCCATCGTCCTGCTGATTGTCACCTTCGCCGCCTCGGGCCTCGTCCCGCCGGCGACGGCGCTGACGCTGGTCGTCGGCGCCAATCTCGGCAATGCGCTGATCCCGGTCCTGGACCAGCTCGGCGCCCCCGTCGCGCAGCGCCGGGCGGCGGTCGCCAATCTGGCGACGCGGCTGCTGCTTGCCCTGATGGTGCTGCCCTTCGTGGCGCCCTTGTCGAACTGGCTGCTGGCGCTGCCTTTTGCGGATGCGCGGCTGGCCATCGAGTTCCATCTCGCCCTGAACCTGGTCGGCGCGCTGATCTTCCTGCCCTTCGTGCATCCCGTCACGACGCTCGTCGGCCGCCTCATGCCAGACCGCGACACGGCCGAGACGGTGGTGGCGCCGCGCTATCTGGACACCAACGCGCTCGACAGCCCGACCGAGGCCCTGGCCTGCGCCATGCGCGAGGCGCTGCATCTCGGCGACCGCGTCGAGGGCATGCTGCGCGACACCATGACCCTGCTGGAGAAGGACGAGCTCAGGCTCTCGCGCGCGATCGCACAGGCCGATGACGGCGTCGACACCATCCATGAATCGATCAAGCTTTACCTCGTGCGGGTCTCGCGCAACGAGCTGAGCGACGAGGAGGGACGCCGCCTCCTCGAGATCATCACCCTGATCACCAATCTCGAGCATATCGGCGACATCATCGACAAGAACCTGCGCGAACTCGCCGAAAAGAAGATCCGCAAACGCTATTCCTTCTCGCCCGAGGGGCTGGCCGAGATCCGCGACTTCCATCAGCGCGTCGCCTCGGGGCTCGGACTGGCGCTCAACGTCTTCGCCACCCGCGATCTCGCGCTGGCGCGCCAGCTCTTCGCCGAGAAGGCGACGATGCGGGAAGCCGAGCGCCGGGCCACCGAAAGCCATTTCGAGCGGCTGCGGGACGGACGCCCGGAATTGATCGAGACCAGCGCCATCCATCTCGACATCATCCGCGATCTCAAACGCATCCATGGGCATGTCGCCTCGATCGGTTATCCGATCCTGGAGAGCGCCAATGTCCTGCGCGAGAGCCGGTTGATGGAGAGCAAGGAGGCCCGCGCAAGGCACGAGCGTGAGGCGCTGCTGCCCGCGCCCCAGACGGGCCGCTGACGCGGACGGACCCGTGCGGTCAGGCCGCGGCGGCGAGGCTGACGTTGCGGATCGCCGAGGCGAGTTCGGGCTCGTCGACGAGGTCGGCGGCATCTTCGGGGCTGAACCACTGGCTCTGGCGCTGGTCCTGTTCCGCCCAGGTCGGCAACTGCCGCTCGACATCGAGCAGGAACAGCGTCACCTCGCACAGCACGAAGTGGTCGGACATGCGCTTCCAGTAGGTGTAGCGCCCCGCAGGTTCCTCGACGATGTGCCCGACGACGCCGGCCTCCTCATAGGCCTCCCGCGCCGCCGATTCCGGATCGGTCAGTCCCTTGATCGGCCAGCCCTTGGGGACGATCCAGCGGCGCGTGGTGCGCGACGTGACGAGCAGAACCTCCACCCCCCCACCCGGCAGGCGCCGGATCGGCATGGCCGCGACCTGCGGCCGGATCGTGCCGGGAGGGCCCTTCTTCTTCATCGGTCGCTGCTGCCCTCGTCTCTGATGGCGTCTGCGGCTGATTCGGCCCGCCGCCTCGATGGTCCAAATATTGCGCCGGCGCGCCGATATGGAAAGCATATTCCATCGGTCGCTCTGACGCATTTGGGTGCTGAACCTGATGAAACAAGAGGCGAAGGTGCCGAAGGTTCCCTCAGGGGGACAGTGTCTCCACGCCGCACCATTCGGCGATGAACAGAGCCATCGCGCCCGTGATGCGTTTCACCGAGGCGAGGCTGACGCGCTCGTCGAAGGCGTGGATGTTCTCGCCCATCGGCCCGTAGCAGAGCGCCGGAATCTTGTCGTAGAGCGCATGCACGCGGGCATCGAGATAGGCTGGCGTCATGAAGGATTGCAGCGGCTTGCCCAGCGCTGCCTGATGCGCGCGGCCGAGCACGGCCTCGGCCTCGCTGCCGGGCTCCAGCACATAGCCCTCCGCCCAGAAACCGTTGAAGGTGACCTTGGGCGGGTTGTTGGCGAGGAAGCTGTCGGCGCGCGAGGCGGCGCGGATACAGTCCTCGATGCGCTGCGCGATCTCCTGCGCGGTGACGCCGGGATACAGCCCGACGCGGCAGTCCACGCGGCACCAGCACGGGACGGAGGAGGCCCAGTCGCCGCCCTCGATCTTGCCGATGTTGAGATTGATCGGATGCGCCTGGTCCTCGAAATGCTCGCGCCCGGCCTTCTCCGCGTTGAACTCCTCCTCGAGCTTGCGCAGCGCCGCGATCACGCGATAGGCGGCGTCGATCGCGTTGGCGCCGGCGCCCATCTCGCGGACATGCACCGGCACGCCGCGCACCTCGAACTGGAACCAGATCACGCCGGCATTGGCGCGGCACAGCATCTCGTATTCCGGCTCGGGGATCAGCGCCGCATCGGCGCGGTAGCCACGCAGATGCGTCATCAGCGCGCCGTTTCCGGTCGATTCCTCCTCGACCACCGATTCAAGATAGAGCGTGGCCGCCGGCTGCAGCCCGATCCGGCGCAGCGCGTCGAGGCAGGCGAAATTGGCGCCATGCCCGGCCTTCATGTCGGCGCCGCCGCGGCCATAGAGCCAGTCGCCCTCGATCACGGGATCGAAGGGCGCATGGGTCCACTGGTCGACCGGGCCGGTCGGCACGACATCGACATGCGCCTGCAGGATCAGCGAGCGGCCCTTCTCCTCGCGCGGATGATGGATGCCGACGAGGATCGGCGCGTCGGAGTGATGCGCGGAGAAGGGCCCGCCGCCGGGATGGGCCTTGATCGCCGCCTCGTCCATCTTGAAGCGGTCGACCGTAAAGCCCCGCTCCCGCAGCGCCCGGTAGACGAAGTCCTGGCAGGCATGTTCCTCGCCCCGCAGCGAGGGAAAGCGGATCAGCTCCTGCGTGAAGGCGATCTGCTCGGCGAAGCCGGCCTCGACGGAAGCCAGGATTGTGTCGCGGAGGGCGGGGTTGAGAGGCATGGGCGCAGGCTCCGTCACGAGGGAGCACCGAGTTCGGGGCCTTTGGCAGGCTGCGTCAACCCATGCCGCCGGAGGGGGCGCGATGCTGCAGACGCGCTGGCACCGCCCCCCCCCCGGCCCGCGGCGGGTCAGAGTTTCTTGCCGTCCTTGCCGAACTGCTTGAGGAAGGCCGTCAGATCGGCGATTTCCTTCTCGTTCTTGATGCCGGCGAAGACCATCTTGGTGCCCGGGATCTTGCCGCGCGGGTCCTTGATGTACTCGGCGAAGACCGCCTCGTCCCAGGTGATGCCGGAGTTCTTGTTGGCGGCCGAGTAGCTGTAGCCCTCGACGGTGCCGGCGGTGCGCCCGAACAGCCCGTTGAGCTGCGGACCGACGATGTTCTTGGCGGTCTCGCCGATCTGGTGGCAGGCACGGCACTTGTTCCAGGAGCGCTCGCCGGCGGCGACGTCCTGCGCTGCGGCGGGTGCGGCAAGGGCGGGGGCGAACAGGGCGGCCAGCAGGGCGAGGCGAATGGCTGTCATGCGTAGGTCCTTGGCTTTCGGCGCGGGACCGGCGAGTGGCCGTCCCTTGAATGGGCATAATCCAAAGAGGGATGCTGCCTAGGGGCCAATTCGCCGCGCCCCGCTCCGGCCCCGCGTCAGCCCAGCCGGCCGATCCAGTCGGCCACCGTCGAGGTGAAGGCGTCCGGCCGCGAAACCGGGAAGAGATGCCCGCCGGAATCGAGCATGGCCTTGGCGCAGCCGGGCAGTGCCGCCGCGAGATCCTCCTGCAGGAAGGCGGGCACGACCATGTCGTCGCGGGCGCCGAGCACGAGCACCGGCAGATCGAGTGCGGCGGCCTGCATCGACCCGTCGAAGGCGAGCAGCGCGTCGATGCGCTCGGTCATCACCGCCTGTTGCTGCGCCGTCAGCGGCGCGGCGGCCAGGGCGGCCTCGTAGACGGGCCAGTTCGCCTCGATCCAGGCCGGCGGATAGGCGCAGAGCACGGAGGCCGCTGCATAGGCCTCGGGATGGCTCGCCAGGATCGCGCGGCGCGCGCCGAAATAAGCGGTCATGTAGTGGCTCGGCCTCAGCCAGCTCCCGCTCAGGATCAGCCCCTCGACGCGCCCCGGCGCGAGCTGCGCGAGCGACAACGCGATGCAGCCCCCGGTCGAATGGCCGAGCACCACCGCCTGCTCGATGCCGGCCTCGTCGAGCACGCTCAGGCAGTCCTGCGCCAGTGTCTCGATGCTGCAGGGCGCGCTGCCGCGCGTGCTGGCGGCGAGACCGCGCTGATCGAAGCGCAGCACCCTGAAGGACCGCGCCAGAGTCTCGGAGATGCTGGCCCAGAAGCCCCCGGTACCGCCGAGCCCGGTCACCAGCAGCAGCGGTCGGCCCCGGCCTTCGGCGAAGACGCGCAGCACCGCGCCATCGGCCGTTCGCGCATCGAACTGCGCCGGCGCCGGCAGATCGCTCTGCTGTGGGTTCATGGGCAACCTCCTTCTGCGCCGGTGCAATGCTGCCCGGCCCTGCGCCAAGGATGGCGCAGGCGGCGGGGCACCGCCATGGTCGCAGCGGCAGGGGAGAGACGCAGTCGGCGCAGGGCGGTGGCGCATGAACCATGCGTGGCTCCCGAGCGACCGATGAGGTATCGGCCAATCCCGGGTTGCTTGGCTTGACCGCGACGCGTCGGTCATGGGCAACTGCGTCCGGGCGGGAGAAGGCGAGAGGCATGGCGGCGATCGAGGACGACCTGATCGGTTCGGGTGACGGCGCGCTGGACCGGCGCGGGCTGGTGCGAGCGGCCATGCTGCTCGGCCTGGGTGGCTTGCCGTTGCCGGCCCTGGCTCAGACCCAGGCGAATCGCGCCCCGGCCGCCGGTCTGGTGACCGATCTCCGCGGAGACGCCATGGCCGAGCTCAGGGAGACCCGGCGCAGGCTCGCGACCGACGGCCCCGTTTTCGTCGGCGATCGCGTCGAGACGGGCGAGGATGCCCGCGCCGGCTTCCGGCTCGGGCGCGCCACGGAACTGCGGCTCGGCGAGAAGGCGCAGATCACCATCGACCGTTTCATCATCGACGCTGGCGGCACCATCACGCTCGGAGCGGGTGCGCTGCTGGTCGACAAGCCCCCCGGCAGCGAAGCCGGGCGTATCCGCATCCGGTCCTCCTATGGCCTCATCGCCGTGCGCGGCACACGCTTCTTCGCGGGCCCTAGCGACGGCGTCTTCGGCGTCTTCGTCGCGCGTGGGGAGGTCGCCGTGCGGGCTGCCGGCCGCGAGGTCGTGCTGCGGGCGGGCGAGGGCACCGACATCGCCCGACGCGGCGCCGCGCCGACGCCTGCACGCCGTTGGGGCGAGGCGCGCATTGCTGCGGCGCTCGCCCAGATCACCTGACCGATGGAACCGGCCCCGATCACGGCGCTGCTGGCCGAGGCCGGTTTCTTCTCGGGCCTCTCGGGCGAGGCCCTCGCGGACTGCGCCGCCGAGTTCCGCGAACTGCGCTGTGAGCAGGGGCAGATGCTCTTCGGTCGCGGCGATGCCGGTGATCGCCTGCTGCTGGTCGCAGAGGGCCGCGTGAGGCTGGCGGTGACCACCGAGGATGGCCGCGAACTCAGCGTGCGCCACGCGGCCCGTGGCGATCTGCTGGGCGAGATCGCCCTGCTCGACGGCGGTCCCCGCAGCGCCGACGCGGTCGCGATGACGCCGGTTCTGGCCTACGGCCTGCGCCGCGCGGCGCTCGAACAGCTGATGCTGCGCCATCCGGAACTGGCGGCCGGGATCATCGCCTTTCTCTGCCGCCGGCTGCGCGAGACCACCGACCAGCTCGAGGGCATCGCGCTCTATTCGATCGAGGTCCGGCTGGCCCGCTTCCTCCTCGTCGGCCTCGGCGGCCGTCGCGCCCCGCCGGGCAAGCGGGTGCCGCTCGAACTGGCATTCTCCCAGGGCGAGCTCGCGCAATTGCTGGGCGCCAGCCGGCCCAAGGTGAATGCGGCGCTGGGCTCCCTCGAACAGACGGGCGCGATCCGCCGCACCGCCGACCGCCTGTTCTGCGATCCCGACCTGCTCGCGAAATGTGCTGGAATCGGAGATGGCTGAGAAAAGGCTGCGACGGTGGCGACCCGTCGCTGCAGGTGTCGCGGTCGGCCTCGGCCTGATCCTGCTCGCCCTCTTCGCCCCGACCTTCTGGCGCGAGACCCAGCGCGAGCGGGTTTTGGATGTCCTGCTGGAGCAGGTCGCGGATTGGCGCGGCCCCAAGCCCGCGCCCAGGCTCGCCATCGTCGCGATCGATGCCGCAAGCCATGACGAGAACGGTCGCTGGCCCTGGCGTCGGGAAACGCTGGCGCGGCTGATCGCGGCCGTCAATGCGGCGAAGCCCGCTGCGATCGCGCTCGATCTGCTGCTGGCGGGCGAGGATACGCGCTCCCCCGCCGCGCTGGCGCGCCGGCTCGCCGAGGAGACCGGAAACGCCGCCCTGGCTGCGCTGGCGCCGACGCTGGAGGACGGCGACAGGATGCTTGCGGACGCCGTCGGCACCGGCCCCGTCGTGCTTGGCTGGGTGCTCAACCCGCACGGGCGCGATGCCGTTGGCGCCATACCGGTGCTGACACGCCCGGGCGTGGCCCTCGGTTCGCTCTGGCGCGAGCAGGGGGCGAGCGCGCCCCCTCCCGGGCTGGCGGCCGCAGCGGCGGGTTCCGGCACGCTGTCCCTCCCCGGAGACGATGACGGGCTCGTCCGCCGCGTTCCGCTGTTCGTCACGGTCGGTGACGAGAACCGTCCTGGGCTGGCCCTTGAAGCCATGCGCCTGGCTGCCGGCGCCTCCGGCTACCTGCTCTCTGCCGGTCCGCTGCGGGTGACCATCGGTGAAATGACGCGCCCCCTGCCGCCGCACGGCCTCCTGCGACTGGTGCCGGGCGGGCCGGCGGTGCCCGTCATTCGCGCATCGGATCTGCTGCGCGGCGATACGGACGTGGCCGCCCTGGCGGGCGCCATCGTCTTCATCGGCGGCGTCTCTCCGGAGCTGGGAGCGTTGCGGGCCAGCGCCCGCGATCCCCTGACTCCGTCCTCCCTGCTGCATGCGCAGGCGGTCCACCAGATCGCGACCGGCGTGATGCCGGTTCGGCCGGACTGGGCTGACCCGGTGGAACTGGGGCTTGCGCTGGTCGTCATGTCGATCGCGATCGCGATGGCGCGGCTCTGGCGGCCCGCGATCGCGACGGCTGCACTCCTTTGTCTGCTCGCGCTCGTTGTGGTCGGCACGGGGTGGCTGGCCCTGCGCGACCTGCTGTTCGACCCGCGCATCCCGATGATTGCCGCGACCTTCGCCTTTCTCGCCACCTCGCTCACCGCCTTCTCGGAATCGCGCTGGCGCGAGGCGCGACTGCGCCGCCGCTTCGAGCAACATCTGGCGCCCGGCGTGGTCGAGCGGATCGTCGCCGACCCCGACAGCCTCAAACTGACGGGCGAGCGGCGCGAGGTCACCGCACTCTTCACCGATATCGAGGGGTTCACGCAGACCACCCGCGAGGCCGGACCCGAGCAGCTCGTCGCGGTGCTGGACGGCTATTTCGAGGGGGTCACCCGCATCGTCGGCGGCCATGGCGGCATGGTCGACAAGCTCGTCGGCGACGCCGTCCACGCCCTCTTCAATGCCCCCCTCGATCTGGAAGATCACCCGCGCCGCGCACTCGAATGCGCCGTCGCGATCCTCGCCTGGACGGAAGCCTACCGGGCCACCGGTCTCGCCGCCACGATCGGCCTGGGACGCACCCGCCAGGGCATCGAGACCGGCATCGCCATCGTCGGCGACGTCGGCGTCGGCGCCAAGCTCGACTACACCGCCCATGGCGACGCCGTGAACACGGCGGCGCGGCTCGAGGCGCTCAACAAGGAACTCGGTTCGTCGATCTGCGTCGGTCCTGTCGCGGCGAGCCGCTGCGACCCCGCCCTGCTGCGCCCGCTCGGAACCGTGGCTCTGCGCGGGGTCGGACGCGTCGACGTGTCCGCGCCGGCCTGAGCCGCTCCTGCCGCAGCGTCCTGCGCGGGCTGTTCCCTCGGAGACAGGCATAACCGCTCCACTGCTTCACTCTCTCCTCACACCGATCCTCCCGGACCAGGAAGGATTGCTCGGGAAAAGGAGATGACGCTATGGTTCAGCACTTGATCGACCTTCGTCGCAATCCGGCTGGGGAGCAGGGCGGCGACAGGCCTCGCCGGAGCCGCCCGATGACCCTTCGTTCCTTTACCGCCGCCGTCATGCTCGCGCTCGCAGCCGTCGGCAGCGCCCCGGCCGCCATCGCCCAGCCCGTCGCCGCCGCGCGGGCCCCCGCGCTGGTCCCGCTCGAACAGGCCTTCATGAAGGCCGCGACGGACCTCTTCGCCAAGCTGCCGGCGAGCGCCGGCGAGGTCACCGTCGTCATCGATCCGCTGATCGACGGCGTCACCGGCATCCAGTCGGCGGCGACGCGCGGCTTCGACCGGCGCATCGCGGAGCTGGTGGCGGAGCGCTATCCGCATGTGAAGATCCTGGCCTTCACGCCCGAAAACGTCGCCAAGGCTCGCTTCGTCTTCATCGGCACCTTCAACACGATCAACAATGCCGGCCAGCCCGGCGGCGATCGCGACGCCTTCTGGATCTGCTTCGCCCTGGTCGAGCGCGAGGCCAAGACGGTCTATGCCCGCAGTGTCGCGCGCTCGACGGTCGGCAATGTCGACATCGCTCCTGCGGCCTCCTATGCCGACACGCCGGTCTGGGGGCTGGACGCTGCGACCCGCGCCTATGTCGAGGCCTGCCAGAAGTCGCAGCCCGGCACGCCCGTCTCGCCCGCCTATATCGACCAGCTCGGCGCCGCCGCCCGCATCCGCGAGGCCGGCGCTGCCTATGAGGCCGGCGACCACCGTCGGGCGCGCGATCTCTACCGCGAGGCCCAGGCCCAGCCGGGCGGCGACCAGCTGCGCGTGCTCAACGGCCTCTACCTCTCCTATGCCGCGCTGGGCGAGACCAGCGAGGCCGACCAGACCTTCGGACAGATGGTTGAGCGCGGTTTTTCCCTTGGCCAGCTCGGGGTGAAGTTCCTGTTCGAGCCGAACTCCACCGCCTTCAACGCCGACCGCAAGCTCTCGGCGAGCTACCCGGCCTGGTTGCGCGAGATCGCGGCGCGGGCGACCCAGGCCGGCGTCTGCCTCGACGTGGTCGGCCATGCCAGCCGCACCGGCCCGGAGAGCCTCAACGACAAGCTGTCGCGTGAGCGCGCCGAGCGTATCGTGGCGCTCATGGCTGCGACCGCGCCCGGCATGTCGCAGCGGCTGCGCCCCTCCGGCGTCGGCTTTCGCGAGGTGCTGGTCGGCCTGCCGCGCGATGACGCCAGCACGGCGGTCGACCGCCGCGTCGAATTCAAGACCGCGCCCTGCGCATGAGCGCCGCGGCTGATCTGCCCGCGCGGCGGCCCGCCGGACGGCGGGCCGCCCTGGGCGTGGCGCTGGCCGCGCTCGGCCTCGCCCTGCCGGTCGGAGCCCTTTCCCAGCCGCTGCCGCGCCAGCCGGGTTCAGCCTCCACCGGACCCTCCCTCAAGCTGAGCCCGCTGGCGCCGCCGCGGGATCCCGCCGCCGACATGGCGGCACGGATTGCTGCCACGACCGACCGGGCGGCCCTGCTCGAATTGCTCGCGGCGGGCGTCGACAAGAGCCGGGTGACGGCAAGGCTCGCCGCTTTGGGCTATGTCGATCTCGCGGCCGGCGACCAGCGGCTCTGGGTCAAGCCGGGCTCGGGCGAAGGCTTTCGCGACTGTGCCGACTGCCCCGAGCTCGTCCTGGTGCCCGATGGCGATGTCCGCATGCAGCTTTCGACCGGCGCGACGCCGCGCAATGTCGACGTCGCCCTGCCGCAACCCTTCGCGGTCGGCCGCTTCGAAGTCACCCGGGCGCAGTACCGCGCCTTCGTGCAGCAGTCCGGCCATGTCGTCGAACTCGGCTGTCATGTCCGCTCGCCGGTCTGGAAGCTCGATCCGACCCTGTCCTGGCAGGATCCCGGCTTTCCGCAGACGGACAACGACCCGGTCGCCTGCGTCAGCCATGGCGACGCCAAGGCCTATCTCGCCTGGCTCTCGAAGCGCAGCGGCCAGCGCTACCGCCTGCTGACCGACGCCGAATGGCACCATGTCGCGGCCTCCTCGGCTAAGGACATGGCCGATCCCGCGCGCCTCTGCGCGATCGGCAACGGCGCCGACGAGACCGCCAAGCAGTCGATGCCCTCCTGGACCGCGGCGCCCTGCCGTGACGGCTTCCGCACCACGGCGCCCGTCGGCAGTTTCGCCGCCAGCCCCTGGGGTCTGTCCGATCTCAGTGGCAACCTCTGGGAATGGGTCGATACCTGCCCGCCCGACCCCTCCGTGCCCGGCCAGCCCTTCCCGCCGCCGATCTGTCGCGAGGAGGAGGGCCGCATCCTGCGGGGCGGCTCCTGGGCGGATCCGCCGGCGGCGCGGCGGCTCGATGCCCGGATCGTCAGCGAGCCCGGCATCCGCGACCAGGTCGCAGGCTTTCGCGTCGCGCGCGATCTCGGCAACTGAGGGCGGCGGTCAGGCGACGCCCGGCCTGGCCCGCTTCGACCGGCGAAGCGTCCAGATCCAGCCCGTCATGCCCGCCAGCAACAGCGCGCCGATGGCCTCGGTCGCGGCGAGGGGAAGAAACAGACAAACGCCGGCGACGAACAGCAGCGCGCGTTTCATGCCGTCCAGCATGACCAGGAAATAGCCTTCCAGCGCCGCATTGAGCGCCAGCACACCGAGCGCGGCGGTGCCGGCCGAGATCACGATCTGCCCCGTCGCGCCCATCATCAGGAGCGCCGGCTGGTAGATGAAGACGAAGGGCAGCAGGAACGCGACCATCGCGATCCGGCAGGCGACGACCGCGATCATCACCGGATTGGCCTTGGCGATCGAGGCCGCGGCGAAGGCCGCCACCGCCACCGGTGGCGTGATCGCCGACATCGAGGCGATGTAGACGATGAAGAGATGGGCGGGCAGCACTTCGATGCCGAGCGCGATCAGGGCCGGCGCCGCCAGCACGGCCGACAGGGCATAGACGGCGGGGGTTGGCATGCCCATGCCCAGCACGATGATGACGAAGGCGGCCACGAGGATGGTCAGGATCGGGCTGCCGCCGGACATGTGGAACAGGCCGGAGCTGATCTTCCCGGTCAGATCGGTCATCGACAGCGTGCCGACGACAAGGCCGGCGATGGCGCAGGCGACGCCGACGCCGACCATTCCGCGCATCCCGTCGCTCAGGCCGAAGAACAGCGTTTTGATCAGAGCCAGAGGGTTGGGGTGGCGCAACATGGCGACGGGAACCAGGGCCGCACAGGCGAGCGCTCCGGCGAAGGCTGGCCGGTTGAGGCTGAGTACGCCCCAGACCAGCAGGCCGATTGGCAGCAGATAGGCCCAGTCACGCCGCAGTACGGCAAAAATGGAGGGCACTTCGCCCTCGCTCATCGGCTGGAGACCGTCCCGATGCGCGCGGAAATGCGCCGCGAGGAACACCGACAGATAGTACAGCACGGCCGGGATCAGCGCCGCCAGCACGATCGTGGCATAGGGGATTCCGGTGAAATCCGTCATCAGGAAGGCGGCGGAGCCCATCACCGGCGGCAACAGGGCCCCGCCCGTCGAGGCGGCGGATTCGATCGCGCCGGCATAGGTTCGGCTCACGCCGGTGCGGATCATCAGCGGGATGCTGAAAGATCCGGTGGTGACGACGTCGGCCGTCGGCGAGCCCGAGATCGAGCCGTAGAGCCCCGACGAGACCACCGCCACCTTGCTCGCCCCGCCGACCTGCTTGCCGACCAGGCTGTTGGCGATGTCGTAGAAGAAATCCGCCCCGCCGATCCGGTCCAGCAGCGCGCCGAAGACGACGAAGACCACGACCAGGAAGGCTGCGACCTCGAGCGCCGGTCCAAACAGCCCGTTGGTCGAGAGGACCAGATGGTCGACGATTTCCTGCGTGCTGAAGCCACGATGGGCGAAGGAGCCCGAAAGCCGGTTGCCGAAGACGGCGTAGGCGAGAAAGGTCGTCACCAGCACGACCAGGATCATCCCGATGCAGCGCCGCGTCGCCTCCATCACCAGCGCGATCAGCACGATCGACGCCGCGATGTCGAGGGCCGACAGCTCGTCGACCATCGGCAGCCGCATCTCGTGCACCGGCTGCATCGCGACGAAGTAGCCGCAGGAGACGAGCGAGAGCACGACCAGAAGCCATGCGGCGAGGGAGCGCCCGGTGGGACGCGCCGGATTGGCTGTGGTCGTCAGGAACGCGAGCGAAAGGACCGCGCCGAGGAAGAGAAACAGCGCGATCTCGCGCTTCACATACCAGCCGAACGAGATGGCGATCAGCAGAACCGCGGTGGCGACGCCGATGAGATGGACCGTCCATTGCTCCGGCGCGCCGAGGTCGCGCGAGCGCCCCGGCGCGAGGATCGTCAGCAGGGGCGGCATCGCGAAGTCTCCAGATGATCGGTCCGGAGGCGGCGGAGAAGGCCGCGCCTCACTTCAGCAGGCCGGCTTTCCGATAGGCGGCCTCTGCGCCGGGATGGAGCGCCAGCGGCGCGGTCTGGGTCAGGTTCACCGGCTCGAGCTTGGCCATCATCGCATGCGCCTGTCGCAGATAGTCGAAATGCTTGATCATGCCGTTGGCGATCAGGGCCGCATCCTCGTCCTTCATCTCGGCCGAGGCGAAGAGCACGACGCTGCCGGTGATGGTCGGCACCGCCGCGGACTGGAAGGCATAGGTCCCGGCCGGCACGGTGATCGGCGCCGTGCCGAGCAGGGCGCCGAGCTTGGCGGTCGCCTCGGGCGAGATGCCGAGCATCTTGACCTTCATCTCGCGCGTCGCGTTGTTGATCTGCCCGGAGGGGAAGGCGAGCATGTTGATGATGACGTCGACCTGGCCGTTCTTCATCATCTCGAGGCCGGCATTGTAGTCGACATTGTGAATGCGCCCACCCCAGGCCTCGATGTCCTTGGCGGTGATGCCATAGGCCTTGAACACCTCTTCGCCGGTGACCGCCATCAGCGTGCCGCGCTGGTTGAGCGCGACGCGGACCGGCTTCTTGGCGGCGAGAACGCTCTCGAAGCTGTCGATGCCGGCATCCTCGCGCACGAGGATCTGGACCGCGGCCTTGGGGTCGATCAGCGCGATGGCGCGCAGATTGGTCACGGGTGCCTTGAAGGGTTCCTCGCCGGCCTGCGCCCGCTTCACCAATTGCGCATGGGCGATGCCGAGCTCGACCTTCCCGGTCGAGACCAGCTGGATGTTCGCCGCCTCGCGGCCCGGCTCGTAGCCGAAGGCGGCGCCAGGCGATTCACGCCGGATGGTTTCGCCGATGGCGTTGCCGATGGCGCTCCAGGCGCCGCCGACGGAGCCGCCGGTCAGGGTGATCTTCTTTGCCGGTGCGGTCTGCGCTGCCGCCGGAACCGCGCCGAGTGCCAGCGCGGCCGCGACGAGTGTCGTGAAAGTCAGTCTCTTCATGGTTCCCTCC
Source organism: Allobosea sp. R86505 (assembly GCF_042466375.1). Classification (NCBI taxonomy): domain Bacteria; kingdom Pseudomonadati; phylum Pseudomonadota; class Alphaproteobacteria; order Hyphomicrobiales; family Alloboseaceae; genus Allobosea; species Allobosea sp. R86505. The sequence goes on along the minus strand of NZ_JAXHPY010000001.1, from coordinate 133,459 downwards.
CAGCCTCGTGTCGGACACGGCCCGGGAGCGGGCCGCTCAACCGAAGGCCACCGGCGGATGCCGCCGGTGGATGATCTGACGTAGCTGCCGTTCCCCGGCGGCTTCAAGCCGCCTTGTCGAATGCTGACTTGCGCAGCACGACGAGGAGTTTGTTGGTGTGCATATGGGTTGTCAATGCTGTTCCTCGCCCAAACGGGCGGCGTGCACTGCAGCAAATTTTTGCAACCTGCACGCGACGACTGCGATTGCTGCGCTGAAATGGCTCGTTGTTGTGCCACGCTATGCCTCGGTGGGTGGCGTCGACCAATCCCTGCTTGACAGGTCGGGCCCCCCTTCCCATCGTTGGTACACAAACGGTAACCGGATCGGGCCATCCATGCTATTCGCTCCCCATGGCGAAGCCCGCTGGAGCTGGCGGGGCGCAGGGCAGGGCTGATCATGTATGACCGTTTCACCACCCAGCGGCTGATCGATCTCTGGCTGAGCGAGGACATCGGTTCCTGCGACCTGACCGTCCAGCTCATGATCGAGCCGACGGAGACCGGCGCCTTCCGCATGAACGCCCGCGAGCCGATGGTCCTGGCCGGCATCGATGTCGCGGCGGCCGTCTTCGCCCGCTACGAGCCGAGGCTGTCGGTCAAGGTCGAGGCCGCCGATGGCGACCGCGTCGAGAAGGGCGCAACGCTGATCCTGGTCGAGGGGCCGGCCCAGGGCATCCTCACCGCCGAGCGCACGGCGCTCAACATCGTGCAGCGGCTCTCGGGCATCGCCACCGAGACCGCGCGCTATGTCGACATCATCAAGGGCACGCGCGCCCGGCTGATCGACACCCGCAAGACCACGCCCGGCCTGCGCATGCTGGAGAAGCATGCGGTCGCCTGCGGCGGCGGGCTGAACCACCGCCTCGGGCTCGATAACGGCGTGATGATCAAGGACAACCACATCGCCGTTTGCGGCGGCATCGCCCAGGCGGTCGAGCGCGCCCGCCGCAAGCTGCCCGTCCTGACCAAGCTCGAGGTCGAGTGCGACCGGCTGGAGCAGGTGCGCGAGGCGGTCGCCGCCGGTGCCGATGTGATCATGCTCGACAACATGCCCGTGCCGGAGATGAAGGAGGCGGTCGCCTATGTCGCCGGCCGCGCCAAGCTGGAAGCCTCGGGCGGCATCCGCTACGAGACGATCCGCGCCATCGCCGAGACCGGCGTGGACTACATCTCCACCAGCAAGATCACACAGTCGGCGCCCGCCGTGGATATCGGGCTCGACGAGGCCTGAAGGCGACCGGAACTCCATGCGGCCAGGCATCCTCTTCGTCGTCGTCGGGCCGAGCGGGGCCGGCAAGGATACACTGATGGACGGGGCCCGGCGGGCCTTGGCGCAGGGCGGGCGCTTCGGCTTCGCGCGCCGCCTGATCACCCGCCCGGCCGATGCCGGAGGCGAGGATCATGAGGCGATCGACGAGGCCGGCTTCGCCGCGCTCGCGGCGGCCGGCGGCCTTCTGGTGTCCTGGCAGGCGCATGGGCTGCATTACGGGCTGCGCGCCGGGCTGCGGGATGAGCTTCTGGACGGCCGCCACATCGTCGCCAACGGCTCGCGCGGCGTGCTGGAGATACTCGCCGGCGCCGTGCCGCGGCTGATCATCATCAACGTCACCGCCTCGCCCGAGACGCTCGCCCGCCGTCTCGCCTCCCGCGGACGCGAAACGGCTGAAGACATCGCCGCGCGGCTCGCCCGCAAGCCGCCGCAATGGCCTGATGGCATCGAGACCATCACCGTCTCCAATGACGGAACGGTCGAGGAGGGCATCGAGCATTTCCTCGCCGCGATCGACGCCGCCACGCGCCGCCTGTCCCTGAAGCCCGTCCCGATCGACGGCTGGCGCGACAGCATCGCCTATCTGCCACGCGACAGCCTGCTCGGCGTCGCGGATTTCGACGGGCCGGGCAAGGTCGATGTGGCGGGCCCGATCGAGCGGGATGGCACCCGCCGCAGCATCCGCGCCCGTATCAACGTCGTCGATCCCGGCTGGCTGCTGCAGCCGCACGAGATCGGCCTGTCGCGCGAGGCCTTCGCGCAGCTTGGCCTGCCCGAAGGCAGCGATATCACGCTGACCCGCACGCCGCCGCAGCACAGCCGCGATGCGCTGCGCGCCAAGATCCAGGGCTCCGAACTCGGCGCCGCCGACTACGCCATGCTGCTGCGAGACATCGTCGAGGGCCGCTACCCGGAGGGCGAGATCTCCGCCTTCCTCGTCGCCGCCACGCGCTCGCTCAGCGATGCCGAGGTCGCGGCGCTGGCGAGCGTGCGCGCCGGTTTTTCGACGCCGCTGCGCTGGGACGAGCCGATCGTCGTGGACAAGCACTCGATGGGCGGCATCCCCGGCAGCCGCATCACGCTGATCGTCGCGCCGATCGTCGCGGCCCACGGGCTCGCCATGCCCAAGACCTCCTCGCGCGCCATCACCTCGGCCGCCGGCACGGCCGATGCGATGGAGGTGCTGGCCAGGGTCGACCTGACGGAGGACGATGTCCGCCGCACGGTGGCGCAGGCGCGCGCCTGCATCGCCTGGAACGGCCGCCTCAACCACTCCGCCGTCGACGACGTGATGAACGCGATCACGCGCCCGCTCGGCATCGATTCCAACCGCTGGTCGGTCGCCTCGATCATCTCGAAGAAGCTGACCGCAGGCTCGACCCATGTCGTGATCGACCTGCCCTATGGCCGCCGCGCCAAGCTCCATAGCGAGGCGGAAGCACGCGAACTCGGCGCGCTGTTCGAGAGCGTCGGGCGTTCCGTCGGCCTGCATGTCGAGGCGGTCGCGACCTGCGGCGCCGGGCCGATCGGCCGCGGCATCGGGCCGGCGCTCGAGGTCCGCGACGTGCTCTGGGTGCTGGAGGGCGATGCGCAGGCCCCGGCCGATCTGCGCGAGAAGGCGCTCGACTTCGCCGGCCGCATCCTGGCCTGGGACCCGGCCATCGGCACGCAGGAGAAAGGCCGCGCGCGGGCGGCCGAGCTGCTCGCCTCGGGCGCGGCACGCGCCGCTCTGGACGGGATCATTGCCGCCCAGGGACGCCGTGACATCGTGGCCAAGCCCGCAGCCCTCACCCACACCCTGCGCGCCTCCCGCGCCGGCCGCATCAGCGAGATCGACGGCTGGCGCATCGCGGGCATCGCGCGCCGCGCCGGAGCCCCCTTCGACAAGAGCGCCGGCATCGACCTGCTGCGCGCGGTCGGCGACGACGTCACGGCCGGTGAGGGGCTCTTCACGATCCACGCCGCCGCGGCGCCGGACCTCGAGGCGGCGGTGGCGCTGGCGGCTGCGGATGAGGGGTTCGTGCTGGGCTAGCGGCTTTTGGGACCGAAAGCTGCAACTTCAGGGCTTTGACCCACGACCGTCATCCTGGACGACCGCAGGTCGGCCGGGATCCATCCTAGCGCACGGCGGCGCCCCATGATGGATCCCGGGCTGTACCGCTTCGCGGCTGGCCCAGGATGACGTCCGCGTGGAGACGAACTACGGCCGCGGCATCTTCAGCGGGTCGATCGAGATCGCGCGTTTGAGCGTGCGCAGGCCGAAGGTCGTGCGGGTCTGCCGGATGCCGGGAATTCGGTAGAGCGTCTCGCGCAGAAAGCGCTCGTAATGGTCGGTGCCGCTGACCACGACCTTGACCAGATAGTCGTATTCGCCGGTGACCAGATAGGCCTCGACCACCTCCGGAATCCGCGTCAGCGCCTCGCCGAAATGGTCGAGGATCTTGTCGTCGTGCTTGTCGAGCGTGATCTCGACGAAGACGACATTGCCGAAGCCGAGCGCCTTTTGGTCGAGCACCGCGACGTATTTCTCGATCGTCCCGCTCTCCTCCAGCCGTTTCACCCGCGTCCAGCAGGGCGAGGGCGAGAGCCCGACCTTCTCGGCCAGCGCTTGGACGGTCAGGCGGCCGTCCTCCTGCAAAGCCGAGAGAATCCGCAGATCGGTGGCATCCGGTTCATCGCCCCGGCGGTTGCGCGGTATCAAGGAACATCATCCTGCATCGCGAGTAGGAGGCGGAAGATATTTCCGCAGACGGTTCCGGACGCAACCGATTTCGACAGGAATCTCCGCCGGCTCCGGGCTAGCCTGACGCCAAGAGGGATGCGTCGCGCCGCGCGACGCAAGCCCCGCGGAAACGGGACGGCTTGCCGTCCGGGCCGGACGGCGGAATGCTGGCCGACCGGACGATATGGCGGATCAGGGACGGAGCGCATGACCGACACACCCCTTCGCTTTCACGTGCCGCAGCCGGCGTCCCGCCCGGGCGAGCAACCGGATTTCTCCCATGTCGTGATCCCCAAGGCGGGCTCGGTGGAGCGCCCGCCGGTCGATGTCGACCCCAAGGACATTCGCGACCTCGCCTATTCGATCATCCGTGTGCTGAACCGCGAGGGCCAGGCGGTTGGCCCCTGGGTGCCCGACCTCACCCCCGAGGATCTGATCCGCGGCCTGCGCCACATGATGACGCTGCGCAGCTTCGATGCCCGCATGCAGATGGCCCAGCGCCAGGGCAAGACCTCCTTCTACATGCAGCACACCGGCGAGGAGGCGGTGAGCTGCGCCTTCCGCATCGCGCTGTCGGACGGCGACATGAACTTCCCGACCTATCGGCAGGCGGGCCTGCTGATCGCGCACGACTATCCGCTCGTCGACATGATGTGCCAGATCTATTCCAACGAGCGCGATCCGCTGAAGGGCCGGCAGCTTCCGGTGATGTACTCGTCGAAGGAGCATGGCTTCTTCTCGATCTCGGGCAACCTCACCACGCAGTTCGTCCAGGCGGTCGGCTGGGCCATGGCCTCGGCGATCAAGAGCGACACGAAGATCGCCGCCGCCTGGGTCGGCGACGGCTCGACGGCGGAATCGGATTTCCACGCCGCGCTCGTCTTCGCCTCGACCTACAAGGCGCCCGTCGTCCTCAACGTCGTCAACAACCAGTGGGCGATCTCGACCTTTCAGGGCATCGCGCGCGGCGGCTCGGGTACCTTCGCCGCGCGGGGCCTCGGCTTCGGCATCCCGGCCCTGCGGGTCGACGGCAATGACTACCTCGCGGTCTATGCCGTGGCGCAATGGGCGATCGAGCGGGCCCGCCGCAATCTCGGGCCGACGCTGGTCGAATACGTCACCTACCGTGCCGGTGCGCATTCGACCTCGGACGATCCTTCCGCCTATCGCCCCAAGCAGGAGTCGGACGGCTGGCCGCTGGGCGATCCGCTGCTGCGGCTGAAGGAGCATCTGATCGCGATCGGCGCCTGGAGCGAGGAGCGCCACAAGCAGGCCGAGGCCGAAATCCTCGCAACCGTCATCGCGGCCCAGAAGGAGGCCGAGAGCTTCGGCACGCTGCACTCCGGCGGCAAGCCCTCGGCGCGCGACATGTTCGAGGGCGTCTATGCCGAGTTGCCGCCGCATCTGCGCCGCCAGCGCCAGCAGCTAGGGGTCTGACGCCATGCCGCGCATGACGATGATCGAGTCGATCCGCTCCGCCATGGATGTCTCGATGGCCCGCGACGAGAACGTCGTGGTCTATGGCGAGGATGTCGGCTTCTTCGGCGGCGTCTTCCGCTGCACCCACGGGCTCCAGCAAAAATATGGCGTCAACCGCTGCTTCGATGCGCCGATCAGCGAGGCCGGCATCGTCGGCACGGCGATCGGCATGGCGGCTTACGGCCTGCGCCCTTGCGTCGAGATCCAGTTCGCCGACTACATGTACCCGGCCTATGACCAGATCGTCTCGGAGGCCGCGCGGCTGCGCTACCGCTCGAATGGCGATTTCACCTGCCCGATCGTGATCCGGATGCCGACCGGCGGCGGCATCTTCGGCGGCCAGACCCACAGCCAGAGCCCGGAAGCCCTCTTCACCCATGTCGCCGGCCTCAAGACCGTGGTGCCGTCCAACCCCTACGATGCCAAGGGCCTGCTGATCGCCGCGATCGAGGATCCCGACCCGGTGATCTTCCTCGAGCCCAAGCGGCTCTATAACGGCCCCTTCGACGGCCATCACGACCGCCCGGTCACGCCCTGGTCGAAGCATGAACTCGGCGAGGTGCCCGAGGGGCATTTTTCCCTGCCGCTCGGCAAGGCCGCGATCCGTCGCGAGGGTTCGGCGGTCACCATCGTTACCTACGGCACCATGGTCCATGTCGCCGAGGCCGTGGCGCAGGAGACCGGCATCGATGCCGAGGTCATCGATCTCAGGACCCTCGTCCCGCTCGATCTCGACACCATCACCGCCTCCGTCGCCAAGACCGGGCGCTGCATGGTCCTGCACGAGGCGACGCTGACCTCGGGCTTCGGCGCCGAACTCGCCGCGCTGGTCCAGGAAAACTGCTTCTACCATCTCGAGGCGCCGGTGCGCCGCGTCGCGGGCTGGGACACGCCTTATCCGCATGCCCAGGAATGGGCCTATTTCCCCGGCCCCGCCCGCGTCGGACAGGCGCTGCGCGAGATCATGGAGAGCCGCTGATGGCCGAGCGCATCATCAAGCTCCCCGATGTCGGGGAAGGCATCGCCGAGGCCGAGCTCGTCGAATGGCACGTCAAGGTCGGCGACATCATCCGCGAGGACGATCTGCTCGCCGCGGTGATGACCGACAAGGCGACCGTCGAGATTCCAGCCCCCGTCGACGGCAGGGTCACCTGGATCGGCGCCGAGATCGGCGACACGGTCGCGATCGGCTCGGCGCTGGTGAGGCTCGAGGTCGCCGGCGAGGGCGCAGCCACCGACGCGCCGGCCGAGGACGTTCAGCCGGAACAGACTGCGGAGGCATCCGCATCGCAAGCGCCGGCTGCACCGGCCTCCAGTCAGCCCGAGACGGCGGACGCTCCCCCTCAGGCCATGACGGTGCCCCGGCCCGCCAAGACAATCACGGGCGCCTCCGCTTCCGCGCCAGCCCTGCCGCGGCGCGCTCCGGGCGAGCGGCCTCTTGCTTCGCCGGCCGTGCGGTTGAAGGCCCGCGAAGCCGGCATTGATCTGCGACAGGTCTCAGGGACCGGCCCGGCGGGCCGCATCCTGCACGAGGATCTCGATGCCTTCCAGCTGCGGGGGCCGGAGACCGAGCGCAAGCCGGGCCTCGCCGAGAAGACCGGCGTCAGCGAGGTCAAGGTCGTGGGCCTGCGGCGCAAGATCGCCGAGAAGATGGCGCTGGCGAAGGCGCGCATCCCGCACATCACCATCGTCGAGGAGGTCGATGTTTCGGCGCTGGAGGATCTGCGCGCGGTCCTCAACAAGAAGCCGACGCCCGAGCGTCCGAAGCTCACGCTTTTACCCGTCCTGATGCGCGCCATGGTCAAGGCTTTGGCCGAGCAGCCCAACCTCAACGCGCTCTATGACGACGAGGCGGGCATCGTCCGCCAGCATGCCGGCATCCATCTCGGCATCGCCACGCAGACTCCGGGCGGGCTGATGGTCCCCGTGGTGAAGCATGCCGAGGCGCGCGACATCTTCGGCTGCGCGCTGGAGCTGAACCGCATCGCCGAGCGCGCCCGGCAGGGCACCGCGACCCGCGACGAGCTCACCGGCTCGACCATCACCATCACCTCGCTCGGCGCCATGGGCGGCATCGCCACGACGCCGGTGATCAACCACCCGGAGGTCGCCATCGTCGGCGTCAACAAGATGATGGTCCGCCCGGTCTGGGACGGCACCACCTTCGTGCCGCGCAAGATGATGAACCTCTCCTCCAGCTTCGACCACCGCGTCGTCGACGGCTGGGACGCGGCCGTCTTCGTGCAGCGGCTCAAGGAGCTGCTGGAAAACCCGGCGACGCTGTTCATCGATGGGTGATGCGGTGAAGATGGTTTTCCAGCAATCCGCTCCCCGTCATTGCGAGCGTCAGCGAAGCAATCCAGGTGGGCGTCGCGTGCTGCCGCTCCTGGATTGCTTCGCTTCGCTCGCAATGACGGACGGAGCATTGAACGATGCCGGGACCTGGCACCGGAGAAGCCACCTATGACCGAGATCACCTGCAAGCTGCTCGTCATCGGCGCCGGGCCCGGCGGCTATGTCTGCGCCATCCGCGCCGGGCAGCTCGGCCTCGATACCGTCATCGTCGAGGCCGGCAAGCTCGGCGGTACCTGCCTCAATGTCGGCTGTATCCCCTCCAAGGCCATGATCCATGTCGCCGAAGAATACGAGAAGGCCGCTCACGCCGCCGCCGGCAAGACGCCCTTCGGCCTGACGGCCAGCGCGCCCGCGCTCGACTTCGCCAAGGCCGTCGCCTGGAAGGACGGCATCGTCGGCCGCCTCAACAACGGCGTCGGCGGCCTGTTGCGCAAGGCCAAGGTCAAGATCGTGCAGGGCCGCGCCCGCTTCCGCGATGGCAAGACGGTCGTGGTCGAGACCGAGACCGGGCCGAAGGTGATCCGCGCCGAGCGCATCGTCATCGCCACCGGCTCGGTGCCGGTCGAGCTGCCCTTTCTGCCCTTCGGCGGCCCTGTGATCTCCTCGACCGAAGCGCTGGCATTGGCTGAGGTGCCGAAGCGGCTCGCCGTCGTCGGCGGCGGCTATATCGGGCTCGAACTCGGCATCGCCTTCGCCAAGCTGGGAAGCCGGGTCACCATCGTCGAGGCGCAGGAGCGCATCCTGCCGCTCTATGATGCGGAGCTGACCGGCCCCGTCGCCAAGCGGCTGACCGCGCTCGGCGTCGAGGTCCTGCTCGGCGCCAAGGCGCGCGGCGCCACGCCCGCGGGCGACGCGCTGCGGGTCGAGACGGCGGACGGGCAGGAGCGGCGCATCGCCGCCGACCGCATCCTCGTCACCGTCGGCCGTGCGCCCGCCACCTCGGGGATCGGGCTGGAGGAGCTGGTGCTCGACATGGAGGGCCGCTTCATCCGCATCAACGAGCGCTGCGAGACCTCGATGCGCGGCGTCCATGCCATCGGCGACGTCACCGGCGAGCCGATGCTGGCGCACCGCGCCATGGCACAGGGCGAGATGGTGGCCGAGATCGCCGCCGGCCTGCCGCGCGCCTGGGACAAGCGCGCGATTCCCGCGATCTGCTTCACCGACCCCGAGATTGTCTCGGTCGGCCTCTCGCCCGAGGAAGCCCGGCGCACCGGGCAGGAGATCCGGATCGGCCAGTTCCCCTTCGCCGCCAATGGCCGCGCCATGACCCGCGATGGCGAGCAGGGCTTCGTCCGGATCGTTGCCCAGGCGCAGAACGGGCTGGTGATCGGCATCCAGGCCGTCGGCTCCGGCATCTCCGAACTCGCCACCGCCTTCGGCCTCGCCATCGAGATGGGCGCGACACTGGAAGATGTCGCGGGCACGATCCACGCCCATCCGACACAGGGCGAAGGCTTCCAGGAGGCGGCGCTCAAGGCGCTCGGCCACGCCATCCATATCTGAACCGGCTGCGGCAAACCGTCCCGGCGCCGCGCGGCAGGGGATCGTGTGCGGCGATCGCCCGTTGTTTTCGGCAGTTTCGGGGGCTGCCATCGTCGATGCAGCCCAGCGATGCACGCGCGGCGATTGCCTTCGACTGTCCTGGCGCCCATCTCGGGCGGGTGCCCATTTTTGCGGCATTGCGTGGGAGAATGAGATGTCCGGCGAACACTGGCCGACCCTGTCGCCGCTCCGGACTGGCCTGCGCGGCCGCTGCCCGCGCTGCGGCAAGGGCCATCTCTTCAACGGCTTCCTGAAGATCAGGCCGTCCTGCGAGGTCTGCGGCCTCGACTATTCCTTCGCCGATCCGGCCGATGGGCCAGCCTTCTTCGTGATGATGTTCGTCTGCGTACCGGCCGTCGCCTTCCCGCTCTGGCTTGAGCTCGCCTACCAGCCGCCGACCTGGGTGCATCTGGTCACGACGCTGCCGCTCATCCTGCTGACCTGCATCCCGCCCTTGCAGCCGCTCAAGGGCTGGCTGGTGGCGTCGCAATATGTTCACAAGGCCGAGGAAGGCCGCCTCGCCCGCACTGAGGAGCCGCTGCCGCCGTCGCAGACCTGACGCGGGAGGCCTGCTTCAGGCCACCTGCCGGCTCGAGCCCTCGACCAGCACATAGGGCTCGCCGCCGGCCAGCGTCTCGACGCGGGCGCGCACGCCATAGACTTCGTCGAGCAGGGCCGGCGTCACGATCGCGCGCGGATCGCCCATCGCGATGAGCCGCGCATGGGCCAGCACCATCACCCGGTCGGCGAAGCGCAGCGCCTGGTTGAGGTCATGGATCGAGATCAGCACCAGCATGCCGCGCTCGCGCGCCAGCCGGCGCACCAGGCTCAACACCTCGAACTGGCGGTGCAGGTCGAGCGCGCTCGTCGGCTCGTCGAGCAGCAGGACGTCGGGCTCGCGCACCAGCGTCTGCGCGATCGAGACGAGCTGGCGCTGCCCGCCGGAGAGTTCGCCCAGGCCCCGGAAGGCGAGGTCCTCGATCTCGAGATCGCGCAGCACGCTGTCGATGCGCCGCAGCTCCTCGTCGCTGACCGACCAGGCGCCGCCCTGCTTGAGCGCGAGCAGGATCGACTCATAGACGCTCAGCACGGCGTTCACCGCCGTGTCCTGCGGCAGGTAGCAGCATTGCGGGACGGTTCGCCCGGCGACGCGGCTGGTTCCGCCGAGGCTGACTGTGCCGTCCCCGGAGGCCAGCCCGGCGATGCGCCGGAACAGGCTCGATTTGCCGGCGGCATTGGCGCCGATCAGCGCCACGACCTCGCCGCCGCTGAGATCGGCGGCATCGACGCCACTGAGGACGCGGCGCTTGCCATAGGCGACGCCGACGCCGCTGAGGCTGAGCTGGACCATCAGGACCTCACCAGGAGCGCTTCCGGCTCGTCATGATCAGGCTGAAGAAGAACGGCACCCCGACCAGCGCGGTGACGATGCTGATCGGGAAGATCAGGCCCGGGATCAGCGACTTCGACACCACCGAGGAGGCGGAGAGGATCGCGGCGCCCGCCAGCGCCGAGGCCGGTAGGAAGAAGCGCTGGTCCTCGCCGATCACCATGCGCGCGATATGCGGGCCGACGAGCCCGATGAAGCCGATCGTCCCGACGAAGGAGACCGGGACGGCGGCGAGCAGGCTGACCAGCAGCATGATCTCGAGCCGCAGGCGACGGACATCGATGCCGAAGCTCGCGGCCTTGTCGTCGCCCAGCCGCAGCGTCGTCAGCGCCCAGGCCCGGCGCAGGAAGAAGGGCAGGGTGAAGAGCAGCACCGCCGTGGTGATGCCGAGCTTGTGCCAGTTCGCCTTGGTCAGCGAGCCCATGGTCCAGAACACGACCGCGCCCAGCGCCTGCTCGGAGGCGAAGAACTGCAGCAGGGAGAGCAGCGCGTTGAAGGTGAAGACCAGCGCAATGCCGAGCAGGATCACGGTCTCGGTCGTCACCCCGCGCTGCTGGCTCAGCAGATGGATCAGCATCGCCGCGCCCATCGCCATGATGAAGGCGTTGATCGGCACGATGTAGTCGACAGCGAAGGGAACCAGCGCGACGCCGAAGACCAGCGCCAGCGCCGCCCCGAAGGAGGCCGCCGCCGAGATCCCGAGCGTGAAGGGGCTGGCGAGCGGGTTGTTCAGGATCGTCTGCATCTGCGCGCCCGCCATGGCGAGCGCCGCTCCGGTGACGACTGCCATCAGCGCCACCGGCAGACGGATGTCCCAGATCACCACGCGCAGCGCCGCCGGCGCCTCGGAGGGGTTCATCAGCGTCGCCAGCACCTGGCCGACATCGTAGCGCGCCGGGCCCAGCATCAGGTCGACCACGAAGCTCGCCAGCAGCAGGCCGAACATGGCCAGCAGAATCAACCGCCGCCGCAGCGTCAGCGCGCGATAGGCGAGCCCGGCCGGCCGGGCCGTAGCTGCGACGGTCGCGCTCACTTGCGCTCCACCGTCACCCAGTAGCCCGGCTGGTAGGGCAGCGGCAGGAAGCGCTCATGCAGCGTCTTCAGCGTCGCCTCGGCATCGAGACCCTTGAACAGCTCTGGATGCAGCCAGGTCGCGATCTCCTGGATCGCCACGAACTGGTAGGGGCTGTTGTAGAACTGGTGCCAGATGGCGTGAACGCGCCCCTCCTTCACCGCCTTGGTCTGGCTGAAGGCCGGCCGCTTGGCCAGATTGGCGAGCTTGCGGCGCGCCTCGACGAGATCGCTGCCCGGCCCGAGCCCGACCCAGGCGCCGCCCGGCACATAGGCGCCCCAGTTGCCGCCGGTGATGATCACGACGTCCGGATTGGCCGCGACGACGGCCTCGGGGTTGACCGTGCCGAAGGTGCCCGGGATCAGGTCGGAGGCGAAGTTCTTGCCGCCGGCGATGTCGACCATCTTGCCGAAATTCTCGTTGCCGAAGGACATGCAGCAATCGTCGCTGTAGCCGCCGGCCCGCTCCATCATCACCAGCGGGCGCTTCAGCCCCTGGACCTTGGCGAGACGGTCGGTGACGCGGGCGATCTCGGCGGCGCGGAAGGCGATGAAGTCCTCGGCGACCTTCTCCCGGCCGAAGAGCTTGCCCATCAGCCGCAGCGACGGCTCGGTGTTCTGGAAGGGCTTCTCGCGGAAATCGACATAGACGACGGGGATGCCGACCGCGGCCAGCTTCTCGACCAGGCTCGCCTCGTCGCTGGCGACCTTCGCCTCGATGTTGAGCAGCAGCACGTCGGGCTTGAGGGCGATCGCCTGCTCGATGTCGAAAGCGCCTTCCTTCATGCCGCCGAAGCTCGGCAGCTTGGCGATCTGCGGATAGCGCGCCAGATACTGCTTGTAGCTGTCGGGGTCGGCCTTGGGCAGGTCATCGCGCCAGGCGACGACGCGCTTGAACGGGTCCTCCTTGTCGAGCGCGGCGACGACATACATCTGCCGGCCTTCGCCGAGGATGACGCGCCGCACCGGCGCCTCAACCTCGACCTTGCGGCCGAGCACGTCGGTGACCGAGACCTTCTCGGCGAAGGCGGACGGGCCGCCGGTCATGAGCGAGGCGGCGACCGTAGCGGCAGCCAGCAGGGCGCGCAGCAGGGACATGGGGCTTTCTCCGGGAAAAGTGGCCGGGTCCCTAGGTCCGCCTCAGTAAAGGGTCAAGTCTTATCTTTTGGAATTATTGTAAACAAAAACGGCGGGAGCGTTTTCGGCAGTAATCATATCGCAATTGGCCGTTTGCGCTGAAACAGCTTGCGGTGCCGCGGTTTCCGTGGTTCTCGCAGCCGACAGCCCTGCCTCGGAAGTGCCGGCCATGACGACCCTGCACCACAATCTCAGCCTCAAGGACGAGATCCGCGACTTCTGGTCGATGCGGTCAGAGACCTTCGACACGATGCCCGGTCACGAGATCTTCTCGGTTGCGGAGCGGCAGGCCTGGATGAACCTCTTCGCGCGCCATCTCGGCCGCCCGCCCGCCGGCGCGAAGGCGCTCGACCTCGCCAGCGGCACCGGCGTCATCTCGCTGCTGCTGGCCGATCTCGGCTATGCCGTCACCGGGCTCGATCTCTCGGAGCCGATGCTCGCCCGCGCCCGCGCCAAGACGGTCGGCAAGCCGATCCGCCTCTATGCGGGCGATGCCGAGGACACGCTGGAAGCCTCCGACAGCTATGATGCCGTCGCCACGCGCCATCTCGTCTGGACGCTGCCCGATCCGCCGGCCGCCTTCCGCGAATGGCATCGCGTGCTCAAGCCCGGCGGCCGCGTCGCGATCGTCGATGTCGACATGACCAATCCGCGCCCCGGCAACGGCAAGGCCCTGCGGCTGCTGGCGAAACTCGCCCGTACCCTCTCCCGGCCGAAGCCGCCGCCGCCCTACAAGGCGGCCCATGACGACATCGTCTCGCGCGTCTATTTCGCGAAGGGCTGCCGGCCGGAGGAGATCGCCCGGCTCCTGGCCGATGCCGGCTTCGTCGATATCGCGGTTGATCGCGACCTGCGTGCCATCCACCGGGCGCAGGGACGCTTCATGCCGCTGCATCAGCGGCTGGAGCGCGCCAGTCAGGATCGCTTCATCGTTTCCGCCCGCAAGCCCTGAGGCGCGAGCTTACCAGCGCAGCAGGCGCGGTCCGGCCAGGGCCCCGAGCCCCCCGGCGACGGTCATCGCCAGCGGGTACCAGGTAGCGAGGAAGGGCGCGGCGTCCTCCGGGCAGTGCAGCGCATAGGCCAGGGTCGCGAGCCCCGCCGCACCGACCCCCGCCGCGAGTCCGGTCAGGCGCGGCCGCACCGGTGCGCCGCGCCGGGCCAGGACGAACAATGCGGCCAGCGGCAGCAGCGCATAGAGCGGCACCAGCACCAGGCAGGCGGACCAGCTCCGGCCGAGCAGGAGCGCGGGCCAGGCCGGCAACGGCTGGCTCGTCAGCACCGCCAGCGCCCAGGCGAGCACGGCCGCGACCGGCAGGAGGACGAGCGCGAGCACGCCCGCCGCCGCCCGGCCAGGCCGCAGGCTGCGCTGGAAGGCAAACAGAGCAAGCCCGGCCACCGACGCGCCCAGCGCAAACTTGGCCAGGACGGGCGTAGTCGCCATGGCAGAGGCCAGGTCGATCCGCGGCCCGACCATCAGCAGGACGGCGGCGGCGCAGGCGGCAAGCCCGGCGAGCGCCGTCAGGCCGGTGGCACGGGCGAAGTTCGCCGTGCCGACGGGGCCGGCATCGCTCGCGAGGATGGCAGCGAGATCATCGGTCTTCATGGCGGGCTCGAACGGACAGGGTGCATGGCAGGCAATTCGGGCGGAGGGCCGGAAAGGTTACGCGGCTCAGCGAGGAGTCGATCACGGCGACCGCGTCCCGCGCCGCATGAGGATTTTCGCCATGGCCTTGAGGCCGCGATGCAGCGCGACCTTGGCGGCGGTCTCGGTCATGCCCGCCGCCTGGGCCGCCTCGGCGAGGCTCGCGCCCTGGAGCTTGACGCGGTCGATCAGCCGGCGCGTGCGCTCGGGCAGGCCCGCGAGCGCACGCTCGATGTCGAGCTTCGCGTCGATGGCGGGGCCTGCCGGGGCGACAGGGATCGGTGCCTCTTCGTCGATCGGCAGATGGCCGCGATGGCGGCCAGAGCGGCGCAGATGGTCGATCAGCTTGTAGCGGGCGATCGCATGCGCCCAGGCGGAAACGGGAACGGCCGGGTCATAGGTATGGCGCGACAGGTGCAGCGCCAGCAGCGTCTCCTGCAGCACATCCTCGACCTCGTCGGCGCCCGACAGGCCCGCCCGCGCCAGATGCCCGCGCAGGAAGCCACGAAGCCGCGCCCCGATCAGGTTGAGAAAGCGGCGATAGGCGGCGGCGTCGCCCTCGAGCCCGGCCATGAAGGCGGGGTGCAGCACGGCTTCGAAATCGTCGAGCGACACGGGCGGCGAGGTTTCCGAAACAGGGGCGCAGATGTTCTCCTTGCACGGCTTTCCCGCCGCTCACAAGCCGGCGAGCGGGCCTCGCGGTCGCTCCCGAACGCCGCTAGCGTCGTCATCGGGCGCGGCCGGCGATCGGCGGGCCGTCCATGGAGCCGACGATGATCCGCCGCTGGCCGCTCTGGTTCGCCCTCGCGACCGCCCTGATGGCCGGACCCGGTCGCGCTGCTCCGCTCGAGGCCTGCCCGGCCGAGCAGGGATGCCGTGTCAAGGGCGGGCATTACCGGCTGATCCTGCCCGATTCGACCTCTCCCAAGGCTCCCCTCGCGGCGCTGATGTTCTTCCACGGCTGGCAGGGCTCGGCCGAGGAAATCGCGGCCGATCCCGGCCTGCGTGCGCTGGCAACACGGCTCGGCATCGCCCTGATCGCGCCCGACGGCACCGGGCGCACCTGGTCCTATCCCGGTTCGCCGGGTCGGCACCGCGACGAATTCGTCTTCGTCGGCCGGGTGCTCGACGATGTCGCGGCGCGCTTTGCGGTCGATCCCCGCCGGATCATGGCGAGCGGCTTCTCGCAGGGCGGCTCGATGGTCTGGTATCTCGCCTGTCGGATGCCGGAGCGCTTCCGGGCCTTCGCGCCCGTTGCCGGCGCCTTCTGGGAGCCGCTGCCCGCATCCTGCGCCGGCCCGCGGCCCGCCCTGATCCACACCCATGGCACGGCGGACGCAACCGTGCCGCTCGCCGGCCGTGCCCTGCGCAGCGGCTATCGCCAGGGCGACGTCTTCAGGAGCCTCGCCATTCTCGATCCGCAGGCGAGGGCGGTGACGCTGGCGGATTTCGTCACGTCTCCGGACGCGCTCGCCTGCCTGCCGCTGAGTGCGGCCGGCGCGACGCCCCTCGAACTCTGCCTGCACCCGGGCGGCCATGTCGTCGATCCCGCCTGGATCGAGCGGGCCTGGCGGCTGACGATGCGCGAGGCGGAGCCGCGCGCCGATCACCTTTCCGTGAAGCGGTAACCCCGGGAGGCTGCGCCGCGATTGTCATCCTGAACCGCCGCCCTGGGCGTTTCGCCCGTGAGGAGTTGCCTGCATGACCATCCAGACCCCGCCGCCCGCCAAGGGGATGGCCGACACGGCCACGGTGACGGGAGCCGACATCATCGCGGCGAGGCTGGCGGCGGCGGGCGCGACCCATGCCTTCGGCATTCCCGGCGGCGAGGTTCTGGCGCTCGTCGATGCGCTCGGACGCGCCGGCATCCGCTTCGAACTCGCCCGGCACGAGAACGCCGCCGGCTTCATGGCCGAGGGGCTCTGGCACGTCACGGGCGCGCTGCCCGTCCTGGTGGCAACGCTGGGGCCGGGCGTCAGCAACGCCGTCACCGCGGTCGCCCATGCCCAGCAGGACCGCGTACCGCTGGTCTTCATCACCGGCTGCGTCGATCAGGCGCTCGCCGAGAGCTACACCCACCAGGTCTTCGACCATCAGGCGGTGCTCCGGCCGCTGGTCAAGGCTAGCTTCCGCGCCGCGCCGGGCACCGAGGCGCTCGTCATCGACAAGGCGCTCGCCATCGCCCGCTCCGGCCGGCCAGGCCCGGTTCATATCGACCTGCCGATCGCCGTCGCCGAGGCGCCCGCCACGGCGCTTCCCCCGCCGCCGGCCGCCCCGACGGCTGTGGGGGTGCCCGCCGACCTCGACCGTGCAGTGGCACTGCTCGCCGGGGCACGCCGGCCGCTCGTTCTCGCCGGGCTCGACCTCGTCAACGAGAACGCCGCCGCCTCCCTCGCCCGGCTGATCGACCGGACCGGCGCGCCGCTGCTGACCACCTACAAGGGCAAGGGTCTGCTGGCCGAGGACGATCTGCGCGTCATCGGCGGCGTCGGCCTCTCGCCGAAGGCCGACGGGCTGATCCGCCCGCTGATCGAGGCGGCCGACCTGATCGTGCTGGCTGGCTATGACCCGATCGAGATGCGCCAGGGCTGGCGCAACCCCTGGCCGGCCGACAAGCCGGTCATCGACATCGTCGCCCAGGCGCTGCCGCATGGCATGCATGGCGCAACGATGATGCTGGAAGGCCATGTCGGCACGATCCTCGACCGGCTGGCCGAGCGGCTCTCGCCCGCACCAATCTGGGAGCGGGGCGAGCCGACCGCGGTCCGCGCCGCCTTCCGGCAGGCTTTCGCCGCACCGGCGGGGTGGGGCCCGCATGCCGTGTTCGAGACGCTGCGGGCGGCGGCGCCGCATGGCACAGTCGCCACCGCCGATTCCGGCGCCCATCGCATCCTGCTCTCGCAGCTCTGGTCCTGCGACGGGCCGCGCCGTCTGCTGCAGTCGACCGGGCTCTGCACCATGGGCTGCGCCCTGCCGCTCGCCATCGGCGCGGCGCTCGGCAGTGGGCAGCCGACGCTCTGCTTCGTCGGCGATGCCGGGCTCGAAATGGTGCTGGGCGAACTCGCGACGCTGCGCGACCTCGCTGTGCCCGTCGTCGTGGTCGTGCTGGTCGACGAGGCGCTCGGCCTGATCGCGTTGAAGCAGAAGCAGATGGGGCTGGCCCGCGCCGGCGTCGATCTCGGCCTCAGCGACTTTGCCGCGGTCGCGCGCGCCCTCGGCGGTCATGGCGTGACGGTGGAAGATCGCGAAAGCCTCGCCCGCGAGGCCGCAGCCGCCTTCGCGCGGCCCGGCTTCAGCCTGCTCGCTTGCCGCATCGACGCCGCCGCCTATCAGGGGGCCTTCTGATGGCCGAGCCCGCACGCACGCCGAAGCGGCCGCGCGACGAGCGCCTCGACCTGTTCCGCGGCCTCACCATGCTGATCATCTTCGTCGCCCATGTGCCGGCGAACAGCTGGAACGCCTGGATTCCCGCCCGCTTCGGCTTTTCGTCAGGCGCCGAACTCTTCGTCTTCTGCTCCGGCTTCGCCAGCGCGCTCGCTTTTGGGGCGACCTTCGTCCGGCGCGGCTGGTGGCTCGGCACGGCGCGCATCCTGCAGCGGCTCTGGCAGGTCTACTGGGCCCATGTCGGCCTCGTCGTCGCGCTGGTGGCGCTGGCCGCGCTGCTCGACACGCTGGTCGGCAGCGCCGAGCTGGCGCGCCAGTTCGGCCCGCTGATGGCCGATCCCGAGCGCGCCCTGCTGGGCCTGCTGACGCTCACCTGGCAGCCCGATTATCTCGATATCCTGCCGATGTATCTCGTCATCCTGGCGCTGATCCCGCTCGCCATCGGGCTGCGGCGACTCCATCCCTGGCTGCCCTTCCTGATGGTGGCGCTGCTCTATGCGCTGGTCTGGACGGAAGGGCTGAATCTGCCCGGAAACCCCTGGAACGGCGCCGGCTGGTTCCTCAATCCCTTCGCCTGGCAGGCGATCTTCTTCATCGGCTTCTTCATCGCGATGAAGTGGCTTCCCGTGCCGCCGCTGCGCCAGCCGGTCCTGCTGCTGGCGGCCGGGCTGTTCGTCGTTGCCGCGGTGCCGCTCTCGTTCTGGGGCATTCTGGAGATCTGGCCGGCCGCGCAGGGCTGGCGCGAGGTCCTGCTGCCGGGCGATTTCGAGAAGAGCAACCTTCACCCGCTGCGGATCCTGCATTTCCTCGCCCTCGCCTACCTCGTTCTGAGCGCGATCGAGCCGGTCCGCGACCGGCTGGATGCCGGCCTCGGCCATCTACTCATCCTGATCGGGCGTCAGTCGCTCGCGGCCTTCCTGGCGAGCATCGTGCTGTCGCGGCTCGCTTGGACGGCGTCCCAAATGCTGGGGCATGCCGAGATCACCGTCGCCCTGCTCAACCTCGCCGGTTTTGCCGCCATCCTCGGCGTTGCGACCGTGGTGGCGTGGTTCAAGCGCGCGCCCTGGGCCGGCCCGCCACCCGCGCCTCGCGAGACGCCTGTCGAGAGACCGTCACCTGTCGCCTCACGGCTGCGTGAAGCGAGTTGAACAGCGGTTGATCGCGCTGCTGCGAACTCCTCTCCGAGCGGCGGAGTCGGGCTTCGCCGGAAACGAGAGTGAGCCCCATGTTCTTCGATCTCTGCGGCAATAGGATCGGCGTCGCCAACGATGCGGCCCAGCTCGCCTGGGACGACACGCTCGAGGCCGTGCTGGCCCATGCCGCGTCCGCGCCCGAGCATCTCGCCCGGACGCTCGCGGCCGATCCGGGTTTCGCGCTGGCCCATGCTGCCAAGGGTCTGATGCTGCTGTCGCTCGCCCGGCCCGAATTGCTCGGCACGGGCCGCGACTGCCTCGCTCAGGCGCGCCGCGCCAGCGCCGAGCGGCCGGTGACGCCGCGTGAAACGAAATTCGTCGAGGCCCTCCGCCTCTGGCTGGATGACAAGCCGCGCCGCGCTGCGCAGGTGTTGGAGGCCGTACTGGCCGACCATCCCCGCGACGTGCTGGCGCTGAAGATCTCACACGGCATCCGCTTCATGCTCGGCGACCAGGGCGAGATGCTGTCCTGCCTGCGCCGGGTCGTGCCGCATTTTCCGGCCGGACACCGCCTCAGCGGCTATGTCTCAGGCTGCTACGCCTTCGCGCTGGAAGAACGCGGCTTTTATCGCGAGGCGGAAGCCGCCGGTCGCCGCGCCGTCGAATGGGCGCCGCGCGATGCCTGGGGGCGCCATGCCGTGGCCCATGTCTTGGAAATGACCGGCCGCGTCGACGAAGGCGTCGCCTGGCTGGCCGACAGTGCAGGCTGGGCCCATGCCAACAACTTCCGCTTCCACATCACCTGGCATCTCGCCTTGTTCCGGCTGGAGCGCGGCGAGACGGCAGAGGTGCTGCGCCTCTATGACGAGGGCATCCGGGCCGAGCAGACCGACGATTACCGCGACATCGCCAATGGGGCGGCGCTGCTGGCACGGCTCGATTATGCCGGCGTCGATGTCGGCTCGCGATGGGAGGAACTCGCGGCGAAGGCGGAGGCGCGGATCGAGGATCGCCGCCTCGTCTTCGCCGATCTGCATTATGCGCTCGCCTTGCTCGGCGCCGGGCGCGACGAGGCGGCCGGTACCATCGCGCGGTCTCTGGCCGCCGATGGACACATTCATGCCAGCGGCGAGCGGCGCGAGGCCGCCCGCAGCGGCGCGCTCGCTGCCCATGGGCTGATCGCCTTCCAGCAACGCGACTATGACGAGGCGGCGCGCTTGCTTGGCGCCGCGCGCGGTGGCCTCGTCGCCATCGGCGGCAGCCATGCCCAGCGTGATCTCTTTGAGCAGGCCTATGTCGAGAGCCTGATCCGCTCCGGCGCGCATGATCGTGCGGCCCATGTGCTGCGCGAGCGGCTGGCGCGGCGCGGCGGACATAATCTCTTCGCCAGCCGCCGGCTCGCCCGCCTGGGCAAGACCCGCACGGGGCTGGCAGCGCTCGCTCTCGCCGCCATCCCGATCGCCATCGCTCACTGACAGGGGTACGCCGTATGCCCTCCGACGCCACCATCCCTGCCGATCGGTCACCTGCCCGCCGCAGGCTCGCCGGTGTTCTCGTCGCGCTCTTTGCCGGTCTCGCCGCGGCGCTATTCGTCCCCGGCGTGGCGATTGCGCCGGCCATGGCGGGCAAGCCCGTGAATACGCTGGGCTCGCCGGAGGGTGTCGCAATCCGTGGCTATGACCCGGTTGCCTATTTCCGGGAGGGGGGTCCGCGCAAGGGATCCGCCGCTCATGCCGTGCACCATGACGGTGCCACCTGGCATTTTGCCAGCGCCGCCAACCGGGCGCTCTTTCTGGCTGACCCGGAGCGCTACAAGCCAGCCTATGGCGGATTCTGCGCCTATGGCACCTCGCGCGGCTATCTCGTCAAGATCGAGCCGGAAGCCTGGTCGATTGTCGATGGTCGGCTGTATCTCAACTACGATCTCGGCGTGCGCGCGACCTGGTTGAAGGATACCAGGACCTATCTGGCGCGCTCCGAGCGGAACTGGCCGAACCTGACGTCCCGCGATATCCGCTGAGGCGCCTCAATCCGCAGTCAGCGCCTCGACGGCCCGGCGGATGAAGGGCGCCGCGAAGATGACGACGGGCAGCATCATCGTCCAGGACAGCAGCCAGGCCGACAGCCAGCGCTGCAGTGCGGGGGCCGCGCCCGGACCGGCCGCGACGGCGACGGCCGAAGCGACCGCCGAGGTCAGCCCGGCCTGGATGATTCCGAAGACGACATGGGCATAGCGCCGGGGAATGGCCAAGGCGGTGACTCCTGGGGGGCGTTGGGTTGAAGGCCATTTTCATGCCAGCCGGCGCCGAGGCCGGCCGGGGTGGCGTCGTGCGGAACGTGTCGCGGGTCAGATCGAGCGCATCAGCCCGCCATCGACCCGAATGTTCTGGCCGGTGATGTAGCCGGCATCCGGTGAGAGCAGGAAAGCGATCGTGCCGGCGATCTCGTCGCTGCTGCCGTAGCGCTGCATCGGAACGCGCGCGCGTCGCTCCTCTCGCTCCGGCAGGCTGTCGATCCAGCCCGGCTGGACATTGTTCATGCGGATGTTGTCGGCCGCGTACTGGTCGACGAAAATCTTGGTGAAGGTCGCAAGTCCCGCCCGCGCCATCGCCGAGGTCGGGAACATCGCTTCCGGCTCGGAGGCCCAGGCCGTGGTGATGTTGACGATCGCGCCGGATGTCTGCGCCTGCATGATCGGCGTCACCAGCCGGATCGCGCGCACCGCACTGAGGAAGTAGACGTCGAGGCCGCGCTGCCAGTCCTCGTCGGTGATCTCCAGGATCGGTCCGCGTGGCCCGTGCCCGGCGCTGTTGACCAGCGCATCGACGCGGCCCCAGCGCTCCATCGTCAGGTCGACCAGACGTTTCATGTCGTCGCCGGAGAGGTTCGAGCCGGTGACGCCGAGCCCACCGAGTTCCTGCGCCAGCGCCTCGCCCTTGCCAGACGAGGACAGGATCGCGACGTCGTAGCCGTCGCCCGCAAGGCGCCGCGCCGTCGCTGCGCCCATGCCGCTGCCGCCCGCCGTGACGATCGCCACCTTCCTGATCATGTCCGTGTCCTCGCTTGTGTTGCGCCCGTTGTAGCGAATAGGCTGCCGTTGCGGATAGGGGCTCTCACCCGATCGCAGTCGATGGCGAACGCCGTCGCGTCGCCTGCTGACATGCCTGCCAACATGCCTGCCGATATGCCTAAGCGAGAGCGTGCAGACCTTGTCCGGCCTCGTATGCCCAAGACGCCGATCGCGGCCAGCCGCGGCTGGCACGAGCCTTGCCTCGCACAAAAGCCACCCAGAATGGCCTTCACAAATCAAAAACAGGGGAACGAAGACCGATGCAGATGCCGAACATCAGGAAGACCGCCGCGCTCCTGGCCTTCGCGGCCGCCACCATGGGCCTCTCGATGGAGGCCTCTGCGCAGGCGACGCTGGCGCAGGTCAAGGCCCGTGGCAGCCTCAATTGCCAGGTGGGCCTGCCGACTCCGGGATTCTATGCCCTGGCCTCCGACGGAACCTGGTCGGGCATGGATGTGGACATGTGCCGCGGCGTCGCGGCCGCCATCTTCGACGATCCGAAGAAGGTCCAGTACCAGTCGGTCACCTCCGCCGTGCGCTTCACCTCGCTCGCCAACGGCGAGTCGGACATGCTCTCGCGCACCACCACCTGGACCGCCGTGCGCGACACCCAGCTCGGCCTCGAATTCGCGGGCGTCAATTTCTACGACGGCCAGGGCTTCGTCGTGCCGAAATCCTCGAACATCAAGTCAGCGAAGGAACTGAACGGCGCCACCGTCTGCGTCCTGACCGGCACCACGACCGAGCTCAACCTCGCGGACTACTTCCGCGCCAACAACATGACCTTCAAGCCGGTGACGAACGAGAACGTCAACGTGCTGGTCGAGACGTATCTGGGCGGTGGCTGCGACGCCTACACCAACGACAAATCGGGCCTCGCCGCCCGTCGGTCCGCTTTCCCGAAGCCCGACGATCACATCATCCTGCCCGAGACGATCTCGAAGGAGCCGCTCGGCCCCGTCGTCCGCCATGGCGACAACAACTGGGGCGACATCGTGCGCTGGGTGCTCTTCGGCATGATCGAGGCCGAGGAACTCGGCGTCACCTCGGCCAACGTCACCGAGATGCTCAAGTCCAGCAACCCCAACATCAAGCGCCTGCTCGGTGTCGAGGGCAACGTCGGCGAGGGCATGGGCCTGCCGAAGGACTTCATGGTCCGCGTGCTCAAGCATGTCGGCAACTATGCCGAGGTCTATGAGCGCCATGTCGGCGCCAAGACGCCCGTCAACATCCCGCGCGACGGCTCGCTGAACGCGCTCTGGACCAAGGGCGGCATTCTCTACCCGATGCCGTTCCGGTGAGCGGGCGGCCGGGCAGGCCGCGCCGCGCCTGAGACCACGTCTCTCCACCGTCCGGCGCAATGCCGGGCGATGGAGGTGGCTCGGGCGCTGTCGCGGCCATCCCGGCAGGCCAATCCTCCGGGCTGACGGCGCAACCTCGCCGTCGGCGGTCGCATGAGCCCTTCGGCGCGAGGTCGCAGCATGGCCCTTTTCGAAAGCACGGCCCCGTCCAGCGCGGGCACCCGCCTGCTGGCGTTCGTCAACAACGCCTCGGTCCGTGCCGTCTTCTATCAGGCACTCACCCTCGGCTGCGTGGTGCTGCTGTTCTGGTACCTCATCAGCAACACCATCGAGAACATGTCGCAGCGCGGCATGTCGGCCGGGTTCGACTTCCTCGGCGTCTCGGCCGGCTTTGGGATCGGGTTCACGCTGATCCCCTATCGCGAGGGCGACACCTATCTGCGCGTCTTCATGGTCGGGATCGCCAACACCATGCTGGTGGCTGTGGTCGCGATCCTGTTCTCGACGATCCTGGGGCTGATCGTCGGGCTGGCGCGGCTTTCGAACAATTGGGTGATCCGCAACGTCGCGCGCTGGTATATCGAGATCCTCCGCAACACCCCGCTGCTGCTCCAGATCATCGCTTGGTATTTCGGCGTCTTCACGCTGCTGCCGCGGCCGCGCGAGAGCCTTGGCTGGCTCGATGCCGTCTTCCTCAACAACCGCGGGCTCTACATCCCGGCGCCACTGGTCGGGGGCGGCTTTTCCGTCGCGCTGGCCGCGCTGCTGCTGGGGATCGCGGGCGCCGTCGGCTGGGCGCGCTACGCCCGCCGCGAGCGCGAGCAGGCCGGCCGGATCAGGCCCGTCCTCGGCCCGGTGCTGGCGCTGCTGATCGTCCCGCCTCTGCTGGCGGCGCTGGCGGCCGGTGCACCCCTGGCCTGGGACATGCCGCAGCTGCGCGGGTTCAACTTCGTCGGCGGCATCAACATTCCGCCCTCCTTCTGCGCGCTGATCATCGCGCTCTCGATCTACACCTCCTGCTTCATCGGCGAGAATGTCCGCTCCGGCATCCAGTCGGTCAGCCGCGGACAGACCGAAGCTGCACGCGCACTCGGCGTGCCGCCCGGCCGAACCATGCGCTCGATCATCCTGCCGCAGGCGCTGCGGGTGATCATCCCGCCTCTGATCAGCCAGTACCTCAACGTCACCAAGAATTCGTCGCTGGCCATCGCGATCGGCTTTCCCGACCTCGTCAGCGTCTGGATGCACACCTCTCTCAACCAGTCCGGTCGCGCGATTCCCATCGTGGCGATGACCATGGGATTCTACTGCGCGGTCAGCCTGGCCGTCTCGCTGGTGATGAACCGCTACAACCGCTCCATCCTGATCAAGGAGCGCTGAGCCATGGATCACGCCGCCAGCCAGGCTTCCGCTCCTCCGCCCGCGGAGATCTTCCGTGCAAAGCCCGCGCGCCCAGCGCCGCCGAGCACGCTCGGCGTTCAGGGCTGGATCCGTCAGAACATGTTTTCCAGCGTTCCCAACGCGCTGGTCACCGTCATCGGCATCTGGATCGTCTACGCCTTCTTCGACGCGCTGTTCGGCTGGGCGGTCGGCAACGCCGTCTGGCAGGCCGCCAGCCGCCGCGAATGCCTCGACCAGGTCGGCCGCGCCGGGGCCTGCTGGCCGGGCGTCATCGCCTGGATTCCCAATCTGATCTACGGGCTCTACCCGAAGGACGAGGTCTGGCGCATCAATCTCGCCGGGCTCGTCCTGCTGCTCTGGGCCGCCCCGCTCTGGCTGCCGCGGGTGCAGTCGAAGGTCCAGATCGGGCTGTCGCTCGTCCTGCTCTTTCCCCTGCTTGCCTCCTACCTGTTCCTCGGCGGCGAGAAGGGGATCGTCTGGAGCGCCTTGATCGCGCTCGGTCTCGCCGCCTTCCTCTGGACCCTGCTGACGGCCGCGACGGAAACCGTCTTCGGGCTCGGCATCGCGCGCTTCGCCGTGGCGGCGCTCGGCTTTGGCGGGCAGGGCGACGAGGCCCGGCGGCGCCTCGCCATCGCGGTGCTGTTGGCCATCTATCTCGTCGCGGTGCTCCTCGTTCAGGCGCTGTCGCTTCCCTTCGTGCCGACGCGCGTCTGGGGAGGGCTGTTCCTGACGCTGGTGATCTCCGGCATCGGCATTGCCTTCTCGCTGCCGGCGGGCATCGTGCTGGCGCTGGGCCGGCGCTCGCGCATGCCGTTGATCAGCCTGCTCTCGACCACCTTCATCGAGCTGTTCCGGTCAGTGCCGCTGATCACCATCCTGTTCATGTTCAACACGATGCTGCCGCTGTTCCTGCCCGTCGGCGTCGAGGTCAACCAACTCCTGCGCGCCATCGTCGCCGTTTGCCTGTTTTCCGCCGCCTATATGGCTGAAGTCGTTCGCGGCGGGCTGCAGGCGATCCCGCGGGGCCAGTACGAGGCGGCCTCCGCCATGGGGCTGGGCTTCTGGCAGGCGACCGGGCTCGTGATCATGCCGCAGGCCCTGAAGATCATGATTCCGACCATCGTCGGCAACTTCATCGGCCTGTTCAAGGACACCACGCTGGTCTCGATCGTCGGTCTCTTCGACCTGCTCAGCATGTCGCGCGCCGTCGGCGAGGACACGCGCTGGCTCGGGTTGTTCCTCGAGCCCTTCTTCTTCGTCACGATGATCTATTTCGTCGTTTGTTTCGGCATGTCGCAATACAGCCTCAACCTCGAACAGCGCCTCTCGGCGGGAGAGCGCCGATGAGCGAGGCTGTTGCCGGGGCGCCGCCGATCGAGCTGATCGGGCTGAACAAATGGTTCGGCGCCTTCCATGTCCTCAAGGACATCGACCTGCGGGTGCAGGAAGGCGAGCGCATCGTCGTGTGCGGGCCGTCGGGCTCGGGCAAGTCGACGATGATCCGCTGCATCAACCAGCTCGAGACCCATCAGGAGGGGACGATCCGCATCCATGGCCGCAGCTATGGCCGGGATCCGCGCGAGAACGACGCCATCCGGCGCGAGATCGGCATGGTCTTCCAGTCCTTCAACCTCTTCCCGCATCTGACCGTGCTGGAGAATTGCACCTTCGCGCTGACCTGGGTGCGGCACATGCCCAAGCAGGAGGCGGAAGACCTCGCCATGTCCTTCCTCGCCCGCGTGCGCATCCCCGAACAGGCGGCCAAATATCCGCTGCAGCTCTCCGGCGGCCAGCAGCAGCGCGTCGCGATCGCCCGCGCGCTCTGCGTGCGGCCGCGCATCATGCTGTTCGACGAGCCGACCTCCTCGCTGGATCCCGAGATGATCAACGAGGTGCTCGACACGATGGTGGAACTCGCCGAGAGCGGCATGACCATGGTCGTGGTGACCCATGAAATGGGTTTCGCCCGCAAGGTCGCCGACCGGGTGATTTTCATGGACCAGGGCGAGATCGTCGAGGAGGCGCCGCCGGAGGCGTTCTTCGCCGCCCCGCGCTACGACCGGACGCGGCTGTTCCTCAGTCAGGTGCTCTAAGGGCGGGTATGGCGGCACTCTGACAACAAGACGCCGCCGTCGCGCAGGGCGCTTCGGCGGCGGGATGGTTGGTCGTGCTGTCAGGCCGTGCCTTCACAGGCTAGGCCAGCGCTGCTCAGAAGCGGTCGTAGCGGCGATAGCCATAGCCCGGACGGGGCCCGTAACCGGGGCGTGGGCCATAGCCGGGCCTTGGACCGTAGCCTCGCCCATAGGCGGGGCCACGGCCATAGACCGGGCCGCGCCCGTAGCCGCCACGGCCATAGCGCTGCTGGCGCTGGGTTTCCTGCATCATGTAGAGCCGGCGCTGCTTGGCGGCCGTCATGGTGTAGTCGGCATCCTGACGGTCGAGGCGCAGGGCCGTCTCGGCGGGCAGCGCCTCCGTGGCGGATGCGGGCGTGAGCGTTCCCAACCCGGCCAGGGCGAGGGCAGCGACGAAGCCGGCGAGGAGCGAAGACCGTTTCATGAAAATCCCTTTCGCGCCGCGGCGAGGCGGCCGAAGTCAACCGCGGGCCCGACGATTCGTTCCCGCCGGCCGACACTGAGGGCTGCAAACATCTTCGGCAATCATGACGATGCCTGCCGCTGCCGACCGAATGCCTTGCCCTTGACGAAACATGCCCGCGCAGGCGTCATGCGGCCATGACCGGTGCGATGCGAGCGATGGCAGTGCAGGCGAGCAGGAGCCCGAACGGGTCCGGCCCGGCCCGGCCGCGCGGGCGTCACGGCGCCCGAGGTTGAAGGCTGCGCGCTGCCCACCGTCCGTTCTCCCGCAATCCGCTCGACCAGGGACCCGCCAAAGCGGGCCGATCTCATGTCCGTATCCACGATGATCCTCGCTCTCTCTTGCCCCGATCGGCCGGGCATCGTCGCCGCCGTGTCGACGCTTCTCGCCGAAGCCGGCTGCAACATCCGCGACGCCCAGCAATTCGACGACCTCGAAACCGGGCGCTTCTTCATGCGCGTCGTCTTCGACCGGCTGCCGGGCGCCGCAGCGCCTGATGCGATCCGCGCCCGCATCGACGACCTCGCCTTGCGCTTCGCCATGGCCGTCTCGCTGCGCGATGCAGCCGAGCGGAAGCGCGTGCTGCTGCTGGTCTCGAAATTCGACCATTGCCTCGCCGACCTGATCTATCGCTGGCGCATCGGCGAACTGCCGATGGACATCACCGCGGTGGTCTCCAACCATGCGCGCGAGCACATCGCCTCGACCGATCTCGGCGATCTGCCCTTCCATCACCTGCCGGTCGACCGAGCCAAAAAGGCGGAGCAGGAGGCGGCGATCTGGCGGCTGGTCGAGGAGACCCGAAGCGACCTCGTCGTGCTCGCCCGCTACATGCAGATCCTGTCGGACGGCTTTTCCGGGAAGCTGGCCGGACGCTGCATCAACATCCACCACTCCTTCCTGCCGGGCTTCAAGGGGGCCAGGCCCTATCACCAGGCGCATGAGCGCGGGGTGAAGCTCATCGGCGCGACCGCCCATTACGTCACCGCCGATCTCGACGAGGGCCCGATCATCGAGCAGGACGTCGAGCGAATCTCGCATCGCGATCAGCCGGACGATCTCGTCCGCAAGGGGCGCGACATCGAGCGGCGCGTGCTCGCCCGCGCGGTGCGCTATCACCTCGAGGACCGCGTCCTGCTGAACGGCCGCAAGACCGTCGTCTTCACGGACTGACGCGCCGCCCGCTTAGCGGCGAAAGATCTGGCGGATCGAGCCTTCCATCAGGAAGGCGATGCCCAGCCGCGCGCCGACCATCATGCCGAAGATGGCGATCGGCCAGGACAGCGCCATCATCGAACCGGCCGAGATGCCCTGCCCGACGGTGCAGCCGCCGGCGAGGATGCCGCCCCCGCCCATCATCACCGCGCCGACCAGATGCCGGCGCATCTCGTGATGGTCGTCGAAGGCCTCCCAGCGCAGCTCGCGGTCGACCAGCGCCGACAAGAATGCGCCCAGCACAACGCCGAGGACCGAGCCGATGCCGAAATCCAGCAGACCCTCGGGCGTCGTCAGCACGGCATACAGCGCGCGCCCGACCGGCGACACGAAGGTCAGGCTCTGGGGGCGGGCGTGGAGCGAGAACGCGTCGACGGCCACCCCCGTCGCCCACCATCCGGTGACGACGCCGAGGCCGAGCGTCAGGCCCGCCAGCAGCAGGCGCGGGGAGCGCCGCAGGCGCCGGTCGAGCGCCACGGCGAGGACGAGGAGCGCGGAGGCGGAGGCGGCGATCACGAGCCGCAGGTCGCCGAGCCCCAGCCAGGCCAGAAGCGAGGGCAGGTCGCCCTGGCTGGCGCCGGGCACGGGGAGGGCGATCGCCTCCAGCCAGTCGATACGCAACGGCGCCAGGATCCCGCGCAAGGTGGCATAGGCCGTCGCGCCGAAGACCATCATCACGATGAGGCTGCGCAGGTCGCCGGTGCCGAGCCGGATCAGGGAGCCGAAGCCGCAGGTGCCCACCAGCGCCATCCCGAGGCCGAACAGCGTCGATCCGAGCAGGATCGCAAGCCAGGGCAGGGCGCTGGGGGTGTATGTCGTCAGCGCCGGATCGAGCGCTCCGCTCCAGACCATGGCCTGCGTGCCGAGCAGCGCCACCCCCAGCGCGAGTCCGAAAATCCGCAGCCGCCGCGTGTCACCGCCGATCCAGACGTCCTCGATCGCGCCGAATGAGCACAGCCTCGCCCGCCGTGCGGTGAAGCCGCAGGCCACGCCGATGGCGATGCCGACGAGTGCGACCGACCAGGCGGGCAGCGGCCCCATCGGTCAGGGCAGGAGCGGTGGGCGGCGCCGCGGCATCACTCTGCGGCCGACGGCTTCGGCGGGCCGCAGAAGATGTCGTAGATCACGGCGATCATCCGGCGGACATCGTCATTGGCCAGGCTGTAATAGACCGCCTTGCCGTCGCGCCGTGTCGTCACGAGCTGGTCGAGCCGCAGCCGCGCCAGCTGTTGCGACACCATGGGCTGGCGCAGCGAGAGAATGTTCTCGAGCTCGGTCACGGTCCGCTCGCGCTCGGCGAGCAGGCAGAGCAGCAGCAGGCGGTTTTCGTGCGAGAGCGCCTTGAGGAAGTCGCTCGCCTTGCGGGCCTTGCGCATCAGCACGTCGAGTTCGGCGGAGAACTCGGCGCCGTCGCGCAGTTCGTCTTCGAGAGCCTTTGATACGATCGCGCTCATGGTCAATCCAGTCTCGCGGCGGTGCCGCTCCGGTGAATGGGGCTTGGCATGTCAGCAAGCATCTTGCCAAGCAACCCCCAGAAGGCATCGTCTCCCTGGTAGCCCGTGATGCGACCCGTTTCGTGGCCGTCTTCGAACAGCACGAAGGTCGGCGCCGCGATGACGGGCGCGGCGAGCCCGGCGAGGTTGGAGCCACCGGCCTTCAGTTCGACGCGTCGCAAGGGTGCGCGCTGCCCTTCCTCCGTCCGGTGATAGGCGGGGGCGACCTCGCGCTCGAAGCGTGCGCACCAGGGACAGCCGTCGCGCGTGAACATCACCAGTTCAGCCGCGGTCGCACTCACCGGCGCGACGCTGGTCAAGATGAGGCCGAGCAGCGCCATAAACGCCATCGTGGAGGAACGGATGAATCCCATTGCGGTAATATAGTCGTATTCGTATGTTTATGCGAGTCACGAGCCGAAGGCTGTTTCGTGCCGGGAGTTTCGCCATGCAGACGCGCCGCACGATCCTCGCAGCCGGCCTTTGTGCCGCCCTTCCGGCGAGCGCCTCCGCGCGGGCGACGCTGGGTGAGGACGGCCTTTACAAGCTCGACTGGTATCTCGAGAGCTTTCTCGATCTGGCGGAGGATCTTGCCGCCGCGACCGCCGCCGGCAAGCGCTTCGCCATCCTCTGGGGGCTGAAGGGTTGCCCGGCCTGCCGCCGGATGCACGAGGTCCACCTCGCCGACCCGGCGACGGAGCGCTACATCCGCGAGAATTTCGAGATCCTGCATCTCAACATTCTCGGCCAGCGCCCGGTGACCGATTTCGACGCCAGCACGCCCGGCGAGAAAGCCTTCGCCGCGCGCTATGCGATCGAGGGAACGCCCTCGATCCAGTTCTTTCCGGAAACGGCGGAGGGGTTGGCCGCCAAGGCGCCGGCCGCCCGTGAGGTGGCGCGGATGCCGGGCCTGCCCGACACGCGCGCGTTCCTCGCCTGGTTCCGGTTTGTGCGCGAGAAGGGCTATGAGCGCGGAACTTTCGCCGACTGGCCCGGTAACAGGCCAGCCGGCGGCTGAAGCACCTATTTATTGACCGGTGATTCCGGGTCGAACAGATAGGCCATCACGTCCTTGATCTGCTGCTCGTCGAGCACCTTGTTGGTGCCGAAGCGCGGCATGTTCGAACAGGGCACCACCGCCATCGAATTGTAGATCTTGGTGTAGGCGTCCTTGATCGCCTCGGCGTCGTATTTGCGGTCCCGGCCATAGGCCGCGAGGCTGGGGCCGAGCGTGCCATAGCTGACTTCCTTGGGGTCGAGTTGGTGGCAGGCGAAGCAGTTGCCGCCGGCCACCGTGCCCGGCGGATCGGAGAACTGGCCGCCGCGGCCGTTATTGGCGACGCGGTAGCCCTTCTTCCAATCGCCCAGCAGCTTGCCGTCGGCGGGATAGACCACCTTGGCCAGTTCGCGCTTGATGATTGCCTCCGATTGCGCGGAGGTGACGTTGTTGCGCGTGGTGTTGCAGACGGCGAGCGACTCGTCGGGTGTGATCCTCGCCTGCCATTCGGGCGAGGCCTTGCCGAAGGTGGATTTGACGTAAGCCTCGATCGTGGCCTGGCTCGGCTTCTGCTGCGCAAAGGCTGGGCCGGCGATCAGGAGCGCGGCACAGGCCGCAGCGGCGAAAGCGGTTCTGGTCATCGGTTCCGTCCTCTCAGCGCTTGATCGAAGGCACGGCGATCTCGCCGCCGGTTGCCTGCTTCTGTAGGAAGACGGTCAGCGCCGTCAGGCTGTCGGAGCCGTATTCCGGCACCGGCCAGCGCTGCTGGCGATAGCAGTCCCAGAGCCGGTGCTGCATCGTGCGCAGCGCGCTCTGCGAGACGCGGTAGGTCGGCCAGGAGGCCATCGTCGCCTGCGCCGCGGCGCCCGGCGTCGACAGGTTCGGCAGACCCTGCAGGCGGATGCGCTTGCCTTCCTCGGCGTGGCAGGTGGCGCAGGAGAAATCCATCACCCCGCCGCGGCGGTAGAACAGCTCCTCGCCGACCGCCGCCATCTCGATCTCCTTGGGATGGCTGAGCTGCGGCTGGATTTTCATCCCGCTCGACTTGTTGGCGATGAAGGCCGTGAGGTCCTCGAGATCCGAGGCACGGCCGGGGCCGGAGAAGCGGCGGGTGACAACCTCCTTGGTGTCGAGGCCCTGCAAGGTGTCCATGCACCAGAGTAGCCGCTGCTCGGTGTCCATGACGCGGTCGGCATCGGCGAAATAGCGCGGCAGCTTGGCGAAGGCGCCTTCCAGCTTGCCGGGCCCCTCGCCGAGATCGCAGGCCTCCAGCGACGCCTTCTTGGTGCCGCGCGGCTCTGCCCAGAGCACCTCGCCGCGGTCGACCGCGAGAAAGCCGGGATTCGAGAACGGGTCCGACAGCATCTGCCGGTAGCGCTCGATTTCCTTCTCGCTGTCGTCCTGTGGCGGGGCCTGTGCGGTCAGGTGCCCGGCGGCCAATGTCATGGCGGCCGCCAGCACAGCCGCTCCGATGATGGGGAGCTTCATCCCTTGCCCTTTCGTTTCCTCAGGCGGCCGCGATGCGCGACCTTTGTTGCACGCCCCTCTCTGTCGGAGGGACTTTACATTCATAGAAAACAATATCACGATACGTGCAAATGATGATCGCGTGGCGGCCCTGCCGTCAAGAGCGGAACAAGAACATTTCCAAGGAGGAAGCCGATGCCATTCCCGAACGCGGGTCTCACCCGCCGCACCACCCTCACGGCCGGCGCACTCGCCGCTTTCGCGAGCCTGCTCGGCTCGCGCCTCGCCTTCGCCGACGAAAAGATGGTGATGGCGGAGATCAAGAAGCTCTATGGCGACAAGCCGATGGCCGAGGGCAAGATCAAGCTCGACGTGCCCGAGA
This sequence comes from Allobosea sp. R86505, assembly GCF_042466375.1. Taxonomy (NCBI): domain Bacteria; kingdom Pseudomonadati; phylum Pseudomonadota; class Alphaproteobacteria; order Hyphomicrobiales; family Alloboseaceae; genus Allobosea; species Allobosea sp. R86505. The sequence continues at coordinate 100,369 of NZ_JAXHPY010000001.1, read as the reverse complement.
TCGCCGAGAACGGCCTTGTCGTTCCCGTCAATGTCGAGGTCGAAAGCCCGATGACGGAGGCCGACTACGTCAAGGCCGTCCACATCTATGCCGACGGCAATCCGCAGCCGGGCATCGTCAGCTACAGCTTCACGCCGGCCTGCGGCAAGGCTTCCGCCGCGACGCGCATGCGCCTCGCCCAGACCCAGAACATCGTCTGCGTCGCCGAGATGTCGAACGGCTCCCTCCACATGGCCAAGGCCAATGTGAAGGTGACCATCGGCGGCTGCGGCGGCTGACGGCCGACGCCCCCACCCCATAAAAAACGACTTCAGGTGAGGATAACGCCATGACGACCAAACCCACCCCGCGCGTGCGCGTCCCGGCCAAGGCCGCCGCCGGCGAGCTGATCGAGATCAAGACCCTGATCTCCCACGAGATGGAATCGGGCCAGCGCAAGGATGCGCAGGGCAAGACGATCCCGCGCAGGATCATCAACCGGTTCAGCGCCAGCTTCAACGGCAAGCCGGTCTTCGCGGCTGACTGGCACCCGGCGATCTCGGCCAACCCCTACCAGTCGTTCTTCTTCAAGGCGACCGAGTCGGGCGAGTTCACCTTCGTCTGGAAGGATGACGACGGCTCCGAGTACACCGCGAAGAACAAGCTCACCGTCGGCTGAACGGGCCGGCCAGGCCGGCGACAATCCTGATGAGGTGACGCGCGATGTCCTGAACGACATCGCCATGGGCAGCGCTTCGCGTTCGCTCAGAGGGTGAATCATGGTCTCCAGACGCGAATTTTTTCAGGCGACGGCCGCCGCCGCGGCGATTGCGGCAGCCTCGGGCCTCGGCCCGCTCGGGCGGGCGGCGGCGCAGCAAAGGCTGGCGCAGAGCGACATCCTGCGCTTCGATGCGCTGGGCACGCTGACGATCCTGCACGTCACCGACATCCATGCGCAGCTGATGCCGCTGCATTTCCGCGAGCCCTCGATCAATCTCGGCGTCGGCCCGGCCAGAGGCCAGCCACCGCATCTCGTCGATGCCGAGTTCCGTGCGCATTTCAAGATCGCCGCCGGCTCGCCCGACGCTTTCGCCCTGACCGCGGACGACTTCACCTCCCTGGCGAAGACCTACGGCAAGATGGGCGGGCTCGACCGGGTCGCGACGCTGGTCAAGGCCGTCAGGGCCGAGCGTGGCGACGACAAGGTGCTGCTGCTCGATGGCGGTGACACCTGGCAGGGCAGTTGGTCCGCGCTCCAGACCAAGGGGCAGGACATGGTCGACGTCATGTCGGCCCTGAAGACCGACGCCATGGTCGGGCACTGGGAGTTCACGCTTGGCGCCGACCGCGTCAAGGAAATCGCCGAGAGCGCGCCCTTCGCCTTCCTCGCCCAGAACATTCGCGACCGGGAATGGAACGAGCCGGTCTTCCCGCCGCGCAAGGTCTTCGAGAAGGGCGGCGTCAAGGTCGCGGTGATCGGCCAGGCGCTGCCGCGCACGGCCATCGCCAATCCGCGCTGGATGTTCCCGGACTGGGAGTTCGGCATTCGCGAGGAGGAGATCCAGAAGCAGGTCGACGAAGCGCGGGCCGAGGGCGCCGCCGTGGTCGTGCTGCTTTCCCATAACGGCTTCGACGTCGACAAGAAGCTCGCCTCGCGGGTCAAGGGCATCGACGTCATCCTCACCGCCCACACCCATGACGCGATGCCGGGTCTGATCCGCGTCGGCAACACGGTGCTGGTCGGCTCCGGCTCGCATGGCAAATTCGTCTCGCGGCTCGACATCGCTACCAAGGACGGCAAGCTCGCCGATATCCGCTTCAAGCTGATGCCGGTGTTCTCGGACGCGATCGCCCCCGATGCCGACATGGCCGCGCTGATCACCAAGGTCCGCGCGCCCTTCGCCGCCGATCTCTCGAAGGAAATCGGCCGGACGGATTCGCTGCTCTACCGGCGCGGCAACTTCAACGGCACCTTCGACGATCTGATCTGCGAGGCCATGCTGGAGCAGCGCGACGCCGAGATCGCGCTGTCGCCGGGCTTCCGCTGGGGCGGCACGCTGCTGCCGGGCGACGCCATCACCTGGGAGGCGATCACCAACGCCACGGCGATGACTTATCCCAACTGCTACCGCAACGAGATGACGGGCGCCCAGCTCAAGGACATTCTCGAGGACGTCGCCGACAACATCTTCCACCCCGACCCCTATTTCCAGGGTGGTGGCGACATGGTCCGCATCGGCGGCATGGGCTACGCGATCGATGTCGGCAAGCCGATGGGCAGCCGCATCTCCGGCCTGACCCATCTGAAATCGGGCCAGCCGATCGATGCGGCGCGCAAATATGTCGTCGCCGGCTGGGCCAGCGTCAACGAAGGCACGCAGGGTCCGCCGATCTGGGACGTCGTCCGCGACCATGTCGCCGCTCGCAAGACTGTCAGCATCCGCCCCAACGACGCCGTCAAGGTCAGCGGCGCCTGAGCGCGCTCCGCCGATCCTGGGCACCACAACCATGGGACATCCGCCGATGAGCTCAGACCCGAAGACCCAACCGCTCAACCGCCGGCGCTTTCTGGGCGCCGCCGGCCTCGCCGGCGCGGGGCTCGCCACCTCCGCGCTGCCGCTGCGGGCGCAGGAGGCCAAGCCCGACCCGCTGATCACCGAGGTGCAGGACTGGAACCGCTATCTCGGCGAGGGTGTCGACAAGCGCCCCTATGGCACGCCCTCGCCCTTCGAGAAGCATATCGTCCGCCGCGACGTCTCCTGGCTGACCGCCTCACCGGATTCCTCCGTCAATTTCACGCCGTTGCATGAACTCGACGGCATCATCACGCCGTCCGGCCTGTGCTTCGAGCGCCATCACGGCGGCATCGCCGAGATCGATCCCGCCAATCACCGGCTGATGATCCATGGGCTGGTGGACAAGCCGTTGGTCTTCACCATGGAAGACATCCGCCGGATGCCACGCCAGAACCATGTCCATTTTCTCGAATGCGCGGCCAATTCCGGCATGGAGTGGCGCGGCGCGCAGCTCAATGGCTGCCAGTTCACCCACGGCATGGTCCACAACGTCATGTATACGGGCGTGCCGCTGAAGCTGCTTCTGGCCGAGGCCGGGCTCAAGCCCAGCGCCAAATGGCTGATGCTGGAAGGCGCCGATTCCTCCGGCATGAACCGCTCGCTGCCGGTGGAGAAGGCGCTCGACGACGTGCTGATCGCCTTCGCCATGAACGGCGAGGCGTTACGCCCCGAGCAGGGCTATCCGCTGCGCGCCGTCGTCCCGGGCTGGGAGGGCAATATCTGGGTGAAGTGGCTGCGCCGGATCGAGGCCGGCGACAAGCCCTGGCAGGCGCGCGAGGAAACCTCGAAATACACCGATCTGCTCGCCGATGGCCGCTCGCGCCGCTACACCTTCATCATGGACGCCAAGTCGGTGGTGACGAATCCCTCGCCGCAGGCACCTCTGAAGCACAAGGGCCGCAACGTGCTGTCGGGGCTCGCCTGGTCGGGCCGCGGCACGATCAAGCGGGTCGACGTCACGCTCGACGGCGGCAAGAACTGGCAGTCCGCCCGCATCGACGGCCCCGTACTCGAGAAGTCGCTGACGCGCTTCTACGTCGATTTCGACTGGGCCGGCCAGGAACTGCTGATCCAGTCCCGCGCCATGGATTCGACCGGCTATGTCCAGCCGACCAAGGACGAGCTGCGCAAGGTCCGCGGCGTCAACTCCATCTACCACAACAACGGCATCCAGACCTGGCATGTCCGGCCCAACGGGGAGACCGAGAATGTCGAGATCGCTTAAGCCCGTCCTGCTCTCAGGCCTGGCCGCTCTCGCCATCATCGGCGCCGGCCCGCTGATCGCCCAGACGGCCAAGACGCCTGCGGCGGAGAAGGCGGCCCCGGCCGCCAAGGCCCAGACTCCGGCGGCCACGCCCGCCGCTGCGGCAAAGCCCGCTCCGCTCGGGCTGGGCCGCCTCGCTCTGCCCGCCGAGATCAAGGCCTGGGACATCGACGTCCGCCCCGACGGCGTCGGCCTGCCGCCGGGCAAGGGCACGGTCCGGCAGGGCGACGAACTTTTCCAGGCACAATGTGCCAGCTGCCACGGCGAATTCGGCCAGGGCAATGGCCGCTGGCCGGTGCTGGCGGGTGGGCAGGGCACGCTCACCGCCGACCGGCCCGAGAAGACGATCGGCTCCTTCTGGCCGGATCTCTCGACGGTCTACGACTACATCCACCGCGCCATGCCCTTCGGCAACGCCCAGTCGCTGAGCCCCGACGACACCTACGCGCTCACGGCCTATCTGCTCTTCCTCAACGACATCGTGAGGGACGAGGACTTCGAATTGTCGGACAAGAACTTCACGTCGGTGAAGCTTCCCAATGCCGGCGCCTTCTACGACGATGATCGCGAGACGGCCGAGAAGGCGTTCTGGGGCAAGGAGCCCTGCATGACGAACTGCAAACCGGAGGTGAAGATCACGGGCCGCGCCGCGGTCCTCGACGTCACACCCGATTCCAAATCGGCGCCGAAGGTCGACTGATGCGCAGCCCCCGGCAATCGCCCGGCTGGTTCAGCTTCGTCGCCTTCGCGGCTTCGCTGTCCGGCGGCCCCGCCTTGGCCTCCGGCGATGTCGCGCTGGGGGAGTATCTCTCCTCCGAATGCACGGCCTGCCACCAGACCAGCGGGCGGCAGGTCGGCGGCATTCCGGCCATCGTCGGCCACCCGGCCGACCAGTTCGTCGCGCTGATGGACGCCTACCGCGACAAGCATCGCGAGAACCAGATCATGCAGACCATCGCAGGCCGCCTCACCCGCGAGGAGGTGCTCGCTCTGGCCGCCTATTACGAGAGCCTGAAACCAGTCCGATGAACACAGCCTCCGGAGAGAGGCGAAGGGAGGTCGAGATGACCAGCGCACGCGACGAGACGTCACGCCGGACGATGATGGCCGCGGCCGTCGCGGGGTTGGCCGGCATGGCCGCTCCCGCGCTGGCGGCGCCGCGCGAACTGAAACTGGCCGATCTCAGGAAGGAGGCCGATGTCGCCTGCGTCTACCATTGCGACTTCGGCGATCCGCCGCGCTTCGTCCAGATGCTGACCAATATCGCCAATCACTATTCCGCCTACGGCGCAGACCCCTTCGCGCTGCAACTGGCGATCGTGGCGCATGGCCAGGGCGTGAAGTTCTTTCTCGAATCGCTGGAGGAGACGACCTGGCGTGACGAGGTCATGGTTCCCAAGATCTTCGAGCGGGTCGAGGACGTCGCGAAGAACGGGCTCAAGGTTCATCTCTGCGAGATCACCTTCAGCCGCCTGAAGCTCGACAAGGCCAAGGCGCGCAACGCGCCGTTCATTTCCTTCGTGCCGTCGGGCGTGGCGACGGTGGCCGCGCTCCAGTCCAAGGGCTTCGCCTATATGAAGATCGGATAGGCCCGCCAAGGGCCCGCAAAGAGGCCACCGGGGACGTCAACGCGCCAACAACCAACAAGAACAATCCGGGAGAGAGACATGAAGATCGATCGTCGTGCATTCACATTGTCGGGCCTGTCAGCGGCGGCGACGCTGGGTCTGGGCGCGCCGGCCGTCCTCGGCCAGGCCAAGCCGCGCGTCGTCGTCATCGGCGGTGGCGCTGGCGGCGCGACCGCCGCGCGCTATCTCGCCAAGGACAGCCAGGGCGCGATCGCCGTCACGCTCGTCGAGGAGAACGAGACCTACCAGACCTGCTTCCACTCCAATCTCTATCTCGGCGGGTTCAAGACCTATGACGAGATCGTCCATCGTTATGACGCGCTGGCGAAGACCCATGGCATTGCGGTCGTCCGCGCCCGCGCCACCCAGATCGACCGCGACAAAAAGGAGGTGGTGCTCTCAACCGGGCAGCGCCTGCCTTACGACCGGCTCGTGGTCTCGCCCGGCATCGACCTGAAATACGATTCCGTGCCGGGCTGGTCGAAGGACGCCGAGGAGGTCATGCCGCATGGCTGGAAACCCGGCCGCCAGACGCAGCTCATCAAGCAGAGGCTCGACGCGGTGCCCAATGGCGGTCTGATCGTGATGATCGCCCCACCCAACCCCTACCGCTGCCCGCCCGGCCCCTATGAGCGCGCCTCGATGTTCGCCCATGCGCTGAAGAAGGCCGGCAAGGGCGACGCCAAGATCATCATCCTCGATCCGAAGGAAGCCTTCTCCAAGCAGGGCGTGTTCCAGGCTGACTGGGAGAAGCGCTATGGCGGGATGATCGAATGGCTCGGCCCCAAGGTGCATGACGGCATCAAGTCGGTCGATCCGAAGACCAACACCGTCGTCACGGGCTTCGAGACCTATAAGGACTGCGCCTTCGTCAACGTCATCCCCGCGCAGATGGCGGGCGAGATCGCTCGCAGCGCCGGCCTCGCCCCGGCCGGAGGCTACTGCGCGATCGAGGCTGCGACGATGAAGTCGACAGTGGACCCGGCCATCTTCGTCCTCGGCGATGCCAGCATCGCCGGCGACATGCCCAAATCCGCCTTTTCGGCCAACAGCCAGGCCAAGGTGGCGGCGATGACCATTCGCGGCGAGTTGACCGGCGCGCGGACCTTCCCGGCACGTTACGTCAACACCTGCTGGTCGCTGGTCGATACCGACGACACCATCAAGGTAGGCGGTCGCTACGAGCCCAAGGACGGCAAGATCACCGCGACCGAGACCTTCGTGTCGAAGCCCGGCGAGAGCGACGCGCTGCGCAAGGAAAACCAGGCCGAGAACCAGGGCTGGTATGCCGCCATCACCGCCGACATGTTCGGCTGACGGGTCCCCCCGCACCGTGCCCTCCCGCGCGGTGCGACCTCCCTGGCCGCGCCCTGGGCGCGGCCTTTTTTTAGCCCCCCAACGAAGGACACCTCATGACAGTGCTGACCCGCACCCTTCTCGTGGCCTCGGCCCTCGCGGCCGCCTCGCCCGCCCTGGCGCAGGACATCGCCGCCGGCGAGCGTTCCTGGAACAAGTGCCGCGCCTGCCACCAGATCGGCGAGACCGCGAAGAACGGCGTCGGCCCCCATCTCAACGGCCTGTTCGGCCGCCATACCGGCGAAGTCCAGGGGTACAGCTACTCGGCCGCCAACAAATCGGCGAACCTGACCTGGGACGAGGCGATCTTCGCCGAGTACATCAAGGACCCGCGCGCCAAGATCCCGGGCACCAAGATGGTCTTCGCCGGCATCAAGAACGAGAAGGAAATCGCCGATCTGACGGCCTTCCTCAAGCAGTTCGGCAAGGACGGCAAGAAGCTCTGAGGACCTCGCCGGCTGCGGCGCCCGGCGCGCCCGCAGCCGGCGGACCCGGCGTCAGCCCGGCTGGACGAAGCGATAGGCTGCCCCCTGCTTCTCGACGCGGCCGATCGCGCCCGGCAGATGGTAGCCGATGATGCGGGCCTTCTCGGCCGCGGCGCGCTCCAGCAGGGCGCGCCGCGTCGCGACCGCCCTGTCGGGCTCATGGTCGGAGGTTGGCCGCCAGTCGGGATGCGCAAACGAGATCACGGGGTGCGTCAGCGCATCGCCGACGACGAAGACCGGCCCCTGCGCATCGCTGAAAGCGAACGAGACATGGCCGGGCGTATGGCCGGCCGTGGAAAAGGCGGTGACGCCGGGCGCCCAGTCCTGCCCGGCGCTGCGTGTCTCCAGCCGGTCGCCGAGTTCCTTCAGCACCCGTTGCGCGCCCGCTGCGAAGGCGTGGCGATCCTCCGGCAGGCCGTCATAGACCTTGGGGCTCGTCCAGTAGGCGACCTCGGCCGCGTCGGCGAGCCAGCGCGCATTGGGAAAGAGCGGCGTGTCGAAATCGTCCAGCGCACCCCAGAGATGGTCCGGGTGCAGATGGGTGAAGAGCACATGGGTGACGCTGTCGGGCGCGATGCCGGCCGCCTCGAGGCTGGCGGCGAGCTTGCCCGTGCCGGGCAGGAAATTCGCGCCCGAACCGCAATCGAAGACGATGGTGTCCTGGCCGCGCTTCAGGCAGGTGACGTTGAGCACGGTGGTCAGCGCCCCCGGCAGCTTCGCCACCTCCCGGACCTGCGCGATGTCGATGTCGCGCGCCAGCATCGCCGCCGGCATCTCGAAGCCGCCATCGCTCAGGACGATGACGCCGGCTGCGCCATCGCCGGTCTTCGCGACGACCTGGGCCGATGCGGGCAGCCGTCCCGTCGGCAGGAGCAGGGCCGCTCCGGCGGCGAGCATGCAGCGACGATCCAGCATCGAAACCTCCCTTTATATTGTTAAATAGGAATGTATCGAAATTTGATGGGTGCGCAAGCGTGCTCCTCCGGCCGGCCCATCACCGTGTCGCAGCGCCGCGCCAGTCAGGATGTATCCAAAATGGCCCTAGAAACTTCTGTGCGCTGGATTAGGCACGTTGTTTGCATACAATAATGCGATGTTCTTGATGTGCCGGAGAGAGGAGAGAGGCATGCAGACCCCGCTGCGGGAGATCGTGGCCGTCCAGGCGCGGACCTGGTCAGGCATTGAACAACCCAATGAGGCGGCCGGCGTCATGGCCGATGCCCTGGCCGGCACCATCGCCGGCTTCGAGGCCCTGCGCGGGCAGCTCGCCTTCGAGGACGAGCCCTCGAGCTTCGAGGCCGCGCTCCAGGAAACGAAGGAGCCGCAGCCATGAACGCCGCCGCGAAAAGCTCGCTCCTGCATCTCTCGCTGACCGACGCCGCCGACGCGCTGAAGGACGGCTCCGTCACCGCCGTCGAACTCACCACCGTCGCGCTGGAAGCCTTCACCCGTATCGACAAGGCGATCAATTCGGCGATCTGGCTGGAGGGCGCCGCTGCGCTCGAAGCCGCCGAGGCTCTGGACAAGAAGCGCAGATCCGGCGCGACGCTGGGTCCGCTCCACGGCCTGCCGCTGGCCCACAAGGACATGTACTACAAGGCCGGCAAGCTCTCAACCTGCGGCTCGGCGATCCGCAAGGATTTCCGCCCGACCTATACCGCGACCGTGATGGAGCGGCTGGAGGAGGCCGGCTCGGTGACGCTCGGCGGGCTGAACATGGCCGAGTTCGCGCAGAACCCGACCGGCCACAACCAGCATTACGGTCATTGCCGCAATCCCTGGCACACCGACTACTGCACCGGCGGCTCCTCCTCCGGCTCGGGCGCGGCGGTCGCGGCCCGGCTGGTCTATGGCGCGCTGGGCTCGGACACCGGCGGTTCGATCCGCCTTCCGGCCGCGATCTGCGGCGTCACCGGCATTAAGGCGACGCAGACCCGCGTCTCGCGCCATGGCGTGATGCCGCTCTCCTTCTCGGCCGACAATGTCGGGCCGCTGACGCAGACCGCCCGCGATGCCGCGCGCTTCCTCGGTGTGATCGCGGGGCATGATCCCAAGGATCCGACCTCGTCGGCCGAGCCGGTGCCGGACTACGAGGCGGCGCTGACCGGCGACATCCGGGGCATGCGCATCGGCGTGCCCACGAACTACTTCTTCGACGGCATCGATCCCGAGGTCCAGGCCGCCTTCGACGCCGTGGTCGCGGTGCTGCAGGCGCGCGGCGCCGTGATCCTGCCGGTGACGATCCCGCATATGGATGCGGTTTCGACCTATGGCGGCATCGTCTCGCGCGTCGAGGGCGGCACGATCCACGCCCAGTGGATGCGTGAGCGCCCGCAGGACTATGCCGTGCATCTGAGCGGGCGGCTCTATCCCTCGCAGGGCATTCCCGGCACCTATTACCTCGAGGCGCTGGCAAGGCGCGGAGCGATCCTGAAGGCGGTGGCGGCTGCGGTCTTCGGTGTCTGCGACGCCTTCATCACCCCGACCCTGCGGATGAAGGTGCCGACGCTGCTGGCGACCGACATCGATGCCGGCACGCCGGGCGCGATCGAGACCTTCCAGGACGTCTCGATCAACACGCGGCCGATCAACTATCTCGGCCTGCCCTCGGTCAGCGTGCCCTGCGGGCTCGATTCCAATGGCCTGCCGATCGGCTTCCAGATCCAGGGCCGCCCCTTCGCCGAGGCGCGCGTGCTGAAGATCGCCGACGCCTATCAGCGCGACACCGACTGGCACCGCCGCCTGCCGCCCAACGTCTCCTGACATGGCATACGGATCTGCCGCCGCCCCGTCGGCGGCAGATCGCCCTCAGCGGATCGAGGGCCGCCGCTGTCCGCCATCGACATGGATGTCGGCCGCATTGATGCCCGCCGCGCGCGGCGAGACGACGAAGGCGATCGCGTCGGCGATCTCCTGGACGGTGCTCAGCCGCTTCGCGGGAAAATCCTCCGCCTCGAACTTGGCGAAATCCTCGGGCCGCTCGGCCCGGGTCCGCTCCCAGCCGCCGCCGGGGAAGATCGTCGAGCCCGGCGAGACCGCGTTGACGCGGATGCCCTGGGGTCCCAGCTCCCAGGCCAGCGAGCGCGCGGCATGGATCAGCCCGGCCTTGGCGGCGGCGTATTGCGCGCCGCGCGCGGCCGGAGCGCGCCCGGAGATCGAGGCGACGAAGACCGCATTGCCGATGTCGCTGCGGGCGAGCGCCGGCGTCGCTGCGCGGAGCGCCGCGACCGCATGGCCGACATTGAAGCGGAAGGTCTCCTCCCAGTCGGCGTCATTGCTGTTTGCCAACTCGCGCTCGCCGAAGCTGCCGCCGGCATTGGCGATCAGGATGTCGAGCCCTCCATAGGCGGCTATCGTCTCCGCCACGGCCCGCGCCGAATCGGCGGGGTTGCGGAAATCCGCCTGGATGGTCAGGACCTCGCCGCCCCGTTCCCGGATCTCGGCCGCGGTCTCCGCCAGCGTCTCCGCCCCGCGCGCGGCGATGGCGAGGCGGGCGCCCTCGCCGGCGAGCAGCAAGGCGGTAGCCTTGCCGATGCCGCGGCTGCCGCCGGTGATCAGTGCGATCCTGCCCTTCAGACCCAGATCCATCTCAGGCCGCCTTCGGGAGCAGGAGCTTCTTGGCGAGCATGCAGTGGATGCCCTTGGAGCCGTTCACCGTCTGCGTTACCCGCAGATCGGCGGCGATCGAGCACAGCGTATAGGCATCCTCGCGCGACAGCCCCGCCACCTCGCCGATCAGCACGATCATGTCGCGCAGTGCCATCTCGGCGCAGCGATCGAGATCGGGGTCCATGCCCATGGTCAGGTAATGCGTCGGCGTCTCCGCCCGCGGATAGGTGAAGGAGAGGTCCTCGCGCAGGATGAAGGTGAAGCGGCCCTGCAGCGCGGTCTCGATCGCCGTGACGCAGACCTCGCCGTCGCCCTGCGCCGCATGGCCGTCGCCGCAGGAGAACAGCCCGCCCTCGACGAAGACCGGCAGGAAGATCGTCGCGCCCTCGACCATCTCCTTGTTGTCGAGATTGCCGCCGAAGGCGCGCGGCACGATCGAGGTCACGCGGCCCCAGGCCGGCGGCGGTGCCGTGCCCATCACCCCGAAGAAGGGCGCGAGCTCCAGCTCCAGGCCCCAGGGCAGCTTGCCGATCTTGGCGTTGAGGTCGAGCGGGATGTGCAGCAGCCGCGTGGCGTGGAAATCGCTCTGCAGCGTGCCGGCGAGCGGGCGGATGACGTTGTAGCCCCAGTCCTGCCGGAGCTGGATGTCCTCGATCCGCACCTCCAGCACATGGCCGGGCCTGGCACCCTCGACGGCAATGGGCCCGGTCAGGATATGGCCCGGCAGGGTCTTCTCGGCATGGGCATGGACGTCGGTGATCTCGGGCGGGGTGGTGAAGCCGCTGCCCGGCTTGGGGTGGACCTCGGGAGCACCGGTCACCGTATCGACGGTGACCGTGTCGCCGCTGGCGATCACCAGCTTCGGCTTCAGCGCCGCGTCAAAAAAGCCCCAATGGCAGGTCGCGCCGCTGGCTTTGAGGTGATGATGGGTCATGCGTCGTCGTCCGCTTCAGGGGGAGGGGAGGGTGTCGTGCAGGGCTGAGGCCACTGGGGCCCGCGCGCCGGCATTGTGGCGCATCGTATAGAGGGTGCCACCGGCCACCAGAGCGGCGCCGACGATGGTGACGAGATTGGGCAATTCGGCGAAGACGAGATAGCCGCTCACCGTCGCCAGCAGCAGGCGGACGAAGTCGAGCGGGGCCAGCGCCGAGGCCTCGCCCATCTGGTAGGCGCGGGTGACGAGCCATTGCCCGGCCGTGCCGACCACGCCGATCCCGACCATCAGTGCCCATTCGACCGGCGTCGGCGGCGTCCACAGGAAGACGGCGGGCAAGCCCAGCGCGATCAGCACCACCGCGCCCTGCCAGAACAGGATCGTCTCCGTGCGCTCGGACTGGCCGAGCACGCGCACCGAGATGGTGATGCCGGCCCCGAACAGGGCGCCGAGGATGGCGAGCAGCGCATAGCCGTTCATCGCCTCGCCGCCTGGCCGCAGCATGACGAAGACCCCGGCGAAGCCGATCGCCAGCGCGATCCAGCGCCGCCGGTCGACGACCTCGCGCAGGATCAGGATGGCGAGCAGCGTCACGAACAGCACCTGCGCGAAGCCCAGCGCCGTCGCCTCCGCCATCGGCAGATGGATCAGGGCCGTGAAACCGCAGAGCATGGCGCCGAGCGAGAACATCCCCCGCAGGAACTGCAGCCCCGGGCGGCTGGTGTGCATGATCCGCGGCAGGGCGCGGCCGACCACCAGAGCCAGGATCAGCGTCATCACCAACTGCCGGACGATCAGGATCTGCGGCAGGGGAATGCGCCCGCCGGCCAGCTTGATCAGCGTCATCATCACCGCGAAGGCGGTGAAGGCGGCGATCATGAGCAGTGAGCCGCGCAGATTGGGCGTGGCCGCCAGCCACCAGCCGCGGGCGCGTTCCAGGGGGCGCCGTCGCTCCGTCGGCAGGGCATTCGCCGCTGCCGGCAGGGCGGTTGCGGCGAGGATCGAAGCGGCGGCCGCGAGGCTGTCCGCCGAGGCCTCGACGGTGACAATCTCCGGAGCCGGCTCCGGCAGCGCGTCGTCAGGCAGGAAAGCGACGGCGCGCGCCCCGGCATCATCCTCGCTCATGGGGGCACCGGGTGTGGCCCTCGGCGCACCGGCGCCTCATGCCGCCTGCCTGAGTGCGGCTGTCGCCGGCCTCAGCCCCGTGAGCGCCAGCGCCGTCTCGATCTGCGCCCCGATGCGCAGCACCGTCGCCTCATCGAAGGGCCGCCCGACGATCTGCACCGAAAGCGGCAGGCCGGAGGCCGAGAACCCGGCCGGCATCGACATCGCCGGGTTGCCGGTGACGTTGAACGGCATGGTCTGGATCGGCCAGTTCGGCGGGAAGGCGTCCGACATGCTGTCGAAGCGCGCGGCCGGCGCCAGCGCCGAGGCGCAGAGGATCGCGTCGTAGTGCTTGAGCAGCTGGTGATTGACCGCGACCGCCAGTTCCCGGCGCAGGCGGTAGGCCTGGGTCAGATCGGCGGCGCTGAGTGTCGCCCCCAGGATCATCCGGGTGAAGGTCAGGCGGCCAAAATCGAGCGGCCGCTCGCGATAATCCTTCTCGTGGATGGAGAAGGCCTCCGAGAACATGATCACCCGCCCGACCGCGTTGAACAGCTCGTAATCGGGGATCGTGACCTCCTCGACGATCGCGCCGGCCTTCGCCAGCAGCGCTGCAGCGTTGTCGATCGCGGCGACGACCTCCGGCGAGACGCCCTCGGCCTGCGCGAAGAAATGGCGCGGCAGCGCAATCCGGAGACCGCTGACATCGCCGTCGAGCCCGCTGCGGAAATCAGGGAGCGCAACATCGGCGCTGGCGGGGTCGAGCGGATCATGGCCCGCGATGACCTCCATGGTGATCGCGCTATCCTCGACGGTCCAGCTCAGCGGGCCGCAATGGTCGAGCGTGTAGGAGAGCGGGAAGACGCCGCGCCGCGACACCAGCCCATAGGTCGGCTTCAGCCCGACCGTGCCGCAATAGGCGGCCGGCCCGCGGATCGAGCCGCCGGTGTCGGAGCCCATCGCCATGCGGCACAGGCCCGCCGCCACCGCCGCGCCCGACCCGGAGGACGATCCGCCGGGAATGTGCTCGGGGTTCCAGGGGTTGCGCGCCGGGGGAAACGGCAGGTCGAAGCTCGGGCCGCCCAGCGCGAATTCATGCGTCGAGAGCTTGCCGAGCAGCACGCCGCCACCCGCCTTGAGCTTCGCGGCCACGACGGAGTCGGCGGCGGGCACATTGTCGACCAGCAGCTTGGAGTGGCAGGTCGTGCGGATGCCGGCCGTGTCGTAGATGTCCTTCAGCGCATAGGGCACGCCCTGCATCGGGCCGGCGTCGATGCCCGCCTTGAAGGCGGCGTCGGCGGCGTCAGCATCGGCGAGTGCCCGTTCGGCCGTGACGGTGATGAAGCTGTTCAGTGCGCCGTCCAGCGCGGCGATCCGCGCCAGCGCGTCCTGCGCGAGCATGGTCGCGGTCACCTCGCCCGCACGCAGGGCAGCGCCGGCCTCGGCAATGGAAAGTTCGTGCAGCGGTTTGGTGGTGCCGGTTGCGGACATATCAGACCCCCTTCATCAGGGTGACGAGGGAGAAGGTGTTGGAGGGCTCGGCGGCGGCCGTGCGCGGCTGGCGCAGCAGCGCGCACATGCGCTTAAGGTCGCCATAGCCGGAGAGGACGGCGTCCATCCGGTCCGCCGGGACCGCCACTTCGGCGCGCCGCAGCAGCACCTCCAGTTCGAGCTTCAGATCGGCCGCGCTCGTCTCGCTCATCGCCCTGTCTCCGGTTCCGCTTTCGTCGGCCGGGCGATGCAACCGCCATGCCATTCCTGCGTCATTGTATCCAATAAAGCTCGGTGCCTTGCGCGACGGCGGGGGCGACTCGCCTGCTGGCCTGCGGTCGCCGACGATGGCGGGGCGTGCAAGAGCCCAATAAAGCGGCGGCTATGCCTCAACTTATCAGGTGTAGAAGCCGCTCATCTCGACGCTCCGGCCTCGCTCCGGTGCGGCGCGTCCATTTTGGCGGCAGTGCTGCATTGAATACAATCACTCGAAGCTTGGCACGGGGCTTGCTGTGATGGCGGGGCTATCGTCGGCGCGGCCCGAGGTGGGGCCTATGTCGGCGCGACCCTCACCCCGTCGATCAGGAGCGTCCCATGCACACCATCGCGATCCCGGAATACGTTCTCCAGCGCGTCGTCGAGCGGCGTGGCAAGGTCAGGCTGTTCGAGACGCTCGATCCGACCCGCACCGCGCTGATCGTGGTCGATCTCCAGAACGGCTTCATGGCGCCGGGCCAGCCGGCCGAAATCCCCTTTGCCCGCGAGATCGTGCCCAACGTCAACCGGATCGGGCAGGCGCTCAGGGCCGTCGGCGGCCTCGTCGTCTACATCCAGAATACGATCACGGACGAGACGCAGGCCGACTGGTGCGTCTGGTTCGACAACTTCACCAAGGGCGACTTCAAGCAGCGCATGATCGCTGCCTTCGCGCGCGGCAGTTTCGGCCACGCCATCTATCCGGACCTCGAGGTCCTGCCCGGTGACTGGGCGGTCGAGAAGCAGCGCTTCGGCGCCTTCGTCGAGGGCTCGTCGACGCTCCATGCGCAATTGCAGGAGCGGGGCATCGACACGCTGATCATCGTCGGCACGGCGACCAATGTCTGCTGCGAGTCGACCGCGCGCGACGCGATGATGATGAACTACAAGGTCGTTTTCGTGTCCGACGCCAATGCCTGCCGCACGGACGAGGAGCACAACGCGACGCTCGGCAACATCCTGGCCCTGTTTGGAGACGTCCAGTCGACCGACGAGGTCATCGCGGCGTTCGGCGCTGGCGCTGCGGTGCTGCAGGCGGCCGAGTGATGTCGATCCCGCGAGGCGGCCGCGCCTTCGGCGGCGCGGCCTGCACGGCGGAACCAAGATATGTTCGCAGCTTCTCCGGAAAAATATTGTGCAGCGCAGCAGAGTGCGGCCTGCACAATGGCCACTTCGCTTCGCCCGCTGGCCGCTATGGCCAAATTGTGTGCAATGACGTGATCGGGGCGTGATAGTGCGCGTCGCTCGGTCATGACGGCGAAGCCAGATCAGATGGGTTAGGCGCTTGTTTCCGCCGGAATTCGAACTCTGCGCGCGCGCCGTCTCCCGGCAGTGTACAGCGCTGCGTGGCCGGATTGGACACAATCGAGCCGGCTTGGCACGGCCCTTGCTAAATTCCCCGGGACGCCGCTCACGACCTCATCGCATCCCGGAGGGAGCCTGCATGCCTCACCACACCCAGACTTTTCGGAAGAACGCCGCTTGTCTCGCCGCCGGCATTGCCCTGGCTTTCGGGGCCTCCGCCCTATCCTCCATTGCCCCCGCCCAGGCCCAGACGACCTTGCGCGTCGCGATGACCGCGGGCGACATCCCGGACGTCACCGGCCAGCCCGATCAGGGCTTCGAGGGCTACCGCTTCGTCGGCTACACGCTCTACGACTCGCTCATTCTCTGGGATCTCTCGCGCTCGGATGTCGAGGCCTCGCTGACGCCCGGCCTCGCCACGAAATGGGAGATCGACCCCAAGGACAGCAAGCGCTGGATCTTCACCCTGCGAAAGGACGTGAAGTTCCATGACGGGTCGGATTTCAACGCCGACGTCGTGCTCTGGAACATCTCGCGCCTCACCGACGAGAAGGTCCCGCATTTCAACGCCAAGCAGTTCGCTTCGATGCGCACCCGCACGGTCAATATCGACCGGGCCGAGAAGGTCGACGATCACACCGTCGCGATCATCACCAAGGAGCCGGATTCACTCTTCTACGTCCAGATGAGCTTCTGGATGATGATCTCGAAAGCCCAGTTCGAAAAGGCCGGCTCCTACGAGAAATACGCCCAGATGCCCTCAGGCACCGGTCCCTACCGCTTCGCCGGCATGGTGCCGCGCGAACGGCTGGAGCTGACCCGCAACGAGACTTACTGGAATCCCAAGCGCATTCCCAAGCATGACCGGCTGGTGCTGCAACCGATGCCGGAGGCCACGACGCGCGCCGCCGCGCTCCTGTCCGGCCAGGTCGATTTCATCGAGGCGCCCTCGCCGGACACGATCGCCCGGCTCAAATCCTCAGGGATGCAGGTCATCACCCTGCCTTACCCGCACAACTGGCACTACCAGTTCAACTTCGTCGACGGTCCCTTCAAGGACAAGCGCGTGCGCCAGGCGGCGAACTACGCGATGGACCGCGGCGAAATGGTCGAGATGCTGAACGGCCTGGCCCAGGAGGGCTACGGCACCGTGCCGCCGAGCTCGCCCTATTTCGGCAAGCCGGTCCTCTACAAGCTCGACCCGAAGAAGGCGACCGCACTCCTCAAGGAGGCGAAGTGTTACCCCTGCGAGGTCACGCTGGCGATCTCAACCTCGGGCTCGGGCCAGATGCAGCCGCTGCCGATGAACGAGCTGGTCAAGTCGCAGCTCGAGGCGGTCGGCTTCAAGGTCAAGCTCGAGGTGATGGACTGGAACGCGCTGCTCGACGTCACCTTCAAGGGCCGCGAGAAGTTCCCCGCCTACCACGCCATCAATGTCAGCCGTGCCACGCAGGATCCCTTCTCCGGCATCTTCCGCTTCGCCATGCGCAAGCAATGGGCACCGGCCGGCGGCAACTGGGGCCATTACCAGAACCCGGAGATCGAGAAGCTGATCACGGAGATCTACAACACCTTCGACCAGGCCAAGCGCGACGCGATGATCACCCGCGTCCACGAGATCATGAACGCGGACGCCGCCATGCTCTTCGTCACCCATGACCTGAACCCGCGCGCGCTCTCGCCCAAGGTCAAGGGCTTCGTCCAGGCCCAGAGCTGGTTCCAGGATCTGACGCCGATCACCGTCGGCACGACGAACTGACGCGGCCCCGCCTTCGGGATGCGGCCCGTCGGGGCCGCATCCCCCTCCGAGCCCAAAGCGATCCAGGACCCGAGCCGACCGAAGGAGACCTCCATGTGGCACTACATCGCAAGGCGCATCGTCTACGCGATCCCGATCGCCATCGGCGTCACGGTCTTCTGCTTCGCGCTCGTCTTCCTGGCGCCGGGCAACCCCGTCCAGATGCTGCTCCCGGCCGATGCCAGCCAGGAGGTCGTCGACCTCATCATGAAGACCTACGGCTTCGACCGGCCGCTGCCGGTGCAGTACTGGACCTGGCTGACGCGCGCCGTCGTCGGTGATCTCGGGGTCTCGATCCAGTCCAACCGGCCGGTGATCGACGAGGTGCTGCGCGCGCTGGGCAACACCGTCTTTCTCTCCTTCGGCGCGGTGATGCTGGCCTTCAGCATCGCCTTCGTGCTCGGCACGCTGGCGGCATATTACCGGGGCAGCGCGGTCGATCGCGGCGTCACCGCCTTGTCGATCGTCGGCGTCTCGATACCCAATTACTGGCTCGGCATCGTCCTGGTCATCGTCTTCGCGGTCGAGCTGAACTGGCTGCCGGCGACCGGCATGGGCCCGCGCGGCTCGGAAACCTTCGACCTCTTCAACTGGTCGCATTTCAAGCATGTCATCCTGCCGATCATCACGCTCTGCATGGTGCCGGTCGGGATGATCACCCGCACCACGCGCTCCGCCGTCTCCGAGGTGCTGGGCAATGACTTCGTCAACACGCTGCGCGCCAAGGGCCTCGGCGAGCTCGCGGTGATCCGGCACGCGCTCAAGAACGCCATGCCCCAGATCCTGGCCGTGATGGGTTTGCAGTTCGGCTACCTGATGGGCGGCTCGATCCTGGTGGAGACGATCTTCAACTGGCCAGGCACGGGCTTCCTTTTGAACAAGGCGATCCTGACCCGCGACATCCCCGTCCTGCAGGGCACGATCCTGATCCTCGCCCTCGTCTTCGTCTTCACCAACCTCGTTGTCGACCTGTTCCAGACCGCGGTCGACCCGCGCATCAAGCGCTCCTGAGGAGGCGACCATGACCGATTTCACCACGGCGACCCGTCTTCTCGCAGCGGAAGAAGAGGCCCCGGCCACCAAGGTCCGCGGCTACTGGCAGAATGTCGGCTACCGCCTGCGCTACGACTACGTCACGCTCGCCTTCGCGCTGGTCATCGTTTTGATCGTGGCCCTGGCCGTATTCGCGCCCTGGATCGCGCCAAAGGACCCCTACAAGACCTCGATGGCCTTCCGGCTGCGCCCGGTCGGCTTCCGCGACTTCCATCTCGGCACCGACGAACTCGGCCGCGACATCCTCTCGCGCCTGATCCATGGCGGACGCATGTCGCTGCTGATGGGCGTGGTGCCGGTGGTCTTCGCCACGCTGATCGGCGGCTTCCTCGGCGTGCTCGCCGGATTCATCGGCGGCAAGCTGAACATGGCGATCATGCGGACCATGGACGTCTTCTACGCCTTCCCCTCGATCCTGCTGGCGGTCGCGATTTCCGGCGCCATGGGCGGCGGTATGGCCAATGGCATGGTCGCGCTGACGCTGGTTTTCATCCCGCCGCTCTGCCGCATCGCGGAGACGGCGACCACACAGGTCCGCGGGCTCGATTTCGTCGAGGCCGCCCGGGCCTCGGGCGGCTCGACCGGCTCGATCATCGCCACCCACATCCTCGGCAACGTGCTCGGCCCGATCTTCATCTACGCCTCCGGCCTGGTCTCGGTCTCGATCCTGATCGCCTCGGGGCTGTCCTTCCTCGGCCTCGGCGTCGAGCCGCCCCATCCCGACTGGGGGCTGATGCTCTCGACGCTGCGCCAGTCGATCTACGTCAACCCGATCGTCTGCGCGCTGCCGGGCGTGATGATCTTCGTCACCTCACTCGCCTTCAACATGGTCAGCGACGGGCTGCGCCAGGCGATGGACGTCAGACTGTGAAAGGGCCCGCCATGTCCACGACAGAAGCGCTGATCTCCCGCCCGCCGCAGCTGTCCTCGGTCCCGGAGGGAGACCTCCGCGATCGCGGCGGCCCCTCCCAGCCGATGCTGATCGTCTCCGATCTGAAGAAGCACTTCGCGATCAAGGGTGGGATGCTCAACCGCACCCAGGGGCATGTCCGGGCCGTCGACGGCGTCTCCTTCACCGTGCTCAAGGGCGAGACGCTCGGCGTCGTCGGCGAGTCCGGCTGCGGCAAGTCCACCCTGGCGCGGCTCCTGATGCATCTCATCCCCTATGACGGCGGCGAGGTGCTGTTCGATGGCGAGGCGATCGGCGGCGTCCGCGGCCTGACCATGAAGGAGTTCCGGCGCGCCATGCAGATGGTGTTCCAGGACAGCTACTCCTCGCTCAACCCGCGCCTGCCGGTCGAGGAATCGATCGCCTATGGCCCGCGCGTCCATGGCATGCCGGCCGCCAAGGCCAAGGAGATCGCCCGCGAACTCCTGACCAAGGTCGGCCTCAAGCCCGACCTCTTCGCTCAGCGCTATCCGCACGAGCTCTCCGGCGGCCAGAAGCAGCGCGTCAACATCGCCCGGGCGCTGGCGCTGGAGCCGCGGCTTCTGATCCTGGACGAGGCGGTCTCGGCGCTCGACAAATCGGTCGAGGCGCAGGTCCTGAATCTGCTGCGTCAGCTCAAGCGCCACTTCAACCTGACCTATGTCTTCATCAGCCACGATCTCGACGTGGTGCAATACATCTCCGACCGCGTGCTGGTGATGTATCTCGGCGAGATCGTCGAGATCGGGCCGGTCGATGCGATCTACGACCATCCCAAGCACCCCTATACCCGCGCGCTGCTCGCCTCGCGGCTCTCCTTCGATCCGGCCGAGCGCGTCCATGAGGCGCCGCTGACCGGCGACCCGCCCAACCCGATCAACCCGCCATCGGGCTGCCGCTTCCGCACCCGCTGCCCGATGGCGGAAAGCGTCTGCGCGGAAACCTCGCCCCGGCTCGAGGGCGCCGTCGCGGCCGACATCCATGTCGCCGCCTGCCACGTCCAGAACCCGGGCTCGGGCCACAGCCTCGCCGGCAAGGCGCCGGTGCTGGTCGCAAGGCCCCAGCCCAGTCCCAAGGTCGAGGCCGCCCCGCTGGCCGCCACCGCGTGAGGAGGAACCGATGACGACAGCCACCGCGCCATCCGCCGTTCCCGGCCCCGTCGCCCTCGCCGCGGTCCGCCCGCTGGTCGAGGTCGAGGACCTCTCGGTCAAATTCGTCAGCCGCGAGGCCACCGTCGCCGCCGTCAACGGCGTCTCCTTCTCGATCCAGCCGGGCGAGGTGCTCTGCATCATCGGCGAATCCGGCTCCGGCAAATCCGTGACGATGCGCGCCCTGATGCGGCTTCTGCCCAAGGGCCGCACGAAGATCGGCGGGCGGATGCGCGTCGGCGAGCACGACATCATGGCGCTCAGCGACAAGGAGCTGACGCAGATCCGCGGCTCCACCATCTCGATGATCTTCCAGGAGCCGATGACGGCGCTCGACCCCGTCTACACGATCGGCCACCAGATCGCCGAAACGGTCGTCAAGCACGAGGGCTGCTCCTATGCCGACGGGCTGAAGCGCGGGCTGGAACTGCTCGAATTCGTCAAGGTGCCCTCGCCGGAGCGGCGGCTGAAGGCCTATCCGCACGAGCTTTCAGGCGGCCTGCGCCAGCGTGCGATGATCGCGATGGCACTGTCCTGCCGGCCGCAGCTTCTGCTGGCCGACGAGCCGACGACCGCACTCGACGCGACCGTGCAGATCCAGGTGCTGGTGCTGCTGCGCAAGCTCCAGCGTGACATGGGCATGAGCGTGATCTTCGTCACCCATGATCTCGGCGTCGCCGCTCAGATCGCCGACCGCGTCGCGGTGATGTATGCCGGCCGCGTCGTCGAATCCGGGCCGGTGCGCGACGTGCTGATGAACCCGCAGCACCCCTATACCCGCGGCATGCTCGCCTCCTCCGTCCATGGCAGCGCGCGCGGCGTCGACATCGAGGCGATCCCCGGCTCCCCGCCCGACATGCGCCGCCTGCCGCCGGGCTGCGCCTTCGCGCCACGCTGCAAATTCGCCGACGATTCCTGCCGTGCCGCGAGCCCGCCGGAAACCTCGCCTGCGCCCGACCGCACCGTCTGCTGCTTCAAGGTCGGCGCACCCGCCTTGTCCTCCTGAAACCCGCACGAGAGAGCCCGCCATGCACAAGGTCGAGATCCCCGCCTATGTCACCGAGCATGTCGTCGCTCGTCGCGGCGTCGAGCATGTCTATGCCGATCTCGATCCCGCCCGCACGGCGCTGATCGTGGTCGATCTCCAGAATGGCTTCATGATGCCGGGCGTCGCCCATGCGCTCTGCGACACGGCCCGCGAGATCGTGCCCAACGTCAACCGGATCGCCGACGCCGTGCGCCGGACCGGCGGCAAGGTGTTCTGGATCAAGAACACCCATGACGAGGCCTGCCTGACCTCCTGGTCGCATTTCCATGAGGACCTGACACGGCCGGAGCGGCGCGGCGCGCGCGTCGAATCCATGTCGGAAGGCAAGCTCGGCCACGAACTGTGGGCCGATCTCGAGGTCGCGCCGGAGGACGAGATCGTCCGGAAGACGCGCTTCAGCGCCTTCATCCAGGGCTCGTCCGATCTCGAGGCGAGGCTGCGGGCGCAGGGCTACGACACCCTGATCATCACCGGCACGGTGACCAATGTCTGCTGCGAATCGACCGCCCGCGACGCCATGATGCTGAACTTCAGGACGATCATGGTGACCGACGGCAACGCCGCCAATTCCGATGCCGAGCACAACGCCTCGCTGATCGCCTTCTACCTCACCTTCGGCGACATCATGGACACGCAGATGCTGATCGGCTGTCTTGAGAAGAACGCCCGCTTCCGCGAGGCGGCCGAATAACCCGGCGCGCGCGCCCGACACCCCGAGAGAGATATGCCTGTTTTGCCCAAGGTCGCGGTCATTGGGACCGGCGGCACGATCTGTTCCATCGGCACCGGCCCCTTCGACATCCTCGACTACGGCGCCAATGAAACGATGCTCCATGCCGACGCGCTGGTGGCGATGTTTCCCGACGTCGCCCAGCTCGCCGAGATCATCGCCGTTCCGTTCAAGGCGGTGCCGAGCCCCAACATCTTCTTCGAGGACTGGAAGGCGATCGTCCTGACCTGCGACCGGCTCGTCGCCGAGCATCCCGACCTCGCCGGCATCGTCATCCTGCACGGCACCGCCTCGCTGGAGGAGACGGCCTATGTCCTCAGCCTGACGCTGAAGGTGGCGGTGCCGGTGGTCGTCGTCGGCTCGCAGCGCCCGGCGAGCGCGCTCTCGACCGATGCGGGGATGAACCTCGCCAATGCGATCCGCACCGCGGCTTGCCCGCAGGCGCGCGGGCTCGGCGTTCTCGTTCTGCTCAACGACGAGATTCACGCCGCGCGCGACGTGACGAAGACCTCGACCTTCCGGCTGCAGACCTTCCGCTCGCCCGATTTCGGCGTGCTCGGCCATGCCGATGGCGACGCGGTCGTGTTCTACCGCAAGCCGGTGCGAAAGGCGGCGCCCGACACGGAGTTCGATATCCGCAGCCTCGACGCCCTGCCGCGCGTCGACATCGTGCTCGCCTATACCGGCTCGGACGGCACGGCCGCCCGCGCCTTCGTCGCGGCCGGCGCGAAGGGCATCGTCTCCGCCGGCTTCGCGCCGGGCTTCGCCGGCCCGGCTGATTTCGAGGTGCTGAAGCAGGCCGCTGCGGACGGCATCGTCGTGATGCAGTCGACCCGCGCCGGCTCGGGCCGCACCTTCAAGGGCAAGCGCCTGCGCGAGGGCGGCTTCCTGATCACCGACAATCTCACGCCGCAGAAGGCAAGGCTGCTGCTGGCGCTGGCGCTGACGATCAGCGCCGAGCCGGCCGAGATCGAACGCATCTTCCTGACCTACTGACGATGACTGTGATCCTGAAGGCGCCGGCGGGAGAGGAGCGCGATGCGCGACGCGGCGTCGTGATGATGCTCGTCGGGTTGGCGCTGTTCTCGATCCTGAACGGTGTCGTCAAGGCGCTGGCCGAGACCTTCGCGGTCAACCAGATCGTCTTCTTCCGCAACGGCTTCGCACTCGTCACCCTGCTGCTGATGGCGCGCGGGCTCGGGGGCTTTGCCGCGCTGAAGGTCCACAACCGTCCCGGCATGGCGTTGCAGGCGGTCCAGTTCACGGCCGTCCTGCTCTTCATCTTCGTGGCCTATCGCCACATGCCGCTCGCCGACGCGACCGCGATCTCCTTCCTCCAGCCGGTCCTCGTGCTGCTGCTCTCGGCGCCGCTGCTGGGCGAGAAGGTGACGCGGCTGGGCTGGCTCGCACTGCTGCTCGGACTCGGCGGCGTGCTGCTGATGGTGAAGCCGAGCGGCGGCGGCAGCCTGTTCGGGCTGACCATGTCGGTCATCGGCACGGTTTTCAGCGCGCTCTCGCTGATCCAGCAGCGCAGCCTCTCGCGCAACGAAACCTCGCTGTCGATCGCCTTCTGGACGCTGGCCGGCTCGGCCCTGCTCGTCCTGCCGAGCCTGCCCTTCAACTGGGTCCAGCCGACGCCAGCGCAATGGGCGCTGCTGATCGGCAACGGCCTGGCCTCGGGCGCCTGCCAGTATTTGACCACGCGGGCGCTCTTCCATGCGCCGGTGGCGACGATCGCGCCGCTCTCCTACACCAAGATGCTCTGGGCCCTGATCGTCGGCTTCGTCTGGTTCGGCGACGTGCCGACGCTGCTCGTCCTCGGCGGCTCGGCGATCGTGATTGCCGCGAGCGCGCTGGTCTATCTGGCCCCCAGGCCGGTGCCCGCCCCGGTCAGGCTCGAAGAAACGCCATGAATCCTCTGACATCCCCCGTCGCAGCCTGGATGCGGGACATCCGGGCCGGCTTTGCCGCCATGCGACCCTCCCGCTTCCCGTATCCCCGCTTCGCCCTGGCGCTGGCGCTCGGCGTCGCGGGCGGCTTGCTGTTCCAGCGCCTGTCGCTGCCCTTGCCCTGGATGATGGGCCCGATGGTGTTCTGCACGCTGGCGGCGCTGCTGCGTCTGCCGGTGGCCGCGCCCCCGGTCATTCGCCCGCCCATGACGATGGTGATCGGCGTCATGCTCGGCGCGGCCTTCAGCCCCGATCTCATGGCGCGCATCCCGCAATGGTGGCCGGCCACGCTGGGGCTCGTCGCCTTCATCGCGCTCTGCGGCGGCTCGGTGGTCTGGTACTTCCGCGCGGTGGGCGGCTATGACCGCACCACCGCCTATTTCGCCGGCATGCCGGGCGGGCTGGTCGAGATGATCAGCATCGGCGAGGAGCGCGGCGGCGACGGACAAGTCATCGCGCTCGTCCACTCGGTCCGCATCCTGCTCATCGTCATGACGCTGCCCTTCGCCATCCAGTGGCTCGAGGGCGTCTCGCTGAACCGGATGGCCGGTGCCGTCTCCGTCTTCTCCACGCCAGCGACGGCGGAACTCTGGCTGCTCGGCTGCGGCCTTGCCGGCTGCCTCCTCGGCCACAGGCTGAACCTCCCCGCGAAATATCTGCTTGGACCGATGCTGGTCAGCGCTGCCGTTCATCTCGCGGGCTGGAGTGACTTCAAACCGCCCTTCGAGATCGTCAACGCAGCCCAGCTGATCCTCGGCGTCGTCATCGGCTGCCGCTTCGCCGGCACGGCGCCGCGCACGGTCGGGCGCATCATCCTGCTCTCGCTGGGCTCGACCGCGATCCTGCTGTTCTGGACCGCCGCCTGCGCCGCCCTCGTATCGTGGCTGACCGGATTTCGCGCGATGACGCTGATCCTGGCCTACTCGCCGGGCGGCCTGGCCGAAATGAGCCTGATCGCGCTCGCCGTCCATGCCGAGGTCGCCTTCGTCGCCGCCCACCACATCATCCGCATCTTCGTGGTGATGGTGGCCGCCGCGCCGGTTTATGCGGTCATCGCCCGCCTCGGCCGGGACCGGGCCGGCTCACCCGCGCCGCGCGGGATGCCGGCCGAATGAGACGATCCGGTTGCTTGTATTGCATACAATGAAGCACTGAAGCGCCCATCATGCACACTTTCTCGTCAGCGCCGCCGGAATCGCGTTGACGTAGGGGCCATCGCCCCCTAATTGCCTGCCGACTGTACACGATCGGGATGATTCTGCCGCCGGCATGATCATTCTCCGGCCGCGGGCAGGTCCCCTTCTTCATCCGCCTCTTCGACAGGACGGCACATCATGGCGACACGCGGCGTCTCGGTCACCAACAAGCTCAGGGAAGCCGTGCTCGGAGGCGACTATGCTGGCGGCACACGCCTGAACGAGGTCGATCTCGCCGATGCGCTGGCGGTGTCGCGCACGCCGATCCGGGCCGCCCTCTCCACCCTCGCGGCCGAAGGGCTGCTCGAATATCGCCCCAACAGCGGCTACGCGGTGAAGACCTTCGCCGCCAAGGACATCGAGGGCATCTATGTCGTGCGGGCCAATCTCGAGGGCCTGTGCGCACGGCTGGTGGCGCAGCAGGGCCTGTCGGACGTCCATCGCGGGCTCCTGCACAAGGTGCTGGCGGAAAGCGAAGATCTGCAGAACGTCGAGAGCTGGACCGACGAGGTCTCCGATCTCTGGCGCGATCTCAACGACCGCTTCCACAACACGCTGATCGAAGCCTCGGGCAACTCGCATCTCGCGATGATGCTGCGCAAGTCCCGCACCATTCCGCTGCTCAACCAGCTCAAGTTCCGCTGGTTCGACATGGAAACGCTGGCCCGCGCCCATGACGACCACAGCCAGATCTTCGCCGCCATCACCGGCGGGCAGGTCGTGCGCGCCGAGAGCCTCGCCGAGGAACATGTCTACCGCTCGGGCCAGCGCATCATCGAACACTGGCGCAAGATGGATACGCGCAAGCCGGCCGCCGGCACGAAGGCCCGCGCCGCCTGACCTGCCGCTGTCGCCGCCTCGTCGCGGCACGGCCCGGGGGCCGTGCCGCGCGGCAGCCGCCTCAGGCGGCCTCCGCGAGGCCAAGCATGGCCGGGCGCCTTTGCCGCCAGGGCGTGGCCTGCTCGAAGGCATGCGCGGCCTGCAGCAGCACCGCCTCGCCGAAGGGCCGCGCCGCGAGCTGGATCGACACCGGCAGGCCATTGGGGCCGAAGCCCGAGGGGACGCAGATCGCCGGCATCCCGGTCAGGTTGAAGGCCATGGTGAAGTTCGGCTTGTCGAGATTGTCCCAGCGCGGGACCTGGTCGATCGGCGGCGCCTCGTCGGGGTTGCCGGCGGTCAGCACCACGTCGACGCCGGCCATCGCCGCCGCCATTTCCGCGATCAGCTCGCGCCGCCGCCGCAGCGCCTGGACATAGTCCATGCCGGTGCAGAGCGCGGCGAAGACCAGGCGGTCGCGATAGCGCTGGCCGAACTTCTCGGGGTTCTTCAGCATCATCCGCTCATAGGCCGCGCCGCGCTCGACCGTCGAGATGAAGAAGCCGGCCGCATTGTACTCCTGCATGGCCGAGAGCTTTATCTCGACGATCTCCGCGCCGAGGCTCTCATAGGTCGAAATCGCGGCGTCGATGCCGGCCTTGACCGCGGGAGCCACCGGCCTGTCGGTCTCGTGCCAGCGGCTGAGCACACCCACTTTCAGCCCCTTGGCCCCCTTTCCGAGCCCGGCGGTGTAGTCGGGCACCGGCCTGTTGGCACTGGCGGGATCGGCGGGGTCGTGACCGGCCAGCGCCTGCAGCATCAGCGCGCAATCCTCCGTCGTCCAGGCCATCGGGCCGATATGGTCGAGCGAATAGGCGGCCGGCGCGACGCCGGCGCGGCTGACCAGCCCATAGGTCGGCTTGAGGCCGACGATGCCGCAGAGCGCCGCAGGGCCGCGGATCGAGCCGCCCGTATCGGTGCCGAGCCCGCCGAGCACGAGGCCGGCCGCAACCGCCGCCCCCGTGCCGCTCGAGGATCCCGCCGTGAAGCGCTGCGTATTCCAGGGATTGCGCGAGGGCGGCCAGGGCAGATCGAAAGACGGGCCGCCATCGGCGAATTCATGCGTGGTCAGCTTGCCCATCAGCACGGTGCCGGCGGCATCGAGCGCCGCGGCGCAGGTCGCGTCGGTCTCGGGGATATTGCCGATGTTGTGGGCGGACTGGCAGGTCGTCAGGATGCCCTTGGTGTCGATGATGTCCTTGAGGCCGATCGGGATGCCGTGCAGCGGCGATGCCGGGCCCGAGGCCTTGATCTCGGCCTCAGCCTTCTTGGCGTCGGCCCGGGCGCGATCCTCGGTCACGGTGACGAAGGCGTGCAGCTCCGGCTCGAAGGCCTTGACGCGGGCCAGGCACATCTCGGTCAGCTCGACCGGGGAGAGCTTGCCGGCCTTGATCAGGGCGGCGGCCTCGCTGATGGTCAGGATGTCCGTGCTCATCGGGCGACCTCCTCGGTCGGGAAGCTGAAGACATGGGCCGGCTCGGCCATATAGCTGCGCTCGCCGCGGATCCGGGCCGACATCTCGACGATGTAGCCATAGGCCTCGGCATATTCGGCGATCTGCTCGGGCGTCAGGGTGAAGCCGGCGCGTGCCAGGAAGGCGCTCATCTCGGCTTCGGATGCGATCGGTGTCGGCATGGCTGGCGGTTCTCCTGTGGCGCGGGTCGAATGCCCGCAGGCCTTGCGGGCGGCGAGGGGCCGGGCTCCGGCTAGAGCGGAACCTGGCGACGCTTGCGGTGCTCGTCCTGGAAGATGAAGACGGTTGCGCCCATCACGATCGCGGCGCCGACCAGCGCCCAGCGATCGGGAATTTCCTGGTAGGCGAGCCAGGCGAACAGCGCGATGAAGGGCAGGCGGGCGAAGTCGAAGGGCATCACGGTCGAGGCCGGCGCATTGCGCAGCGCCAGGAACAGTGTCAGCCGGCCGACGAACATCGCCACCGCCATCACGACCAGAAACAGCATCATGTCGAGGGACGGTGTCCGCCAGTAGAGCACGGCGGGGATCAGGCCGGTGACCACCGGGATGAGGGTGGTGATGGCGACGATGCGGCTGGTGCTCTCGATCTGCGTCAGACGCTTCGAGATCAGGTACATCGAGGCCATCGAAAGGGTCGAGATCATCAGCGCGATCGTGCCGGCGTCGAGCGCGACGAAGCCCGGCCGCGAGATCACCATCACGCCGACGAAGCCGACCATCACCGCCGCCCAGCGGCTGCGCGAAACGCTCTCGCCGAGCAGGACGCCGGCCAGCGCCGTCACGATGATCGGGGCGGCGAAGGTCATCGCGGTCGCCTTGGCCAGCGGTACATGAGCGAGCGCATAAAACCACGTCAGGTTCGAGACGCAGCCGACCGCGGTCATGATCGCGTAGAGCCTGCGCTTCTCGCGCCGGTCCGGCAGGCCGGCCCCGCCCCGCAGCTGCGGCCAGACGAAGACGAGCATGATCAGATTGGTCAGGAAGCTGATCTGGAACGGATGCAATTCGGTTGCGATCTGCCGGACCAGCGAATTGCCGCCCGCCAGGAAGGCCGTGCTCAGGATCATCCAGAGGATCCCGGCCTGGGCGGTGTTGCGGGCCTCGGCCATGGCGCGGCGCATTCCTCGAATACGGGGCAGGGGGAACGGGCGGCCCCGGCGGGCCGCCCGGCATTAGGGTCAGGCGGCGAGCAGGGCCGGCCGCGTCGCACGCCACTGGGTCGCCTGCTCATAGGCGTGGCCGAGCTGAAACACGGTCGTCTCGGCGAAGGGGTGCCCGACGAGCTGGATCGCGACCGGCAGGCCCGTTCCCGGCTCGTAGCCGGCGCAGAGCGCCAGCGCCGGCAGGCCGGTGACGTTGAACGGCATGGTGATCGAGGGCTTCTGGTACATCAGCCATTTCGGCACCTCGTCGATCGGCTGGGCCGGGAAGGGCGAGCCGGCCGTCAGCAGCACGTCGATGCCGATCATCGCCTCCGCCACCGCGGCTTTCAGCTCCTGGCGTCGGCGCAGGGCCTGCACGTAATCCGCCCCCGTCAAGAGTCCGCCCATGCTGATCCGGTCGCGCGCGATCTCGCCATAGAGCTCCGGCGTCGCGCGCAGATCCGCCTCGTGGATCGCGAAGGCTTCCGACGACATGATGATCAGGCCAACGGCAGCGAAGTCCATCAGCGGCGGCAGCGTCACCTCCTTGATGACGCAGCCGAGCGATGTGTAGACCGTGATCGCCTGCTCGATCGCCGCCAGCACGGGCGGCGCCGCCTGATGGTCGGTCTCGTGGAAATGGCGGATCACGCCGATGGTCTTGCCCTTCACCGTCTCGTCGAGCTTCTCGGTGAAGTCCGGCACCGCGACATCGGCGCAGGCCGGATCGAGCGGATCATGCCCCGCCATCGCCTGCAGCATCAGCGCCGCATCCTCAACCGTCCAGCACATCGGCCCGGCATGGTCGAGCGATTGCGACAGCGGCAGGATGCCCCTTCGCGAGAGCAGCCCATAGGTCGGCTTGATGCCGGCCAGCCCGCACAGCGAGGACGGGCTGCGGATCGAGCCGCCGGTGTCCGAGCCGGTCGCGCCCAGCACCATCCCGGCTGCGACCGCCGCGCCCGAGCCGGAGGAGGAGCCACCGGTCGTGCGGGCCGGGTCCCAGGGGTTGCGCGCGGGCAGCGTGAACAGGTCGAAGGAGGGGCCACCGATGGCGAATTCGAAGGTGCCGAGCTTGCCGGTGATGACCGCGCCGCTCTCGCGCAGCTTCGCCACGGTGAAGGCGTCCTCGGTCGGGACGCGGCGCTTCAGCAGGTTGGAATGGCCGGTCGTCGCCACGCCGGCCGTGTCGTAGATGTCCTTCAGCCCGACCGGGATGCCATGCATCGGGCCGCGCGGCCCGCTCTTGCCGATCTCGGCCTCCGCGGCCTCGGCCGCTTCCAGCGCCAGCTCCGGCGTGAAGGCGACATAGGTGCTCAAGCTGGCGTCGAGCGCCTGCGTACGCGCGATGCAGGCCTTCGTCAGCTCGACCGGTGAGAGCTTGCGCGCCGCGATCAGTGTCGAGGCCTCGCGGATGGTGAGCAGCGTGGGATCGCCGGTCATCTCAGCGGCCCATGGGGGAAAAGATATGAGCCGGCTCGGCATCATATCCGCGGGGCTTGCGCACGCGCTCCCGCATCGCCTGGAGCAGCATATAGGCGCTGCGCATCTCATCCATATGCTCGGGCTTGACGCTGATGCCCGCCCGGTCGAGCAGCACCTGGAAGGCTTCGGTCGAGATGGTCTCGCTCATGATCGTCTCCACGAAAGAAGGAAAGGCACCGGGTCACTCGGCGGCGAGCGCCTGCTGCGCCCATGGTGCCGGGCGCAGGTCGCGGAAGGCGGTGGCTTTCTCGAAGGCGCTGCCGACGCGCAGCACGAGGTCGTCCTGGAACGGCCGCCCAACGATCTGCATGGCGAGCGGTAGCCCCGCCACCGAGAACCCCGAACAGACCGACAGCGCCGGCGAGCCGGTCAGGTTGAAGACGCGGGTGAAGGAAGGCCGCGAGCGCGACATCATGTTGCCGAGATCGCCGAGCTTCGGCGCCACGCCCGGCATGGTCGGACAGATCAGCACGTCGACGCTCTCGAACACGGTCGCAATCTCGGTGATCAGGCGGCCGCGCTCGCGCAGCGCGTTGACATAGTCGCAGGCCCGCACGAACGCGCCCATCATGATGCGCTGGCGGGCGAGCTCGCCATAGAGTTCAGGGGTCGCCTTCAGCGTCTCCTCATGGAAGGCGAAGGCCTCCGAGCGCGAGATCAGCGCCGCGACGTCGCCATAGGCCGAGAGCGGCGAGAGCGTGACGTCGACCACCTCGCAGCCCAGCTCCCGGAAGGTCACCAGCGCCGCCTCGATGCCGGCCTTGATCTCGGGGTCGGTTTCGGCGTCGCTCTCGAAGAAATGCCTGACCACGCCGATGCGCAGCCCCTTCACATCCTTCTGCACGGAGCCGGCGAAATCGGGCCTGGCGACGTCGGCGCTGCCGGGGTCGAGCGGGTCGTGCTGCGCCAGCACCTCCATCATCAGCGCGCAATCCTCGCTGGTCCAGCACATCGGCCCGCCGTGGTCGAGGCTGAAGGAGAGCGGCAGGATGCCCCGGCGGCTGACCAGCCCATAGGTCGGCTTCAGGCCGGAGATCCCGCACCAGGCGGCCGGCCCGCGGATCGAGCCGCCGGTGTCGGTGCCCATCGAGCCCATGGCGAGCCCGGCCGCGATCGCCGCACCCGAGCCGGAGGAGGAGCCAGCCGGATCATGGGCGAGGTTCCACGGGTTCTTCGCCGGCGGCCAGGGCAGGTCGAAGGAGGTGCCGCCGATCGCGAACTCCCAGGTCGAGAGCTTGCCGAGCAGGATGGTCCCGGCCTCGGCCAGGAGCCGCGTCGTCGTCGCGTCCTCGTCCGGGACATGGTCCTTGTAGAGGGCGGAATGGCCGGTCGTGGGGATGCCCTTGGTGTTGTAGATGTCCTTCAGGCCGATCGGCACGCCATGCAGCGGCCCCTTGTAGCCGCCCTTCATGATCTCGCCTTCGGCCTTGCGCGCGGCCGCCATCGCCTGCTCCGGCAGCACGCGGATGAAGGCGTTGAGCTGCCCGTCGAAGGCCTCGATCCGGGAGAGATAGGACGCGGTCAGTTCGACCGGGGAAAGCTTCTTGGCCTGCAGCAGCGGGGCGGCTTCGGCGATGGTCAAATCGTGCAGCGCGGTCATGGCGGCCCCCTTCACTTGGTCCAGAGCCGGAGCGCGTGGACCGGCTCCTGCAGGTAGCTGCGCTTGACCCGGATGTTGCGGGCGGCGGCCTCGAGATCGGCGACGGAGCCCTTCAGGGATTCCAGCGTCTCCGGGCCGACCTTGAGGCCGTATTCGGCGAGCTTGGCCTCGATCGGGATCGGCGTGGCGGGCGTGTCGGTCATGGCGGCCTCCGGGACGCGGATGAGAGGGGCGGGCGGCTATTCGGCGGCGAGGCTCATCGGCGCCGCGGCCTCCAGAGCGGGCCGGCGTTCCCGCCAGGCGGTCGCGGCCTCATAGGCCTGGGCGGCGCGGTAGATCGTCGCCTCGCCGAAGGCATGGCCGGCGATCTGGACCGACAGCGGCAGGCCGGATGCCGAGAAGCCGCAGCACATCGTCAGCGAGGGCATGCCGGTGACGTTGAAGGGGAAGGTCAGCGGCGGCTTGGCGAAGAGGCCGAATTTCGGGATCTCGGTGATCACCGGGGCGGGCGTTGCGGTCGCCGCACAGACGATGATGTCGAAGCGAGACATCGTCTTCGCCACGGCCGCGACCAGCTCCGTCCGCATCCGCAACGCCTGGACATAGTCGCTGGCGTCGATCAGCCCGGCGAGCAGCAGCCGGTCGCGCAGGATCTCGCCATAGAGTTCGGGCTTCGCCTGGATGTTCGGCTCATGGATGGCGAAGGCTTCCGATAGCAGGATCATCATCCCGCAGGCGGCGAAATCGGCCAGCGGCGGCAGCGTCACCTCCTCGACTACCGCACCGAGGTCGGCGAGCGTCGCAGCCACCCCGGCGACCGCGCCCTGCACCTCCTCCGTGGCCTCGGCCTGCGCCCCGAGCGAGGGCAGGTAGCCGACGCGCAGACCCTTCACGCCCGCGCCCAGCAGCGCCTCGGGCGTGGGGTCGGGCCGGTCGGCGCTGGCGGGGTCGAGCCGGTCATGCCCGGCCAGAACCTTCATCAGCAGGGCGTTGTCCTCGACCGTCCAGGTCATCGGGCCGATATGGTCGAGGCTCTGCGAAAGCGGCAGCACGCCGCGCCGCGAGACCAGCCCATAGGTCGGCTTCATCCCGACGATGCCGCAGAAGGCGGCCGGCAGGCGGATCGAGCCGCCGGTGTCGGTGCCGAGCGCCGCCGGCACGAAGCCTGCCGCCACCGCCGCGCCCGAGCCCGAGGAGGAGCCGCCGGTGAAATGCGCGAGGTTCCAGGGGTTGCGCGCCGGTGGGAAGGGCAGATCGAACGAGGGCCCGCCCATTGCGAATTCATGCGTCGCGAGCTTGCCGAGGATGACGGCGCCCGCCGCGCTCAGCTTTTGCGTGACGAAGGCGTCGTCGCTCGCCCAGTTGTCGATGAGTTGGTGCGAATGAGCGGTGGTGCGCACGCCCTTGAGGTCGATGATGTCCTTCAGACCGACCGGCACGCCATGCAACGGCCCGCGGCTGATCCCGGCCATCACCTCGTCCTCGGCCTTCTTCGCCTGGGCGAGGGCGAGGTCCGCGGTCACCTCGATGAAGGCATGGGTCATCCCGTCGAGCGCGGCGACGCGCGCGATCAGCGCCCTTGTCAGTTCGACCGGGGAGACGGTCTTGGCCGCGATCCCCTTGGCAAGGTCTGCGACGGTCATGAAATGCAGCGGAGCGGACATGGCAGGGGCCTCCTGACGGCGCGGGCAGCGGAACAGGGAAAGAAAGGGTGGCGCGGAGGCGGGCCGGGGAGGAAACCGCCCCCGCGCCGGTGGCAATCAGTCGAGGCTGATCGTCACGAAGTCCTGCATCCAGCTCTGGGCCGGGACGAAGCCCTTCACCTTGGGCGACATCGCCCGCGGGTTCAGGTCGTGGACGATGAAGAGCCGGCCGGCCTGCTCGCTGATGATCTCGTGCAGGCGGATGAACATCGCCAGCGACTTCTCCGGCTCGAAGGTGTTCATCGCCTTCTCGGCCAGCTCGTCGAACTCCTTGTTGTCGAACCAGCCCCAGTTCCACCCGCCCGGAGCCCGCCGCGACGTCGCGAAATGGCCGATCATGCCCGAGACCGGGTCGACCGAGCCCAGCGAGATGTTGATCGCGTCATAGGTCGGCGCGCGCTCCCAGCCCTTGAAGAACAGGTCGAGCAGGGCGTTCCAGTCGAGCACCTCGAACTTGACCCGGAAGCCGACCGATTCGAGCTGCGCCTTGACCAGTTCGTTCATCGGCAGCGGCTGCATCTGGCCCGAGCCCGAGGTCGAGATGCCCACCGTGATGGCGCAGGGGTAACAGCCGGCCTCCTTCAGCAGGGCGGTCGCCTTTTTGGCATCGTAGGGGTAGGTCTTAGGCTTGCCGTAGATCGCCTGGTGCGGGGTGAACAGCGCCTCGCTGGCCTCGGCGATGCCGCCGAGCATCTCGACCATCTCCTGGCGGTCCATCGCGTGGTTGGCCGCCTGGCGGACGCGAATGTCCTTGAAGGCGCCGCGCTGGAAATTGAACTGGTAGTGCCAGTTGTGCGGATAGGTCAGCGTCGTCACGCGCATGCCGGCCGCCTTCAGCCGCGGCAGCGTGTCGGGCGAGGGCGCCTCGATGAAGTCGACCTGGCCCGAGAGGAGCGCCGCCGCCCGCGTGGTCGCCTCCGGCATCGGGATCAGCACCATCCGGTCGTGCTTGGGCACGCGGGCCGGGTTCCAGTAGTCGGGATTGCGCACCAGTTCGAGCCGCTCGCGCGGCACGACCGAGCCGAATGTGTAAGGGCCCGACCCCTGCGGCGAGAGCGCATAGACCTTGTAGTCATAGCCCGCCTTCTCGAGCGCGCATTTCGAGATCACGAACCAGACGGCCATGTTGTAGGGGAAGACCGCTTCGGGAACCTTGGTGTCGATCGCGATGGTGTAGTCGTCGATCTTGACGGCGCCGGCGACGTTCACGGTGCGCGAGCGGTTGCGCGCGAAATGGACCGGGTTGAACTGCGGCGCCTTGTCGTCGGTGATGCGCGCGATGTTCCACAGCGCGGCCTCCGCGTTCCAGGGGCAGCCGTCATGGAACTTCACGTCGCGCCGCAGCTCGAAGATCCAGCGCCTGGTGTTGGCGGGATCGGGATACCATTTCGAGGCGAGCCCCGCCGTCGGCACCGCCTCGCGGTCCGAGCGCGTCAGGTCCCAGTTCAGGAAGCTGTCATAGAGCGAGAAGCCGACGAAGCGCTGGCCTTCCGCGCCCTGGTCGGGATGGCCCGTCCAGTCGGGAATGTCACCGGCGGTCATCGCGACACGCAGGACCTTCTCCTGCGCGTGCGCCGGGGCGGACGGCGCCAGCGTCAGCGTGGCGCCGACGGCGAGCGCGGCGAAGGCAGCCGACACGCTGCGGGTGACGCGGGAACGGGGCGAGGGGATGGAAGCCGGGAACCGCATGCGAAACCTCCGGGCAGGATGGGGGAGCCGCGAGGCGGCCCGGGCCGGGTTCTGCAATGCGCGTGCCAAGACGTCATGATTGTATCCAATAAAAAGGGCGCGCGCCGGTCTCGTTGCGGAAAATAGCGATGAAACACAGGGGTTGATGAGAAATTGCGCGGGATTGCATCCATATGACCGCTCTGAGTCCTCTCGATGCGGGTCGAAGGGCGCTGTCAGCGGCATGGCGGCCCTGCGGCTTTGGTCTGCGTCTTGAAGAGCTCATCGGCGCGCGCCGACGTTCGATCCGGACGGACGCTGTCGCGCGTCGTCAAGAATGGATACAATTTCGGTCGCTTGAATGGAATTTGGGCAGGCCGGCCCCGGCCGGGGCCGTCGCCGCCGAGGGCGATCTCGCCGCACGGAAACCCGCTATCGGCGACCTTGAGGGTTCACTCGACGGCGGTGATGACGGCATCGACATCCGTGACGACACAGACATTCTGCAGCGCGTAATTGACCGAGGCCGTGTGCCACTCGGCGTTCATGGTCGAGCAGGCATCCTCCGGCACGAGCATGAAATAGCCCTTGTCGGCGCCGGTGCGGGCCGTGTGCTCGATCGACATGTTGGTCCAGGCGCCGGTGACGATGACGACGTCGCGGCCCAGCGCCTTGAGCACGGTTTCGAGCCGTGTCCCCTCCCAGGCGCTCATGCGGCACTTCTCGACGACATGGTCGCCGGCCTGCGCCTCCAGCCCCGGCACGGGCGCGCAGCCCCAGGTGCCACGCACCAGCGCCTTGGCGTCCGCCAGCCCCTCGAACAGAGGCGCGTTCATGGTGACGCCGGGCGCTCCCGCCTCGACCACGAACCAGACATGGATCACCGGGATGCCGCGGGCACGCGCCGCCTGCGCCAGGCGGGCCGCATTGGCGATGGCGTTCTGCTGCCGGCAATGCTCCGGTGAGCCGGAGGAGGCGAAAGCGCCGCCCTCCATCACCACGTCGTTCTGCATATCCTGGATGATCAGCGCGCAGCGCGCGGGATCGAGCCGGTAGCCCGGCGCCGCCTTCTTCGCGCCGCTGGCGGCGACGGTCGCGGCGGGTTTGACGCCTGACACGGGCTCGGCCTGGGTGCTGCCGCTGCTGCGGCCGCTCGGCCCGCCAGTGGCCTTCATATAGGGCTCCATCCGCGGGCCAACCTTGGTCTCGACGGCATAGAGCGAATGCGTCGCGGTCAGGAAGAGCGTGCGCCAGTCCGGCCCGCCCCAGGTCAGGTTGCCGACGAGTTCGGGCACGCGCAGCTTGCCGATCAACTCGCCCTTGATCGTGTAGACCCAGACGCCGCCGGGTCCGCAGACCCAGAGGTTGCCCTGCGCGTCGCACTTCATGCCGTCGGGGACGCCGGATTCGCTGACCGAGACGATGCCCGACGCGAAGATGCGCCCCGGTCCGAGCCGCCCGTCGGGCAGGA
Organism: Allobosea sp. R86505; assembly: GCF_042466375.1. Taxonomy (NCBI): domain Bacteria; kingdom Pseudomonadati; phylum Pseudomonadota; class Alphaproteobacteria; order Hyphomicrobiales; family Alloboseaceae; genus Allobosea; species Allobosea sp. R86505. The sequence goes on along the minus strand of NZ_JAXHPY010000001.1, from coordinate 63,112 downwards.
TCGGAAAGACGCGGATGTTGTGCTGCACCGTGTCGTTGACGAAGAGCCGGTCCTCGGTCGGGCAGAAGCACAGGCCGTTGGGCTGGTCGAACAGATAGCGGTCGACCAGGAGCTGCGGTTCGCCGCCCCCTGGCGGAATGCGAAAGACACCCTGGAAGCCGAGTTGCCGCGGCCGCTCGACGCCGAAGACGGGCATGCGGCCATACCAGGGATCGGAGAAATAGATCGCCCCGTCCGACTTCACCACGACGTCATTGGGGCTGTTGAGCTCCTGACCCTCGAAATGCGAGGCGACGACCTCCCGCCGACCATCCGGCCGCTCGCAGATCAGCGAGGAGGTGGCGTGTTCGCAGACGATCAGGTTGAGCTCGGCATCATAGGTCATGCCGTTGCATTTGTTCGCCGGGCGCTTGACCTCGCGCACGCCGCTTTTGTCCCAGCGACGGCGGACATCGCCCGGCATGTCGGAGAACAGCAAATGCTGCTCGCGCGGATGCCAGACCGGCCCTTCGCAGAATTCGAAGCCGGTGCCGAGCTGGCGCACCGGCGCCCAGAGATCGACGAGGTCGGCGAAGGCCGGGCGGACGGCGACGTGCGTGGTCATGGCGGCAGGCCCTTACGCCGCGAACCAGTTGCGCGGCGGCAGCGACTGCACGACCGGGCCGGGAACCGCCATATCCATGCGGCCGACGACCTGACCATGGGCGATCTTGGCCGGCTTGTCATGGACCGGCAGCAGGAATTTGCCCGTCGAGAGGAGCTTCTTGATCGCGGCCTTCTCCTCGCGTTTGGAGACGCCGTGATTGCCGGTGGTGCGTGGTTCGTTGGCGCTGATCTCGTGGAAGGGCGTGACGATCTGGTCGTTGAAGTCGTAGATCACGTCGCCGCAGATGATGGCGCGGCCCTCGATCGTGTCGACATGGACATTCATCGAGCCCTCGGTGTGGGCGCCGGCAGCCTCCAGATAGCAGCCGGGGAAGAGCTCGATCATCCCGGAAAGCTCCAGATCCTCGAAGCGCAGCGCGTCGCGCGTGTGCAGCCGGTCGATCAGGTGCTTGATGTCGGGCGCAGGATATTGCGGGTGCATCAGGCCGGAAACGGAGTATTCCAGCTCGCGCCGGTTGACGATCACCGTCGTGTTCATCGGGAAGAGCTCGTCCTTCCCGGCATGGTCGATGTGGAGATGTGTGTGCATGACGTAACGCACATCGCCCATCCGGACGCCGTATTTGGCGAGCTGGTTCTCGATCATGTTCTCGTGGAACTGGAGACCGCGCATGCCCAGCGTCTCCATGATCTGGTTGTGCCGGTAGCCGGTGTCGACGACGACCGGCCAGGGGCCGCCGAGGATCAGGAAGCCATAGGTCGGCACGCGCCGCGTGCGCCCGCAATCGCGGCCGAGCACGAGGAAGCTCGATTCCAGCTCGATGTCGCCATAGTCCAGAATCTTGATTTCGAGCGCCATGGAGTGTCTCCCGTCAGGGCTGGGCGAGGCGGTAGACCCGCCGCGCGGTGTGGCTGAAGATGTGATCGGAGGCGTCTGGCGGCACGGCGGCGCGATGGGCGCCGATCAGGTCCGCATAGGTCGTCCAGAGCTTCTCGATCGGGAAATTGGAGCCGAACAGGCAGCGCTCCGCGCCAAACAGCGTGAGCGTCTCCGTCGCGACGAAAGCGACATGCGCGGGGTCGTTCCGACGCAGGAAGGTACCGAGTCCCGAGAGCTTGCTGACGATGTTGGGCTGGCCGGCGAGGGCGCGCATGCCGTCCCGCCACTGCTCGATGCCGTCCGGCGAGAGGTTCTCCAGCATCCCGGCGTGTTGCAGCACGAAGGTCACATTCGGGCAGGAAAAGGCGAGTTCGGCCGCGCCGGCCATCTGTGGCGCAAAGACCTGAAGGTCGAAGCTGAAGCCGTAATCCGCAAGCCGATCGACATTGGCCTGAAGCCTGGGCTCGCGGCAGAGATCGGCTCCGCCTGCGAAGCGATAGAGCGGGTTCTCGTGCCAGTGCAGCTGCATGCGCACGCCGCGTACCCGCGGGTTCTGAGCCAGGGCGTCGAGCTGCGGCCGGACGTCCTCAGCCAGCATGTCGGCATAGGCGACGATGGCGATCGGGAAGCCGGATTCGTCGGAGGCCCGGGACACGAAGGCGACCTCGTCGAGATGGCGCGCCGGTGCCCAGTTCGCCTGGACATAGACGGCCTCGATGACGCCGCAAGAGCGGCAATCCGCGAGATACTCCGCGACCGGATAGTCCCGCCGGATCGGCTCATACGGGCCGAAGATGCGCGGCTGCATCGGACCGACGAGCCATGGCAGGTCGGCCTGGTGCCAGATGTGGAAATGCGAATCGACGATTCCGGTCATGCCGCGGCCGAGCCTCCGAGCGAAAGGATGTGCCGGCAGATCCGCGCCGTGCTGGCGCCGTTGCCGAGGCTGGCGAGTTGGGGCGCGATCAGGCGCAGCGCCTCGGTCTCGGGCCGGTAGCCGGGGTCGGTCGCAAGCGGCGTCAGCCAGTCGATGCGGTGGGCCCGGGCCGAAAGCCTCGTGACCGCCGAGACCAGCGCGGCCGGATCGCCGCGTTCCAGACCGTCGGACAGCACGACGACGACGGCGCCACGCGCATAGGAGGCAAAACGCGGCACGGCGAGGAAGGCCTGCAGCGCATCGCCGATGCGGGTGCCGCCATCCCAGTCGGCCACCAGCCCCGACGCTTCAGTGAGCGCCTGTTCGCGGCGCTTGCGGCGCAGCGCCCGCGTCACCCGCGTCAGCCTGGTGCCGAAGGTGAAGACCTCGACGCGCGGTGTCGCCTGCACGATCGCATGCGCCAGGGCGAGATTGGCGTCGCTGCGCTGCTTCATCGAGCCGGAGACGTCGATCAGAAGCAGGATCGGCCGGGGCCGGGTGACGCGCCTCAGCTTCTTCAGGCTCATCACCTCGCCGTCATGGCGGATCGCGGCGCGCAGGCTGCGGGCGAGATCGACGCTTTGCCCTCGCCTGGCGCCACGATGGCGATAGCCGCGGCGGCGGGGCAGCGCGGCCGGCAGAGCGCGGGCGAAGCGCCGCAGCGTCTCGCTCTCGTCCAGCGGCTGCAGGGCCCGAACGGACAGCGCTTCCGCCCCCGTCGCGGCCTGGCCGGTCTCGTTGACCTCCTCGCCGACCAGGATTTCGCGCGAGCCGGAATCCTCCTGGACCGCCATCTCCTCGTCGGGCGCGAAATCCTCGTCGCCGGGCTCTGCGATGGCGCCGAGGAAATGCAGGTCGAACAGCGCGTCGAACAGCTCGCGCTGTTCGGGATGCGGCGCGAGCGTCGCCACCGCCGCCTTGCGGATGTGCTCGATGCTGCGGGGCCCGAGCAGCTCGATCGCCATCAGGAAGCTCGTCGTCTGCTCCGGCGCGACCGAGAAGCCATGCCCGCGCAGGAGCGTCGGGAAGGCGACGAACAGGCGTCCGGCTGCGGGGAGCGGGGCGATCATGGCCGACTCCAGCCGTCATTGCGAGGAGCGCCAGCGACGAAGCAATCCAGGGAGGCGTTGAGCATGGCCGCCCCTGGATTGCTTCGCTGCGCTCGCAATGACGATTGAATGCTCATGCCGCCAGCCCCGGGATGATCAGCGGCAGGCGGGGCCGCAGATGGACGAAATCCTCCTCGTCCTTGATCGCGGCGCCCAGCGAGCGGCGGAAGGCCTCGGGCCAGGGCGCGCCGGCCCGGGCGAGCGCGGTGGCGGCCTCGGCCCAGTCGACGGCCTCGGCCACGCCCGGTGGCTTGGCCAGCGGCTCCAGGCGCAAAAGACCGATGGCGTGGACGACGGCGCGCGCCGTGCCCTCGGCGACGGCCGAGGAGCGCATCATGATGATCTGGGCCTCCCGCTCGGGCTCGGGATAGGCGATGTAGTGGTAGACGCAGCGGCGCCGCAGCGCCTCATGCAGCTCCCGCGTGCGGTTCGAGGTCAGGACCACGACCGGACGCTCGGCGGCGCGCAGGGTGCCGCGCTCGGGGATCGAGATCGAGAAATCGGACAGGAATTCGAGCAGGAAGGCCTCGAATTCATGGTCCGACCGATCGATTTCGTCGATCAGCAGCACGGTCGACTCCGGCCGGCGCAGTGCCGTCAGCATCGGCCGCTCGATCAGGAAATCGTCGCGGTAGATGTCGAGCGTCTCGCCCTCCCGTGCCTGGCGGATCGCCAGCATCTGGCGCGGATAGTTCCACTCATAGAGCGCAGCCGACGCGTCGATCCCCTCGAAGCATTGCAGCCGGATCAGCTGGCGCCCGAGGATGCCGGCGATCGCCTTGGCGGCCTCGGTCTTGCCGACGCCGGGCGCGCCCTCGAGCAGCAGCGGCTTGCCGAGAGCGAGCGCGAGGTAGCCGGCGGTGGCGATGCCGTCATCGGCGAGATACATCGCGCCCGTCAGGGCCCGGGCGAGGTCCTCGGGGCTGGAGAGGCCGGCGACGGTGGTGCGCAGCGCCATGCCGTCACCGCCAGTTCACGGGGCCGCCGCGGCGCGGGCCGGGCTTGACCCCGCCATTGGCCTTGAGTCCGCGCAGGATCTTCTCGGGCGTGATCGGCAGCTCATCGACGCGCACGCCGACCGCGTTGTAGACGGCGTTGGCGATCGCCGGCAGGACCGGATTGGCGCACATCTCGCCGGGTCCCTTGCCGCCATAGGGCCCGTCGGGCGCCGGGCGCTCCAGCACCGTGACGTGATAGGGCGCGATCTCGCCCGGCCCCGGCATCAGGTACTCGTTGAAGTCGCGCGGGCCATGGGCGGTGTCGGGATAATAGGGCTCGGGCGTCTCGTAGAGCGCATGGCTCATGCCCATCCAGGCCCCGCCGACGAGCTGCTGCTCGACCATGCGGGGGTTGATCACCCGGCCGAGCTCATAGGCGCTGGTCATCCTGAGCACCTCGACCTCGCCGGTCTCGTCGTCGACAGTCACGTCCGCCACCAGGCAGGCATGGGCGAAGGCGGTGTTGGGGTTCATCTCGCCGGTTTCGGCATCGACGGCCGAGAGCGGGATCAGGAAGATGCCGCGCCCGGCGATGGTCTTGCCCTGCTTGAACTGCGCCGCCTGGGCGGTCGCCTTGACCGTGATCGAGCGCGAGGGCGCGCCGCGAACGTGGATGTTGCCGCGTCCGTCGGTGACGAGGTCGCCGGCATCGACCTCGAGTTCCTCGGCCGCCGCCTCCAGCAGCACGCCGCGGGCCTCGCGCGCCGCGACGATGATGGCGTTGCCCATGCGGTGCGTGCCGCGCGAGGCAAAGGAGCCCATGTCATGGGGACCGGTGTCGCTGTCGGCGGTGTCGACATAGACGTCCTCGACGGGCACGCCGAGCGTCTCGGCCGCGATCTGCCGCGAGACCTGCTTCATGCCCTGGCCGAGATCGATCGCCGAGAGCGCGACGGTGAATTTGCCGTCCGGATTGGAATGGATCAGCGCCTGGCTCGGATCCCCGCCGAGATTCATCCCGATCGGGTAGTTCACCGACGCCATGCCGCGACCTTCGTGACGGGCCATGTCAGCGCCTCCTGCCGAAGACGGACGAGAAGCGCACCGCGCCATGCTGGGTTTGCGCCGGAGCGGCCGGCGCGGGCGAAGGCGGCGCCGGGGGTGGCTGATAGGGTGGCGGCTGCTGGCCAGATACCGGCTGGTAGGGCGAGGGGGGCTGCGGCGGCGGAGAGGCCGGCTGCGCTGCGTAGGACGGTGGCACGGCCGTTGCGGGGCGCGGCGCCTCGTAACGCGGCACCTGCGTGGGCGCGGCGCGCCCGTCGCGCGCGCCCTCCATCACCGGCTGCTTGCTCAAGGCGATGCGGGAGGTGCCGGCCGGCAGGGTCTGCGTCGGGCCCGATTGCCGCGTCTCGGGCCGGCTGATCTGGCCGCGTGCATCGAGCACGGTGGCGGGGATCTGGGCGCGCTCGCCTGCGCCGCCGCCGGTGAGCGAGGATTGCCGCTTGCCCTGTTCCGAGATCGGCCAGTTCGCCTTCTCCGCCGCCACCTGGACGCATTCGATCAGCGCCGTGTTCGAGGCCTTGCGCCGATGCGGCTTCATGTCCCCGTCGCGGTAGGCGTTGAGGATCCGGAACTCCATCGGGTCCATGCCGGCCGCCTCGGCGAGCCGGTCCATCTGGACCTCCAGCGCGAAATCCACCGCAGTGATGCCGAAGCCGCGCATGGCGGTCGAGGGGCAGCGGTTGGTGTAGGCGACATGGACGTCGGAGGCGACGTTGGGAATCCAGTACGGCCCTGGCAGATGCGCGGTGCACTTGATCGCGGCATAGCTGGAGAGCCGCGTATAGGCGCCTGCATCGAAATAGCTGCGGATGTAGCGGGCGACGATGCGCCCGTCGCGCATCAGCCCGTCCTTGATGTAGATGCGCTCGGCCCCGCGCGGCGAGCCGTAGAGCATCTCCTCCTCGCGATCGAGCACGAAGCGGACCGGGCGCCCCGTCACCATCGAGCCGAGCACGGCCAGAGGTTCGGTCAGTGAATCGACCTTGCCGCCGAAGCCGCCGCCGACCGTGCCGCCGATGAAATGCAGGCGGTTGGACTCGACCGCGACGATCTTGGCGGTGGTGCCGAGCGCGAAGAACAGACCCTGCGCGCAGGAATGGACGACGAAGCGGCCGTTCTGCTCGGGCGCGGCGATCGAGCCGTTGGTCTCCGTCGGCGCATGCTCGATCGGTGACATCTGGTAGCGGTGCTCCAGCACCATGTCGGCACCGGCAAAGGCGCGCTCGACATCGCCGAAGCGCAGCTTCTGATGGTCGAAGCGCTCGTGATACTCGAAATAATTCGCCGGATAAGTTTCGTTGACGACCGGCGCGCCCGGCTTCAGCGCCTCCTCGACATCGAACACGGCCGGCATCGGCTCGTAGTCGATGCGCACCAGCGCCTTCGCCGCGAGCGCCTGCGCCTCGCTTTCGGCGATGATCGCGACGACGGGCTCGCCCACATAGTGCACCTTGTCGACCGCCAGCGAAGGCTCGTCGTCCTTGCCGAAATTGATCAGGCTGAGCAGCGTGTTCCTGTTCACCGGCACGTCGGCCGCGCGCAGCACGCGCTTGACGCCCGGTGCACGGGCGGCGGCCGAGACGTCGATCGAGCGAATGCGGGCGCTTGCATGGGGGCTGCGCACCACCTTCAGATGCAGCATCCCGTCGAAGGCGTGGTCGTCGAAGTAGCGCGTCAGCCCGGTGACATGGCCGGGCATGTCCTGACGCTGGATGCCCTTGCCGACGACGTTGAGATTATCGTCGCGCTCGTCGGCGAAGAGGTCCTTGCGGAGTTCTAGCATGGCCGGGTTCTCCCTGTGAGCGTCCTCCGGAAAGGTGCGTTCCCTTCCCCCCGCTTGCTGTGGGGAAGGGCTAGGGATGGGGGGGCGTGACGAGACCGCTCTGACCGTCCCGCCAAGCGGCACGCCCCCCCACCCAACCCTCCCCACCGCAAGCGGGGGGAGGGCTTGAGCCCACCATGGGCGCGGCCGTGTAAGAGGTGCGATCGCAGCGCAGGATTGACGCGAGCCACCGCGAGAGCTTCCGTCACCATCACCACCTTCATCATGCCCGCCTCGCGCTCTGCCCGCCGGCGGCGAGGATCGCGGCGACGATGGGCTCGTAGCCGGTGCAGCGGCAGATGTTGCCGCTGATGGCTTCGATGACCTCGTCGCGGGTGGGGTTGGGGTTTGTGTCGAGCAGGGCTCGCGCCGCCGTCAGCATGCCGGGCGTGCAGAAGCCGCACTGGGCGGCGAAATGCTCCATGAACTGCGCCTGCAGCGGATGCAGATCGGGTCCATCGGCCATGCCCGAGGCCGTCTCAACCTGGCGGCCCTCGCAGGCCACCGAGAGGGTCAGGCAGGAGAGATGCGGCTCGCCGTCGATCAGCACGGTGCAGACGCCGCAGGCTCCCTGGCCGCAGCCATATTTCGGGGCGAAGTCGCCCAGGCTCCGGCGCAGCGTGTTGAGGAGCGTCTCGGGCGCGTCGACGAAGGCGGCGCGGTCGGTGCCGTTGAGGCGGAACTGGACAGGAATTTTGGCCATGGCGCGCTCCTCAGCGGGGCTCGCCGGCGAGCAGCCGGCCGAGATGGACGGGCAGCACCTCGCGGCGATACCACTCGCTGGCGATCGCATCGGTCGCGGGCCGGCAGCCTTCGAGCGCGGCCTGTTTGGCGGCGGCGATGGCGGTGGCATCGAGCGCCTTGCCCTCCAGCGCCCGCTCGACGCCGCGCGCGCGGATCGGCGTCGGCGCCATCGCGCCATAGGCCACCCGCGCCTGGCTGACGCGCCCGCCCGCCAGCGGCAGATGGGCGGCGATCGACAGCACCGAAATCCCCTTCGGCTTGACGCGGCTGATCTTGCGGAAGTGGAAATCGCCGGGGCTGGCGGGTCGCGGGAACTGGATGGAGGCGACCAGCGCCGGCCCCATGCGCCCGCGGGCCGTCAGGAACTCCTCCAGCGGCGTCGCGCGCCCACTGCCGAAGCCGGATTGGACCACCACCTGCGCATCGAGCGCCAGCAGCGCCACGGTGAAATCGCCGTAAGGCGTGGGCGCGAAGAGATTGCCGCCGACACTGGCCATGTTGCGGACGGCCGGGCCGCCGATCGCGCGGGCCGCCGGATGGAGAAAGGCGAGCTCGCGGCTGGCCAGGAGCTGGCCCATCGTGACCCCGCCGCCGAGCTCGATGCGGGCCCCATTGGCCTCGATCCGCCGGAAGGCGGGATCGGTGACTCGCAGCAGCGTGCCCTCGGTCAGCCGGCCTTCGTTGACGTCGCGCATGACCAGCGTGCCGCCACCGATCAGCACCGCTTGCCGGTCTCCGGACAGGATGCCGGCGGCTTCCGACAGCGTCGCGCAGCTTCTCACAGCGAGCATGTCAGACCGCCTCCCGCGCCAGTTCGGGCAGGTGGCGCACCGCCTCGATGCCGTTGGTGTAGACCTCGTCGCCGACGATGCGGGCGAGCTCCGCCTCGCGGCCGCGGGGCGTGGTGAAGCGGCTCTCCCAGTGCCAGAAGGCGCGGTTGCCGTCGGTCACCGGCAGCAGCCGGACATGGGCGACATAGTTGAAGAGCGGGATCGGCGTATCCAGCAGGCAGTAGCTGAAGGTCATTTCGAGGTCCGACAGCGTGAGGAGCTGCTCGCGCAGCTCGCTGCCGTCCTGCAGCCAGAACCGGCGCACGCAGCCGATCCGGTCGGACGGGTGGCCGCGCTCGATTTCGCTACGTGCGACGATCGGGTGCCAGCGGTCATGGCCGTTGAAGTCGCGCAGCACCGACCAGAGCAGGTCGACCGGCGCGTCGATGATCGTGCTGCGGACGACGTGAGGCATGCCTCATCCCCCGAATGCGCGCTTGAGGGCATCAAAACCGCCCTGGAAGACATTGGTGCCGATGCCCTCGACCAGCTCCGCCTCGCGCTCCGGCGCGCAGTCGAAATCGGCCGACCATTCGATGAAGGTGCGCTCCTGGTCGGTGATCGGGGTCAGCCGCAGCGTCGCGACGTAGTTCGTCAGCGGCATCGTCGAATCCAGGATCGAGTAGGTGCAGAACATGTCGTAGTCGGAGAGCCCGAGCAGCTGCTCGCGCAGCCGGTCGCCGCTGCGCAGCGAGAAGGCGCGGATGCAGCCGACCTTGTCGGCGGGCTCGCCATTCTCGATCCGGCTTTCGGCGATGCGCGGATGCCAGTTCGGCAGGCCGTTGAAATCGCGCACGCGGGCCCAGACCTTGGCGGCGGGGGCGGAGATGACACTGGAGACGTAGACGCGGGCCATGATGCTGCAGCCTCAGGAGGTCTTGCCGGGGCCGGCTTCGGAGGCAGAGCCCTCGCCACCGGTCGTAGGCTCGCTCTTGGCATCGCCGCCGCCCTTCGGCCTGGCCGGCTGCGCATCCTTGGCGACGCGCTGCATGTCGGACGCTTCGCGCATCAGACCGCCCATCTTGGCGAGGTTGCCGCCCTCGATGCCGATCTCCTTCAGCACCTGGTCGATCATCGGCGCCTGGACGCGGTAGCGCAGCGCCGACTCGATCACCTCGTCGGTCGGGGAGCGCGCCGCGCCACCCGAGCCGCCCGAGCCGCCGCCACCGGCGAGACCGTCGACATGCAGGATGCGGATGCCCTCGATCTTCTCCATCGGCTTGACGCTCTCGCGCACGATGCCCTCGATCTTGTCGAGCAGGCGGCGCCGGAACAGCCCGTAGCGGGCACCGTCGCTGAGCACGTTCTCGGCCTCGTAGAGCAGCTTCTGGGCCTCGGCCTCGACGGTGCGGCGCACCTTGTCGGCCGCGGCGGCGATGTTGGATTCCTCCGCCGCCTTCTCGGCGAGCAGCACCTCGACGGTCTTGCGCCGTTTCGCTCCTTCGCTCTCGCGGATCGTCTTGACCTGTTCCTCGGCCTCGACCGCCTTGGCGCGGGCGCTTTCGGCATTGGCCTGGGCGGCGGATTCCTCGAGCGACTTGGTGTAGAGCGCGATCGCCTTGTCCATGGCGGCCGCCTCGACATCGCGCTCCCTCGCGATCTCCAGCTTGCGCAGCTCGCGCTGGCGCCCGACACGGGCTTCGTCGAGTCCGCGGTCCGACGAGATGCGGGCGCGCTCGACCTCCTCGTTGGAGGCGATCTGCGCCTCCTGCAGCGCCTGAGTCCGGGCGATCTCGAGCTGCTCCAGCGCGCGCCGTCGCTCGATCCGGGCGGCCTCCAGCGCCTGTTCGCGGACGATGTCGACGGATTCGACCTGCTGCTTGGCGGCGATCTCGGCCTGGCGCAGTGCGCTGTCGGCGTCGGTGCGCTCGACCCTCTTGGCGGCGAGCACGATGGCGCGGTCTTCCTCCGCCACCTCGACCGCCTTCTTCTGGGCGATCTGCAGCATCTCGCGGGACTTCGCCGCGTCGATGCGCTCTTCGTCCAGACCGAGTTCCGTGGCGATGCGCTGGCGCTCGACGGTGTCGCGGCGCTTCAGCTCCGCGGTGTCGAGATCGGCGTTGCGGCGGATCTCCAGCTCCTTCGTGGCGAGTTCCGCCGCGATCCGTTCGGCAGCGACGACCTTCTCCTGGGCGATGCGCGCGGCTTCCGTCGCCTCGCGCGCGGCGATCTCGGCGGTGTCGATCGCCTGGTTGCGGGCGATCTCGAGATTGCGGACCTCCTCGTCGCGGCGGATGCGCTCGCTGGCGACGGTCCGCTCCTGGCTGATGCGCGCCTTCTCGACGCTCTCGCGCGCCGCGATCTCGGCGGCCTCGATCGTCTCGGTCTGCTCGATCTCGAGCAGGCGCTTGCGCTGCTCCAGCGCGATGCGCTCGGCCGTCAGCACGTTTTCCTGCGCGATGCGGGCCTTCTCGACCGCCTCGCGGGCGGCGATCTCGGCCTCGTCGAGGGCGCGGTTGCGGGCGATGCCGAGCGCGCGGACGCGCTCCTCCTGGCCGATGCGGGCGGTGTCGACCGCCTCGCGCGCGGCGATGTCCTCCTGGTCGAGCACGCGGGTGCGCTCGATCTCGCGGTTGCGGATCTCCTGCTCGCGGATGATGCGCTCGGCACTGATCGCGGTTTCCTGCAGGATGCGCGCCTTCTCGGTCGCCTCCCGTGCCGCGATCTCGGCGGCTTCAAGTGTCTGCGCGCGCTCGATTTCCTTCTGGCGGATGTCGCGCTCGGAGGCGATGCGGGCCGCGCTGATCGCCTGCTCATTGGCGATGCGGGCCTTCTCGATCAGCTCGCGCGAGCTGATCTCGGCCTCCTCGACGGCCTGCGTGCGCGCGATCTCCTGCTGGCGGATGTCGCGCTCGGAGGCGATGCGCGCTTCGCTGATCGCGCGCTCGTTGGAGATGCGCGACTTCTCGATCTCCTCGCGCGAGAGGATCTGCGCCTGCTCGGCTTCCGTATCGCGGGCTGCGCGCTCGCGGGCGATCTCGGCCCGCTGCACGGCGCGCTTGATCTCGATCTCGCGCTGCTGTTCGAGGCGCGCTGCCTCGCTGTCGCGCTCGATGTCGAGCGCCTGGCGCTCCGCCTCGAGGTTGCGGGTGCGGATGCGGATCATCGAATCCTGCTCGATGTCGTTGCGCAGCTTCCGCTTGTCCTCGATCTCCTCGATGATCCGCGTCAGGCCGGCGGCGTCGAAGCGGTTGGAGGGGTTGAAATACTGCAGGTCGGTCTGGTCGAGGTCGGTGAGCGCGACCGATTCCAGCAGCAGGCCGTTCTGGTCGAGCGCCTCGGCCGCGGCCTCCTTGACGCGCTGGACATACATCCCGCGCTGCTCGTGCATCTCCTCCATCGTCATCTCGGAGGCGACGGTGCGCAGCGCCGAGATGAACTTGCCCGAAAGCAGCGCATGGAGCTGGTCGGGCTGCAGTGTGCGGCGGCCCAGAGTCGCGGCGGCGATCGAGACCGAATCCCGCTCGGGCTTCACCCGGACATAGAACTCGGCGTCGATGTCGACGCGCATCCGGTCCCGCGTGATCAGCGCGTCGTTGCTGGCGCGCGTCACGGCGAGCTGCAGCACGTTCATGTTGACGGGCGTGACGTCGTGGATGATCGGCAGCACGAAGGCGCCGCCATTGATCACCACCCGCTCGCCGAACAGGCCGGTGCGGACGAAGGACACCTCCTTCGACGAGCGCCGGTACAGCCAGTTCACCAGATAGACGATGATGGCGATGACGATCACCGCCACGATCAGCCAGAGGATCAGCGATCCGATCAGCTGTCCCGTCATGTCCTCATCCTCCCACCCGTGGCCCGGGTCACTTCGCCTTGCCAGCCTTCCCGGCGGGCTTTTTGTTCGTCAGATCGCGCCCGATGCGCTTGAAGGCGCGCGTCTGGTCGCGGATCGCGACCTCGACCGGCAGCCGCTCCATCGAGGATGCCCCGTAGAAGCCGTGGCAGTACTTCGTGTGCTTCATGATGAAGTCGGCATCCGCCGGCTCGGCGACCGGGCCGCCATGCACGAGGATGAGCGCGTCCTTCTTCACCGCGAGGGCAGCGGCAGCCCAGGCGTCGACCAGCGCCGGGCAGTCGGCGAGCTTGAGCGCCGTCTCGGCGCCGATCGCGCCGCCGGTCGTCAGCCCTAGATGGCAGACGATGATGTCGGCGCCGGCTTTCGCCATGGCGCGCGCATCGGCCTCGCAGAAGACGTAAGGCGTCGTCAGCAGGCCCTTGGCGTTGGCGAGACGGATCATCTCAACCTCGAGGCCGTAGCCCATGCCGGTCTCTTCGAGGTTCTTGCGGAAGATGCCGTCGACCAGTCCGACGGTCGGGAAGTTCTGCACCCCGGCGAAGCCGATCCGCGCGACCTCGTCCAGGAAGACGTCCATCCGCCGGAACGGGTCGGTGCCGCAGACGCCGGCGATCACCGGCGTGCTCTTGACGACCGGCAGCACCTCGGCCGCCATCTCCATGACGATGGCGTTGGCGTCGCCATAGGGCATCAGCCCCGAGAGCGAGCCGCGGCCGGCCATGCGGTAGCGGCCGGAATTGTAGATGACGATGAGGTCGATCCCGCCGGCCTCTTCGCATTTCGCGGAAAGCCCGGTGCCGGCGCCGCCGCCGACGATCGGCTCGCCGGCCTTCACCATGGCCCGGAAGCGCTTCAGCAGGGCCGTCTTGTCGAAGGCGGTCATGGGCGTTCCTCGAAGTCGAAGCCGCCGCCGAACGCCGTCATTGCGAGCGCAGCGAAGCAATCCAGGAGGAGGTAGGGCGCTGCCGCCCCTGGATTGCTTCGTCGCTGCGCTCCTCGCAATGACGGTGAGGCGATCATCATCGAGTTCATGCCCTGCCTCCATTGGCCCGCTCGCGCCGGCGCCCGGCGTGCAGGGCCCTGAACTCCCGCACCAAAGCGGCGGCGAAGGCCGGGTCGTTGATGTGATGCGGGCAGCGGATCAGCTGCCGCGTCGGCGTCTGCCGCACGGTCTGCTCCAGCGCCTGGAACAGGGCGGCGTCGGCGGCGGGATCGTGGAAAGGCTGGCCGGGCGCATCGAGGGCCGAGACGCCGCGCTCGGGCAGGAGGAAGCGCACCGGCCCCTCCATCAGGTTCAGCCGCTCGCCGATCCAGCGCCCCATCCGCGCATTCTCGTCCGCCGTTGTGCGCATCAGCGTGATCTGCGGATTGTGCGGATAGAGATTGCGGCCCCGGTAGCGCTCCGGGACCGTCTCGGGGGCGAAGAAATTGACCATGTCGAGCGCGCCGACCGAACCGACATAGGGAATGCGCGTGCGGATGATCGCGCCGAAGCGGTCTTCCGTCGCGGGCAGGAAGCCGCCCATCATCATGTCGCAGATTTCGGTGGTGGAGACGTCGATGACGGCCCCGACCAGCCCGGACTCGACCAGCTTCTCCAGCGCCCGCCCGCCCGTGCCGGTGGCGTGGAAGACGAGCGGCTCCCAGTCGGCCTCCAGCAGCCGCGAGACCTGCTGCACGCAGGGCGTGGTGACACCAAACATGGTGAGGCCGACGAGCGGCTTTTCGGGCTCGGCGCGCCGCGTCGTCGCCGGTCTGGTCAATTCGGCCAGCCGCGCCTTGGCCATGGCGGCCATCGCCCGCGCCCCGTTGCCGAGCACCAGCCGCGAGACCCGGTTGATCCCCTGCACATCAGTGACGGCATGCATCATGGTGATGTCGGCGGCGCCGACATAAGCCGCGACATCGCCCGAGGCCATGGTCGAGATCATCAGCTTCGGCAGCCCGATCGGCAGGGCCTGCATGGCGGGCGTCACCATGGCGGTCGCCCCCGAGCCGCCGGCCGAGATCACGCCGAGAACGCCCTGCTGGCGCGGCAGCCAGGCCTTGAACGCCTCCGTCATCGCCGCCACGGCCGCGCCGCGGTCGCCCGACGCGATGCCGGCAGAACCGCGCGGATGGGCGAGCGCGATCTCCTGCGGGGTGACGTCGCCGCCGGCACTGCGGCCCGAGGTCGAGATGTCGACCAGCCGTGCCCGTACCCCGTCAGCCTGGACGAGATCGCGGATGAAGCGCAGCTCCTCGCCCTTGGTGTCGAGCGTGCCGACGACGATGACATGCGGCTCGCCGCTGCCCGAGGGCGCATGGCGCCGGCCGTCCGCGACCCGGGCACCGTCGCGCGTCGCCAGCGTCGGGCGCGAGATCGTCCGCGCCTGCGCCTCGATCCGCGCCGCCGGGACGGGCTGCGACCAGCGCGTCGGGATGACCGGATTGGCGTTGTAGACCCGCATCGGGCCGCTCGGCGGGGCAGGGGCGCGGGCCGTCCCGCTCTCCGACGTCTCCGCTGGTTCGGGCGCGCCGTCGGTCTCGTCATGGCTGTGCCGGCCGACGCCCAGCAGGCGCTGCTGCAGGTCGCGGTCACCCGCCAGCGTCGCCGAGGCGATGATGCGGTTGATCCGGCCATTGACCATGATGGCGACCGGGTCCGACATTTCGGTCGCGACGCCGATGTTCTGCTCGATGACCAGGATCGCGACGTCGCCCTGCTCGGCGAGGCGCACCAGCATCTCCTCGACATGGGCGACGATGACGGGCGCGAGCCCCTCCGTCGGCTCGTCCATGATCAGCAGACGCGGATTCATCAGCAGGGCCCGGCTGATCGCCAGCATCTGCTGCTCGCCGCCCGAGAGCTGGGCACCGCCATTGTTGCGGCGCTCTGCCAGCCGCGGGAAAGCCTCGTAGATGCGCTCGGGCGTCCAGACGCCGCGCTTGGAGCGCTGCATCAGCCGCAGATGCTCGTCGACCGTGAGCGAGCGCCAGAGCCGGCGCCCCTGCGGCACATAGCCGATGCCGAGCCGCGCGATCTCGGCCGGGCTGCGCCCAGCGATCTCCTCGCCGAAGAATCGGATCGAGCCCGAGCTGACCGGCACCAGCCCCATGATCGCCTTGCACATGGTCGTCTTGCCCATGCCGTTGCGGCCGACCACGGAGAGCACGCCGCTATGGAGGGTGAGGTCGACGCCCTGCAGCGCATGGGAGCGCCCGTAGAACACGTTGAGGCCGGCGATCTGCAGGATCGGCACGCCGACGCCGGGCGGGGCCTTGAGACGCTCAGCCATGCCCGCCTCCGACATGTCCGCCGCCGAGATAGAGCTCCTGGACTTCCGGGTCGCTCTCGATCTCCTGCGGCGCGCCTTCCTTGAAGATGCGGCCGTTGTGCATCATCGTCACGCTCTCGACGACGCGCAGCGCCACATCCATGTCGTGCTCGATGATGATGTAGCCGATATGGCTCGGCAGCGAGGTCAGGATGTGGACGAGGTCGCGCCGCTCGGTCGGCGAGAGCCCCGCCGCCGGCTCGTCGAACAGGATGAAGCGCGGCGCGCCCGACAGAGCGAGCGCGATCTCGAGCTGGCGCTGCTGGCCATAGGCGAGCTCGCCGACCAGCCGGTCCTTGACGGCCGAGAGATGCACCGCCTCGACCAGCGTCTCGGCCGCATGGACCAGCGCATCGTCCCGGCGCGGGCGCAGCAGCGAGAAGCGGTTCCGCGAGACGCCCCGGCAGGCAAGATAGACGTTGTCGAGCACCGAAAGCCCGGTGAACAGCGACGAGATCTGGTAGGTCCGGCGCAGGCCCCGCCGGATGCGCTCCTGCGGCGGAAAGGCGGTGACGTCCTCGCCGAAGAAGCGGATCACGCCCGAGCTCGGCGCGAAATCGCCGGTGACGCAGTTGAACAGCGTCGTCTTGCCGGCTCCGTTCGAGCCGAGCACGGCGCGCCGCTCGCCGGGCTTCACCGAGAGCGTGATGTCGGTGAGCGCCGCCAGCGCGCCGAACAGCCGCGAGACCCCGCGCAGTTCGAGCGCATTGGCAGAGCCCGCCGCTGTCAGCCGCTCGCGGGAGACGACCGCGCTCATGGCGCGCCTCCGCCTGTGCCCATCTGGCTGTCGCGGGCCTCGCGGCCGCGGCGATAGCGCTCGCGCAGCCGCTGGAAGATGCCGATCAGCCCGTCGGGCGAGAACAGCACGATGACGAGAAAGCCGAGCCCGATCAGCAGCTGGTAGCGCCGCCCGTCGAGGCCGACACCCTCGAGCACGTCGAGCGCGAAGGTGCGCAGCAGCACATAGACCAGCGCGCCGATGAAGGGGCCGATCGGGCGGCTCAGCCCCCCGACCACCGCGATGATCAGCATGTCGACGACGGGCCCGACCCCGGCCGTGCCGGGCGAGATCTGGCGCTGGTACCAGACCAGCAGCACGCCTGCCGAGGCGGCGATCAGCGAAGCAAAGGTATAGGCGGCGATGCGATGCGCGACGACGTCGAAGCCGAGCGCCGCCATGCGGCGGGGGTTGTCGCGCGTGCCCTGCAAGGCGAGCCCGAAGGGGGCCCGCGAGACATAGATCACCGCGCCATAGGCCAGCGCCGCACAGGCCAGGGTCAGGTAGTAGAAGGGCAGGCTCTGCCCCCAGTCGATGCCCAGGAAGACCGGCGGCAGGATGCCGTTGAAGCCGCTGAAACCATTGAAGATCGTGTAGTTCTGCAGCGTCAGGTAGTAGAAGGCCGAGGCGATCGCGAGCGTGATCATGATCGTGTAGATGCCCTCGGTGCGCACCGAGAGCGCTCCGCTCAGCGTTCCGAACAGCGTCGCGACCAGGATCGCCACCGGCACCGCTGTCCACCATGGCCAGTTCAGGCTGATCTGGGTGATGGCGCTGCCGCCGAGGATCGCTACGAGGTAGCCGGCAAAGCCCGCCACCGTCATCTGGATCAGGCTGACGATGCCGCCATAGCCGGCCAGGAACATCAGGCTGAGCGCGATCAGGCCCAGGATCATCGCATAGGCGATGATCTGGACGAGCCAGAACGGGCTGGCGATGGCGGGCATGACCAGCAGCAGGGCGGACACGACCCAGAAGGCCGTGCCCCGGCGCGCGACCCAGTCCCCGAAGCCCTCCTGGGGGCGGGCGCGCTGCGGCAGATCGAGGTCGGCGATGGCCATCGTCAGCGCCTCGCCGCCAGGCCTTCGGGCCTGATCGCCAGGACCGCGACCATGATCAGGAAGGTCAGCATCACCGCATAGGTCGGCATGTAGACCGAGCCGAACTGCTCGGCGAGGCCGACGATCAGCGCCCCGACCGCCGCCCCGGGGATCGAGCCCATGCCGCCGACGATGACGACGACGAGAGAGGACAGCAGGATGCGCGTATCCTCGCCAGGCTGCAGCGACTGGAAGGTGCCGCCGACGACGCCGGCGAGGCCGGCGAGCCCGGCCCCGAAGGCGAAGACCATGACGAAGACGAGTTGCACGCGCACGCCGGTCGCCGACAGCATGTCGCGGTCGTCCACCCCGGCGCGCACCAGCATGCCGACCCGCGTGCGGTTGAGCGCCAGCCACATCAGCACGCCGACGACGATCGCCCCGATCAGGATGGCGATGCGCACCAGCGGATAGGTCATCATCACCGCCTCGCCATTGCTGCGCAGCGC
The DNA here is from genome assembly GCF_042466375.1 of Allobosea sp. R86505. NCBI lineage: Bacteria > Pseudomonadati > Pseudomonadota > Alphaproteobacteria > Hyphomicrobiales > Alloboseaceae > Allobosea > Allobosea sp. R86505. Next base: position 44,759 of record NZ_JAXHPY010000001.1, on the reverse strand, counting down.
GACTGCCAGGGGCAGCGTCACCGGCCCGGAGAGCCAGTCCGGCGCCGTGACCTGGAAGGTGTCGCCGCCATAGCTCCACAAAAGCAGGTCGGCGAAGATGATCGAGAGCCCGATGGTGACGAGCGTCTGGCGGAGGTCCTGGCCCTCCATCCAGCGAAACAACAGCACCTGCATGAGGATGCCGACGATCGCGACGACGAGGAACGCCGCGAGCAGGGCAACAAGCCAGGAGCCCGACCATTCGCCGACGCTGTAGCCGACATAACCGCCGAACAGATACAGCGAGCCATGGGCGAGGTTGACGTTGCGCATCAGCCCGAAGATCAGCGTGAATCCGCTGGCGACCAGGAAATACAGCGCCCCCAGCGTGATGCCGTTGAACAGCGCGCTCAGGAAGACACGCTTGCGCCCGAACATCGCCTCCATCCCCGGCGTCCAGATCGAAAAGACGAGCCAGGCCAGCACGGCCAGCGCCAGCAGGATGATCAGCGACCAGATCGGGCGGCGGGCGACGAAATCAGACATGGCAGGCCCGCAGCGACGGGCCGGAGAGCTGCGGCGCCTGGCCGATACGGCGCAGGACGCGGCGATAATCGCGCGGCGCCATGCCCATATGGGCGGTGAAGAAGCGGGTGAAGACGCTCTGGCAGGAGAAGCCGAGCGCCTGGCTGATCTGCGTGACCGGCTCGCCCGAGAGCACGAGGCGGTCGAGCGCGGCATCGAGCCGGACGGTGTTGGCGAAGACGGTCGGGGTGACGCCGACCTGCTCGCGGAAGAGCTTGAAGAAATGCGCTCGCGACAGCCCGGCCTCCCGGGCGACACGGGCGAGCGCACCTTCATGGGCGGGATGGGCCTCGATCAGGCGTTGCGCCCGCGCCACCCGCCGGTCCAGCACGCTTTCCGGTGCGACATGCAGCAGGGCGGAGGCGAGGTCCTGGCCGATCGGCTCGCTCGAGGCTTGGGCCAGCGCCATCAGCACGGGCGCGAGGTTGAGATCGCGATGGGCCGACAGCAGCATCTCAACCGCCTCGTCCCGCCAGGCGGCGAGTTCGCGGGTGACCACGAGCTCGGAGGCGGGGAAGGCCAGCGCGCCGGGCGGCGTCATGGTCTGGGCCGCCAGCCATTCGGGCTTGAGATAGACGACGAGGAAGAGGCCCAGCGCGCCCGCCCGTTCCGGCTGGAAATTATGAGGCTCCCAGGGGTTGATCGCCACCCCCATGAACGGGTCGACCAGCGTGGTGCAGCCATTCACGGTGACGAGGCCGCGCGACCCTTCGAGGAAGAAGATCAGGTGGGCCTCGCGGTGGGCGTGCAGCACCAGCGGGCGGTCGAGATCGTAGATCGCGACGCGGCCGAAGGGACCGTGGCAGACCGCAACTGCGCGACTCATGATGCCTCGCGAAAGTAGGTCCGACGCAGGAAGCTGGGCCTCGTCAGGCAAGCCACCGGCTCGGCACCGCGAGATCCGCTCGCAGGCGCCGGGAGTCGGGACGTGACGGAAGCGGAGGGGGCACGCAGGATGCGGGTCCCCTCCAACGGGCGCTCTGGCGCCCTATTTCTTGCATTCCGGATTGGTCCGGGACGGCAGGCCGATCGCCTTGAACGCCTCCAGCGAGAGGCCCAGCGTCTGCGTCACGTCCGGCACGGCGCGCACGAACTTGTTGGTCAGATCGCCATTGGGCAGCTCGGCGACCTCGGTGATGAAGGTCGTGGCGATCGCCTGCCGGTTGTCGTCCAGCTTGATCTTGCCGTTGGGCGCGTTCAGCTCAACCTTGGCGAGTTCGGCGCGCAGCTTGGCGCCGCCATCCGACAGGTCGCCCTTGACCTTGTCCATCGCGATCGAGAGCGCCATCACGGCGTTGTAGTAGTTGGTCGCGAAGAGCGAGGGGCTGGCGAAGCGCTTGTCGGCCGGGAACGCCTCTTGATAGGTCTTGACCCAGGCCTTCCAGCGCGGATCGTCCCAGGCGTCGGCGACGCCGCCGGAGGAGGGCGTCCCCACCAGAAGGCGCTTGGCGGCGCCTTTCGACGACAGCACGGTCTGGTCGACCATGATCGAGCCGCCGATGAACTTCGCCTTGCCGCCGGTCTGGCTGTACTGGTTCAGGAAGTTGACCGCGTCGCCACCGCCCAGGCCGAGGAAGACGGCGTCGACATCGTCGGGGATGTTGGCGATCACCGAGCCGAAATCCTTGGTGCCGAGCGGCACCCACTGGCGCTGGACGATCTCGCCGCCCGCCCGGCAATAGCCGATCGCGAAGCCGAAGACCTGCGTGTAGGGGAAGGAGTAGTCCTCGGCGATCACCGAGATCTTCTTGAAGCCCTTGTCCTTCAGCACGTATTCGCCGAGGCCCGCCATCCACATCGCGCCGTCGCTGTTGAAGCGGAAGAAGTTCGGCGAGGGATTGACGAAGGTCGTCTCGAGCGCGCCCGACGAGCCGTTGACCATGACGAGGTTGGGCACCGTCTTGCTGTAGTCGCGCATGGCGATGCCTTCGGAGCCCGACAGCGGCCCGATGATGAGCTGCACCTTGTCCTGCTCAACCAGCTTGCGGGCCGCGCGCAGCGCGGAATCGGGGCTCGCATCGGTGGCCGTGATGATGAACTCGAACTCGCGCCCGGCCATCTTGTTGCCGAGTTCCTTGGCCGCGATCTGGACGCCGCGGACGCCGTCTTCACCGCCGGACGTCAGAGCGCCCGACAGCGTCGCCATCACACCGATCTTGAGTTTTTCCTGGGCATGCGCGGCCGGTGCAGCCGCGACGAAACAGGCCGCGAAAGCGGCCGCAAGCGTCTTGCGCATCGTAGTCCTCCCTGCGTGCTGGCCGCGCCGAAGGTTCTGACGGCGAAGCCGGTGGCGGCTTTTGGATCCGCTCTAAACACACGGTAACATAGCGCCGGACGCTGCCAAGGCCGCGGATATTGCGCTGGGTCTGCTTTTTCGGTGCCGTAGCCCCGAGGGATCGTGCATCCTCCTCAGGAGGCCGCATCACCCGCACAATATCACATCGCGCTAAGCCTGCAGCGTGAGTGGCCTGCCGATGGGCCCTGTTCCGTAGTCAATTCCGGCGCGTCGGCCGAAAGCGCGCTGGTGAAGCGGGTTGGCTAGGTAGGACGCCCACGCGCCGCCATTTCGCGGGCGACAGCCAAGAAAGCCTTCATGCCCGCCGAGAGGTTTCGGCGGCCGGGGTAGTAGATGCAGAGCCCGGGGGAAGGCGGCGTCCAGTCGTCCAGGATGCGGATGAGATCGCCGCTTGCGATGTCCGCGAGGACGTCCTGCTCGAGGAAGAAGCCGATGCCGATGCTCTCTCGCACGGCGATACGCGCGAGGCTGCCCTCGTCCAGAATGATCGGGCCGCGGACATCCAGTTGGACGATCTCGCCATCCTTCTCGAAGCGCCAGCGAAACAACCCGCCATCCGGCAGCCGAACTCGGATGCAGATATGACGGATAAGGTCCGGCGGGACCCTTGGCTTGCCGTGGCGCTCGAAATAGTGCGGTGAGCCGACGACCGCATACCGCTGCGGGCGCCTCAGTGGCACTGCGATCATGTCGCTGGGCACGAGCCCCGCGACCCTCACGCCCAGATCGAACCCCTCGGCGACGACGTCGACCAGCCTGCCCTCAGTGACGATGTCGATGTTCATGTCGGGATAGCGTTGCAGGAATTCGACGACGAGCGGCGACATGATCTCGCGGGCAGCGAACGGCGCGGCGTTGATCCGGATCGTCCCTGAAGGCGTCTCGCTGTGTGACCTGACGCTTTCGAGGGCGCTGCGCATATCCTGCAGCGTCGGGCCGACCTGCTCGACGAATAGGCGCCCGGCCTCGGTCAGCGATACGCTCCGGGTGGTTCGATTGAACAGGCGCACGCCCAGATCCGCTTCGAGTCTGCCGATCGCATGGCTGAGAGCTGTGGCCGACAGGCCGAGATCGACGGCAGCGGCGCGGAAGCTGCCCTTGCGCGCGATCGACAGGACCGCCTCCAGATCATTGACGGCCAATCGATCCATTGTCCCGATCCATTCATCTCGTCATCCCCTAATATCCCGATTATTAAAACAATCGTCGAGGGCTATCTTCGGTCGCATCAGACCATTGTCGGTCAAAAGGAGGGACAAGATGGACCTGCCGAACTGCATCAAGGCCTATTTCGAGGCCGACAGCCGCAACGACGTCGAGGCGCTGATGGCGACCTTGTCACCCGGGGCCATCGTCGAGGATGAGCGCCAGCGTCATGCCGGGCTCGATGCGATCCGCGCCTGGTGGATGGAGGCGAAGCAGAAGACCCCCCATGTCAACGCGCCGATCGACGTGACCACAACCGGCGATGTGACGCAGGTTCGCACCCGGGTCAGCGGCGACTTCCCCGGCAGCCCGGTGACGCTGCTCTTCACTTTCACCGTCGCAAACGACGCGATCGCGCGGCTGGAGATCGCGTGATGACCGGCTTCATTTCTTTCGAGGGCAAACGCGCGCTGATCACCGGTGGCACCAAGGGCGCTGGAGCGGCCACGGTGTCGCTCTTTCGCGAGCTTGGCGCAAAGGTGCTGACCAGCGCTCGCTCCCGGCCCGACACGCTGCCCGAAGACCTTTTTGTCCCGGCCGATCTGACGACCGAAGACGGCGCGAGGACGGTCGCCGAAGCCGTTGCCAAGCGCCTCGGCGGCGTCGACATCCTCGTGAATATGGTCGGAGGCTCGTCCGCCCCAGCCGGTGGCTTTGCGGCGCTCACGGAGGAGGAGTGGCAGAAGGAACTAGCCCATAATCTCCTGCCGGCCGTGCGCCTCGACCGGCTGCTCCTGCCGGAGATGGTATCGCGCGGGCGTGGTGTCGTGGTCCATGTCTCGTCGATCCAGCGGCTGTTGCCGCTGCCGGAATCGACGATCGCCTATGCCGCGGCGAAGGCTGCGCTATCTGCCTACAGCAAGGCGCTGTCCAAGGAGGTCTCGCCCAAGGGCGTCCGTGTCCTGCGGGTCTCGCCTGGCTGGATCGAGACCGAAGCCGCCACACGTCTGGTCGAGCGGTTGGCGCAGGAGGCGGGCACCGATTACGAGGGCGGACAGAAGATCGTCATGGACGGGCTCGGCGGCATCCCCTTGGGACGTCCGGCGCGGCCGGACGAAGTCGCCAGCCTGATCGCGTTCTTGGCCTCCGACCGGGCCGGCGCGATCACCGGTTCCGAGCACATCATCGACGGCGGAACCGTGCCGACGGTCTGACGAGGCGACTGCGATCAGGCGGGTGTCGTCCATCCGCCGAGCTGGGAATAAACCGCGTCGCGCAATCGTCGAACATCACGATTGAGGTCGGACAAATCGTTCGGGCTCTGAAGCGAGGCACCCAGGAGAGCATTGCCGAGACATCCCGCTCTGGACCTGATGGCGATTCCAGCGTCAGTCAGGCTGACCACGACCTGCCGCTCGTTTTGAGGATTCCGCGTTCTCCTCACGAGACCAGCGACCTCCAGTCGCTTCAGCAGCGGCGTGAGCGTGCTCGACTCCAGGGCTAGTTTTTCGGCGATCGCGCCGACGGTCTGTCCGTCTTCAGCCCAGAGAACGTTGAGCACGAGGTATTGCGGATATGTCAGACCGAGATCGTCGAGCAGCGGCTTGTAGACGCGCTGGATAGCCATGCCGGCAGAATAGAGCGCGTAGCAGAGCTGGTCGTCGAGAGCTGGCGGGGTGCTGATCTGATCGGACACGGAAGGCCTCCACGCCCCCACAGATAGAGGGGCCCGCGCTAAAAACAATATCGCGATAAATGTCACTTGACAGCCCTTGTCGCGCCAATCAAATAGATATCACGATAAACATTATCTCAATATCAAAAGGAGAATGATCATGAACCCACTGAGCAACAGCATCCTCGCCGCCGCGGCCGCAGCCGTGCTTGGCCTCCAATCTGCACAGGCTGCCGAACCCATTCCAGCGAGCCAGTCCGTCAGGAACGTCGTGCTCGTGCACGGCGCCTTCGCCGACGGCTCCGGCTGGCGGGGCGTCTACGACAACCTCACGGCGCGGGGTTACAAGGTCACCATCGTCCAGAACCCTTTGACCTCGCTCGCCGACGATGTGGCCGCGACCAGGCGCGCTCTCGCCCGGCAGGACGGCCCCGCCATCCTCGTCGGCCATTCCTGGGGCGGCACGGTGATCACGGAGGCGGGCAACGATCCCAAGGTCGCGGGGCTGGTCTATGTCTCGGCGCTGTCGCCCGACGCCGGCGAGACGACGGCCCAGCAATATGCCGGCTACACCACACCGCCCGAATTCGTTCTCGACATCCACAGCGACGGATTTGGCTACGTCGCCCCGGCCAAGTTCAAGGCCGGCTTTGCGGCGGATGCCGGCGACGCCGATGCGGCCTTCATGCGCGATGCTCAGGTGCCCATCGCCATGTCGGCCTTCGAGACGAAGCTGACCCAGGCCGCCTGGCGCAGCAAGCCGAGCTGGGCCGTCATCGCGACCGAGGACAAGGCCTTCGACCAACGCATGCTGCACGGCATGGCGAAGAAGATCGGCGCGAAGGTGACCACGGTCGCAGCCAGCCACGCGCTCTTCATGACGCAGCCCAAGGTCGTGTCTGACGTGATCGACGAGGCCGCGCGGACCTCCGGAACCGCCAGCCGCTGATCCGCAGCTGCGGTCTTTCAGGCCTCTATGCAGGCGGGTTCTCGGATCCCGCCTGCTCGTTGTTCCCGTCTTGCACCCTTAGGCGGTGGCGCCCGTCACAAACCCGTCACTACGCGCGGTCTGGCAAACGCACGCCCCGGACCCGAGACCTTTCGATCGCCCGGGGCTCGCCCCGCTGGAGCCGCTTCGTGAAGCACATTCTTCTGATCGATGACGACCCGACGATCCGCGACCTGCTGTCCGACTACCTGTCGCAGCACGCGTTCCGCGTCACCGCGATCAGCGACAGCCGATCGCTGGCGCGGATCGTCGGCACCGATGCAGTCGACCTCGTGGTCGTCGACCTCAATCTCGGCCATGAAGACGGTCTGGAGATCGTCCGCCGCCTGTCCAGCACCTCGGATGCGCCGATCATCATCATCAGCGGCGACCGCCTGGACGAAGCCGACAAGGTCGTGGGGCTCGAGCTCGGCGCCACCGACTACGTCACGAAGCCCTTCGCGATCCGTGAGTTTCTGGCGCGTGTCCGGGCATCCCTGAGGGAAAGGCCCGCGCAAAAGAAGCGCAAGGAGCGGAAGACGTATCGCTTCGGCCGATTTGAGCTCGACATCGATACGCGAAAGCTCTCCGACGCCGATGGCGCAGAGATCAAGCTCACCGCAGGCGAGTTCAAGCTGCTCACCGTCTTCCTGAAAGCGCCCCAGCACGTGCTGTCGCGCGAACAACTGCTGACGGAAACGCGCAGTCACAACGACGATGTCTTTGATCGCAGCATCGATGTTCTGATCCTGAGACTCCGGCGAAAGCTGGAGGCGGATCCGGCCCGGCCGAAGCTCATCCGGACCGAGCGCGGGGCCGGCTATGTGTTTACCAGCGATGTCACGGTCAGCGACGCAGCGCGGGCACGGATATGAGCGAGCCTGTCGCGATGTTGGCCAGCAGCCGGATGGGACGGCTGCTCCGTGCGCCAGGCGTCAGCAAACGACATGGGCCAAGCGTCGTCGGAGTCATCGATCGAATATTTCATCTGTAACTTTAAAGCAGGATCTGCTCGTCTCTGTGTAACAAGACGCTCAGATAACGGCTTCATCGCAGACGATGGAGCCGTCCATGAAGTACTCCGATCCAGCGCAAATAAAAGATCGGACTGATCATCTTTTATATCTACCCGCGCCGGGCGCAGACATCATCGCTTTACGGCGACCTAACGGGGTTCATGGGTGGCATCGGTCGGGCTTCTCCCCGCGCGGTGACGTGCCAACTCCCCCGGTAATGTCGCCCGAATGCCTCGGGACGCGCACGCCCAAGTCCGGGGTCTCCTGGATCGAACGGCTGGTGATCGATTTTGGGATCGCCGGCAACGCCCTCGCATTCGGCAGCCCATTCGGGCCTTACCCGACGCGCTCGGTTCCCGCTCAGGCGAAGGTCGTCCAAGCGGGGCGCCCGACGCTGGCGCGCCGGTTGGGGGCTGCGGTTGCAGGCGCCTGGCATCGCATTGGGCGCGAGCTGGCGATCAGGCGCGCCGTACAGGATCTGCGCCGGCTCGATGCACCGATGCTGCGCGACATCGGCATCGTCGACGCCAACGCGATCGAGCTCTTCGTCCGCAACGGCGGCGAACGCTGAGCTGCGAGGTCCCGGGCGCGCCCGTCGATCGGGCCGCATCGCCCGCCAGCCGCTTCAACAACCCGACCGGGACCACCGTGACGAGCAGCGTCGTGACCAGCCCGTCCACCCCATCGCCGAAGCACCGCCGCTCGTCGCGCTCCTGAAGCGTCCGACGGGTTCGGCGCTCCAACCCGCAAAACAGAGGTACCAATGGACCATTCGCACGACTTCACAGGCCGTCCTCAGGTCGACGATCAGCCTGCTACGGAGCAACGCGATCGCAAATGGGACGATTTCGATTTCATCGTCTGCGGCGCCGGCTCCAGCGGCTGCGTGGTCGCGGCCCGTCTGGCGGAGGACGGGAAGGCGAGCGTCCTCCTGCTGGAGGCCGGCGGAGACGACGAGTCCGAGACCGTGTCAGACCCCGCACAATGGCCTCTCAATCTCGGCAGCAGCCGTGACTGGGGCTTCGTCGGCGAGCCGTCGACCGGCCTGGGCGGTCGTCGTCTGGCCTTGAGCATGGGCAAAGGCCTCGGCGGCGGCTCCAGCATCAACGTCATGGTCTGGGCCCGCGGTCACCAGGCGGATTGGGACCACTTCGCCGCCGAGACCGGGGATGAGGCCTGGGGCTATCAGTCGGTGCTCGGCTATTATCGCCGGATCGAAGACTGGCGCGGCGCGCCCGATCCGCTGCGTCGCGGCTCGGATGGTCCTGTCTACGTTGCTCAGCCGCAGGCGCCCCAGCCCGTCGCACGCACGCTCGTCGAGGCCGCCGGCGCGATGGGCATTCCCGTCTTCGAATCGCCCAATGGCGAGATGATGGAGAGCGCGGGCGGGGCCGCGATCGCCGAACTACGGGTGCGCGGCGGCAAGCGTGAATCGGTCTTCCGCTCCTATGCCCATCGCATGATGTCACGGTCGAATCTGACGGTCGTGACCGGCGCGCTCGTCACACGTGTCCTGTTGGAGGGCCGGAAGGCGGTCGGGGTCGAGATCCTCCACGAGGGCAAACGGCGACAGATCCGCGCCCGCTGCGAAACCGTGCTGTCGCTCGGAGCCGTCCAGACCCCGAAGGTGCTGATGCAGTCTGGTATCGGCCCCGAGGCCGAGTTGAAGGCCCATGGCATCGACATGGTCCAGCATCTGCCGGGCGTCGGCCGCAATCACCAGGACCATATCGCCTTCGGCTGCACCTGGGCCTACCGCAAGCCCCAGCCCATCGGAGCCGGTGGCTGCGAAGCGGCGATCTACTGGAAAAGCGATTCCCGCCTGCCAGCGCCGGATATCCTGCAGTGTCAGCTCGAATTCGCGGTGCCTTCGCCGGCTGAGACCGGGATCGAGACGCCGGCGCATGGCTGGACGATGTTTGCAGGGCTCGCCCAGCCCAAAAGCCGCGGGCGGCTGCGCCTCTCCGGGCCCAATGCCGGCGACCCCATGCTGATCGAGCCGAACGCGCTCAGCGAACCGGAAGACATCCAAGCCGCACTGGCGGCCGTCGAGCTGTGCCGCGAGATCGGCAACGCCAGGGCCTTCGACGATCTGGTCGAGCGCGAGACGGCGCCAGGCCTCCGTGATCGGGCCGGCATGCTCGATTTCATCCGCAGATCGGCGGTGACCTACTGGCATCAGTCGGGCACGGCCAAGATGGGACGTGACGAGATGTCGGTCGTCGACAACCGGCTCAAGGTCTACGGGATCGACGGGCTGCGAATTGCCGATGCCTCGATCATGCCGCACATCACGGTCGGCAACATCATGGCGCCCTGCGTCGTCATCGGTGAGCGCGCAGCCGACATGATCCGGCGACAGCACGGGCTGTCGGAGGCCGAGTGCTCCGGCACGGCCGCCGGGCCAGGGGTTGAGACCGCCCCCTGAAACGACGCCCGTTCGCCACATCCTCCGCGCCATCGCAGGCAGGTTCGTTCCTCGGCGACAGCCGCCCTGGCGCCAAGACGCGCCAGGGCGCAATCGAAGTCTGGTATGCGAAGGTGTGCGGGGCCGGCATCATGACCATCGCCTCCACCGCCCTGTTGTCGCGCTGGCCGCAGAGCACCATGGCGACGTCGAGGTCCTTGCGGATGATCGCGAGGCAGCAGGCAACGCCTGACCGCTTCACAGAAGCGTGAGAGCGGAACCTGGATGGAATAGATCGCTCCCCTCGGATGTCTCACTCCCGAAACAGGAGCAGGACATGTCGAGCAGAAACGCAAATGGTCACAGCCGCCGCGCCGTAATCCAGGCGACCATTGCCGCCGCGGCGCTTGGATCCAGCGCAGCCCGGGCCCAGACGCCGGCTGCCCAGTCGGGCCCGCGTGCGGGTGACCGTGTATTCATCACCAACGAGGATTCCAACACGCTGAGCGTCATCGATCCGGTGACGGACGAGCTGCTGCCGACCGTCAATCTGACGAGCTTCGACGAGGATTCACGCCCTCCGTTCCGCTTCGTGACCGGCAACGTCACGCCGACCCATGGCGAGATGATCCAGAAGCCGCTCTATCACGGCGCGATCTCGATCCACGGCTGTGTCCCATCACCGGATTCGCGGATCTTCGCCACCGCCGGTCGCGGCACGAGCAATCTCTACCTCGTCGATGCGGTGACGCTGAAGGTCATCGGCAATCAGCCCAATCCGCTGGCCGGCCCGACGACGAGTCCGGAAACCCTGACCTCCGGCATCCTTGTCGGGCGCGAGCCGCACGAGCCCACCTTCACCCGAAACGGCAAGGAGATCTGGGTCGCCCTGCGCGGCGAGAACAAGCTCGCCGTCATCGATGTCGAGCGCGCCAAGGCTGAGTCGGCGGGCGAACTGCCGCGCGGGGCGGCGATCCGCCGCTTCATCCCCGTTCTGGCGGGGCCCGCCATGGTCTGGTTCTCGGCTGGCGGCGAGACCGCTTTCGTGATCTCGCAGAAGGTTCGACGCATCGACGTCTTCAGCGTCCAATATGACGCGCAGGGTTTTTCGACGACGGAGCGCAAGGCGACGATCGACACCTCGGCGCAGGATCGCTTTGCTTTCGCCCCGTTCCTGAAGATCAGTCCCGATGGTCGCGAGTTCTGGATCTCGCAGAAGCTCGCCGATGGCGTCTCGGTCTACGACGCCGGCGGCGATCACAAGCTTCTCGAGCATCTGCCGCTCGGCGACCGGGCCCGCCCGAACCATGTCGAATTCGTGCGAAACGAACGCGGCAACGTCGCCTACGCGACCTTCGGCCGGGTCGACGATGCCGGGCCGGAGGGCCGGGCCGCCAGCCGGATCGCCATCATCGACAGGTCGGCGCCTCCCGGCCAGCGCCGGGTCATCGGCCACTTCTTCAGCCATGGCCGCGAGGCGCACGGCATCTGGACCGACCCGTCCAACAGCAAGCTCTATGTCGCCCACGAACTGGACGAATTGCCCGGTTCGCCGCATGCCGGACAGACGGTCTGCTGCGTGTTCGATGTGGCGGACCCGCTGCGCCCGCGCTTCGTCAGGCAGATTCCGCTCGGGACTCTCGATCTGCCATCCGGCAAGCTGCGCAACAAGAAATCGATCAACCTCGTCTATGTGCGCCCCGGCGCACGCAGCGCGACCGCGTGAGGGGAGCAGACGATGGCCTTCTCGCTCGGGACAATCCTGACGCACATCATGGACGGGCCAGTGCTCGCCCAGCACAGCGGGCACGCAGCCCATCATGGCCACGCAGCCCATCATGGTCACGGCCGTCAGGACAGCGCGACCGCTCCGCCGGGCGCGGTAAAACGCCAGACGGCAAGCCCGACTCCCGCCGGCGCGACTCCGGCCGCCCCGGCGGGCTATGACGGCTTCATCAAGGACATGCATGTCGGCATGGAGAAGATGATGCAGGACATGCACGCCGATCCACCGTCCGGCAATCCCGACATCGACTTCCTCGTCATGATGGTTCCCCACCATTGGGGTGCCGTCGAGATGGCGCGGCTGGTGCTGCGCGACGGGCGCGACCCGCTCGTCCGCGAGATCGCGCAGAGCATCCTCGCAGGCCAGCAGACCGAAATGCAGGGCATGCGCGGACGCCTCGAGGCGCTTCGGCGCGGCGGAGACGACTATCCGTCGCTGAGCGGCAACCGGGGGCCCTGATCATGCTCGGCAGCGTGTCCGACCTCGAAGTCGAAGCCCAGATCCCGGCCCTGAGGCGGTTTGCACGCTCGCTTGCCCGCAACCCCGACGATGCCGACGAACTGGTCCAGGATACGCTGCTGCAGGCGCTGTCGCGCTGGCGGCAACTGCGAAAGCCGGGCAGTGTCAGGGCTTGGCTGTTCCAGATCCTGTTCAACCTGCACCGTACTCATGGGCGCCGCCGCCAGCGCGATCTCGCCCGTTTTACTGATGACGACGGAGCCGACCATGCCGATCCGTCGAGCGACCAACATCAGGCTCTCCATCTCGGCGACGCGTTCTCGGCGCTGGCGCGGCTGCCGCAGGACCAGCGCATCGCGCTCGAACTGGTTGCCGTGGAGGACATGACCTATGAGGAGGTCGCCAGAGTGACCGAAGTCCCGATCGGAACTGTCATGTCGCGCCTGAGCCGCGCCCGCGAGCGCCTGCGTAGCGAGTTGGAGGGCAGCAATGTCACCCCGTTCCGGAGGCTGAAATGATGTCGCGCTCGGGTCCGATCGGCGATGACGACATCCAGGCCTTCATCGATGGCCGCCTCGCAGCGGATCGGCAGCGCGAGGTCGAGGCTTTCCTTGCCTCGGAGCCGGCTCTGCGCAGCCGCATCGAACAGCAGCGCGCCGACGTGCACGCTCTGAGAGCCGCCGGTCAGCTTCGGCCTCCCGAGCCGATTCCGGCCTCGCTGCGATTGTCCGAGATTAGGCGGCTGCGGGCTGCACGGACCATCTCCCGTTACCGGCAACTCGCGGCCGGCCTGTGCCTCTTTGCTGTCGGCGGCCTGCTGGGCGCTGTCCTGTCTCGGCAGGAGCCGGCCCCGGCCGCAGCGCGACCACTGATGGCCGATGCCGTCGTCGCGTTTCGCGCCTTCGCAGGCCGCTCGGTCGATACGGTCGAGTTTCCGGCCGCCCAGGCTGCGGTCATGAGGCAGATGATCTCGCAGCACCTCCGGCAAGACATCGTCGTGCCCGATCTCTCGGGCGTCGGCCTGGCCTTTCGGGGCGGGCGGCTGCTGGCCAGCGACGAGGGGCCGGGCGGCATGTTCGTCTACGCCGACCCGATGGGCGGGCCGATCGCGGTTTATGTCAAGACGCTGGCCAGAGCTCGCAAGGCGAATCTCAATGCGCGGCAGGACGGTGATGTCACAGCCTATTTCTGGTTCACCGGCGAACTCGGCTATGCGGTCCTTGGCCCGTCGACGTCCCCCTATACCAAGCGCGCCGCCGAACAACTTGTAATAACGGGAAGGAGTAAAGAGGGGTCTTAGAAGCGGATAATCAAACGTATTTCTTTTAAAATCTTTGCGGAAGCACTCCAATATGATACCATCACGACAACGGATGCGATCCGATCTTGAAGGATGTCTGTATGGTATCTGCCGTAAATTGCCAGGGGTGACCTGTGTCGCGAATGCTGCTATTTCAGGCTGCCGGATAAAAATCCCCTGAGCCTATCGCTTCTCGGCTGCGACAGGACCTCGGCCGGCGCCCCTTCCTCCTCAACCACGCCCTGATGAAGGAAGACGACGCGACTGGCGACCTCGCGGGCAAAGCCCATCTCGTGCGTCACGACGAGCATGGTGCGGCCCTCCTCCGCCAGGAGCCGCATCACCCGCAGGACCTCCCCGACGAGCTCGGGGTCGAGCGCAGATGTCGGCTCGTCGAAGAGCATGACCTCCGGCTCCATGGCGAGCGCGCGGGCGATGGCGACGCGCTGCTGCTCGCCGCCCGACATATGGGCGGGGTAGGCATCCTTGCGGTGGGAGACGCCGACGCGCGCGAGATAGCGTTCCGCGCGCTCGACGGCCTCCGCACGCGAGAGGCCGAGCACGCGCATCGGCGCCTCGATCACATTCTCAACCGCCGTCATATGCGCCCAGAGATTGAACTGCTGGAACACCATCGCCAGCCGGGCGCGGATGCGCTGCAGCTGAGCCGGGTCCGCGGCCTCGAGTTCGCCCTTGCGGCCGGGCGCGAGCCTGAGTTCCTCGCCACCGACGAAGACGCGCCCGGCACTGGGCCTCTCGAGCAGGTTCAGGCAGCGCAACACCGTGCTCTTGCCGGAGCCGGAGGCGCCGATCAGCGCAATGACGTTGCCGGCATCGGCCGAGAGCGAAACGCCCTTCAGCACCTCGACCGCACCGAAGCTCTTGCGCAGGCCTTCGGCCCGGAGCTTCTCGACGGAGCTGCCGCCGGCCGCGGAGGGCTCGATGGCTGACGGGTCCATGGCGCGATCCTTTCAGGGGCTGAGCAGCCGGCCGCTGCGCTTCAGGCTGGTGCCGGCGACCTTGCCCAGCCGCTTGCCGGCGGTAACAAAGCGCAGCGCCGAGCGCGCGAAGAAGACGCCGCCGGACTGGCAGCGGATGGGGGTCACCGCGCCGCTCAGCGGGTCGATCAGCTCGGCCAGCACCGCACCCGCCTCGACCGTCTCCCCCAGTTCGCGACGATAGACGAGGATGCCGGCCGTCGGCGCGACGAGGGGCTCGGAGGCTTCGAGCGCGGTCGGCTGGCACAGGGCCACGGGCAGGACCGGCCTTTCGCCCGCGATGACGCCGACATGGCGCATGAAAGCGACGATCGCACGCGCATCGGCATCGGCCATGGTGTCATTGACGTCGCTCTGACCGCGCAGCTCGACCGTCACCGAGTGGCAGCCGAAGGGGACGGGTCGGTCTGGAAAAACGCGGGCGAGTTCGGCCCAGGGGCGGCTGACAGCCTCGTCGAAGGGATCGCCGCCCGAGACATCGGCGAGCAGGAGCGCCCGCGCCCCGAGATGGGCCGCGAGCGGTGCGAAAATCGGCGCGCTGTCGGTATGGGTGTACAGATGCATCGCGGCTTCGGCATCGCAGTGCAGGTCGAGTACGAAGTCGGCGTGAAGGGCGAGCGCCAGCAGCGTCGCCTTGAGATGCTGCGGCGGCGTCTCGACCGGGAACGAGGCCAGCCCGGCGGCGAGCTCCGCCCGGATGAGCGCGAGATTGCTGTCGGGGTCGTCGGTCAGCGCCTCGCCGATGCGCGACAGGCCCACCGTCAGGTCGGGGAAGTCGCGGTTGAAATTGCCGCCCTCCGCCAGCGCGAAGCGCCCCACCGGCTGGCCGAGCACCTGCTGGCCGAGCCCGAGCGGGTTGGCGACCGGCACGAGCACGACTTCGCCGCGCAGATCGCCCGAGGCCTCGAGCGCGCCAAGATCGCGGCGCAGCGCCTGGGCGCAGATCATGCCGGGGATCTCGTCGGCGTGCAGGGCCGCCTGGATATAGACGCAAGGCCGCGCCCCAGATCGGCCGAAGCGCTGCACGGTGAGGTGGTGGGCCGTCCCTGGGGTAGCGGCGGGGATCGCGATGATGTCGGTCTGCATGGCGTCAAGCGGGCCTCGGGTCGGCCGATTTGGGCCGAAGGTGCTTCAGGAACCGGGCCTCCAGCAGCTTGACGAGGCCGACGAGCGTGAAGGTGATGACGAAGTAGAACACCGCCACCAGGCCGAAGGCCTCGAGCGGGGCGAGGTTGTTGTAGTAGACGTCACGGGCGGTGCGGGTGAGTTCGACGATCGTGACGGCGCTGGCGATCGAGGTCGCATGCATGACCATGACGAGTTCGTTGCCGTATTGCGGCAGGGCGCGGCGCATGGCGCTCGGCAGCAGGATGCGGCGGTAGATCGCAAAGGTCGACAGCCCCAGGCTGCGCGCGGCTTCCAGCTCGCCACTGGGCGTCTGACGCAGGGCGCCGGCGAGGATTTCCGTCGTATAGGCCGTGCTGTTGAGGGCAAAGGCCAGCCAGGCGCAGAACCAGGCGTTGCGGAACAGCGGCCAGGCCGCGCTCTCGCGCAGCCATTCGAACTGCGCCAGGCCGAAATAGATCATGTAGAGCTGCACCAGGAGCGGCGTGCCCCGGATCACATAGGTGTAGAGGAACACCGGCTTCGAGAGCAGCGGATTGGGCGAGACCCGCGCGATCGCCAGCGGCACCGACAGCAGGAACGAGGCCGAGACCGAGATCGCCATCAGGATCAGGCTGACCTTGAGGCCGTTGAGATAGAGCGGCCAGGATTCCGCGATGAGGGCCCAGTCGACCATCAGAATTCCACCTTGCGCACGCCGAGCGAGAAGCGCCGCTCGACCCAGCCGAGCAGCAGGATCGAGACCGTGGTGACCGCGAGATAGATCCCGCCGATCGCGGCGTAGAAGGTGAAGGGCTCACGCGTGGCGGCCGAGGCGAGGTTGGCCCGGTGGACCATGTCGTCGAGCCCGATGATCGACAAAAGCGCGGTGGCCTTGATCATCACCAGCCAGTTGTTGGTGAAGCCGGGAATGGCGTGGCGGACCATCTGCGGCAGAACGATGCGACGCAGCACCTGGCCGCGGCTCATGCCATAGGCGAGACCCGCCTCGCTCTGCCCGCGCGGGATGGCGAGGATGGCGCCGCGAAAGGTCTCCGTCAGATAGGCTCCGAAGATGAAGCCCAGCGTCGTCGTGCCGGCGACGAAGGGGTTGATGTCGAGATAGCCGAGCCCGGCCTTGTCGGCGAGGCTGTTGATCAGGATCTGGCCGCCATAGAAGATCAACAGCAGCAGAACGAGCTCCGGCAGCCCGCGGATCAGCGTCGTGTAGGTGTCGGCCGCGATGTTGGCCGCCCGCGAGGCCGACAGCTTGGCGCCGGCCCCGATCAGCCCGAAGACGCAGGCGATCGCCAGCGACACGGCCGAAACCAGCAGCGTCGAACGCAGGCCTTCGAGAATGGCGGGGAAATAGCCGTGGAGGAACATGGCGTCGTCCGGATCGGCATGAAAGGGCGTCATGGCCGGGCGGGCCCTGGCCAAGTCCCGCGAAACGAGGCGGGCCGGACCGAGTTGTCAGGGACGGGTCAGACCCGACCCCGACGCCGGGTGTTGGCCTCAGGCCCCCGAGATGTCGAAGTCGAAATAGCGGTCGGCCAGCGCCTTGTAGCCGCCATTGGCCTTGAAGGCGGCGAGCGCGGCGTTGACCTGCGTGCGCAGGGCATCGTCGCCCTTGCGCATCGCGATGCCGACGCCCGAGCCCGCGCCAATCCGGATCGCCGGGCCGAGCTGGGCGTAGCCCTTGCCTTCCGGCTTCTTCAGGAAGGCCTCGCCCGAGACGACCGAGGAGCCAAAGCCGACATCAGCGCGCCCGACGGCAAGCTCCATGTAGACCTCGGTCTCCTTGCCGGCGAAGACGATAGTGCTGTCCTTGTAGTTCTCGGCCAGATAGGCGGCGCGCGGCGAATTGCGCAGCACGACGATGGTCTTGCCCTTCAGCGCGGCCGGCGAGTGATCCGCAAAGGCGCCGGCCTTGGCGACGAAGCGCGAGGGTACGTCGTAATAGGGATCGGAGAAATCGACGGACTTCCTGCGCGCCTCGGTGATCGTCATCGAGGCGACGATCATGTCGAACTTCCTGGCGTTCAGCGCCGGGATCATGCCGTCGAATTCCTGCTGGACGAAGCTGCACTCGGCCTTCATCTGCGCGCAGATGGCGTTGGCGATGTCGATGTCGAAGCCGCCCAGCTTACCGTCGGGCGCGATCATCGAGAACGGCGGATAATTGCCCTCGACCCCGATTCGCAGCTTCGTGGCCTGGGCCGCCGCCGGCTGGCCCAGCACGAGTGCGATCGAGGCCGTTGCGGCCCAGGCAAGGACAGTACGCTTCAGCATGACATTCTCCCGATCAGTGGTGTTGAGTTCCCGCTCGGACTTCACATTGGCGATTAATTTTCATAAGGTCAACATATGAAAATATCTCTTCACAATGGCCCGGGTGGCAGCGGCGCGAGCGACATGGCCTTCGCCGCCTCCGAACTCGGCCGGAAGCTGCTAGCGCTGCAGGCGTCGGGATCGGCCTCCAATCGCGTCATCGCTGAGCATCTCCTGCGCAATCCAGTGCGCGGCTCGGCCCTGTCGATCGAGGATCTCGCGGCCGCGACGGGCGTCTCGACCGCGACCCTGTCGCGGTTCGCCCGGCTACTGGGCTTCAGCGGCTTTCCCGATCTGCGCGCCGCGCTCGCCGACACGCTCCAGGCCGTGCTGCGCCCGGTCGAGAAACTGCGCGGCAGCTTCAACCGCGAGGACGGGCGCTCGCCGCTGCGCGAGGGGCTGGAGGACACGCTGGCCAATCTGCGCGGCACGGCCGAGGCGATCGAGCCCGAGGGCCTTTCGCGCATCGTCGCCCGCCTGACGCAGGCGCGCTGCGTCTATGTGATGGGTTTCGGCCTCTCGGCCCATCTGGCGGGCCTGCTGACGCTCGGCCTGCAGCCCTTCTGTCGCCAGCTCGTTAATGTGGTCGAGTTCGGCGGCACCGAGAATGCCGCCGGCCGCCTGATGGCGCTCGGCCCGGAGGATGTGCTGATCGCCATCTCCTTCCCGCGTTACGCCACCGATGTCGTGCACCTGACGCGCTATGCCGCCGATCGCAAGGCGGCCATCGTGGCGCTGACCGACTCGGCCGCCTCGCCGCTCGCCCCGCTTGCCGACGAGGTCCTGATCGCCCGCTGTACCCATCCCGTGCTGTCGTCGAGCAATGTCGCGGCGCTGCTCGTGATCGAGGCGCTGGTGACAGCGCTGATGGTTTCGAACGCCGACAATGTCGCCAAGGCGGCCCAGCTGACCGACGCCATCTCGAGCTATCTCGTCTAGCAGACCTCCCGCGGCCGCTAAGGCGCGGCGGCCGGAACCGCCCCGGCGCGCAGCAGCATGCCGAACAGGTCCCGCGGTTCGTCGGGATCGGCGAGCAGATCGAGCTCATCGTTCTCGCCCGTGCGGGCGGCCTCCTCCGCGAGCCAGCGCAGGACAGAGAAATCCTCGATCGCGAACCCCACCGAACCGAACAGCGTGATCTGCCGCTTCTCCTGCCAGCCCGCCGCCTGCCCCGTGAAGACGCGCCAGAGGTCCGCGACGGATTGTCGGCGGGGAGCTGCTGGATGTCACCCTCGATGCGCGTCTGCGGCGGATAGCCCATCGGCACGCTATGGAGGTGGCCGCTCTCCGTCGTTTCCAGCGTGTGGAGGTCGGGATGGGCGTTGAGCCAGAGCACGTAGAGCTTGCGACCGTCCTTGTTCGCGCGGCGGGTATGGCTGGCGAGTGTGCCGGCCGCCAGGCTGTGATCACCGCCGAGAACGATGGTCATGCCCTCCGAATCGCTCTCGTAGACGGCCTGCTCCAGCGCCTCGGTTCAGGCCACGATCTCGGGCAGGCCGTGCAGCGCGGGGTTGGCGTGCGTCAGGTTCCGTCGCGGCGCCGGGACGAGGTTGCCGCGGCCGACGACGGTGTGGCCGAGCCACTGCTCAGGGCCGCGGCCGAGACGCTCGCCACTATCGCGATCAATCCCCGTGACCGAGGCGATCACGCTCGGCGCCATCGGCTTCGACGCGGTCAAGCTGATCGCGCTGGCGCGTGTCGAGCGCAGGCCCGCCCGTCTCGACCTGTCGGCCTATCCCCATCTGCCCAGGACGACGGTCAGGACGACCTCGGCCGCAGACTATGCCGTACTCCTGCCGGAGGAAGCGGCATGACCGGCAACACCAGCGACGCGATGCCGACGGGAACGACCAGCGGCACGCCCCAGGTTCTCCTGGCCCACCATCTCAAGCAGCTCAAGCTGCCGACGGTGCTGCGCGAGTACGACAAGGTGGCCCGCGAATGCGCGCGTGATGGCGTCGATCATCCCCGCTATCTGCTGCGCCTGATCGAGCTCGAACTCATTGATCGCGAGCGCCGCACGGTCGAGCGGCGCATCCGGGCAGCGCGGTTCCCGGCGGTGAAGAGCTTCGACACCTTCGACTTCGCCGCAATCCCCGGCCTCAACAAGATGCTCGTCCTGGAACTGGCGCGCTGCGGTTATCTCCTGCGCCGGGAGAACATCATCGCGCTCGGCAACAGCGGCACCGGCAAGACCCATGTCGCGCTGGCGCTTGGGCTGGCGGCTTGCCAGAGGGGCTTCTCCGTCACGTTCACGACTGCGGCCTCGCTGGTCAACCAGTTGCTGGAGGCGCGCGACGAGCGCCGCCTGCTCAGGCTTCAGCGCGATCTGCAGGCGGTCAAGCTGCTCATCGTCGACGAACTTGGCTATGTGCCGTTGTCGCCGACAGGTGCCGAACTTCTCTTCGAGACGTTCTCGCAGCGCTACGAGCGCAGCTCGACCATCGTTACCTCGAACCTGCCGTTCGAGGACTGGACCTCGATCCTGGGATCGGAGCGTCTCACCGGCGCGCTGCTCGACCGGCTCACTCACCACGTCAGCATCCTGGCCATGAACGGCGACAGCTATCGGCTGAAGCAATCCGCCGGCCGACGGCGCAGCCTCGCCGCGGCGGAGCAAAACCAGGCCACTGCCGAACACCTCGATCCCGAGACCGGCGAGATCACAACAAGCTGATCGGAAACGAATGCGACGATACGCAAAGGGCCCCGATCGGGGCCCTTTGCGTATCGTCCGCCCGCGCCGCCACCGGCCTGCTTTTACTCCGCCGCGCTGGCCTGGAATCTGACCGACGTTGACAGATCGCACCGGCATGGGTGTTGTTCGACCAGATCCTGGCAATTGCAACGACTGAAAAGGCCGGCGCCCTCGCGCCTCTCTCAGAATTGAATCTTCTGTGTCGAGACGCCATGCGTGAAAGACGCGCGCAGATCATCAGGCTCTCGGACAAACCCGAGAAGCACTTCGCGTCGAGAAAGCTGCGAACAGTCGCGCGGAAAACGGTCGGTTCGACAAAGAACTTGACGAAGGCAAGGCGGCTGTCGCCGAGCGAAATCGCGGAGCTGCCGATCCTGCTGACATAGCCTTTCGGAAACTCTCCCCCTAGGCGCAACGTGTGATGTGGTGAACTTGGACAGCCTCCCGACCGGAGGCTGTCATGGCCCAAAGGCCCAAACCGAAACGCGTTCCCGTCGCCTCCGGCCAGCTGGCCGGGGGCGGTGCGTCGTTTCGGTCGAAATCATCGGGAAGAGGGCGCGAGGAAGCCTATATCCAAGTGGAAACGGATTTCGAGAGCTTGCCGGTGACGCCCCGGGAAATCGAGTTGCTGAGCCACTATCTGGGTGCTGAAATCGACGCCCTGCTGCGCGGCGATGGCTGATGGATAGAAGGTTGGAGACCATGGCAGCGAAGAAGCGATCGGCAGCTAATCAGCCCACCTCGACCGGCCCATTGCGTGTGTGCTCCTATTGCCGCGTCTCAACCGGCCGGCAGGCCGACAGCGATTTGTCGATTCCCGATCAGAACCGTCAGATCGGCGACTACGTTGCGGCGAAGGGCTGGGAGCTCGTTGCGACCTATGTCGATCCCGGACTGTCGGCGACCGATGACAACCGGCCGCAGTTCCAGGCCTTGATCGAGAGGGCGCTCGACGACGACCATCCCTTCGATGCCGTTCTGGTCCATTCCTACTCCCGGTTTTTCCGGGATTCCTTCAACCTCGAACTCTATCGTCGGCGGCTCGAGAAGGCCGGGGTGAAGCTGGTCTCGATCACGCAGGAACTTGGCGACGAACCCGCCGACGCCATGATGCGTCAGCTCATCGCGATGTTCGACGAGCACCAGTCGCGCGAAAACGGAAAACACGTCCGCCGGGCGATGCAGGAGAATGCGCGGCAGGGCTTCTACAACGGCTCACCCGTAGCGCTCGGCTTCACGACCACGGTGGTGGCCCGGCACGGCAACCGCGACAAGAAGGTCCTTGTCATCGATTCCGTCGAGGCCGAGCTGGTTCGGCGGATCTTCCTCCTGTACCGCGATGGGGACGGCGCCAGCGGGCCGATGGGCGTCAAGGCGATCGCGACCTGGCTCAACGGGCATGGCTACCGAACCAAGCGCGGTGGCCTGTTCGGCGTCGCTGCCGTCCACACGATCCTGACCAACAGGGCCTACATCGGCCAGACGACCTTCAATCGCCGCTGCTCGCGGACACTCCGCCAGAAGCCGGCAGACCAGCACATTCATGGCGAGGTCGAGCCGATCGTCGACGCAACCCTATTCGAGTGGGTCCAGCAGGCTCTGCCGACCCGCAGCCCTAAGGTCGTCGCCCCACGCGTGGTCACCGGGCCGATCCTGCTGACGGGTCTCGCCTCCTGTAGCTGCGGAGCCGCAATGACGCTGCGGACAGGCACCGGTGGTCAGGGCAGGGTCTACAAGTACTACACCTGCTCCGCCAGCGCCCGGCAGGGCAAGACCGCGTGCAAAGGGCGGTCGATCCGCATGGACCGGCTCGATGGCCTCGTCGTCGACGCTCTCAAGAAAAACCTTCTTCAGCCGGAACGGCTCGCCGACGTGCTGTCAGCCGTCATCGATTCCCGCTCGCGTCGTGCCGAGGAGATCGAGCAGCGCATCCGGCGTCTTCAGCAATCTGGCGCCGAAGCGCGCGACAAGCTCCGGCGGCTGATCGACCTGATCGAAGGCACCGACTTCATCGATGATGAAATCAAGAGCCGTATCACCCAGCGTCGCAGCGAGATCGCCAAGGTGGAAGCCGAGCTCGAAAGGCTTCAGGCGCCCCGATCAGGGCAGGAGGCATTTTCCCATGAGGTGCTGATGCGATTCGGCCAACTCGTCTCGGAAAACATCGCAAACGGACCGATCCCGTTTCGGAAGGGCTATCTCCGCGCCGTGCTTGATCGCGTAGAGGTGGATGACGGTATCGTCCGTCTCGTCGGTAACACCCACGTGCTGGCCCAAGCCGTCAAGGACGGCCCGGCCAACGTGCAGGGAGTTCGCAGATCTATACCGAAGTGGCGCGCCCGACACGATTCGAACGTGTGACCTTTGCCTTCGGAGGGCAATGGCCGAAGTTTTCCGAACGACGGCGGGGATTTCTGGAGCCTCATAACCTATTGAAAATACGAAAGTTCGATTTCTTGTGATGTCCGGATGTTTCCCGTAATGTCTCGCCCGTGGCTATTCGGTGGCTACTCGAAAAGAGAGAGGCGGGCGACCATGCCGACGATTAAACTTACGAAACGCGCTCTCGACGGCATCAAGCCAGGCGGTACGATCGGCTTCTGGTACGTGTCCGCCTTCAGCGCTCTTGAGACAGTTTAGGGGTTTTCGGGAAGGGAGGATTTCTGGATCATCGCAGCCATTCAGGAGCGCAGATGAGACAGAAATCGGGGCCGGAGAAAGCACCGGCAGAGCAAGTCGTGAAGGATATTCGCCGAGCGACGCGGCGGCAGTTCTCGGCCGAAGAGAAGATCCGCATCGTGCTGGAGGGCGTGCGCGGCGAGGAGAGCATCGCGGAGCTGTGCCGGCGCGAGGGGATCGCCTCGTCGATGTATTACGGCTGGTCGAAGGAGTTCCTCGACGCCGGCAAGCGCCGTCTCGCCGGTGACACGGCCCGCGCCGCGACGTCAGACGAGGTGAAGGAACTGCGTCGCGAGGCGCAGGCCCTGAAGGAGGCTGTGGCCGATCTGACCCTGGAAAACCGCCTGCTTAAAAAAAGCATGCTCGCGGATGGGGAGGACGACATATGAGGTATCCCGCCTCCGAGAAGGCCGAGATCATCCGCCTGGTCGAGGGATCGCACCTGCCGGCGCGTCGCACCTTGGACAAGCTCGGCATCCCGCGCGCCACGTTCTATCGCTGGTACGATCGCTATCTCACCGGCGGGATCGAGGCGCTTGCCGATCATCGCTCGCGGTCGGATCGTGTCTGGAACCGGATTCCCGACCCGATCCGGGCCGAGATCATCGACCTGGCGCTGCGCGAAACGGAGCTGAGCCCACGCGAGCTGGCGGTGCGCTTCACCGACGAAAAACACTACTTTGTCTCGGAAGCATCGGTGTACCGGCTGCTGAAGGCGCATGATCTGATCACCAGCCCGGCTTACATCGTCATCAAGGCGGCGTCCGAGTTCAAGGACAAGACGACGGCGCCCAACCAGCTCTGGCAGACCGACTTCACCTACCTGAAGATCACGGGCTGGGGCTGGTATTATCTCTCGACAGTGCTCGACGACTTCTCCCGCTTCATCGTCGCCTGGAAGCTCTGCGCCACGATGCGGGCTGACGACGTCACCGCCACGCTCGATCTGGCTCTGGCGGCATCGGGGCTCGACCAGATCACGGTCGCTCATCGACCCAGGCTGTTGAGCGACAACGGCAGTTCCTACATCTCGGCCGACCTCGCCACCTGGCTCGACGGCAAGGGCATGAAACACGTTCGCGGCGCGCCCTATCACCCTCAGACACAGGGCAAGATCGAGCGCTGGCACCAGACCCTGAAGAACCGCATCCTGCTGGAAAACTACTATCTGCCCGGCGATCTCGAACGGCAGGTTGCCGCCTTCGTCGAGCATTACAACCATGCCCGCTACCACGAGAGCCTCGGCAACCTCACCCCGGCCGACGTCTACTTCGGCCGCGGGCAGGCCATCCTCACCGAACGCGAAAGGATCAAGCGCCAGACAATCCAGCGCAGACGCTTGCAGCATCAGCTGCAGGCCGCATAACCTCAAACCCAGATGAGCCAGAACCTCCGTTCCTGAGACGCCGCAACAGTCTCAAATCATCTGACGACGGACAGTTCTACAACACCATCCGCAGGCACTCGACCATCGGCTATCTCAGCCCGGTTGAGTTCGAGCGGAACGTGGGATTAGCTTAACTGCGTGTCCACAAAACCGGCAGCAGGCCATCCGCCCTGATCACGTCAACGGCACTATTGTCCTTCATCGTCGTTTCTGTGACCTCTCTGCCGTCAGTTGAATGGGCAGTGGTGGCCCATTCCCGACCTTGGGAGAGTCCGGTGTTGGGCATCCAGAATGCACCTAACCGATCTATGGTCGCCTCTCCATATTCAGCTAGAGCAGCGGACTCACGTATGCGCGTCGGACGAAGACGGTCGCGCGACCTTCTCTTCAGCCCTTCGCGATGACGCCGACGATCACCGTGCCCCATGTCGTCAGCAGGATGTGGGCGAGCGGGACCGCCGGGGTGTAGCCGAGAACCGCGACGGGGCTGTTGGCGCGGACCTGGACGGCCGCCATCGCGGCCGTCATGGTCATTGAACCGGCGAGCCCGCCGAGCAGCAGCACCGGGTTCATCCGCAGGACGAAATGGCCGAAGGCAAGGCCCGTCAGCAGGGGCGTCAGCGTTACCACCATGCCGCCGAACATCAGGCCGATCCCGGCCTCGGCCAGCGCGCTGAAGAAGATCGGCCCGGCATGCAGGCCGGTCATCGCCACGAAAGCGGCCAGGCCTAGCGAGGTCATCAGGGTCACCGCTCCGTCCGGGATGCGGCCGAACAGGGGATGTCGCGTGCGCAGATGCCCGACGAGCAGCCCTGCCAGCAATGCGCCGACACTGGTGCCGAGCGAGATCGTCAACCCGCCGATCGGGATCGAAATGACGGTTCCGACGAGTCCGCCGAGAAAGATTGCGAGCCCGAGCACCACGAAATCGGTCGTCTCCGGCGGCCGCACGATCTGGCCGATCAGGGCGGCGGCGGTCTCCACCGCGCGCTCATGGCCGATCAGCCGGAGGATGTCGCCGCGGTGCAATTCGGTTTGTGCGCTGATGGGAATTTCCTGCCCGCCCCGTTTCAGCGAGCGCGGGTAGACGTTGCGCGATTCAGCGAGCCCCGCGAGGTCGCCCAGTCTCCGGCCGGACGCGCCGGGGGCCGACACAAGCACGTCGAGCATGGCCACGGGCATGTCGAGCAGGGACACATCCTCGACCTCCTCGCGGTCGGGTCCGATCAATGCCACCAATGCCTCGCGCTTCCCCGATACGGCCACGACGTCGTTGGCCGCGATGGTGGTGTTCGGCGACACCTCGATCAGCTCGCCCGCGCGCCGGATGCGCTGCGCGAACATCCGCTCGCCGGGGCTGCGCTTCTCGCATTCGGCAATGCTGAGGCCGATCAGCGGGCTGTTCGCGCCGATGCGAAACGCCCGCAATTCATAAGGCCGCCACGCCGAGACGATGCCCGACGCCTGGCGGGTGATGCCGAGTTCGGTCTCCAGCTTCAGCGATTCCGCCACGAGATCGGCGCCGATCAGCCGCGGCGCGATGGAGCTGATGAACCAGATGGTCAGGACCGAGCCGGAAATGTAGCAGACGGCATCGGCCACCGCGATGTGGCTGATCAGGCGCGCCTTCTCGGCAGCCGGGATCGACAGGGCGTTGATCGCGTCGGTCGCCGTCCCCATCGCGGGCGACTCGGTCAGAGAGCCCGATACCAGGCCGGCCGCATAGCCGGCATCGAGGCCAAGCACCTTGGCCACCGAGATCGCGGTCAACAGGCCCGCGACGGTGGTGACGATCGCCAGCGCCACCGGTTTTAGCCCGTCGCGCTTCAGGCTGGCGACGAACTGGGGGCCGACCGAGTAGCCGATGCCGAAGAGGAACAGCAGGAACAGGAAGGATTTGGCGATCGGCGAGACTGGCACCTCGGCGAACTGGCCGATCGAGAGGCCGGCAAAGAGCGAGCCGGTGACGGGCCCGAGCTTGAAGGCGCCGAAGCTGACGCTCCCGATCCAGTACCCCAATCCGATCGCCAGAAAGACCGCCAGTTCCGGGTACCCGACCAGGAAGTTGCCGAACCAAACCACGCCTCGAGCCCCTCTCATCTGCCGAAACGGGCCGCGCGCGCGAAGGCGGGCAGCCCGTTGCCGTCGTTGGAGCCGGCCGGCTAGTTGGCCAGGACCATGGCGAAATAGCCGAACACCGTCAGCAGCACGCCGGAGACAGCGTAGGCCACGGGAAACCCGATCCACGGTACGTTCGACTGGATCTCGACCGTGGCCTCGCGGCAGGGGCCCGAATGGCTGCGCGCCCCCGCGACGCCACCCATCAGCACGGCCGGGTTGAGCTTGAACAGGTGAAACCCGATCGCCCAGACCAGGATCGGCGGGATCGAGCAAGCGAGGAAGCCGACGACGAAGATCTTGACCGCCAGGATCCCAGTGAGCTGCGCCAGCAGCGAATTCCCCGCATTGATGCCGACGATCGCGACGAAGACGATCAGCCCGAGATCCTCCAGCACGTTGCGAGCGGCGGTCGGCGTGTTGCCGAAGAAGCGTAAGCGCGACGAGAGCGAGGAGACCAGGATCCCTGAGACCAAAAGGCCGCCGGCATTGCCCAGACCGATCGAGGCGCCGAAGGCGGGGAACTCGATCGCCCCGATCAGGAACCCCAGGATCATGCCGACCGAGAGTGTCAGCAGATCGGTCGCGACGCTGGGGCGCACGATCCGGCCAAACAGGCTTCCGACGCCATTGACCGCGCTCTTGAGGCCAACGACCGTGACGATGTCCATGCGCTGCAGCGTGGTTGCAGTGCCGATCGGGATCGGCACGCCGCCACGCTCGATCGCCACGACCTGAAGCTGATCCACGCCGGGCAAGGCTCGCATCTCGGCATAGGTCTTGGACAGCATGGCCTTGTTGGTGACGAGGATGTCGGCGCGGTCGAGCTGAACGTCGAGCGCCGCCCGGTCGGCGACCTCGGGGCCGAGGAGACCCATATTAGCCGTCAGTGCTTCCGGCGTTCCGCCGAGCGCGATCACATCGCCCGTCTGCAGCACGACGGTAGGCTCGACGCCGACAGGTACCCCGTCGCGCAGCACGTTGCCGATGCGGTATTGCGGGTAGCGGCTCAGCAGGTCGCCGATGGTGCGGCCATTCCACTCCGCGTTTTCGAGGCGGTAGGCGCGTGCGCCCGACGACCGCCAGCCCGTGATGATCGGCCCGTCGCCGCTCGCCACGCCATTGGCCTTCTCATAGTCCTTTGCGGCGGCGCTGGCATCGATGCCCCACCAGCGCGGCAGGTATTTGGTGATGAGCACGATGCCGACCGTGCCCCAGATATAGGTGATGCCATAGGACAGGGCGATCATCGCGCTGACGTCCGCCGGCGTGGTGCCGGCCGGCAGTGTCAGCACGCCTGAGAGCGCAGCCTGCTCGGCTGAGCCGATCGACGCCGACATGGTCTGCGAGCCCGCGAGGATACCGCCTGCCGCGCCCGGAGGCAGCCCCAAAAGCTTGGCGCCCAGAACGGTGATGCCGAGGCCGAGAACGCAGCTGACGATCGCGAGCAGCGTGAATTTCAGCCCGTCGCCGCCCAGGCTGTTGACGAAGGACGGGCCGACGCGCAGGCCGACGCCGTACATGAAGAGATAGTAGAAGAGCAGCCGCGTGAAATTATCCAGTTCGAGCTTCTGGCCGTAGACCGAGGCCCAGACCGACAGCCCGCAACCGACGATGATGGCAGAGGCGACCATGCCGAGGCCGTAGCCAGCAATGGTCTGCCGGCCGATCCAGACGGCGAGGCCGACGGTGAAGAACAGCAGGATATAGGGGCTGGACGCCAGGAAGGTGAAGAAGGCCGCCATGGGGTCAGCTCCCCATGCGCTTGGCGAGAGCCGCCGTGGTGATGAGCTTCAGGCCCTTCTCACGCTCGTAGCCATGGATCTCCTTCACATCGAGCTTCCGCATGAAGGTGATGGTGTGCTCGGTCACCACCTGCCCGGGCACGAGGATTGGAAAGCCCGGCGGGTAGGGAATGACGAAATTGGACGAGACCATCGGCGGGCCGTTTGCCAGCCGCTCGTCGCAGGCCGCACCGAAGATCGGCACATACTCGCATTCGGCGGCATTGTAGGCCGCGTAGAAGGCGCTGCGCATGTCGCCCTCCGGCGTATCCGCGCCGGCATCCTTCCGGAAAGCCGGATGGAACGACGAGAAATTCGGCAGATCTGGCACGTCCGTCATCAGCGATGTGGTGCGTGCGTCGAAGCTGCCGCGCCCGGCCGCGCCGCCCTGTGCCAGCGTCTTCTCGATGCCGGCGCAGATTTCGGCCAGCACCCGGATGAAATGCGCCACGTCACTGCGGGTGTTGTTAATGTTGGATTGCAACAGCACCGAATTCCGCGAGGTCTTGTTGACCTGGATGTTGAAGCGCTCGGCCAGGATGCCTTTGAACTGGGTGCCGTCGAACCCGGCCGCGCCGCAGATCAGGGTCATGCGGGTGGGGTTGAGGATGAACTCGTCCTCGCGCACGGCTTTCAGCGCGTCGCCCCACGTGGTGTCGGGCGTCAGGAAGTCGACGAAGCCCGACTGGCGGAAGCGCTCCGGGATCATCTGGTCGGCGCCAGCGATCGAGAAATACCTCGAGATCAGCGGGTGCTCTGCGATGGCGCGGCGGATGGCGAGCGCGATCTCGATGGCGTTCATCACCAGCCCATAGCCTTCGAGCTCCATCTGCCGGCGTGCCACGTCGAGCGAGGCTATCAGCTGCTGGTTGGGGCTGGTCGAGGCATGGGTGAAGATCGCCTCGTGGAACTGCGCCTCGATCGAGCCGAAATCGACGTCCTTGACGATGACAATCGAGCCCTGCCGGATCGCGGACATGCTCTTGTGAACCGAGGTGGTCTGGTAGACCCGCAGCCGCACGGCGCGCGGATCGGGCACCAGCCTGGTGTTCAGCAGCACCTCGTCGCTGGGGTTGTCCCCCAGAAGCGCCTGCTGGCTATCCCAGGCGGCGAGCGCTTCCGGCGTGGCCAGCGATGCCTCGATCTCGGCGGCAGCGCCCATCGCCGTGCGCGGCCGCAGATAGGGCGACCAGCGCGCGAAGGCCGACCAGGCCTCGTCCCACAGGAAGATCACGTCGGGCTTGATGGCGAGGCATTCCTCCATCACCCGGCGCGTGTTGTACATGTGTCCGTCGAAGGTGCAGTTGGTCAGATCGACCATGCGCAGCCGGTCGAGCCGTCCTTCAGCGCGCAGCGCCAGCATCGCCGCCTTGATCGTCGCCAGCGGCACCGCGCCATACATCGAGAATTCCGTCAGCGGGAAGGCTTCGACATAAAGCGGTTGGGCGCCGGCGAGCACGCATCCGTAATGGTGCGACTTGTGGCAGTTGCGATCGAGGATGACGATATCGCCCGGCGCACACAGGGCCTGGTGAACCATCTTGTTGGAGGTGCTGGTGCCGTTAGTGACGAAGAAGGCGTGGTCGCCGCCGAAGGCGCGCGCCGCCAACGCCTGCGCCTGCTTGATCGTGCCGGTGGGTTCGAGCAGGGAATCGAGCCCGCCCGTCGTCGCCGAGGACTCCGCCAGGAACAGGTTGATCCCGTAGAACTCGCCCATGTCGCGGATCCAGTCGGACTTGAAGATCGACTTGCCGCGCGCAATTGGAAGCGCGTGGAAGGTGCCGACAGGCCGCTTGGCGTAGGCTTTCAGATTGTCGAAGAAGGGCGACTGGTACCGATCCTGAATGCCTTCGAGCACGGCCAGATGGAGTTCAAGCGGCTCTTCCACCGAGTAGAAGATCCGGCGCACAGCGTTGGCAGCCGGATCGCCAGCCATCTGCTCGACGTTCTGGTCGCTCAGCAGGTACAGGTTGAGTTCGGGACGCATCCTCTTGAGGCTGCGGCACAGGCCGAGCGCGGTCCTGTCGGCGCCGGCGTCTTCCAGCGCCGGATCGATGATCGTCCGCAGCACCGGCATGTCGTGCCGCGAGCGCAGATCAAACCCCTGATGCGCCACGACCGCCAGGATCGACGGATTGAGCGCGGCGGCGCAGAGCGCATCCTCGAATGACCCGACGAAGACCGGCTCGTAGATGAAGCTGTCCTCCGGCCGGCGCAGGCGGCGGATCTCGGCCGCAAGTGAGGCCCAGCGCGCGGGCGGTGCCGCTGAGACGAACAGCACCTCAAAATAGGGCCGCGCCTGGACGTGATGCGGCGCGAAGGACAACTCGGCTGCGCTGGCGGCGTCGTCGCTCTGGTCGGTCCCGTCGAAACCGGCTCGGTAGGAGCGGTTGAGCAACTGGCTGCTGATCCGGCGTGCGGCCACGGCGCTGCCGGCGGCGTCGTCTGCCGCGATGCGGTCCTTCAGGGCCGCCATCTGGCGCGAGCCGGGGAATGCGAAGAACTCCTCCAGGGCGGCAGCCTCAGTCATCACGCCGTCGACATCGGAGCGGCCAGCCTTGCCACGGCTCCAGGCCTCGCAGCACGATGCGAGGCGGCGCCAGCGATCGGCGCGGGCAGCGGGTGCGGAAAACAGATGATCGACGCGCGAAGCGCCGGCCCCGTTCGAGGTCTGTATCGCCATAGCGCCTCTCCAAATTTTCCGCCTAGGAAGGATGACTTCCTGTTGGTCATCTGACAGTATTCAACACCCAATCGGCGTCATTTACCAACGGTAATTTCTGGTTTTTTAGACCGTTAGCCGGGGCTTTTTATATCGTTTTTATTTAATTGAATCAGGGGATTCCGTCGGTGAATACATCTCGGGGGCCAGATGACAATTTTGGCGATTATCGGGAGGGGCTGGCCGTCGCTACGCCAGCGTCGAAGGCCGCTGCTGTGTTCGTCGGCACGTTCATGGCGGCGATGTTTGGCCTCTCGCTCTTTTACGTCACACGCCCTCAGGTTCTGCTCGTCCAGGGCGAGGCCGATGCCACCCGCATCGATATCGCTGCTCGCATCGATGGCCGCATCGCGACGAGGCCCGCTGGGCGCGGCGATAATGTCGTGGCGGGTCAGGTGCTTCTCACCATCGAGAACCAACAACTGCTGACCAAGCTCGCCGAGGCGGAAGCCGCGCATGCGGTGTCCCTCGCCGATCTGAGCCGGATCGAGGCCGGGACGCGTCCGGAGACGATCGCTGCGCGCAAGGCGGCGCTGGCCGCAGCGGAAGCCTCCGCCCATCTCGCCCAGCAGAGCTACGACCGCGTCAAACTGCTGGCCGACCGGGATTTTGCGTCCAATCAACGGCTCGATGAGGCCACCGCATCGCTCGACGTCGCGCTGCGCAGCGCCGAGCAGGCGAGGCTCGCCCTGGCGGCGGCACAAGCCGGTGCGACGGCCGAGGAACGCGGCGTGGCGCACGCGGCAGTCGCCCGCTCAGAGGCCGCGATCGAGACCTTGAAGGCCCAGGCCGCCGAACTGGTCGTCAAGGCGCCCGCCGCAGCCCAGATCTACCAAATCGGCGCAGAACAGGGCGAGTTTGTCTCGCCCGGCGTGCCCTTGATGTCCCTGGTGGATCTCGGCGACGTCTGGCTGCGCTTCAATCTCCGCGAGGATCTGGTCAAGGGTCTCAAGCCCGGCGACAGGCTCAACGTCACGGTGCCGGCGCTTGGCGACCGCAGCATCACTGTGGCCGTCCGCAGCATCGCGAGCCGCGGCGAATATGCCGGCTGGCGCGCCACCCGTGCGACGGGCGATTTCGATCTGCGCAGCTTCGAGGTGCGGGTCTATCCGGTCGATCCGCTGCCTGGGCTGAGGCCGGGCATGAGCGCCCATTTCGACCGCGCCGGCGCACGCTGATGGGCGCCGTGGCGGACACGGGTCTGCTTGCCGTCGCCCGCCGCGAAGTCTCCTGGATCTGGCGTGACAAGGTCGCGCTCATCCTGTTGTTCGTCATCCCGCTGATGTCTTTCGCCGTTCTGGCGACAACCTTCAGCGCAGCCGTCATCCGGGAACTCAAGATCGACGTCGTCGACCTCGACAATTCCGCGACGTCGCTGGCCCTCGTGGAGACCATCGCCGCCTCCCCGAGCGTCCGGGTCGCGCACCGCTCGAACGATCTGACCGGCGCAATGACGTCGATCCGGTCGGGACAGGCGATCGCCGCGGTCTATCTGCCGCGCGATTTCGAGCGCGACATTCTCGCGGGCAAACGCCCGCAGGCGGTGATCTTCGCCAACAAGCAGTTCCTCACGCCCGGCAACGTCGCCGCCAGCGGGCTGCAGGTCGCGTTGTCGAATGCCGTCGCCAATTTGCCGAAAGGTTCAGCCGCGTCAGCCGGCGATGCGCCGGGCGCGCTGGTCGTCGAGCAGTTCGTGCTGACCAATCCGGGCCTGAACTACGCCCAGTTCCTGCTGCGCTCGATCCTGCCGACCATCCTGCATGTGCTGATCGCCTGCGCGGCGGGCTATGCGGTCGGCTCCGAATTCAGCCAGCGCGACATGCGCGGCTGGCTCGCCACCGCCGGGGGCTCGCCGCTGACGGCGCTGACCGGCAAGCTCTTGCCCTATGCCGCGATCTTCCTGCTGATGATGATGGTCGGGCTCGTGATCATCCACGGCCTGTTCGGCGTTCCCTTCAGGGGCGATCCCGTGATGGTGGCGGCCGCCGCCTGCCTGCTGATCGTCGGCTATCTGTCGCTGGGGGCGCTGCTGCCGCTCCTGGTCAAGAGCCTGCCCTCCGGCCTCGTCCTCACCGGCGTCCTGTGCTCGCCGGCCTTCGGCTTTGCCGGCGTCGGCTATCCGATTCTCGCCATGAACGACTTTTCAGTCGCCTGGGGGGCGATCCTGCCGCTGCGCTGGTACATCGAGGTGCTGTTCGATCAGGCCGCGAGAGGCGTGCCGGTCGGCACCTCCGCGATAGCTTTCACCGCTCTGGCCACGCTCGCGCTGTTCTATGGCGGTCTGGCCTGGATGCGTCTTCGCGCCCTGGCGCGGCAGCCCTTCGCCGCCGCCCCCGAGCCCCGGCTCAGCCGCGCCACCGCCAGGACGAGGCTGGTGCGCGGCTTCATGGGGGAATTCCTGCGCGTGATGCGCGACCGCGGCGTCTTCGGCCTGATTATTTTGGGCCCCCTGATCTACGGCTTTCTGTATCCACAGCCCTACGCAACCCAGCTCATGCGCAACGTACCGATCGCCGTGGTCGATCAGGACGGCTCCGAGCTCGGCCGCACCATCGTGCAGGCGCTCTCGGCCCATGAGGGCGTCAGTGTGGCGATGCGCGGTGCGACCCTGGCCGAGGCCGAGGCGGCGATGGCGCGAGGCGAGGTCTATGGCGTCGTCGCCATTCCCGCCAACGCGCAGCGCGAACTCATCCGCGGGGAGCGGGTGGCGATCCCGGCCTATGTCGATTCCGCCTATCTGCTGATCTACAGCCGTGTTACCCAGTCGATCCTCGAGGCCGTCGGCACCGTATCGGCGGAGATCGCGTCGCGAGGCGCACGCTCCGACGGAAGTCTCTATCGTCAGGCGCTGGTCACCAATGCGCCCGTCGAGGTCGTCAGCCAGCCGCTCTTCAACCCGACCGGCGGCTATGGCAGCTATGCCGTGCCGGCCGCCTTCGTGCTGATCCTGCAGCAGACGCTGCTGATGGGCGCGGCCATGCTCGGCGGGCTCGCCTTCCTGACGGGCCGGGCCGCTTCGCGTCGCGCACGGCTCCAGCCAGGCGCGGTCCTGGGCCAGGCGCTCGCGCATCTCCTGCTCGTGCTGCCCGGCTTCGCGCTCTATCTGATCGTGCTGCCGCGGTTCTACGGGTTCTCGCAGCAGGGCCGCGTTCTCGACCTCATCGTCTTCTCGATCCCCTTCATTCTAGCCGTCAGCTTCCTCGGCCAGTTCGTCGGCGCGTTTTTCCGCCGGCGCGAGACCTCCGTCCTGCTGCTGATCTCGGTCAGCCTGCCGCTGTTCTTTCTCGTGGGCGTCGCTTGGCCGCCGGAGGCCATCCCCGGCGGGCTGCGCATGGCGAGCCTCGTCATCCCCAGCACGACCGCGATCGACGGGCTGGTGCGCATCAACCAGATGGGCGCCTCCTTCGCGGATGTGCATCGCGACTGGCTGGTGCTGTGGGGACTGGCTTGCCTCTATGCCGTCCTGGCGATGCTCTCGCCATTGCTCATGCCGAAAAGGGCCATCGCCGATGAGCGCTAGAACGTCGCCGGCCTCACCCTTGTTCGCATTCGCCGCCCTTGTCGCGATGGGGCTCGGCCCCTCCGTGGCAAAGGCGGAAGCCATCGCCGGCATGGTGCGCCAGACGCAGATCAAGCTGTCACCGACCATCGGCGGGCGCCTGAAGTCGGTCGCGGCCCTCCCCGGCCAGCGCGTGCGGCAAGGCGAGGTCCTGGCCGTCATCGACAGCCCCGAACTCACGGCCTCGGTCGCCGAAGCGCAGGCGGCCGTCGGAAGCGTCAATGCCGAGCGAGACCGCGTCCTGGCGGGACCGCGTGCGGAAGAGATCGCCATCGCGCGTCAGGCCGTCGAGACCGCGAAGGCCAATCTCCTCCTGTCCGAGCAATATGCCGCCCGCATCGCGGCGCTGGCGGCGCGCAATGTCGGCTCGCGGGCCCAGCTCGACGAAAGCACGGCTGCATTGGCGAAGGCCCAGGCCGATCTCGCCCTCAAGACGGCCGACTGGGACGCGGCGACAGCCGGCCCCGTAGCCGAGGAGCGCGCGCTGCTGGACGCCAAGCTCGCGCTAGCACAGGCAAGCCTCGCCGATCTCGCCGCACGGCTGGACAAGACGCGGCTGACCGCGCCGATGGACGGCACGATCGGCATCCGCATCGTCGAGCTCGCCGAGATCGTTCCGGCCGGCCGGGCGATCCTGACCCTCGTGCCCGATGGCCAGACCTGGCTCAGCTTCACCCTGCGCGAAGATGCGCTGCGGGGGCTGGCGATCGGACAGACGGTTTCGGTCGACAAGGTCGGCGGTCAGACGCTTCAGGCGCGGGTGACCGAACTGCGCCCGCTGGGCGAATTCGCCACCTGGCGCGCCGCGCGCGCCGTGGGCGCTCATGATCTGAACAGCTTCCGGATCCGGCTCGAACCCGTTCAGCCGGATCCGCAGCTCCAGCCGGGCATGACCGTGTGGCTCTCGCGACGACCCTGAGCACGGCTCATGTCGAGACGTGACCTCTTTCGCAGGAAGGGTGAAGACGATGACGATCGAGCCGAAGCTGAACCGCCGCAACGTTCTCGCGACATCGACGGGCCTGGCGCTCGGGGCGTCCGCGCTGGGAGCGGGGGTCGCTGTCCCCGTTCTGGCGCAGGTCGCCTCGCCCGCCCCGGCAGCCGTGGGGGCGACGACACAACCGCCGGCTTCAGTCGCGCTGGCAGCCAAGGCCGTGAGCGAAACCCGTGACGCCATCATCAGGATCTCGCGCGAGGTCTGGGCGACGGCCGAACTGTCGCTGGCGGAGGTCAAGTCGCACCAGATCCACATCCGCGAGCTTGAAGCGGGTGGGTTCCGCATCTCCAGCCGGGCGACGGCCGGCATCCCCACCGCCTTCATCGCCGAGTGGAGCCAGGGCAGTGGCGGGCCGATCATTGGCTATCTGCCCGAATATGACGCGCTGCCGGGACTCGGCAATGCCGCCGAGCCCGTCCAGAAACCAGGTCCGACCGGAACCGAGATCGGCCATGGCTGCGGCCACAACATGCTCGGCGCCGGCTGCACCGGGGGAGCGCTGGCACTCAGGCGCATGATGCAGGCGGCCGGCACGCCCGGGACCATCAGGGTCTATGGCTGCGCGGCGGAGGAGACCGAGGGCGCCAAGGTCTACATGGCGCGCGCGAACCTCTTCGCCGATGTCGATGCCGTTCTGGCCTGGCATCCGGCCCCCTTCGCGGCCGCAGGCACGGTGCGCACGACGGCCACGAACAATGCCAAGGTCATCTTTCGCGGCAAGACGGCCCATGCCGGCAATGCGCCCTGGGAAGGACGCAGCGCCCTGAAAGCCGCTGAGCTCTTCGGCATCGGCGTGCAGATGATGCGCGAGCACATCCTGCCGAGCGCCCGGATCCACTACATCTACGAATCCGCCGGAGTGGCGCCCAACATCGTGCCGGACCTCGCGCAGATCTGGATCGCGATCCGCGATGTCGACCGCGATAAGGTCACCGCGATGACGCACTGGATGCGCCAGATCGCCGACGGCGCCGCCATGGCGACCCAGACCACGGCCGAATTCGACCATTTCTTCGGGATGTACGATCTGCTTCCCAACGAGCCACTGGCCCGGCAGCTCTATGCTCATATCCTGGCCATCCCGACGGACTGGACGCCGGACGAGCAGGCCTTTGCGAAAGCCTGCCAGCGGGCCATGCAGGTCCCGGAAGCCGGCATGGCGGAGAAGCCGCTGCCGTTCCTGGTCAATGTCGCGGCGGGCGGCTCGACCGATGTCGGGGACGTCAGCCATCAGACGCCGGCCGGCGTCTTCGGCTGGCCGACGCTGCCGCTGGGGATCGGCCTGCACACCTGGCCCGTGACCGCCTGCGGCGGCATGTCGATCGGCGACAAGGCCTCGATCGCCACGGCGCGGATTCTCGCTGGCGTGGGGTTCGACCTGATGACCGATGCCGGGCTGCGCCAGGCTGCCAAAGCCGACTTCCAGAGACGGCGAGGCGACCGCCCCTTTGTGTCGGCCATTCCCGACAGCCGGAAGACACCCCGCGGGTTGCCGCCCTTCCTGGTCAAGACGGGAGGCGACGAACTGCTCTCGCAGGTCCAGGCGCCATAAGCAGGAAGGGGGCGATCATTTCAGGGCCGCCGACGTTGCCTTGCCGGCAGTTCGGCCGTGTTGCGAAGCCAGAACGGCAATGTCCGCTCGTGGGCGGAGCGCCAACGTCAGCTAATGTGAAGGGTTTCGGATGCCGGCCCATGCGAGCGGGTTCGGACTGGGCTGAGGGCCGGCGTCCGAAAGCCTCCAAGGGAGGAAGCCGCGGCCCGGGGCCGTGGGCTATGGGGATTTCGCCGCGCGGTATGGTCTGCGAGATCGTGCGAGGCGCGAGGCGACGGTGCGATGCTCCGACCGAGCGGCCCCGAAGCTGAGGTTTAGCTGCACATTTGGTGGATCCGAGACCGCGGCCATCTCCGTTTCCGCGATTGGGCCGAACGGGATTGCCCGCTCTCTGGCCGAGATCGGCAGTGCTTCCTGAAGATGCCGCCATGGGGCCATCGTCATGATGTGTCGATCCTGACGGCGAGGATGGTTCGCGGCGCTGTGCCCGGCGCGAAGCGCTCGACGAGGATCATGCGGCCGCCGCAGCATGGGCATGGCGGGTGGGGTTCAGAGGCCTGCTCGGGTTGCGCTGCGGCGACCGGGACGTCGTCTCTGGCGATGTCGTCCGGCGTCGTCGCCGCGATGATCTGCCTGATGCGGACGATGGTGTCGGCACGGCGGCTCGAGGCGAGCAGGCCGTAATGGCGGATGCGGTGGAAGCCGTCGGGCAGGACATGGAGCAGGAAGCGGCGGATGAACTCGTGGGCCGTCAGCGTCATGGTCTTGCGCCGGCCCTTGCCGGTGGAGCGGGCGCGATAGTCCTTCCAGCGGAACGTGACCCTGTGCCGATCCACGGCAATGATGCGGCTGTTGGCGATGGCGACACGGTGGGTGTAGCGGGCGAGATAAGCCAGCACGGCCTCAGGGCCACCGAAGGGGCGCTTGGCATAGACGACCCAGTCGGCGCGCCGCAGCGGCGCCAGCATGGAGGCGAAGGCATCGGCCTCAGTCAGATCGGCGAGATTGCCTTGGAAAGCGAGCCGCCCGGCCGCGTGCAGGGCCGCGAGCCCTTCGAGGAAGAGCCGTCTGAACAACCGCGAGAGCACGCGCACGGGCAGGAAGAAGCCGGATCGGCATGAGATCCAGCGAGCGCCGTCCGGCGACAGGCCGCCGCCGGGCGCGATGATGTGGAGATGGGGATGGTGCGTCATCGCCGATCCCCATGTGTGCAGTACGCTGGTGAAGCCGATGCGGGCGCCGAGATGCCGGGGATCGCTCGCGATGGTGGCGAGCGTCTCGGCTGCAGCCCTGAACAGCAGGCCGTAGACCTCGGCCTTGTTCTGGTAGGCGACCGCTGCGATCGACGCCGGCAGTGTGAAGACGAGATGATAGTAGGGCACGGGCAGGAGATCGGCCTGGCGATCCGCGAGCCAGTCCTTTGCCGCTGCGCCCTGGCAGCGCGGGCAGTGCCGGTTGCGGCAGGAGTTGTAGGCGATGGCCGCGTGATCGCAGTCGCCGCAGGCCATGACATGGCCGCCGAGCGCAGCCGTGCGGCAGGCCCGGATGGCACCCATCACCTTGAGCTGACCGCGGCTGAGCCGATGGCGCGCGAGATAGGCCTCGCCATGCCGGTTCAGGATATCCGCAACCTCCAGCGAAGGCCGCGCCATGATCGGCGCGGGACCGCTATGGCGGTGGCGGCGGCGCCAGCAGCGCGAGCGGGCTCGTCACTTCGCGCAGCGTCTTCAGCGCGACGCGGGTGTAGACGGCGGTGGTGTCGAGCTTCCTGTGCCCGAGCAGGACCTGGATGACGCGGATATCGGTCTTCCGCTCCAGCAGATGGGTGGCGAAGCTGTGCCTGAGCGTGTGCATTGACACCCGCTTGTCGAGCTTGGCTGCCTCGGCTGCAGCATGGCAGGCCCGGTTGAGCTGGCGCGTCGTGATCGGCTGGCCCGGCTGCTGGCCGGGGAAGAGCCAGCCGCGCGGCCGCTTCACCCGCCACCACTGCCGCAGCAGATCGAGCAGGTCGGGCGCGAGCATGACATAGCGGTCCTTGCGGCCCTTGCCCTGCTCGACCCGGATCAGCATGCGGGCGCTGTCGATGTCGGTGACCTTGAGGTTGGCGATCTCCGAGACGCGCAGGCCGCAGCCATAGGCGATGCTCAGCGCGGCGCGGTCCTTCAGGCTCCGCGCATGCGCCAACAGCAGCGCCACCTCCTGCGTGTCCAGAACCACCGGCAGGCGATCGGGCGTCGGGATCCGCGCCATGCGGTCACCAAAGCCGGTCCGGCCCAGCGTGACGTGGAAGAAGAAGCGCAGGGCCGTGCAGGCCAGGTTCATCCGGGCATAGCTGGCGCCGAGCGAAGCCATGTGAAGCTGATAGCGCCGTAGATCCTCGGGCTCGGCCCGGTCCGGCGGCAACCCAAGGAAGGCCGTGAACTCACGCACCTGCCGGACATAGTCGCGCTGCGTGTGCTCGCCGAACCGGCGGATGGTCATGTCCTCGATCATCCGCTGGCGCAGCGGGCTGACGGTGTGAAGGGTTTCGGATGCCGGCCCATGCGAGCGGGTTCGGACTGGGCTGAGGGCCGGCGTCCGAAAGCCTCCAAGGGAGGAAGCCGCGGCCCGGGGCCGTGGGCTATGGGGATTTCGCCGCGCGGTATGGTCTGCGAGATCGTGCGAGGCGCGAGGCGACGGTGCGATGCTCCGACCGAGCGGCCCCGAAGCTGAGGTTTAGCTGCACATTTGGTGGATCCGAGACCGCGGCCATCTCCGTTTCCGCGATTGGGCCGAACGGGATTGCCCGCTCTCTGGCCGAGATCGGCAGTGCTTCCTGAAGATGCCGCCATGGGGCCATCGTCATGATGTGTCGATCCTGACGGCGAGGATGGTTCGCGGCGCTGTGCCCGGCGCGAAGCGCTCGACGAGGATCATGCGGCCGCCGCAGCATGGGCATGGCGGGTGGGGTTCAGAGGCCTGCTCGGGTTGCGCTGCGGCGACCGGGACGTCGTCTCTGGCGATGTCGTCCGGCGTCGTCGCCGCGATGATCTGCCTGATGCGGACGATGGTGTCGGCACGGCGGCTCGAGGCGAGCAGGCCGTAATGGCGGATGCGGTGGAAGCCGTCGG
Source organism: Allobosea sp. R86505 (assembly GCF_042466375.1). Taxonomy (NCBI): domain Bacteria; kingdom Pseudomonadati; phylum Pseudomonadota; class Alphaproteobacteria; order Hyphomicrobiales; family Alloboseaceae; genus Allobosea; species Allobosea sp. R86505. The sequence continues at coordinate 4,083 of NZ_JAXHPY010000001.1, read as the reverse complement.
GCAGGACATGGAGCAGGAAGCGGCGGATGAACTCGTGGGCCGTCAGCGTCATGGTCTTGCGCCGGCCCTTGCCGGTGGAGCGGGCGCGATAGTCCTTCCAGCGGAACGTGACCCTGTGCCGATCCACGGCAATGATGCGGCTGTTGGCGATGGCGACACGGTGGGTGTAGCGGGCGAGATAAGCCAGCACGGCCTCAGGGCCACCGAAGGGGCGCTTGGCATAGACGACCCAGTCGGCGCGCCGCAGCGGCGCCAGCATGGAGGCGAAGGCATCGGCCTCAGTCAGATCGGCGAGATTGCCTTGGAAAGCGAGCCGCCCGGCCGCGTGCAGGGCCGCGAGCCCTTCGAGGAAGAGCCGTCTGAACAACCGCGAGAGCACGCGCACGGGCAGGAAGAAGCCGGATCGGCATGAGATCCAGCGAGCGCCGTCCGGCGACAGGCCGCCGCCGGGCGCGATGATGTGGAGATGGGGATGGTGCGTCATCGCCGATCCCCATGTGTGCAGTACGCTGGTGAAGCCGATGCGGGCGCCGAGATGCCGGGGATCGCTCGCGATGGTGGCGAGCGTCTCGGCTGCAGCCCTGAACAGCAGGCCGTAGACCTCGGCCTTGTTCTGGTAGGCGACCGCTGCGATCGACGCCGGCAGTGTGAAGACGAGATGATAGTAGGGCACGGGCAGGAGATCGGCCTGGCGATCCGCGAGCCAGTCCTTTGCCGCTGCGCCCTGGCAGCGCGGGCAGTGCCGGTTGCGGCAGGAGTTGTAGGCGATGGCCGCGTGATCGCAGTCGCCGCAGGCCATGACATGGCCGCCGAGCGCAGCCGTGCGGCAGGCCCGGATGGCACCCATCACCTTGAGCTGACCGCGGCTGAGCCGATGGCGCGCGAGATAGGCCTCGCCATGCCGGTTCAGGATATCCGCAACCTCCAGCGAAGGCCGCGCCATGATCGGCGCGGGACCGCTATGGCGGTGGCGGCGGCGCCAGCAGCGCGAGCGGGCTCGTCACTTCGCGCAGCGTCTTCAGCGCGACGCGGGTGTAGACGGCGGTGGTGTCGAGCTTCCTGTGCCCGAGCAGGACCTGGATGACGCGGATATCGGTCTTCCGCTCCAGCAGATGGGTGGCGAAGCTGTGCCTGAGCGTGTGCATTGACACCCGCTTGTCGAGCTTGGCTGCCTCGGCTGCAGCATGGCAGGCCCGGTTGAGCTGGCGCGTCGTGATCGGCTGGCCCGGCTGCTGGCCGGGGAAGAGCCAGCCGCGCGGCCGCTTCACCCGCCACCACTGCCGCAGCAGATCGAGCAGGTCGGGCGCGAGCATGACATAGCGGTCCTTGCGGCCCTTGCCCTGCTCGACCCGGATCAGCATGCGGGCGCTGTCGATGTCGGTGACCTTGAGGTTGGCGATCTCCGAGACGCGCAGGCCGCAGCCATAGGCGATGCTCAGCGCGGCGCGGTCCTTCAGGCTCCGCGCATGCGCCAACAGCAGCGCCACCTCCTGCGTGTCCAGAACCACCGGCAGGCGATCGGGCGTCGGGATCCGCGCCATGCGGTCACCAAAGCCGGTCCGGCCCAGCGTGACGTGGAAGAAGAAGCGCAGGGCCGTGCAGGCCAGGTTCATCCGGGCATAGCTGGCGCCGAGCGAAGCCATGTGAAGCTGATAGCGCCGTAGATCCTCGGGCTCGGCCCGGTCCGGCGGCAACCCAAGGAAGGCCGTGAACTCACGCACCTGCCGGACATAGTCGCGCTGCGTGTGCTCGCCGAACCGGCGGATGGTCATGTCCTCGATCATCCGCTGGCGCAGCGGGCTGACGGTGACGGCATCGATCATGGAAACCTCCAGGGATCAGGGGAAACGACCCCAAATCCTCGGATGCAGCGCCTCACAGGCGAAATCTCAGCGATGACCGCGCCGCAGCACCCTGCCGCGAGAGCGGCTTAGTCCACTGTGAAGGGTTTCGGATGCCGGCCCATGCGAGCGGGTTCGGACTGGGCTGAGGGCCGGCGTCCGAAAGCCTCCAAGGGAGGAAGCCGCGGCCCGGGGCCGTGGGCTATGGGGATTTCGCCGCGCGGTATGGTCTGCGAGATCGTGCGAGGCGCGAGGCGACGGTGCGATGCTCCGACCGAGCGGCCCCGAAGCTGAGGTTTAGCTGCACATTTGGTGGATCCGAGACCGCGGCCATCTCCGTTTCCGCGATTGGGCCGAACGGGATTGCCCGCTCTCTGGCCGAGATCGGCAGTGCTTCCTGAAGATGCCGCCATGGGGCCATCGTCATGATGTGTCGATCCTGACGGCGAGGATGGTTCGCGGCGCTGTGCCCGGCGCGAAGCGCTCGACGAGGATCATGCGGCCGCCGCAGCATGGGCATGGCGGGTGGGGTTCAGAGGCCTGCTCGGGTTGCGCTGCGGCGACCGGGACGTCGTCTCTGGCGATGTCGTCCGGCGTCGTCGCCGCGATGATCTGCCTGATGCGGACGATGGTGTCGGCACGGCGGCTCGAGGCGAGCAGGCCGTAATGGCGGATGCGGTGGAAGCCGTCGGGCAGGACATGGAGCAGGAAGCGGCGGATGAACTCGTGGGCCGTCAGCGTCATGGTCTTGCGCCGGCCCTTGCCGGTGGAGCGGGCGCGATAGTCCTTCCAGCGGAACGTGACCCTGTGCCGATCCACGGCAATGATGCGGCTGTTGGCGATGGCGACACGGTGGGTGTAGCGGGCGAGATAAGCCAGCACGGCCTCAGGGCCACCGAAGGGGCGCTTGGCATAGACGACCCAGTCGGCGCGCCGCAGCGGCGCCAGCATGGAGGCGAAGGCATCGGCCTCAGTCAGATCGGCGAGATTGCCTTGGAAAGCGAGCCGCCCGGCCGCGTGCAGGGCCGCGAGCCCTTCGAGGAAGAGCCGTCTGAACAACCGCGAGAGCACGCGCACGGGCAGGAAGAAGCCGGATCGGCATGAGATCCAGCGAGCGCCGTCCGGCGACAGGCCGCCGCCGGGCGCGATGATGTGGAGATGGGGATGGTGCGTCATCGCCGATCCCCATGTGTGCAGTACGCTGGTGAAGCCGATGCGGGCGCCGAGATGCCGGGGATCGCTCGCGATGGTGGCGAGCGTCTCGGCTGCAGCCCTGAACAGCAGGCCGTAGACCTCGGCCTTGTTCTGGTAGGCGACCGCTGCGATCGACGCCGGCAGTGTGAAGACGAGATGATAGTAGGGCACGGGCAGGAGATCGGCCTGGCGATCCGCGAGCCAGTCCTTTGCCGCTGCGCCCTGGCAGCGCGGGCAGTGCCGGTTGCGGCAGGAGTTGTAGGCGATGGCCGCGTGATCGCAGTCGCCGCAGGCCATGACATGGCCGCCGAGCGCAGCCGTGCGGCAGGCCCGGATGGCACCCATCACCTTGAGCTGACCGCGGCTGAGCCGATGGCGCGCGAGATAGGCCTCGCCATGCCGGTTCAGGATATCCGCAACCTCCAGCGAAGGCCGCGCCATGATCGGCGCGGGACCGCTATGGCGGTGGCGGCGGCGCCAGCAGCGCGAGCGGGCTCGTCACTTCGCGCAGCGTCTTCAGCGCGACGCGGGTGTAGACGGCGGTGGTGTCGAGCTTCCTGTGCCCGAGCAGGACCTGGATGACGCGGATATCGGTCTTCCGCTCCAGCAGATGGGTGGCGAAGCTGTGCCTGAACGTGTGCATTGACACCCGCTTGTCGAGCTTGGCTGCCTCGGCTGCAGCATGGCAGGCCCGGTTGAGCTGGCGCGTCGTGATCGGCTGGCCCGGCTGCTGGCCGGGGAAGAGCCAGCCGCGCGGCCGCTTCACCCGCCACCACTGCCGCAGCAGATCGAGCAGGTCGGGCGCGAGCATGACATAGCGGTCCTTGCGGCCCTTGCCCTGCTCGACCCGGATCAGCATGCGGGCGCTGTCGATGTCGGTGACCTTGAGGTTGGCGATCTCCGAGACGCGCAGGCCGCAGCCATAGGCGATGCTCAGCGCGGCGCGGTCCTTCAGGCTCCGCGCATGCGCCAACAGCAGCGCCACCTCCTGCGTGTCCAGAACCACCGGCAGGCGATCGGGCGTCGGGATCCGCGCCATGCGGTCACT